>NZ_JARAZV010000056.1:0-644 GCF_033795085.1 Streptomyces sp. AK08-02
GGTGAGCATGCGTCCGGCGCTGTCGTACGTCATCGACGTGGTGTTGCCACGCTGGTCGGTTATCTCGACCGGGCGTAGATAGCGGTCGTAGTCGTAGGAGACGCTCTTTCCGTAGGGGTCAATGCTTTCCATCAGCACATTGCCTGCGTAACGGTCGGTCCACACACCGCCATCGGGAGCCGTGGTGTGCGACGCGCCGACGCCGGCGTCCCAGATGAAGTTCGTGGTCTTGTCGTTCGGGTCGACCTGGGAGCCGACTCGGCCGGCGGAATCGTAGGTGTTGGTGACCTTGCCGCCTGCGGGATCGGTGTAGGAGGTCAGCCGCTTGTCCGCGTTGTAACCGTAGGAGGAGACCTTGCCCGCAGGGTCTGTGACGGAGGTCAGGAGACCTCCCGTGTACGTGTACGACACCGAAGTGGCGTCCGGTAGACCCACGTTGGAGAGCAGACCATCGGCGTTCAGGGTGAAACTCGTGGTCCGGCCCGCAGCGTCCTTGACGGAAGACAGCTTTCCGGAGGTGTACGTCAGCGTCAGGCCCTGGCCGCCGCCGTCCACAACCGAGGTGAGCTGACCGCTGCTACTGAAGGTGCGCTTGGTGTGATCAGGCGTGGTGACGGTGTAGGTGCTGGTGCCCTTGACGAGCT
>NZ_JARAZV010000017.1:0-290259 GCF_033795085.1 Streptomyces sp. AK08-02
CGGTCCTCGGTGATATTGATCTTCTCACCCCGGAACATGGCATCCCGCAACCCGAACACGCCCGTCGCGACGGCCAGTTCCTGGAGGAGAGCGAGAGTCCCGTCCGTGACCAGATGCTTGGAGTAGTCGATGTGCAGGTCGCCCACCTGTACGGCGTACCGCTCCGCGCGCCCGGGGTCGGCGGCGAACAGGTCCCGCAGATGGGTGTCCGTCAGCTCCTCACGATGCTTGGCCAGAGCCGTCCACTCGGGCGCCTGGTTGAGCCTGCTACGGCTGTCTGCGTTCATCTCGGACTTCCGCCTCTTCCGTGCCTGGGCCCCCGCTACCGGTCTCAACCTACAGATACGTCCGACTTCAGCGCCGGTATCAGTGCGGCGACCGACAGCACGAAGAAAGCGGCGGCGAGCAGTGCCGGCGTGTTCAGTCCCCACGCCGCCGCGACGGCCCCGCCCAGCAGCGCACCAAGTGGTGCTCCGGCGACCGCGAGCGTACGGAAGGCCGAGCTGATCCGACCCAGCATCGCGGCGGGGCTGCGGCTCTGCATCAGGGTCGTCGTGTTGACGTTCCACACCATCCCCATGAGCCCGAACACCGCCAGAGCGACGACCAGCGCGGCCAGGCTGCGCACCGACCCCATGACGACCAGCGCCCCGATCTGCACCGTACCGGCGAGCACGACGGCCCGTATCCGCCCGAGCCGGGCCACGAGCCGACCGTTCAGCGCACCGCCGACGAGGCTGCCGAGCGTGTACGCGGTCATCGCCGCCGCGTATCCTCCGTTACCCGCGTCCAGCCAGCCGGTCACCAAAAGCACCATCGTGGCGATGAGGGCGCCCATGCCGACATTGCACAGTGCCGTGGCCGCGCACAGGCCACGCAGCGGCCCGTCGTGCCACAGAGCGCGCAGGCCCGCCGCGATCTCCGCGCGCAGGGTGCTTCCCGCCGGTCTCGGCGTCCGCGCGGGCGCGTCGGGGCGCAGCGAGGCGACCAGGGCCGCGCCGACCAGGAAGGTGACGGCATCGGCCGCGAACGGAACGGCCGTACCCAGCACGAGCAGTACAGGCACCACCGGAGCGGCCAGCAGACCGCCCGCGACGCGCTGACCGGTCATCAGGCGGGCGTTCGCGCCGCCCAGCGCCTCCTTGTCGACCAGGGCAGGCAACAGGGCCGTCGAGGCGTTGTCGAAGAGGGTCTGAAGGGTGGTCAGCGCGAAGGCGAGCGCGACCAACAGCCCGATCGAGGCGTGCCCGAGGCCGACGGCCACGGCGAAACAGGCGACCAGCAGCCCTCGTAGCGCATCGACCGTCCACATGGCGCGCCGCTGGTCGACCCGGTCCGCGACGGCCCCGCCGAGCAGTCCGAAGACGAGCCAGGGCAGATAGCCGCAGGCCGTCACGGAGGCGATGAGCAGGGGGTTTTCGGTGAGTGTCGTGGCGAGCAGGGGCAGTGCCGCCGTGCGCAGCGCGTCGCCGAAACCGGAGAACACGGCGGCGCTCCACAACCGCCCGAACCCCCCGCGCCACGCGGGCACACGCGCTCCCGCCACCTCGACCGTCGTCACCATTCCCCCTCGCGGTTCGCCGATTCACAAACCGTAGAGGGCGCCACTGACAATCGGTCGGGGCGCCGGTGGCCGACGCCCCGTCAAACGGCTCCGGCCAGGCACCTTTCGGTGCCTGGCCGGCCGTCAACCACTAGATCTCGCCCCGCAGTTTGGCGAGGGCCTCGGCGAGGATCGCCTCGCCGTCCGCGTCGCTGCGCCGTTCCCGTACGTACGCCAGGTGCGTCTTGTACGGCTCGGTGCGCGGCGGGTCCGGCGGGTTGTCCCGGTCCTGTCCGGCGGGAAAGCCGCAGCGCGGACAGTCCCAGGTGTCGGGGACCTGCGCGTCGCTGGCGAAGCTGGGCACCGTTTCGTGTCCGTTGGAGCACCAGAAGGAGATGCGCAGACGCGGCGCGGACTCGCCACGCTCGGCCTCGCCCATCGGCCCCGCCCCGACCCGGCTTCCTCGGATCGCGTTGCCACTTGCCACGGTCGTAACTCCCTGCGTAATGGTGCCGCGAAGCGAGTCGGCGTTTTCGCTTCGTTGCGAGCGCCTCAGTCTACGTAAGGCCCAACGCGCGTCCAGTGCTTGGAGTTACAGGCCCTGCACCAAGACGCAAGCCCCATGATAGGCCGCCCTTGGCAGGGCGTACCGAACATGGGGCCTTACGTGCGGAATGTGCGTGCGTAATGTGCTGTCGTACCGGTATTTGACGACCGGTGTCAGCCGCTGATCAGTTGTTCACCTTCATCAGGATGCCGAGTACGACAATGGACGCGAACCACAACAGGCCGATCACCACGGTGATGCGGTCGAGGTTGCGCTCGGCGACCGAGGAGCCGCCGACGGACGACTGCATACCGCCACCGAACATGTCGGAGAGGCCGCCGCCCTTCCCCTTGTGCATCAGCACCAGCAGCATCAGCAGCAGGCTGAAGACGATCAGGGCGATCGAGAACCCCAAAACCACGGCTGGACCAACTTCCTCGGATTCTGATGGACGACTGGGCCGAAACCCTCATTCGGAACGCCAGGCGCACCAAATACTGGTTTCGGCCCCGCAAGAGTACGACGGATCGCCTCTAGCGCATACTCACTGGTCGCGGAACCGGACGATCTTGACGAACTCGTCGGCGTCCAGCGAGGCACCGCCGACCAGCGCGCCGTCGATGTCGGGCTTCGCCATGATCTCGGCGACGTTCCCGGACTTCACCGAGCCGCCGTACTGAATGCGTACGGCATCGGCGACTTCTTGGGAGTAGAGCTCGGCGAGCTTCGCGCGGATCGCCCCGCAGACCTCCTGGGCGTCGTCGGAGCCGCAGACCTTGCCGGTGCCGATGGCCCAGACGGGCTCGTAGGCGATGACGACCGTCTCGGCCTGCTCGGCCGTGACGTCCTTGAGGCCGCCCTCGACCTGCGCGAGCGTGTGGGAGACGTGGTTGCCCGCCTCGCGGACCTCCAGCTCCTCGCCGACGCACAGGATCGGGGTGAGGCCGTGCTTGTAGGCGGCCTTCACCTTGGCGTTGACGAGCTCGTCGGTCTCGTTGTGGTACTGGCGGCGCTCCGAGTGGCCGATCGCCACGTAGGTGCACTTGAGCTTGGCCAGCATCGGGCCGGAGATCTCGCCCGTGTAGGCGCCGGTGTCGTGCGCGGAGATGTCCTGGGCGCCGTACTTGATCTTGAGCTTGTCGCCGTCGACCAGGGTCTGTACGGAACGCAGGTCGGTGAAGGGCGGCAGGACCGCGACCTCACAGGCCTCGTAGTCCTTGTCCGCGAGGGCGAAGGCGAGCTTCTGGACGTGGGCGATGGCCTCAAGGTGGTTGAGGTTCATCTTCCAGTTGCCCGCCATCAGGGGCGTGCGAGTGGTCATGTGCGGGGTCAGCCTTCCAGTGCGGCGAGACCGGGAAGCGTCTTGCCCTCAAGGTATTCGAGGGAGGCGCCGCCGCCGGTCGAGATGTGGCCGAATGCGTTCTCGTCGAAGCCCAGGATGCGCACGGCGGCGGCGGAGTCTCCGCCGCCGACGACCGTGAAGGCCGGGGAGTCGAGGAGGGCCTGGGCGACCGCCTTGGTGCCCTCGGCGTAGTCGGGGTGTTCGAAGACGCCCATGGGACCGTTCCAGAAGACGGTGCCGGCGTCGGCGAGCTTCGAGGCGTACAACGTGCTGGACTCCGGACCGATGTCCAGGCCCATCCGGTCGGCGGGGATCGCGTCCGCGGCCACGGTGGCGGGGTTCGCGGGGGCCTTGGTCTTCAGGTCCGGGAACGACGGGCCGGCCAGCACGTCGACGGGGAGGATCAGCTCGACGCCGTTCTTCTCCGCGCGCTCGATGTACTCGTTGACGGCCGGGAGCTGGTCCTCCTGGACGAGAGAGGCACCGATCTCGTACCCCTTGGCCTTGAGGAACGTGAACACCATGCCGCCGCCGATGAGGATGCGGTCGGCCTTTCCGAGGAGCTGGTCGATGACGGCGAGCTTGTCGGAGACCTTGGCGCCGCCGAGGACGACGACGTAGGGCCGCTTGACGTCCTCGGTGAGCTTCTTGAGGACGCCGACCTCGGTGGCGATGAGGTAGCCGGCGTAGTGCGGCAGGCGGGCCGGCAGGTCGAGGACCGAGGCGTGTCCGCGGTGTACGGCGCCGAAGCCGTCACCCACGTAGACATCGGCCAGGGCGGCGAGCTGATCGGCGAACTCGCCGCGCTCGGTGTCGTCCTTCGACGTCTCGCCGGCGTTGAAGCGCAGGTTCTCGATGACCGCGACCTGGCCTGGCTGGAGGCCGTCCACGGCGGCGTGGGCGGCGGGGCCCACGGTGTCCTGGGCGAAGGCCACGGGGGCGTCCAGCAGCTCACCGAGGCGCTCGGCGGCGGGCAGCAGCGAGAAGACAGGGTCCGGGGCGCCCTTGGGGCGGCCCAGGTGGGAGGCGACGAGGACCTTGGCGCCTGCGTCCGCGAGGGCCTTCACGGTGGGCAGGACGGCCCGGATACGGCCGTCGTCGGTGATGACTCCGTCGGCCAGCGGCACGTTCAGGTCGGCGCGGACGAAGACCCGCTTGCCGTCGACTCCTTCGGCGAGGAGTTCGTCGATCGTCTTCATGAAGGGGACTCCTAAGGAGGGCTCTTTGGTACGGGAGGGGCTGGATCGATCAACACGCGCCACAGGGCTCGGGCAACGCCGCGTCGCGTTGCCCGAGCCCTGTGCTCACATCGAAGTGCCTGCTCCGGTACTCAGAGCTGGTTGCCGACGAAGACCGTCAGGTCGACGAGGCGGTTGGAGTAGCCCCACTCATTGTCGTACCAGCCGATGATCTTCACGCTGTTGCCCTGCACCATGGTCAGCGAGGAGTCGAAGGTGCAGGACGACGGGTCGCTGACGATGTCCGAGGAGACGATCTGGTCCTCGGTGTACGTCAGGTAGCCCTTCAGCTGGCCCTGGGCGGCCTTCTGGAACGCGGCGTTGACCTCTTCCTTGGTCACCACGCGCTCCGTCTCGACGACCAGGTCGGTGACGGATCCCGTCGGGACCGGCACCCGCATCGCCATGCCGTTGAGCTTGCCCGACAGCTCCGGGATGACCACGCCGAGGGCCTTGGCCGCACCGGTGCTCGCCGGGATGATGTTCTCGGCGGCGGCGCGGGCGCGGCGCAGGTCCTTGTGCGGGAAGTCCTGCAGACGCTGGTCGCTCGTGTAGGCGTGAACCGTGGTCATCAGGCCCGAGACGATGCCGAAGTTCTCCAGGAGAACCTTGGCCATCGGCGCCACACAGTTGGTGGTGCAGGAGGCGTTGGAGATGATGTGGTGGTTCGCCGCGTCGTACTTGTCCTCATTGACGCCGAGGACGATCGTGATGTCCTCGTCCGAGGCCGGAGCCGAGATGAGAACCTTCTTGGCTCCACCGGCGATGTGCTTCGCGGCGTCGGCCTTCTTGGTGAAGATGCCGGTCGACTCGATGACGATGTCGACGCCCAGCTCACCCCAGGGGATGTCGGCCGGGTCGCGCTCGGAGAGCACCTTGATGGTGTGACCGTCGACCGTGATCGTGTCGGCGGTGTGCGACACCTCGGCCTTGAGACGGCCCAGGATGGTGTCGTACTTGAGCAGGTGAGCGGTGGTCGCGGTGTCACCCAGGTCGTTGACAGCCACGATCTCGATGTCAGCACCCTGCTCCAGCAGCGCGCGGAAGTAGTTACGACCGATGCGGCCAAAGCCGTTGATGCCTACGCGGATCGTCACGAACCGATCTCCTCGTTGGTACGCCGGCTTACGTGCCGGCGAGTTGTATGGGATGTCCCCGACCGCCTACGACCCTACCTCTCTGCGGCGCCGGTGGTGACATCGAGATGCCCCATACACGGCAGGGCGGCCCGTACCCGTCAGTAGGGGTACGGACCGCCCAGGTTTTGCACCGCGATTACCCGATCGAAATCGGTGCGATCATCCGATGAAACGGTGGCTGATCAGTTCTTCAGCTCTTCAGTGCGGAGAGCGCCTTGCCGAGGAGCGCCTTGCGGTCGGCCGCCGTGGTGACATGCTCCAGGCCGAAGCCCAGCAGCACGGTGTCGCCGGTGGAGACCGCCCCGTACGTCTTGAACAGCTCGCCCGCCAGGCCCCAGTTCTTGATGACCGCGGGGCTGCCCGCGGGCGGGCCGAGGACGCTCCAGGCGCCCAGGGACGTCTCGAAGCCCTCGACCGCTCCCGGCGTGCCGCCGATCACGACGGTGGCGTTGTCGGCGAGGACGCCGCGTCCGCCGGAGCCGGGGTCGGTGATGTAGCTGAGCGAGATCTCCACCTTCTTGCCGGCGTAGGCGGAGAGGTCGAAGTTGACCTCCTGCCAGCCCGCGGAGGCCCCGGTGAAGCTGTTCCAGGAGCCGCTGGTGCCGGTGGGCGTGCAGCTGCCCGAGGCGAGGGTCAGATAGCGGGTGAGCGCCGGGTGGCCCTGGATGAAGAACCCGGCCTCGCACTCGGCGGGCACGGTGGTGCTGGTCGCGCCGCCCTTCTCCGGGAGCGTGGTCCAGTCGTCGGCACCCGCCGTGTGGGCTTCGAGTACGGCGTGGTCGTAGCCCTCCTCGGTGTCCCACAGGAGCTGGGTACGGAAGGTGGGCGCGTCCGCCGCGCTCACCCCGGTGAGGTCGATGGTGCGGGCGAGGCGGTTCCAGGCGTAGTCGCTGTGGGTGACGGCCGCCATGGAGGAGCCCGCGTACGGTCCGTACGGGTTGGGGGTCCCGGGGTAGCCGCCCGCGCCCGCGCTGGCGAACTGCGGGAAGGTCGTCCCGGACAGGTTGTCCGAGGTGACGCTGAAGGACCCGGCCGCGTTCAGCGGGTTGCCCGGCGCGTCTCCGAGGGCGCCGTTGACGCCGGTGAGCTTTCCGGAGCCGTTGAAGGCGGTGACCGAGGGCAGGGTCGTACGGGAGTAGGCGCCCAGGTAGTACTGGCTGAAGTCGTTCGACAGGGTGCCCCCGCCGAGGTCGACGGATCCGCCGGCGCTCTCGCCGGCCTCGACCAGCTTGCCGCCCTCGTTGAGGTAGGCACGCAGTTGCAGCTGGGTGGCGTTGCCCGGTCGTACGGCGCCCGTGTAGTGGACAACCGTCCTGAAGTGGCGGAGCACACCGAGCGCGTCGGGCGCGCCCAGGGCGGCGACGTCCCAGACGAGCGGCTGCCTGCCGTTGGCCTTCAGCGCGTCGACGTAGGTCTGCGCCTGCGTGGCGGTCGCGCCCTCCTCGGCGACGACGAGTGTGTCGGCGCGCGGCCGTTCGGCGACCGTGTACGTGAAGTGCGTGCTCTCGCTGCGCTTCTTGTCCTTCGTCCTGCCGGTGTACCAGACCTCGACCTTGTCGCCCGGGTCGCCGTCGGTCACCTTGGCGCGGTACTCGTCGAAGTACAGGTTGTCGTCACCGCCGAAGGTCTCGCCGCCCTTCCACGCCTTGAGCGCCTTGCTCTGCGTACGGCCGCCGTTGACGCGGAACTTGAGTTCCTTGTGGAGTACGGACCTGCGTGCGACGACCGAGACCTCCTGGTCGGCGCCACGCGAGTACGAGGTGGTGAAGGGTGCCGGGGTGAAGTCCGGGGCGGCGATGCCGACGGAGGACTTCGGCTGGTCGGGCCTGGCCGCGGACTCGGCGACCGACAGGGCGAACGGGACGTTCTTGGCGAACTCCTGCTGGATCAGCTTCTCGTCGTCCGGGAAGGTGAAGACCGACGCACAGTCGGCCGCGTTCCAGGCGTCGTCCGGATAGAGGTTCGACACGGTCTGGCAGGTCGACATCTCCGGGGTGAACATCGCCGTGCCGTTGACGTTGGCGGCGTGGCCGTCCGCCTCGCCGTTGGTGGTGTACAGCTCGGAGGAGATCTGGGGGTGGTAGCCGGGGATCGCGGAGTTCTCCGGTGTACCGGCGAGCGACTTGTAGAGGACGTCGTCGGGGCTCGGCGAGGCCACCTGCCAGCCGACTCCGTAGAGGAGGAGTTCGGCGGCGGAGTGGTAGTTGATGCCGTACTTGAAGCCGATGCGCTTCTCGAAGGCGTCCAGGGCCTTGGTCTCGGGCTCCGAGCCCGGGCCGGCACCGCGGTAGGTCTCACTGGTGGGGAACGGGGACGATCCCTCGTTGTCGTAGCCCCACTTGTAGGCGAAGTTGCGGTTGAGGTCGACGCCGTCGCCGATGGTGGTGGCGCCGTCGCCGTTGACGTCCCGCATGTTCTTGCGCCATTGGCGCTCGCCGTCGGCCCGGTGTGTGAAGTCGTAGCCGTCGGGGTTCGCCGACAGGACGAACCACAGCTCGGTCGAGTCGACGATCTTCTTGATGCGCCGGTCCTTGGAGTAGTTGTCCAAGTAGTAGTGCATCAGCCGCCGGGTCATCTCCGGCGTGATCCATTCACGCGCGTGCTGGTTGGACATGTACAGGACGGACGGTTTGGCCCCGTCCTTGGACTTCTTCGCGCCCTTGGTCAGTTTGAGCGCCAGGATGTCCTGCCCCTGAAGGGTCTTGCCGATGGAGACGACCTTGGTCAGGGCCGGGTTCTTCTGTGCGGTCCGGAGGATCTCCTCCTTGAGGTTCCCGGCCCCGCTGTACGGCCGGAAGACACCGTCACCGGCGGCGGCCACGCGCGCGCGTGCCTTCGCCGTGAGCGTGTGCTCCTTGAGATCGACGCCCTTGTCCTCCAGCTGGTCGGCCTGTTTGTCGGTCAGGTAGACCTCGACCGTGGCCGTGCCCTTGTCCGGTGCCTGCTCCCCGAGTTCGTGACCGTCCTGGCCGGCCGCGAGCAGCAGGGGTATCTGCGCCTTCGTGACCTCGGCCCGGAAGACCTTGACCTCGTCGGCGCCGGGTGTGCCGGCGTCCTCCGCGGCCACGGCGACGGGCGCGAGTCCCGCGCCGCCCAGCAGGAGTGCGCCGGCGGCGAGGATCGTTCTCGCTCTGCGTCTCATGTACCCCCCTAGCGATGGTCCGCCGCAGTGGCGGGCCAGATGCCAGGCTCATGACAGTTCATGATCCAGTCAAGGGGGCGCCAACAACTGACAAACGCCGATACCGGCACCCAAGTGGGTACCGGCACCGGCGTGATGAGGGTCGGTCAGCCGTGTGTGAGGCTCCGTCAGCCCGCGTCGGCCATCTCTTCGGTGAGGTTGGACTCCGTCCCCGGAATGCCCAGGTCCTGGGCCCGCTTGTCGGCCATGGCGAGCAGTCGGCGGATCCGGCCCGCGACGGCGTCCTTGGTCAGCGGCGGATCGGCGAGGGCGCCGAGCTCCTCCAGGGAGGCCTGCTTGTGCTCCATACGCAGTTGTCCGGCAGCCGCGAGGTGCTCGGGGACCTCCTCGGCGAGGATCTCCAGCGCGCGCTGCACCCGGGCGCCGGCGGCGACGGCCGCGCGCGCGGAGCGTCGCAGGTTGGCGTCGTCGAAGTTGGCCAGGCGGTTCGCGGTGGCGCGGACCTCCCGGCGCATCCGCCGCTCCTCCCAGGCCAGCACGGACTCGTGCGCGCCGAGCCGGGTGAGGAGGGCGCCGATCGCGTCCCCGTCACGGACGACGACCCGGTCGACACCCCGCACCTCACGGGCCTTGGCGGCGATCGAGAGCCGTCGGGCGGCGCCGACGAGGGCGAGCGCTGCCTCGGGGCCGGGGCAGGTCACCTCCAGGGACGAGGAACGTCCCGGCTCGGTGAGCGAGCCGTGGGCCAGGAAGGCGCCTCTCCAGGCCGCCTCCGCGTCACAGGTGGCCCCGGAGACCACCTGAGGGGGCAGACCTCTGATCGGGCGCCCACGGCCGTCCACGAGCCCTGTCTGGCGGGCCAGCTGGTCACCGCCCGCGACCACCCGGACCACGTAACGGGAGCCGCGGCGCAGTCCGCCGGGCGCCATCACGATCAGTTCGGAACTGTGGCCGAAGATCTCCAGGATGTCCCGCTTGAGCCGACGGGCCGCCATCGCGGTGTCCAGCTCCGCCTCGATCACGATGCGCCCGCTCACCAGGTGGAGGCCGCCGGCGAACCGCAGAATGGCGGAGACCTCCGCCTTCCTGCAGCAGGTACGGGTGACGGGGAGCCGGGAAATCTCGTCCTTCACCGCTGCCGTCATCGCCATGGGCCGATCCTTCCATGCATCCGAAAAATACGGTCGTACGCGGCGGCCAACAGCTCCGTATCGTGCCGAGGAGATCCGTCGGTCCGGGCCACCGGCGCCAGCTCGACCGCGGCACCGAACCGCTTGGCGGCATCGGTCAGCAAGTCGCGGTCGGGCACGGCGGCCTCGTCGGCCAGCACCACGTCCAGGGCGAGTTTAGGGGCGTGTCGTCCCAAAACCTCCAAATGACGCTGCGGTGAGAAGCCTTCGGTTTCTCCGGGTTGCGGCGCGAGGTTCAGCGAGAGTACCCGGCGGGCCTTCGTCTCGGTGAGCGCCTCCAGCAGCTCGGGCACCAGGAGGTGCGGAATCACGGAGGAGAACCAGGATCCTGGCCCGAGAACCACCCAGTCGGCGTCCAGGACGGCGGCGACGGCTTCCGGGACCGCGGGCGGGTCGTGCGGCACGAGGTGCACGGTCTGTACCTCACCCGGCGTCAACGCGACGTTCGCCTGTCCCCGTACGGTGTCGACATCGTCGGGCCGATCCGGGTCGTGGCCCTTCACCAGAGCCTGCAGTTCCAGCGGTACGGCGGACATCGGCAGGACCCGGCCGTGCGCGCCCAGCAGCCTTCCGACCAGGTCGAGGGCCTGGACGTGGTCGCCGAGCTGCTCCCACAGGGCGACGATCAGCAGGTTGCCGACCGCGTGTTCGTGCAGCTCGCCCTTGGACTGGAAGCGGTGCTGGATGACTCGGGCCCAGGTCTGGCCCCAGTCGTCGTCGCCGCACAGGGCGGCCAGTGCCTTGCGCAGGTCGCCGGGCGGCAGGACGCCCAGCTCGTCGCGCAGACGGCCGCTGGAGCCGCCGTCGTCGGCCACGGTGACGACAGCGGTCAGGTCGCCGGTGATCCGGCGCAGTGCGGCGAGGGAGGCGGACAGGCCCATGCCGCCGCCCAGGGCGACGACCTTGGGCTGGGCGCCCCGGCGGCGCGGCCTGGCGCCACGGGCCTCGACGGGCCGGCCCGCGCGGCCCTCAGAGGTCGCCGTCAGCCGGCGCAGCCTGTCCAGCCGCGGTTTACGTCCCGTCATTCCCGTCCCATGTCCCGGTGCACGATCACGGTCTCCACACCCTGCGAGGCAAGGCGGGCGGCAAGCTTCTCGGAGGTGGCGACGGAACGGTGCTTGCCGCCGGTGCAGCCGACCGCGATCGTCACGTAGCGCTTGCCCTCGCGGCGGTATCCGGCGGCGATGAGCTGCAGCAGCTCCGCGTACCGGTCGAGGAACTCCTTGGCGCCGGGCTGGTTGAAGACGTACGCCGACACCTCCTCGTTGAGGCCGGTGTACGGGCGCAGCTCCGGGACCCAGTGCGGGTTGGGCAGGAACCGCATGTCCACGACCAGGTCGGCGTCGACCGGGAGGCCGTACTTGAAGCCGAAGGACATCACCGTGGCCCGCAGCTCGGGCTCCTCGTCGCCGGCGAACTGGGCGTCCATCTTGGCGCGCAGTTCGTGCACGTTGAGGCTGGAGGTGTCGATCACCAGGTCGGCGTCGCCACGCAGCTCGCGCAGCAGTTCGCGCTCGGCGTCGATGCCGTCGACGATGCGGCCGTCGCCCTGAAGGGGGTGCGGCCGGCGGACCGACTCGAAACGGCGCACCAAGGCGTCGTCCGAAGACTCCAGGAAGACGATCCGCCGGGTGACGCCCTTCACCGCCAGATCGGCGAGCGACTCACGGAGATTGTCGAAGAAGCGCCTGCCTCGTACGTCGACGACGACCGCGATCCTGGCGACGTTGCCCTGGGAGCGGGCGCCGAGCTCCACCATGGTGGGGATCAGCGCGGGCGGCAGGTTGTCGACGACGAACCAGCCGAGGTCCTCCAGACACTTGGCGGCCGTCGAACGGCCGGCTCCGGACATACCGGAGATGATCACCAGCTCTGGGATGGCCGCCTCGGCGGTCCCGGCTGTCTCGATGCCCGTACCCACTTGCTCTCCGTCTTCCTGGCCCGGTGGTGCCTGGCCCGCCGTCTCGCCCGGTGCCGGGCCCTCGGCGTGCCGCGAGCGATCATCGCCCGCTTCCTTGTGACCTGTCAGGCCGTCCGCTGTGATCTCGGCCTTCGGTGTCTCGTGCTCGGTCATTTCTCCTGCCCCCGTCGCTCGTCCGGGGCGCCCGCGGCTACGGGCTCCCCCGGGGCATCCGCCCTCGTCCCGGGTGCCCCGTCCTGCGTGTCCGGTGTGTCTGCCATGTCATCCATGATCTCTCCGGTCGCCGTGTTCACGGCGGGCGCGGCCGGGGCCGCCTGTGCGAGGGCGACGGCGATCGTCTCGGCCGTCTTGAGGCCTATGCCGGGAACCTCGCGGATCTGGTCGATTGTGGCGGACCGCAGCTTCTTCACCGAGCCGAAATGCTTGATCAGCGCCTGTTTCCGGGTTTCGCCGAGGCCTGGCACGTCGTCCAGGGGGCTTGTCCGGAAGCGTTTGGCCCGTTTGACGCGCTGATAGGTGATCGCGAAGCGGTGGGCCTCGTCACGGACGCGCTGGAGCAGATACAGACCCTCACTCGTACGGGGGAGGATCACCGGGTCGTCCTCGCCGGGTACCCAGACCTCCTCCAGGCGCTTGGCGAGGCCGCAGACGGCGATGTCGTCGATGCCCAGTTCGTCCAGTGCCCGCTGGGCGGCGGCAACCTGCGGCTGTCCGCCGTCGACGACGACGAGCTGCGGCGGATAGGCGAACCGCTTCGGCCGTCCCTCGTCGTCCTTCAGCTCTCCGCCGGGTTCCCTGCCGGGCTCCTGACCGGTTCCCGGGCCGGACTCCTGGCCGGATTCCTGGCCGTCCGCCCATTCGCCGGTCTTCTCCTTCTCGGCGATGTAGCGCTTGAAGCGGCGGCCGATCACCTCGTGCATGGAGCGGACGTCGTCCTGTCCCTCGAAGCCCTTGATCTGGAAGCGGCGGTACTCGCTCTTGCGCTGCAGGCCGTCCTCGAAGACGACCATCGAGGCCACCACGTCGTCGCCCTGGAGGTGGGAGATGTCGTAGCACTCGATCCGCAGCGGGGCGCTGTCCAGGTCGAGTGCCTCGGCGATCTCCTCCAGGGCGCGCGAGCGGGTCGTCAGGTCGGAGGCGCGCTTGGTCTTGTGCAGGACGAGCGACTGTTGTGCGTTGCGCTGCACGGTCTCCATGAGGGCCTTCTTGTCGCCGCGCTGCGGGATGCGCAGCGAGACCCCGGATCCACGGCGCTCCGCCAGCCACTCCTGGACGGGCTCCACGGGGTCCGGCAGCGCGGGGACAAGGACCTCCTTGGGTACGGAGTCGCCCTTCTCCTCCCCGTAGAGCTGCTGGAGGGCGTGCTCGACCAGTGCCCCGGTGGTGATCTCCTCGACCTTGTCGGTCACCCAGCCCCGCTGGCCGCGCACCCGCCCACCGCGGACGTGGAAGATCTGGACGGCCGCTTCCAGCTCGTCCTCGGCCACCGCGATCAGGTCGGCGTCGGTCGCGTCGGCGAGCACGACCGCGCTCTTCTCCATGGCCTTCCTGAGGGCCTCGATGTCGTCACGCAGCCGGGCCGCCCGCTCGTACTCCATCTCCTCGGCCGCTTCCGTCATCCGCTGTTCGAGCCGGCGGATGTACGTCCCCGTGCGGCCGGCCATGAAGTCGCCGAAGTCGTCGGCCAGTTCACGGTGCTCCTCGGCGGTGACCCGCCCGACGCAGGGCGCCGAGCACTTGCCGATGTAGCCGAGGAGGCAGGGGCGACCGGTGCGGGCGGCGTTCTTGAAGACTCCGGCCGAGCAGGTCCGCACCGGGAAGACGCGCAGGAGCAGGTCCACGGTGTCGCGGATCGCCCACGCGTGGCCGTACGGCCCGAAGTAGCGCACGCCCTTGCGCTTCTGACCGCGCATCACCTGCACGCGCGGGTACTCCTCGTTCATCGTCACCGCGAGATACGGGTAGCTCTTGTCGTCGCGGTACTTGACGTTGAAACGGGGGTCGTACTCCTTGATCCAGGAGTACTCCAGCTGGAGCGCCTCCACCTCCGTGGACACCACCGTCCACTCCACCGAGGCGGCCGTGGTGACCATCGTGCGGGTGCGCGGGTGGAGACCGGTCAGATCCTGGAAGTAGTTGGCCAGGCGCTGACGCAGGCTCTTCGCCTTCCCGACATAGATCACCCGGCGGTGCTCGTCGCGGAATCTGTACACCCCGGGAGAGTCCGGGATCTGTCCCGGCTTGGGGCGGTAGCTGGAGGGGTCGGCCATGTCTCACACCCTACTGGCGGGGTGTGACAGCGCGGTGATCCTGTGGACGGCGACCGCCGGGCACCGGGAAGCGCCCGGCGGGAGGGAGAGCATCGGTGGTCGCGCGTGTTGCGCCGCAGGTGTTGTCGCGCCTTGGTCAACACGCTTCAATGCGGGGGAACTCGGGGCGGTGAACGGCCGCGTACGTACGTGAGGACACCAGGACACGAGGGCGGGACGCCTCGTGCGGATACCGGGCGGCCTCATCCGACCCACGCGCGCGGCCCGACCAGCCGCCGTGATCATTCACAGAAGGGCCCCGTATGCGCCAAGGCTCACCCCACGCGGACGACGTCATCACCGTGGACGCCGCCGCTGAACTCGACACGGCCCTACGGAACGGCCCCTTCCACATGGCCCTGCGGGCCGCGATCACGGCGCGCGGTCTGCCGCTGCAACGCGTCCAGCACCATCTGTGGCGGTACGGGGTCAAGGTCGGCGTCACCAGCCTGAGTTACTGGCAGCAGGGCGCCCGCCGCCCGCAGCGCCCCGAGTCGCTACGAGCCGTGAGAGCCCTGGAGGAGATCCTCCAGCTGCCGGACGAGTCGTTGATACGGCTCCTGGCCCGGGACGACGAACACGTCGGCACGCAGCGTCCCGCCGCGCGTTCGTACCGCTCCCTGGTGGAGGCCTCCGGCGTCCTGGAACAGCTCCTGACGGAGCTGGGGACGCCGCTGGACGGCGGCCTGCACACCCTCGGGCTGCACGAACGTGTCCGGATCGGTACCCGTCGTGAGTTCCTGACCCGTGAGGCCCACCACATCGTGCGCGCCCACCGGGACGGCATTGACCGTTTCGTCGCCGTGCACCACGGCGACCCCGGCTGCGCACCCGACCGTATGTCGGTCCACGCCCTGGAGAACTGCCGCACGGGGCGGATGCGACGGCACCACGACACCGGGGTGCTCGTCGCCGAACTCCTCTTCGACACACAGCTGCGCGCAGGCGACACCTTCCTCTTCCGGTACGCCGTCGAGGACGGCACCGCGGAGGTGTCCCGCGAGTACGTCCGCGGCTTCGGTGTCGCGGGCGGCCAGTACGCGCTCCAGGTCCGCTTCGACGACGGGTCACTGCCGGTGCGGTGTCACCGGTTCGCCCAGCATTCGGCCGCGGCACCCCGCAGTGGCCGCCAGGACCTGCCGGTCAGCGCCCTCCACCGCTCGGTCCACCTCGTCGAGCCGAGGCTGCGCCCGGGCATCCTGGGCATCGGCTGGGACTGGGAGTGACGATCTCGAAGTGAGAGAGCAGGGCAAGCGCAAACGCTTACGTAAACGCTTGCGCAAGCGTTTACGTCTCCCGGTGAATGCGATACGTTGCCGCCATCGAAGCCCGACCAGAGCGGGAAGGCGGGGACCCCATGGCGACGATGACCGACGTCGCGCGGCATGCGGGCGTGTCCGTGGCGACCGTCTCGCACGTACTGAACGAGACCCGCGTCGTACGCCCCGCGACCCGGCAGGCCGTCCTCGACGCCATCGAGGTACTGGGCTACACCCCGAACACGCTGGCCCGTTCCCTGGTCACCGCACGGACGCGGTCCATCGGCCTCGCGGTGTCTGCGATCAGCAACCCGTACTTCACGGAGATCCTCCAGGGCGTCGAGTCCGGGGCCCTGGAGCACGGCTACAGCCTTCTCCTCGCCGATCCGCACGACGACCCGGAGCACGAGCGCAAGGTCGTCCAGCTGCTGCACGAACGACGCGTGGACGGCATGATCGTCGCCCCCTCGGCGGATCCCGGCGCCCTGGTCGCCTACCTGACCCGGCACGACGTACCGGCGGTGTTTCTGGACCGGGTGCTCGACACCTCTTCGGACGGCACCCCTCGCTTCGACCAGGTGTGTGCCGAGAGCGCCGAACCCATGGCCCGGCTCATGGCCCACCTCACCGAGCTCGGTCATCGGCGCATCGGCCTGGTCGCGGGCCGCCCGGGCCTCAGCACGACGGCGGAGCGCATCACCGGCTATCGCATCGGCCTCGCGTCCGCCGGGCTGCCCCACGACGAACGTCTGGTGGCCCACGGCGACTCCGAGTCGCAGGGCGCCGAGCGGGCCACCACAGCCCTTCTCTCCCTCGCCGCGCCCCCGACCGCCCTCGTCACCGCCAACAACGCCATGACCATCGGCGCCCTGCGCGCCCTGCGCGAACGGGGCCTCACCGTGCCCGGCGACCTGGCGCTGTGCTGCTTCGACGACTTCGACTGGGCCGACCTCTTCACTCCGGGGCTCACCGCGATCGCGCAGCCCGGCAGGAACATCGGCACCGAGGCCGTACGTCTGCTCCTGGAACGCCTGGCCGACCCCGACCGCCCGACCCGGACCGTGCGGCTCCCGTGCACGTTCGTCCATCGTGAGTCGTGCGGGTGTGCCGGCCCGGAGCGCCGTGAGAACCCCCGCCGGACCGAGAGAGGACCCCGCTCGTGATCGTCGTCGCCGGTGAGGCACTGATCGACCTGGTACCGCGTGCGGCGGGCGCCCTCGCGGATCTGCGACCGGCGCTGGGCGGCGGGCCGTACAACACGGCGGTGGCCCTCGGCCGCCTCGGCTCCCCCACCGCGTTCTGCTCACGCGTCTCGTTCGACGCATTCGGTGAGGCGCTGCTCGACGGGCTGCGCGAGGCGGGCGTCGACGTGTCGTCCGTACAGCGCGGCAGTGAGCCTACGACGCTCGCCGTCGCCTCGGTCGGCGCGGACGGCTCCGCCGCCTACTCCTTCCATGTCGAGGGCACCGCCGACCGGCTGTTCACGGCCCCGGCGGGGCTCCCCGCCACCGTTCGGGCGGTGTCCTTCGGCACCTGCTCCCTGGTCCTGGAGCCCGGGGCGAGCGCGTACGAGGAACTGCTGCGGAGGACCGCCGCACAGGGCGTGTTCACCGCGCTCGACCCGAACATCAGGGCCGTGCTGATCCCCGACGCGGACGCGTACCGGACCCGTTTCACGAGTTGGCTGCCGTCGGTTTCGCTGCTCAAGCTCTCGGAGGAGGACGCGAAGTGGCTCGGCGGAACCCCGCGCGAATGGCTGGCCGCCGGTCCCTCCGCCGTCGTGGTCACGCGGGGCGGCGACGGGCTGACCGTCTTCACCCGTGACGGCGCGGAGCACTCCGTGCCGGGCGAGGAGGTCGACGTCGTGGACACGATCGGCGCCGGCGACACCGTGAACGCGGCGCTGCTGCACGGCTTGTCGGCCCGGGACGCGCTGTCCCCGGCGGCGCTGGCCGGCCTCGGCCCCGACGGCTGGACCGGCCTGCTCCGTCTCGCGGCGCGCGCTGCGGCGATCACCTGCTCACGAGCGGGAGCGGAACCGCCGTACGCGGCCGAACTGGGCGACCTGTAGGGGCAGTTCGGCCGACGGGGGCAAACGGGCGGCGGCCCGCGGGGAGTTCCCGCGAGCCGCCGTGTTCACCCTGCCGGCCGGACTCGTGACCGGCTCAGGCCTTGCGGGCCCTGGTTGTCGTCTTCTTCGCCGGAGCGGCCTTCGCAGCGGTCCCGGCTGTCTTCTTGGCCGCCACCGCCTTCTTGGCGGCCGTCTTGCGCGGGGCCTTCACCGCGGTGGCGTCGCTGACCCGCTCGGCGCCCAGGACCTCGCGCAGGAACTTGCCGGTGTGGCTGGCGGGGACCCCGGCGACCTCCTCGGGCGTGCCCTCGGCGACGACGAGACCGCCGCCGGCGCCACCCTCGGGGCCCATGTCGACGACCCAGTCGGCGGTCTTGATGACATCGAGGTTGTGCTCGATGACGATGACCGTGTTGCCCTTCTCGACCAGGCCGGAGAGGACCTTGAGGAGCTTGCTGATGTCCTCGAAGTGCAGACCGGTGGTCGGCTCGTCCAGGACGTACACCGTGCGGCCGGTGGAACGCTTCTGGAGTTCGCTGGCCAGCTTCACCCGCTGGGCCTCGCCGCCGGACAGGGTCGTGGCGGACTGGCCGAGCCTGACGTAGCCGAGGCCGACGTCGTGCAGCGTGTTGAGATGGCGGGCGATCGCCGGGACTGCCTCGAAGAAGTGCCGGGCCTCCTCGATCGGCATGTTGAGGATGTCGGCGATGGACTTGCCCTTGTAGTGGACCTCCAGGGTCTCCCGGTTGTAGCGGGCGCCGTGGCAGACCTCGCACGGGACGTACACGTCCGGGAGGAAGTTCATCTCGATCTTGATGGTGCCGTCGCCCGCACAGTTCTCGCAGCGGCCGCCCTTGACGTTGAAGGAGAAGCGGCCGGGCAGGTAACCCCGCACCTTCGCCTCGGCGGTCTCGGCGAAGAGCCTGCGGACGTGGTCGAAGACACCGGTGTACGTCGCCGGGTTCGACCGCGGGGTGCGGCCGATGGGCGACTGGTCCACGTGGACGACCTTGTCGACGAGGTCGTCGCCCTCCACGCGCGTGTGGCGGCCCGGCACACTGCGGGCGCCGTTCAGTTCGCGGGCGAGGTGCGTGTACAGGATGTCGTTGACCAGCGTCGACTTGCCTGATCCCGACACCCCGGTGACGGCTGTGAGGACACCCAGGGGGAACGACACGTCGATGTCACGCAGGTTGTTCTCGCGGGCTCCGTGCACGGTGAGCCGTCGGGAGGGATCCTGCGGGCGCCGGATGTCGGGCAGCGGGATGGCCTTCTTGCCGGACAGGTACTGCCCGGTCATCGACTCGTCGTTGGCGAGCAGTTCCTTCAGGGAGCCGCTGTGGACGACCTTGCCGCCGTGCTCGCCCGCGCCGGGGCCGATGTCGACGATCCAGTCGGCGATCTTGATGGTGTCCTCGTCGTGCTCGACGACGATGAGCGTGTTGCCCATGTCCCGCAGCCGGACCAGGGTCTCGATCAGCCGGTGGTTGTCGCGCTGGTGCAGCCCGATGGAAGGCTCGTCGAGGACGTACAGGACGCCGACGAGTCCGGACCCGATCTGGGTGGCGAGGCGGATGCGCTGGGCCTCGCCACCGGAGAGCGTGCCGGCCGCGCGGTTCAGCGAGAGGTAGTCGAGACCCACGTCGACCAGGAACTTCAGCCGCTCGTTGACCTCCTTGAGCACCCGCTCGGCGATCTTCTTGTCACGGGGGTCGAGCTTCAGCTCGGCCAGGAAGTCCGCGCAGTCGCTGATCGACATCGCGGCGACCTCGGCGATGGACCTCTCCATCACCGTGACCGCGAGGACGATCGGCTTGAGGCGGGTGCCCTCACAGGTGGGACAGGGCACCTCGCGCATATAGCCCTCGAAGCGCTCCCGGCTGGCGTCGCTCTCCGACTCGCTGTGCCGCCGCTTCACGAACGGGACGGCGCCCTCGAAGGGCGTGGTGTAGACGCGCTCCCGGCCGTACCGGTTGCGGTAGCGGACCTCGATCTGGGTCTTGTGCCCGTGCAGGAGTGCCTTCCTGGCACGCTGCGGAAGGCCCGCGAAGGGGATGTCCGTACGGAATCCCAGCGCGTCCGCGAGGGCGGTGATGAGGCGGCTGAAGTAGTCCTTGGTGTGGCCGTGCGACCAGGGGTGGATGGCGCCCTCGTCGAGGGACTTGTCCTCGTCCGGGACGATCAGCTCCGGGTCGACCTCCATGCGCGTGCCGATGCCCGAACAGTCGGGGCAGGCGCCGAAGGGCGAGTTGAAGGAGAAGGAGCGGGGCTCCAGTTCCTCGAAGGACAGGTCGTCGTACGGGCAGTACAGGTGCTCCGAGAAGAGGCGCTCACGCTCGGGGTCGTCCTCGGGGAGGTCGACGAAGTCGAGCACGACCATGCCGCCGGCGAGACCCAGGGCGGTCTCCACGGAGTCGGTGAGTCGACGCTTGGCGGTGTCCTTGACGGTGAGGCGGTCGATGACCACCTCGATGGTGTGCTTCTCCTGCTTCTTCAGTGTGGGCGGGTCGGACAGCTGGATCGTCTCGCCGTCCACCCGCGCGCGGGAGTAGCCCTTGGTCTGGAGATCCGCGAAGAGATCGACGAACTCGCCCTTGCGCTCGCGCACCAGCGGCGACAGCACCTGGAAGCGGCTCCCCTCCGGCAGCTCCAGTACCTTGTCGACGATGGCCTGCGGCGACTGACGCGCGATGGGCCGACGGCACTCGGGGCAGTGCGGCTTGCCGATGCGCGCGAAGAGCAGGCGGAGGTAGTCGTACACCTCGGTGATGGTTCCGACAGTGGAGCGCGGGTTGCGGGAGGTCGACTTCTGGTCGATCGAGACGGCCGGCGAGAGGCCCTCGATGAAGTCGACGTCGGGCTTGTCCATCTGGCCGAGGAACTGGCGTGCGTACGACGAGAGCGACTCGACGTAGCGGCGCTGGCCCTCGGCGAAGATCGTGTCGAAGGCCAGGGAGGACTTGCCCGACCCCGACAGGCCCGTGAAGACGATGAGCGAGTCGCGCGGGAGGTCGAGCGAGACATTCTTGAGATTGTGCTCGCGCGCGCCACGGACGATGAGACGGTCGGCCACGCCGGTCCGCACCTTTCTTGAGAGAAGTGACAGGGGCGGGGCCCCCGTGCTTTTTCAGACTAGGGGGAGCCACTGACAACGCCGGTCGGATTCCTGGGGAGGTAACAATCCCCGGCCATCCAGCATGCCCGACGCCGCACTCGACCATATAGCACGCACATTCGATTTACGGGTGTAGCCCACCACCTTCACCCGAACGTGTGGCGCGACTATCGTCGGCACCATGGCTGATCATGTGCGCGACCTGGCATCTCTACGTGAAGCGACGGAACGGCTGCTCACCGCGGCGGCGAAACTGAACAACGATTCGATGGCCGAGCCGTCACGATTGCCGGGCTGGACCCGCGGCCACGTACTCGCCCACCTCGCCCGCAACGCGGACGCTCTCGCGAACGTCATGGCGGGGCGCCCGATGTACGCGTCCGCCGAGGCCCGGGACGCCGACATCGACCGGGACTCCCCGCGCCCCCTCGACGTACAGCTCTCGGACGTACGCGACAGCGCCGCCCGCCTCCAGGAGCTGTGGGCAGCGACCGTCGACTGGTCACGCACGGTGGAGCTGCGCAACGGGGTCACCGACACCGTCTCCGCGTTGCCGTTCCGCCGCTGGGCCGAGGTCGAGCTGCACCATGTGGACCTGGGGATCGGATACGAGCTCGAAGACCTCTCCGCGGAGTTCACGGAGCGGGAGATCACGTTCCTGGCCGACCGGTTCACCGGCCACCCCGAGGTGCCGCCCACGGCGATCACGGACGGCACGCGCGCGTGGAGCACAGGAATCGAGGCCGCCGAGCCCGAGGTCACGGTCACCGGGTCGGCGCCCGAGTCGCTGGGGTGGCTCTGCGGCCGACGCGACGGAGCGGGCCTGGACGTCTCGGGCGGAGCGCTGCCCGCACTGCCCCCGCTCTAGGCCACCGGCGTCGCTATAGGCTGCACGCCATGACGTACAGCGGAGCGGTGAGGGTCGGCGGCCCTGCCGATGTGCACGAGTTGCAGGACCTGATGATCACCAAGGTCGCGGTGGGCCCGATGAACAACAACGCCTACCTGCTGCGCTGCCGGGCCACGGACGAGCAGTTGCTGATCGACGCGGCGAACGACGCCCATACGTTGATCACACTGATCGGTGACGACGGCATCGCGTCGGTCGTCACCACTCACCAGCACGGGGACCACTGGCAGGCGCTCGCGGAGGTCGTGGAGGCCACCGGGGCCCGCACCTACGCGGGCCGGGACGACGCCGAGGGCATCCCCGTACCGACTGACGTGCCGGTCGCCGACGGCGACACGATCCGCGTCGGCCGCGTGGAGCTCACCGCGCGTCATCTGGTCGGGCACACGCCGGGCTCGATCGCGCTCGTCTACGACGACCCGCACGGACATCCGCACGTGTTCACCGGGGATTGTCTCTTCCCCGGTGGCGTGGGCAACACGCGCAAGGATCCGGAGGCCTTCGCCAGCCTGATCCACGACGTGGAGACGAAGATCTTCGGTCCGCTCCCCGACGAGAGCTGGATCTACCCGGGGCACGGCAGCGACACCACCCTGGGCGCCGAGCGGCCCCACCTGCCGGAATGGCACGCGCGGGGCTGGTGAGCCGGCGAGGGAAGACCCCGTCCACGGGGTGGTGAACTCCAGCCAGGGGGCGCGCAGTTGATGACCGCACGCCCCGTGCGAAAGGAACACACATACCGGGAGCGCGCACGCGCTCCCGGCGTGCGCCCTGGCGTAGTCCACTGAAAGGCAGCCCCGCACAGGATGACGGCTCCTGAGCGGTACGGGCCGCCGACCTGTCGATCCCCGCCCTCGGTCGGCGGCCCCGGCGTTCACAAGAACGCAACACACGTTCCCACTATGCGGACAATTCCGCCTGTGACCTGGACAAATGGCACGCTCCGCTGCCACTCTCCCGCCATGTACCTTGCCGCCAATACGCTGCGCCGCGTAGTCTCCGCCGCCGCTGTCGCCCTACTCGCCACCGCTGTCGGCTGCGCCCCGCAGCCGGAGGAGAAGAGCGCCGCCAAACCCACCGGGACGGCCGGAGCGGCCTGCGCCAAGGGCAAGTTGGCCACCCAGACCTCGGGCAAGCTGACGATCGCCACCGACGAACCCGCGTACGAGCCGTGGTTCAAGGACGGCAAGCCCGCCAACGGCAAGGGCTTCGAGTCGGCGGTCGCGTACGCGGTGGCGAAGCAGCTCGGCTACGACAAGGCGAACGTCGTGTGGCAGAGCGTGCCCTTCAACAAGGCGTTCGCGCCCGGGGTGAAGACCTTCGACTTCGACATCAACCAGGTGTCGATCAGCGCCGAACGCAAGAAGGCCGTGGACTTCTCGTCCGGCTACTACGACGTCCGCCAGGCCGTCATCGCGCTGAAGAACTCCAAGGCCGCGAAGGCGACCGGCATCGCCGATCTCAAGGGCCTGAAGCTGGGCGCCCAGGTCGGCACCACCAGCCTCAACTACATCGACGACGTGGTGAAGCCGACCCAGGAACCGGCCGCGTACGCCAAGAACGACCAGGCCAAGTCCGCGCTGCAGAACGGTCAGGTCGACGCCATCGTCGTGGACCTGCCGACCGCCTTCTACATCACCGCCGCCGAGGTGACCGACGCGAAGATCGTCGGACAGTTCGAGAACCAGGGCGGCACGCCGGAGCAGTTCGGACTCGTGCTCGACAAGGGCAGTGCCCTCACCTCCTGCGTGACGACCGCGGTGGACGCCCTGCGCAAGGACGGCACGCTCGCCTCGATCGAGAAGCAGTGGCTGTCGGACGCCGTCGACGCTCCGGTGCTCAAGTGACCGCAGTGAAGGAGGAGTCCGGGCAGGAGGACCCGGCCGACCTGCCGGACCGGGGCGACGGTTACGTCCCCTCGCAGCGGCGGATCGACCGTGAGCGGTACAAACGCGCCCGCGCGCGCCGCGCCACGTCGATCGCCGCGCTGTCCACCCTGGTCACCGCGGTGGTCCTCTACCTGGTCGTGGTGAGCGCGCCGGGCTGGCCGCGCACCAAGGAGACGTTCTTCAACGGCCAGTACGCGCGCGAGGCGTTCCCCAAGGTCCTCGAAGGGCTGTGGCTCAACGTCCGGCTGCTGCTGATCTGCGGTGTCGCGGTGCTCGTCCTGGGCATGCTCATCGCCATCGCGCGCACCCTGCGGGGCCCGGTGTTCTTCCCGCTGCGCGCGCTGGCCGCCGCGTACACGGACTTCTTCCGCGGTCTGCCGCTGATCATCAACCTGATGATCGTCGTCCTGGGCGTCCCGGCGCTGCGTCTGACGGGCATCACCGTGGACCCGGTGCTCCTCGGCGGTACCGCGCTGACGCTGACGTACTCGGCGTACGTCGCCGAGGTGTTCCGGGCCGGCATCGAGTCCGTGCACCCGTCGCAACGGGCGGCGGCGCGCTCGCTCGGGCTGACCAACCGGCAGGCACTGCGGTACGTCGTGCTGCCCCAGGCCGTCCGGCGTCAGGTGCCGCCGCTGCTCAACGACCTGGTGTCCCTGCAGAAGGACACCGGGCTCGTCTCGATCGGCGGCGCTGTCGACGCCGTACGCGCGGCCGACATCATCGTGGGCCGCAGCCTCAACTACACGCCGTACATCGTCGCGGGACTGGTCTTCGTCGCACTGACCATCCCGATGACCCGCTTCACCGACTGGGTCACGGCCCGGATGGACCGGCAGCGGGCGCAGGGAGGAACACTGTGAGCGACGTCCCCGACAGCTCCTCCCCCGTGCTGCGCATGGAGGCCGTGCGCAAGACCTTCGGTGACACGGTCGTCCTGCGGGACGTCGATCTGGAGGTCGCCCCGCACACCGTGACCGCTCTGATCGGCGCGTCCGGTTCCGGCAAGTCGACGCTCCTGCGGTGCGCGAACCTGCTGGAGGACATCGACGACGGCGCGATCTGGTTGGACGGCGAGGAGATCACCGACCCGCGGACCGACCAGGACGCCGTGCGCCGCCGCATCGGCGTGGTGTTCCAGGCGTACAACCTCTTCCCGCACATGACCGTCCTGGAGAACATCACCCTCGCCCCGCGCCGGGTGCACGGCGTGGACCGCGCGGAGGCGGAGCGGTACGCCCGTGAGCTGCTGGAACGGCTCGGGCTGGGCGCGAAGGCGGGCGAGTACCCGGACCGGCTGAGCGGCGGCCAGCAGCAGCGGGCGGCGATCGTCCGCGCCCTGGCCGTACGTCCCCGGCTGCTGCTCCTCGACGAGGTCACCGCGGCCCTCGACCCTGAGCTCGTGGGCGAGGTCCTCGCCGTCGTCCGGGATCTGAAGGGCGACGGCATGACGATGGTGCTGGCCACCCACGAGATGGACTTCGCCCGCGATGTCGCGGACCAGGTCTGCTTCCTGGAGGGCGGTGTGGTCCTGGAACGCGGCACGGCCGAGCAGGTGTTCGGCGATCCGCAACAGGAGCGCACGCGGCAGTTCCTGCGGCGGATCGTGGAGGCCGGGCGGCTGTAGGTCACGCCTCCGAGGTCGCCGCACTCACCAGCGCGGCGACCCGCTCCACCCCGAACACATACCCCTGCACACCGCACCCCGCGATGACACCGTCGGCACGCAGCGAGACGTACGAGTGGTGCCGGAACGTCTCGCGCTGGTGGATGTTGGAGATGTGCACCTCCAGCACCGGCATGCCGTCGCAGGTGTTGAGCGCGTCCAGGATCGCGACGGACGTGTGCGAGTAGGCGCCGGGGTTGATGACGATGCCGGCATGGTCGCGGCGAGCCTCGTGGATCCAGTCGACCAGCTCGCCCTCGTGGTTGGACTGGCGGAAGTCCACCGTGCCGCCGTGCCCGGCCGCCGCCTTGGCGCACAGGGCCTCTACGTCGGCGAGCGTGTCGGAACCGTAGATCTCCGGCTGGCGCTGGCCCAGGAGGTTCAGATTGGGCCCGTTGAGGATCATGATCGGGGCGTTGGCGAGGGTGCGGGGCACGGTTCCTCCGGTCCGTTCAGGGGTGGCGGCCTGTCGAGGACCGCTGCTCAGCCCCCGGTTTATCACGGTGCGCCGACAACGGGGCGGCCCGTACTGTCCCGGCATGACCACCCCTGCCTATCCCCCCAAGCCCTCACCCGGCGACCGCATAGCCGTCATCTCGCCGGGCGCCGCCCTCCCCGGCCTCTTCCCGCGCCCGCACGAACTGGGGCTGGAGCGGCTGCGGAAGGAGTTCGGGCTCGAACCGGTCGAGTATCCGGCGACCCGGAAGCTGGGCTCGACGCCCCAGGAGCGCGCCGACGACATCCACGCGGCGTTCGCCGATCCGGCCGTCAAGGCGGTCATCGCGACGATCGGCGGCGACGACCAGATCACCGTCCTGCCGTTCCTGGACCGGGAGTTGATCCGGGCGAACCCGAAGCCGTTCTTCGGGATGAGCGACAACACGAACCTGCTCGCCTACCTGTACAACACCGGGATCGTCGGCTACCACGGCGCGACCGTGATGACGGCGCTGGGGCGTCCCGTGGCCATGGCCCCGCTGACCGCCGAGTCCCTGCGGGCCGCCCTGTTCACGTCGGGAGAGTACGAACTGCGGCCCGCCGAGCGCTGGAACGACGTCAACCGCGACTGGGCCGACCCCGCGACCTTCGACGCCGAACCGGAGACCCGTCCCGGCGCCGGCTGGACCTGGCTGAACGCCGACCGCGTGGTGGAGGGCCGCAGTTGGGGCGGCTGTCTGGAGATCCTCGGCTGGCTGCTGATGGCCGACCGGGAGATCTCCCACGATCTGGCGGTGTACGACGGCGGAGTACTGCTCCTGGAGACCTCGGAGGAGCTGCCGAGCGGCGAGGAGGTGTTCCGCACCCTGCGCAACATGGGCGAGCGCGGCCTCCTCCAGCGCTTCTCGGCGCTGCTGATGGGCCGCGCGAAGACCTGGTCCTTCGAACGCCCCAACAGCCCGGAGGAAGGCGACCGTTACGCCGCCGAGCAGCAGGAGGCGGTCCGGCGCGCGCTGAGCACGTACGCCCCCGGCCTGATGACCGTCTTCGACGTGGACTTCGGACACACGGACCCGCAACTCGTCCTCCCCTATGGAGGGTCGATCCGGGTGGACGGCCCTGACCGGCGCATCACCGTGACGTACTGATCCCGGTCGTCTCCCGCACGCCCCCGTAACGCGCAGTCACCGTGGGTAGTTGACCTGGCATGCACGACGTACGCAGGGTAAGGGCGCCTTCCATGGTGCGGCTGGCCGCCGCCTCGCTCGCGGGGACGGCCATCGAGTTCTACGACTTCTTCGTCTACGGCACCGCGGCCGCACTCGTTCTGGGGCCCCTGTTCTTCCCGACGTTCTCGCCGGTGGCCGCGACGCTGGCCGCCTTCGGGACGTTCGGGGTGGGGTTCCTCGCCCGGCCGCTGGGGTCGGTGCTGTTCGGGCACATCGGGGACCGGCACGGGCGGCGGCCGGTCCTGGTCGCCTCCCTGCTGCTGACCGGGGCGTCGACGGT
This sequence comes from Streptomyces sp. AK08-02, assembly GCF_033795085.1. Classification (NCBI taxonomy): domain Bacteria; kingdom Bacillati; phylum Actinomycetota; class Actinomycetes; order Kitasatosporales; family Streptomycetaceae; genus Streptomyces; species Streptomyces sp. AK08-02. Next base: position 27,229 of record NZ_JARAZV010000017.1, read on the forward strand.
CGCGGTCGGCTGCCTACCGACCTACGGGTCGATCGGCACCGCCGCTCCCGTGCTCCTCCTGGCGCTGCGTTTCCTCCAGGGGCTCGGGCTCGGCGGGGAGTGGGGCGGGGCGGTCCTGCTGACCGCGGAGCACGCTCCCGCCGAACGGCGCGCTCTGTGGGCGAGCTTCCCGCAGGTCGGCCCCGCCGTGGGCTTCCTGCTCGCCAACGGCGTGATGCTGGTGCTGTCCGTCTCCCTCACGGAGGGGCAGTTCGCCTCGTGGGGGTGGCGGGTGCCGTTCTGGGCGGCCGGGGTACTCGCCGTGGCGGGGCTCTGGCTGCGTTCTTCGCTCCCCGAGAGTCCGCGTTTCCTGGAGATCGACGACCACGCGCGCGTGCCGCTCGCCGAAGTGGTGCGCGACCACTGGCGGCTGGTCCTGCTGACAGCGGGCGCGCTCGCGGTCGGCTACGCGGTGTTCTACGCGGTGACGACCTGGTCCCTCGCCTACGGGACGGAACGCCTCGGTGTCAGTCGTACCGTCATGCTGGCCTGCATCATGGCCGCGGTCGTCGTCAAGGGCGCCCTGACCCCCGTGGTGGCCCTCCTGGGGGACCGTTACGGCCGCCGGCCGCTGTGCCTCACGGGTTGTGTCGCGGCCGCCCTGTGGATGTGCCCGATGGTCGCGCTGCTGTCGACCGGCGAACCGCTGCTGATGTTCCTCGGGTTCCTGGTGGCGTTGATCGCGTTCGTCACGATGTTCGCGGTGATCGCGGCGTATCTGCCGGAGCTGTACGAGCCGCGCGTACGGTGCACGGGCGCCGCGGTCGGTTACAACCTCGGCGGGGTCCTCGGCGGCGCGCTGACGCCGATCGTGGCGACGGCGCTCGCCGAGGGCGGGGGCCGGGTCCCGTGGGGTGTGGGGCTGTATCTGACGGGGATCGCCCTGTTCAGCCTGGGGTGCTTCGCGTTGCTGCCGGAGACCAGGCCGGTGCCCCGCCTCGCCGCCGTGACGGCCACGGAGTGACGGGGAACAGCGATCAGGGGTTGACGGCCAGCTCCAGGTAGGCCGCGAACAGCACCAGATGTACGCCGCCCTGGAGCGGCGTGGCCCGCCCCGGCACCACCGTCAGCGAACCCACCACCACTGTCAGGGCGAGCAACACCATGTGAGTGGATCCGAGGCCGAGCACCAAGGGCCCGGAGAGCCAGACGGACGCCAGCGCCACGGCGGGGATGGTCAGGCCGATGCTGGCCATCGCGGATCCGAGAGCGAGGTTCAGGCTGGTCTGCACCCGGTCACGACGTGCGGAGCGCAGCGCGGCGATGGTCTCGGGAAGCAGCACGAGCAGGGCGATGACCACGCCGACGACGGCGTGCGGCAGGTCGGCCGCCTCGACCCCGGACTCGATGGTGGGCGAGACGCCCTTCGCGAGGCCGACCACGCCGATGAGCGCCATGCCCAGCAGTCCCAGGCTGACCTTGACCTCCCGGGCGGAAGGGAGTTCGGCATGGCCGTCCGCGGTGATGACCTCGCCCTGCCGGGAGACCGGAAGGAAGTAGTCGCGGTGCCGCACGGTCTGGGTCGCCACGAACAGGCCGTAGAGGACCAGAGAGGCGAGCGCGGCGAAGGTGAGCTGGGCGGTGGAGAACTCGGGACCCGGCTTGCTCGTGGTGAACGTCGGCAGAACCAGGCTGAGGGTGGCCAGCGTCGCGACCGTGGCGAGGGCGGCGCCGGTGCCCTCCGGGTTGAAGACCGCGGTCCCGTGGCGGATCGAGGCGGTGAGGAGGCTCAGCCCGACGATGCCGTTGCAGGTGATCATCACGGCCGCGAAGACGGTGTCCCTGGCCAGGGTGGAACTCTTGTCCCCGCCGTCGGCCATCAGGGTGACGATCAGGGCGACCTCGATGATCGTGACGGCGACGGCCAGCACGAGGGAGCCGAAGGGTTCACCGACCCGGTGGGCGATCACCTCCGCGTGGTGCACGGCGGCCAGCACGGCTCCCGCGAGGACCAGTGTCACCAGTGCGACCACCACGCCGGGGAGGTCGCGTCCCCAGGTGAACACCAGCAGGACGACTGCGGCGACCGGCACGACGGCCGTCCACCGCGTCGCGAGCGACCGCAGTTGGCCGATCATTCAGCGATCGCCGCCGACAGACATGCGCCACGCACCCGCACACCGATCCACGCCCGCTCATGACGACAACCCCACATACGGCCCTCCACACTGCTCCCTTCGCGTTCTGTCTCGGCTTCGATCCGCTGCCCCGGAACGGGTCGGGTATTCCCTTACCGGGCCTCTCGCACCGGCCTCCCACACGGGTTCACCGGGCCCGGAGTCCTCCGGCGGCACGGGCCCGGCGCGCGCGGGGCGCCCACTGGGTCGTCCCGGCGCCGCTACTTCATCTCGGTCTTCTCCCGTACGTCGCAGTCAGTGAAGATCGGGGGCCTCGTACACATCGAGGCCATCCGCTCGGCCATCCTGCTCGTCTCCGGGTCGTCGCTGTTGCGCATGGCCTCGTCGTGGGAGTCGAACTCGAGCACCACCAGGAACCTGTTGGGCTGGTTCCTGTCCTGCAGAAGGAGGCGGTGCGTGGGTCCGCCGGCACGGCCGCCGAGGCTCGCGTCGGCCTCCTTGACCAGCGCCCGCATCTCCTCCATCCGGTCGGTCTCGATGTCGATGATCTGAACGAACTTCGTCGGCGTGTCCACGATGCCTCCACCCGGCCGTGGCGTCCCCGGACGAGGGACGCTCACCGTCCAACGAAGCACCGGGAGCGGTGATCGGCAATTCGCCGGGCACCGCTCCCGATGGTGGTTGTTCCTACGTCCGACGCGGTCAGGCCTCGATGCTGTCCTTCGGAGCGCCTTCGCTGTCGTTCTGCGCCGCCTTGAGCGCCTCCTGCTTCCTGGAGGCCATCAGGCTGGTGATCGTGGTGATGACCAGGACCCCGCAGATCACTCCGAGGGAGACCGGTATGGAGATCTCCGGCACGTTGACACCGGACTCGTGCAGCGCGTGCAGCACCAGCTTGACGCCGATGAAGCCGAGGATGACCGACAGGCCGTACGAGAGGTGGACCAGCTTCCTCAGCAGTCCGCCGATGAGGAAGTACAGCTGGCGCAGGCCCATCAGAGCGAACGCGTTGGCGGTGAAGACGATGTAGGGGTCCTGGGTCAGGCCGAAGATCGCCGGGATCGAGTCGAGGGCGAACAGGACGTCCGTGGTACCGATCGCGAGCATCACGACCAGCATCGGCGTCATGATCCGCTTGCCGTTCTGCTCGATCCACAGCTTGGTGCCGTGGTAGCGGTCGGCCACGCCGAACCGCTTCTCGGCAGCCTTGAGCAGCTTGTTCTCCTCGAACTCCTCGTCCTCGTCGTCGGCGCGGGCCTCCTGGATCAGCTTCCAGGCGGTCCAGATGAGGAAGGCACCGAAGATGTAGAACACCCACGCGAAGCTCGCGAGGATCGCGGCTCCGGCGGCGATGAATATCGCGCGCAGGACAAGCGCGATGAGGACACCGACGAGGAGCACGCGCTGCTGGTACTGCGAGGGCACCGCGAACTTCGCCATGATCAGGACGAAGACGAAGAGGTTGTCGACACTCAACGACTTCTCGGTGATGAAGCCCGCGAAGAACTCACCGGCGGGCTCGCCGCCGCTGAAGACGAGCAGTCCCACCCCGAAGAGACCGGCCAGGGCTATCCAGACGACCGTCCAGATTCCGGCTTCCTTGATCGACACGTCGTGAGGCTTGCGCCCGATGAAGAAGTCCACCGCGATCAGAGCGGCGAGACCCACGATGGTAAGGACCCAAAGGGTCACGGAAACATTCACTGCGCCTCCGGCAGTAGTAACGGCAAATTTCAGCGTCGTCGCTACCGGAGGTCTCTTCCACCCGCGACAGCCGGGCTCCTTCACGCGCCCGGACGCCTGCGGGCCGACGCCCCGGGATCTGGATTGATCCGTATTGACGGGTACGCCGCAGCAGGTAGGGAGTACTCCCCTCCGTTGGGAAGACAGTACCCCAATCACCAAGGAAAGGTAAAGAGATTGGTAAAAGAAAATCAAAAACTGCAGGTCAGGCGACTTTACGGATACTTGGTGAAGCGCCTGTGAGGGTCAGCGGTTCCATGAACGGCGGGCCGCCGCGACCTGACCGAGTACCTGCTGAAGCACCTGGCTGCCCTGCGGCACGACCGGCGGCTCGTACGTCCAAGCATGGCCGACCCACGGATCGGCGAGGTGGTCGTCGGGTACGGGCGTGAGTCGCATCAGCGAACGCCACAGCGGGTCGAGCAAGGGCCCGTATGCGGCGGCGTCCTCCCGGTCGGCGACCATCATCAGGTGCACACCGACGGCCGGACCCTCGTCGGCGAGATACCGCAGCTGAGTGACCGCCCGGTCGTCGAAACCGTGCGGGAAGTCGTTGACGATCACCAGCTGCTGAGCGGTGTCGAGGTCGGGCGGCAGTGAGTCGGCCGCACCGCCGCGCACCGCCATCTGCACCAGGTCGACGCGCTGGGTCAACCGACCCAGAACGTCCGCGACACCGGCGGCCCCGGCGGCGGGCGGGCCCGCGAGCACACCGGTCCGCAACAGCGGCGCGAGGGCCGGGGCTCCCGAACCCGCCGGATCGATGACGTGCACGGCGAATTCGCCCGCCGGATGGACCGCGAGAAGCCGGGCCGCGTGCGCCACCGCCGTGTCCATGGCCAGCCGCCGCAGCTCGTCGGAGTCGAGGAGCGATCCGTCGACGGACTCACCGCCGCTGTCGATCCACAGGCCGCGCTCCAACGGCAGCCGAACAAGCATCGGGACACTCAGATCGGCACTCTCGGGCAGCCGCAGGTCGCCCACTCGCAGCGCCATGGGCATTTCCATCGGTACGCGGTAGCCGTGCCAGACCGGGTTGTCCCAGCGCGCGTACGCCAGAGGCAGCGCGGGCTCGACGACCTCGGCCTCGGCGGCCAGCTGGGAGAGGTCGCGGTCGAGGGCGGCGCGGGCCTGGTCGACGAGTTGGGCCTGCTTGGCACGGGCCGCCTCCCGGGCGGCGTCGCCCCGGCCACCGCCCCGGCTGCGTGGATCTGCCAGCGCCTTGTCGATCTCCTGTTCCATACGCGAGTCGGCGAAGTCAACTGCGCTGCGGTAGGCGGCGACAGTTCGCGCCAGGTCCTCGAACATGCCCCAGACCTGGTTGTAGAGCCGCTCGTCCATGGACCATCCGGTCGCGTCGCCCGCGACCGGCCGCGCGGACTCACCGGACCGGGCCGGGGGCGCGGTCGGCGGAGCCGGTGGCGGAGCGGCCGTACGACGGCTGGGATGGCTGTAGTCGATGGGAGCTCCGGCAGCGGTGTCGGCCTGCGCCGGACCGCCCGGTGGGCCGACCTGTGCCGGGGTGTTCTGCGGGTCCTGGACTTCGTACGGCGACGAAGGCCGAGCAGTGCCCTGGTCCCCCTGAACCGGGGAAGCGGCCTGCTCCGGGGCGCCGGGAACCGGGGTGTCCTGCGGCCCCTGGGCCGCGTACGGCGACGTGGCCTGCGCGGGTGCGGGGGACGACGCCGTACGGCGGGTCCGATCGCCGTCCGGGGTGCGGGGTGGCGGGGGTGCCACCGCGCGGGAGTGGGCCTGGGACACCGCCTCGTCGATGACGTCCGCGAGGTGGCGTGCCTCGGGGAGGCCCTGGTCGGCGAGGAGTTCGACGAGGCCGCCGGCGTATCCCTGGCCGATGGCGCGCACCTTCCAGGCGTCGTGCCGACGGTAGAGCTCCAGGGCGACCACCGCCGACTCGGCGTCGAGGCCCGTGATCCGGTAACTGGCGACCTCGGTACCGTCGAGGCCGGTCACGGCGACGAAGGGTGCGGCCAGGGCGCCGAACCTGACCGGCCCACCCACACCCGACGGCAGGGCCAGCAGCACGCTGATCCGGTGCACGGACTCCGGCATGGCACCCAGGTCCACGGCGAGCCGGTGGTCGGCCGCCGCCTGTCTGGAGACCTCCAGGCCGGGGAGCGTGGGAGCTCCTGGATGGGCCACCCGCTCGACGCCGTGAACCCTGCCCTGCTCGTCGCCGATCGTGGCCCCCACCACGATCGGCGCACCGGCCGAGATCCGCACTTCGAGGCGGACCTGGGAGAGCGGATGGTTCTGCCCCCGGACCAGCTCGGCCGTCATCGCCTTCGTCCCCCCGTGTCGTTCTCTTGTTCCGTGGGCCGCCCGGCCCGGTTACAGATGGGGCAGGATCGCCGGCATCAGGTCCTGGAAGGTGCGGCCGTTGGCCGGCGTGCCAAGAGCTGTCATCTGCCAGCCCGCGCCCGCGCGGTGCACCTTCGCCATGATCTGAGCCGTGTACTGTCCCCCGCCGTCCAACGTGTAGCGGGCGAGTTCGTCACCGTTGGTCTCGTCGACCAGACGGCAGAACGCGTTCTGCACCTCCTGGAAGGTCTGCCCCGTGAAGGAGTTCACGGTGAAGACGATCTGGTCGATGTGGACCGGTACTCGCGGCAGGTCGACGAGGATCGCCTCGTCGTCACCGCCCTGGCCGACACCGCCGACGAGGTTGTCACCGGTGTGCCGCACGGAGCCGTCGTCGCTCACCAGGTGGCGGAAGAACACGACGTCCATGGGCTGCTTGTCGGCGAACAGTACGGCCGAGGCGTCCAGGTCGATCTCCCGCGTACGCGACCCGAACAGGCCCCGCCGGGGTGCCGCCTGCCAGCCGAGGCCCATCCGCACCGCGGTCAGGGTGCCCCCGTCGTTCTTCTGCAGGCTGATGGCCTGACCCTTGGTCAGATTGACGCTGCCACTGGGCGTTCCACCCTTGGATACGTCCACCACGCGCTGTTCCCCTCTCGAGCCGTCCCCTGTTTCCGCGGGGTCCGCGGATGACCTGAACCCTACGCAGCGGCACTGACAGTGCCGAAGCCTCGGGCGCACTTTGTGTCGGTCTTGCAACACTGCGCGTACGACGCAGCTCACGGACGCCGGCGGCCGGCGCCCCACCCGCCCCGTGCGACGGTCAGGCCAGGCCGGCCTCCTTCATCTGCCGCAGTTCCTTCTTCATCTCCGACACCTCGTCGCGCAGCCGGGCGGCGATCTCGAACTGCAGGTCGGCCGCGGCGGCGCGCATCCGTGCCGTCATCTCCTCGATCTGGTCGGCGAGTTCGGCTGCGGGGCGGTCGATGGGCACCGTCTCCCCTGCCTTGCCCTTGCCGGTCCGGGCTCCCTTGGCGGCCTTGCCGCCGAGTGCGGGCACCGGGGCCTTGGCCGCCTTGCCGTCCTTCGACTTGCGGTAACCCGAGCCCAGAAGCTGTTCCGTGTCGACGTCCTCGCGGGCGATCTGCGCGACGATGTCGTTGATCTTCTTGCGGAGCGGCTGCGGGTCGATGCCCTTCTCCTTGTTGTACGCGACCTGCCTCTCCCGGCGCCGGTTGGTCTCCTCGATGGCTTTCTCCATCGCCGGAGTGATCTTGTCCGCGTACATGTGGACCTGCCCGGACACATTGCGCGCCGCGCGGCCAATGGTCTGGATCAAGGAGGTGCCGGAGCGCAGGAAGCCCTCCTTGTCGGCGTCGAGGATCGACACCAGGGACACCTCGGGGAGGTCGAGGCCCTCCCGGAGGAGGTTGATGCCGACCAGGACGTCGAACTCGCCGGCGCGCAGTTCGCGCAGCAGCTCGACCCGGCGCAGGGTGTCGACGTCGCTGTGCAGATAGCGGACCTGGATGCCTAGTTCCAGGAAGTAGTCGGTGAGGTCCTCGGCCATCTTCTTGGTGAGCGTGGTGACCAGAACACGCTCGTCCTTCTCCGCCCGGATGCGGATCTCGTGCACCAGGTCGTCGATCTGGCCCTCGGTGGGCTTGATGACGACCTCGGGGTCGATGAGGCCGGTGGGGCGGATGATCTGCTCGACGAAGCCGTCACCACGGGACAGCTCGTACTTGCCGGGGGTCGCCGACAGGTAGACGGTCTGCCCGATGCGCTTTTGGAACTCCTCCCATTTCAAGGGGCGGTTGTCCAGCGCGGAGGGCAGCCGGAAGCCGTGGTCGACGAGGGTGCGCTTGCGGGAGGCGTCGCCTTCGTACATGGCACCGATCTGCGGGACCGTGCTGTGCGACTCGTCGATGACCAGCAGGAAGTCGTCCGGGAAGTAGTCGATGAGGGTGTTCGGCGGGGAGCCGGGAAGGCGGCCGTCGAAGTGCATCGAGTAGTTCTCGACTCCGGAACACGAGCCGATCTGGCGAAGCATCTCGATGTCGTACGTCGTCCGCATCCTCAGGCGCTGGGCCTCCAGGAGTTTGTTCTGCTTCTCCAGCTCGGCGAGACGGTCGCCGAGTTCCTTCTCGATGTCGTTGACGGCGCGCGCCATGCGCTCGGGTCCTGCCACGTAGTGGGTGGCCGGGAAGACGTACATGTGCTCGTCTTCGCTGATGATCTCGCCGGTGAGCGGGTGGAGGGTGGAGAGGGCCTCGATCTCGTCACCGAACATCTCGATGCGGACGGCGAGTTCCTCGTAGACCGGGAAGATCTCGATGGTGTCGCCGCGCACCCGGAACGTGCCGCGGGTGAAGGCGAGATCGTTGCGCGTGTACTGGATGTCGACGAAGCGGCGCAGCAGCTGGTCCCGGTCGATCTCCTCACCGACCTTGAGGGAGACCATCCGGTCCACGTACTCCTGCGGAGTACCGAGGCCGTAGATGCAGGACACGGAGGCGACCACGATGACGTCCCGCCGGGTGAGCAGCGAGTTGGTCGCGGAGTGGCGCAGCCGTTCGACCTCCTCGTTGATCGAGGAGTCCTTCTCGATGTAGGTGTCCGACTGAGGGACGTATGCCTCGGGCTGGTAGTAGTCGTAGTACGAGACGAAGTACTCGACGGCGTTGTTCGGCAGGAGTTCACGGAACTCGTTCGCCAGCTGGGCGGCCAGGGTCTTGTTCGGCGCCATGACGAGCGTGGGGCGCTGAAGCTTCTCGATCATCCACGCGGTGGTGGCGGACTTGCCGGTGCCGGTCGCGCCGAGGAGCACGACGTCCTTCTCACCTGCTTCGATGCGCCGAGCCAGCTCGGCGATGGCCGTCGGCTGGTCACCGCTCGGCTGGTAGGGGCTGACGACCTCGAAGGGCGCCACCGTGCGTTCGATCTTGGAAACTGGCCGCATGCATCCACCGTACGGCCACCCACTGACAACGGGTCCTGATCACCGGTTCTGGGGAGTGCGGGACGGGCGCTCCCCGTGCCGCTGGCCGGCGCGCGGCGGGAGGCGTCGGCCGGGGTGCGGGACGGCCGGGTGGGCCGGGATGCCGGGCCTGTTGTCGGCGGGGCGTCGGCCGGACTTGCCCATGACCGCCAGGGGGTCGAACATCACGACGACACCGGCCAGCAGGAGGAAGGCGAGCGGGCCGATCATCAGCGGGGCGAGCAGGGACGCGGGCGAGGCTCCCTCCGGGCTCCCGGACCCGGCATGGAGGTGGACCCTCAGGGCGGCCATGCCCGTGTAGTGCATGCCGCTGACGGCGAGTCCCATGACGAGGCTGGCGCCCACGCTCCACAGGAAGCCGCGGACCTGCCCGGCCGCCCACAGGGCGGCGGTGGCGGCCACTACCGCTATCACGACCGAGGCGGAGACGGTGAGGGTGTTGTACTCCAGCTTGCCGTTGAGGCGCATTCCGGCCATGCCGAGGTAGTGCATGGAGGCGATGCCGAGGCCGGTGATGGTCCCCCCGGTGAACAGTGCCGTTCCGCTCGTGCCCCGGTAGCCGACGATGAAGATCCCGATGCCTACCATGAGGACGGCGACCCCGAGGCTGGCGAAGGTCAGCCCCATGTCGTAGTTGATCGGGGTCTCCTTGACGGTGAACCCCATCATCGCGACGAAGTGCATGGTCCATATGCCGGAGCCGATCGCGGCCGATCCGAGCGCCAGCCACCCCGGTCGCCACGACTGGGCGACCAGCATCGATCTCGTGGTGCAGCGCAGACCCAGCGCCCCGCCCAGGCAGGCCATGAGGTAGGCCACCAGCGGGGTGACGAGTCCGTAGCTGAATCCGTCGACCGTGCCCTGCATGTGCGGCTGCCCTTCCGCCCTTTTGCGTTCCGGAACTCCCGGACTTGCTCCCCTGCCCCAGGACCGGCCGGCGGTCAGGGCTGTGGCAGAGAGTATGACTGGCTCCTGCGGGGTCGAACGATTTTCCGGCAAAGAAACACGACCTTGCCCCACTTGTGCGGCAGGGGTGTGCGGACTCGGGCAACTCCTTTCAATCTGTGTCTGTGCCGGGCCTCTCTTCCCGTTGTCCCTCCCCTGTCACTCGTGGATCATGCGCACCCGCTCGGGAGCCGCACACCGGGCGTTGTCAGTGGCGGGTCGTACGGTGGGGCGCATGGACAGCCACGGGCGGGACGAGCGGCAGGACCCGGAGAGCCGGCAGCGGGTCGTGTGGGCGGTTGTCGGCACCGACATCGGCCCGCTGCTGCTGGCCGCGACGCACGAGGGTCTGGTGAACGTGGTGTTCCACGCCACGGAGTCGGTGCGTGAGAACGCTGTGGAACGCCTCGCCGCACGGCTCGGCGCGGAGCCCGTCGAAGCGCCCGGGTCACCGTTCCTGGCCGAGGCCATACGTCAGTTCGCGGCGTACTTCGCGGGCGAGCGGCGCGATTTCGAACTGCCGCTCGACTGGTCCCTGATCTCCGGCTTCAACCGGCAGGTGCTGCGCGAACTCGCGTCGGACGTGCCGTACGGCACGGTCGTCGGGTACGGCGACCTGGCTGCGCGCGTCGGCCGGCCGGGCGCGGCCCAGGCGGTCGGCGCGGCGATGGGCGCCAACCCGCTGCCGCTCGTGGTGCCGTGCCATCGGGTCGTGGAGAGCGACGGCGGTCTCGGCGGGTTCGGGGGCGGCCTGGAGACCAAGCGGAAGCTGCTCGCGCTCGAAGGGGTGCTGCCCGAGCCGCTGTTCTGAGGGTTTCAGCCGCGGGACCCGAGGGGTTTCATCAGTAGGGGTCCTCAGTAGGAGGGGGCGGTCCCGTACGGGAAGAGGTTCCGTAGGGGACGGCGTGCGGAAACAGGGGGGACCACGCCAGTGTCCACATACTTCGCCCGTGCGGGCAGGCCGCGGTGACCGCCGTCGAGGGGTCTCCCGGTGCGCCCGTCGCGGGTGAGCAGGGGCTCGCGTTACGCCGCCGGATCTCCGGTGTGCTGGTCGCGAGCCAGATTCTCGGCGGGCTCGGGGTGGCCACCGGCGTCGCGCTCGCTTCCGTACTGGCTCAGCGGATCAGTGGTACCGAGTCGTTGTCCGGGCTGGCGCCCACCGCGATGGTCACGGGCACGGCGGTGGCCTCACTGCCGCTGGCGGCGCTGATGACCGCGCGCGGGCGGCGGCCCGGGCTGGTCGTGGGGTATCTCGTCGGTGCTCTGGGTGCGGGCGTGGTCGTGGTCGCGGCAGTCATCGAGAGCTTTCCGCTGCTGCTGTGCGGCATGGCCGGGTTCGGTGCGGCGTCCGCGGCCAATCTGGGGGCGCGGTTCGCGGCCGCCGATCTCGTCGAGCCGGACCGACGAGCCAGGGCCATCTCGAACGTTGTGTGGGCGACCACCATAGGAGCGGTCCTCGGGCCGAACATCGCCGCACCCGCGGGGCGCAGTGTGTCCGGACTCGGGATACCCACGACGGCGGGCCCGTTTCTCTGGGCCGCCGGGATCTTTCTGGCCGCGGCGGTGACAGTCGCCGTCCTGCTCCGCCCGGATCCGCTGCTCACGGCTCGTGCGCTTGCCCCCGTGGAGGAGCGGTCGCCCGAGGGACGATCGCTGCGAGCGGGCCTCACCGCCGTCGCGGCCTCGCCGCGTGCCCGGCTCGCGCTCGTGACGGTGGCCATGTGCCACACGGCCATGGTGTCGGTCATGTCGATGACCCCGGTGGCGCTTGAGCACCACGGTGCGAGCATCGACCTGATCGGGCTGGTCATCAGTGGCCACATCGCGGGTATGTACGCGTTCTCGCCGCTCATGGGGCGGTTGTCCGACGGGGTCGGGCGGCTGTCAGGCATCGGCCTCGCCGTGGGGCTGCTGGCCTGTGCCGCGTTCCTCGCGGGCACGGCCGACGGCAGTCACGGCCATACCGCGGTGGGGCTCTTCGTCCTGGGGCTGGGCTGGTCGGCCGGGCTGGTCTCCGGGTCCGCCCTGCTGACGGACTCCGTGCCCGACGCGGCACGCGCTGCGGCGCAGGGGCTGTCCGACCTCGTCATGAACGCCTCGGCGGCCCTCGGCGGGGCGACCGCCGGGCTCGTGATGGCCACGGCGGGCTACGGGTGGCTGAACCTCGCCGCCGCGTGTCTGCTGATACCCGTGGGCGCGCTGGCGTTGTTCACCCGCGGCGGTCCGCGGCGGGGCCGGGGTACGAAGCGGCGCGGCTGAGCCACCGGCACGGAGGACAGGCGGTCGTTGCACGTAGCGGGTTACGCGTAGTGCCGCGTCTCGAAGGCGTTGCCGTCGGGCAGCGGAGGGGAACGCCACCGTCCCGGCGGAGAATTCTGTGATCCTCAGGGGCTCCATGCCGACCGTCCTCTCGCAGAAGTCGGCCGCTGCGAGCGGATCGCGTACCCGGAGGACGACATGGTCGAGACGCGTGGAGTTGTCCGTCATACACCCGGGCTGGTGGCCTCTTCCACAGGCCGCAGGGGTTTGACCAGGCACGCCGCCCGCCAAAAATGAGGGAAGACCGAACGACAGGAAGCAGGCGCGTGATGCTGGTGGTGTCCGAGGAAGTACGGGAAGCGGTCGACGCGCGTCGACCCGTGGTGGCTCTGGAGTCCACGATCATCGCGCACGGGCTGCCGCGCCCCCGCAATCTGCAGGTGGCGCTGGAACTCGAGGACGTCGTACGACAGGAGGGCGCCGTACCGGCCACGATCGCCGTCCTGGACGGGCGCCCACATGTCGGCCTGGACAAGGAGCAGTTGGAGCGGGTCGCGAACGAGGACGGGATCCGCAAGCTGGGGCACCGCGATCTGCCGCTCGCCGTGGCCACCGGGGCGAGCGGGGCGACCACGGTGTCGGCGACCGCGCTGCTGGCCGCCCGCGCCGGTGTACGGGTGTTCGCCACGGGTGGGCTCGGCGGAGTGCACCGGGAGTGGACGGTGACTCAGGACGAGTCCGCCGACCTGGGGCTGCTTGCGCGCACCAGGATCACGGTCGTCTGCGCGGGCGTGAAGTCGATTCTGGATGTGCCGGCCACCTTGCAGCGCCTGGAGACCCTCGGGGTGGCCGTGGCCGGATTCGGGACCGACCACTTCCCGGGCTTCTATCTCTCCGACTCCGGACATCCGGTGGACTGGACGCTGCACACGCCGGAGCAGGTCGCGGACGTGATGCTGGCCCAGGACGGGCTCGATTCCCCCGAGTCGGCGTTCATCGTCGCCAATCCGGTACCCGAGCAGCAGCAGCTGGATCCCGGGCTCCACGCGCGCGTGCTCGCCGACGCGCTGCACGCGTGCGAGGAGCAGGGCGTGAGTGGACAGGCCGTGACGCCGTTCCTGCTCGACTACCTGGTGCGGCACACCGACGGCGCGTCGCTGAGCGCCAACCTGGCAGCGGTCCGCGGCAACGTCCGGCTCGCGGGGCGGATCGCGGCGGCCTGGGCCCGGGCATGACCGAGCCGGGCGGAGCACTGCTCGTCGTCGGGGACGTGATCACGGACGTCGTCGCCCGGCACCAGGGCCCACTCGCCGCGGGGACCGACACGACCGCCGTGATCCGGTCCCTGCCGGGTGGTGCGGGCGCCAACGTGGCCTGCTGGGCCGCCCATTGGGGCCGCGCGGAGGTACGCCTGCTCGGCCGGGTGGGCACGGACGCGGCGGAATGGCACGAGCGCGAGCTGACCGCTTCCGGGGTCCGGCCACGTCTCGTCGTCGATCCGGAGGCGCCGACCGGGACGGTGATCTGCCTGGTGGACACGGGCGCGGCGGCCGAGCGCACGTTCCTGACCCAGAGCGGGGCCTCGCTGCGGCTGGACCCCGACGACTGGTCGGACGTCCTGCTCGACGGGGTCTCACGGCTGCATCTGTCGGGTTATCTGCTGTTCGCTGCGCCGAGTCGGGCTCTGGTGGAGGTCGCGCTGGAGTCGGCACGCGCGCGTGGTGTGCCGGTGAGCCTGGATCCGGCGTCGGCGGGATTCCTCGCCGAACTGGGTGTCGACCGCTTCCTGGATCTGGTGTCGGGAGTGGACGTCCTGCTGCCGAGCCGTGACGAGGCCTGTCTGCTGACCGGGTTGCCCGACCCGGTGGACGCGGCGGCCAAGCTGAGCCGCCACGTCCCGCTGGTGGTGGTGAAGCAGGGTGCCGAAGGCGCGCTGGTCGCCCGGTCGGGGACCGTGAACGCCCGTGTCCCGGCCGTGCCCGCGACGCCCCGGGACACGACGGGCGCCGGCGACGCCTTCACCGGTGCGTTCCTCGCCGCCCTGCTCTTGGGCGCCGACCCCGAGGACGCGGCGGCGGAGGGATGCCGGGCAGGCGCACGGGCGGTGGAGCGGGTGGGTGGAAGGCCGCCGGTTCTCGGTTGAGGGGACGGTGAGCAGCGTCCTCGTCCCAGGTCGCCGTCGGTCAGCCCTTGCGTCCCCACGCCGAGATCATCGGTGCGGTCGCGAGGTCCATCCCGCCGGCGGCGACATTGGCCAGGTGACGGTCGATGTCCTGGTCCGTGGCGTGTCCCCCGGCGACGAGCCGCTCCCGGATCTGACGGATCGTCGCGGACTCCAGCGCGGCGCAGGCGGGCGAGGTGACGGGGAAGTACGCGTCGGCCTGGACATTGCGCAGCCCCGCCTCGCGCAGCAGTCGCGGGAGTTTCCGGCCGTACGCCAGGTCGGCGCCGCTGTCCGCGAGCAGTTGGCGGAAGCTGTGGCGCAGCCGGTTGGCGAGCTGCTGCTCCGGGCCGTGTTCGTCGGGGCAGAGCAGGGGTTGCAGCGCGGGATCGGCGTCCTCGATCAGGAGCCGTCCGCCGGGACGCAGTGACTTGATCATCGTGCGCAACGCCTGTTCCCGGTCAGGCACATGGACGAGGACGAGCCGGGCGTGCACCAGGTCGAACCCCTCCCCGGGCGGCCCGTCGACGCCGACGTCGTGGACGCGTACCTCGATCGGCGGACGGGCCGCCGGGGCGACCCACGAGGTGTCGAGGTCGGTCGCGACGACCTTCCCGGTCGGGCCGACCTTCTTGGCCAGCCAGGAGACCACCGACGTGCCCCCGGCACCGACCTCCCAGCAGCGCCAGCCGGCTCCGACGCCGAACCCTTCGAGGTGGCGGAACGTCGTGGGGTCGAAGAGGGCGGCGAAGGCGTCGAAGCGTTGTCCTGCCTCGGTCTGCCGGTTGTCGAGGAGATACCCGTCGGGTCGCGTCATGCCGTGATCATCCCAGTCATCCGCTTTGTTCGGCCGGGTCGACGCTCCCGTACGACGAGATGTCCGACGATCGCGCCGCACCGACGAAAACGGAGCGGAATGTTCCGTTCCCACAGCCCCCTCCGGCGTTCGCGAAAAACTGCCACGCTGGCGAGCCAGGCGCATGGTGCGGACAGCACGGCGCGAGAGATTCACGCGAGGAGGCCCAGATGTCCATGGCAGGAGATACGCGGAAGGCCACCACCCGCTCGCCCGGCGCGGGCTGCCGGGCGAGGGTGGGTGGCGGGCCGGTGGGGTCAGCGCATCGTGGTCCTGGCGTAGACGGTCTCGGCCCAGGACGCGATCTGATCGTCCGTGAGGTGCTGGGCCAGATCGGCCTCGCTGATCATGCCGACCAGACGCTTGTTCTCGATCACCGGAAGCCGGCGGATCTGGTGGTCCTTCATCTCTTCGAGCACTTCGCTGACATCGGCGCTCGCGTCGATCCAGCGCGGGGTGCCCTGGGCCATCTCGCCCGCGGTGACCCTGGCCGGGTCGTGGCCCATGGCCACACAGCCGACGACGATGTCGCGGTCGGTGAGGATGCCGCAGAGTCGTTCGTTCTCGTCGCTGATCGGCAGGGCACCCACATTGAGCTCGCGCATCATCTGGGCGGCCCGGTCGAGGGTCTGCTGAGCGGGAATCCACTGGGCGCCGCGATGCATGATGTCTCCGGCGGTGGTCATGAAATACCTCCCGGTGCCGGACGGCCGGCGCGGCACGGAGGGCACCGCTAGTCCCGGCGCCCTACATTCTCGCCGCGCTCCCGATGAAGCGCACCCGGAAGTCCGCGGCTTTCGGGCCACTCGTACAGCGGCCGGACCGGACTGCCGGGGCTGGCCGGGGTCAGCCGTTCCACGCCGGATGGCGCGGATCGTCCGCGCGGATCAGCACGTCGGCCGTGGCCGCGAGGTCCGTCTCGCTCTCGTAGCGCTCGAAGGCGGGCAGGGTCCAGTGCTCGGCCTCGGGGGTACGGCGACGCAGGGCCGCCGGGGAGAGAAGGACGTGAACGGTCAGGTCGAACGGGAACCAGTGGCGCAGCAGAAAGGGGCCGTGCAGCAACAGGATTCCCCTGGGCGGGAGTTGGACGTAGGGGCTGCGGGTGGAGCGGTCGGTGACCGGGTCGCGCAGATCGGGCAGGACGCGGCCGTCACCGCCGGGTTCGAGGGGGCCGAAGACCTCGCGCCAGAGGGCGCCGGTGTCGAACCAGCCGTCGTAGTAGGCCTCCACGTCCTCGTGGCCGTATTCCAGCCGGAGGGAGGCGGGGCGCAGGAATCCGGCGGTGGCGACGGTGAGCGAGGGCCGGCCACGGACGTGCAGCGCCTCGGCCACGCGTTCGGCGAGGTCTCCCGGGCCGGCGGCCGGGGCTCCGTCGAAGGCGATGCGCGGCCAGGGGCTGCCGTCGTCCGGCTTCAGGTCGAGCACGCGTTCGGCGAGGAGGTCGCCGAGGCGGTCCCAGGTGATCGGTTCCAGTCGCACACCGCCCATGATGCCGGGTGCCGGCGCCGCGGAGGCGGGCGGCTTCGAGGAGGCGGGGTCCGTCCGGGGATTCCTGGCCCCAGTTGGGAATCAAGTACCTGTGGACAGCCGTGCGACTCCCCCGCTCCGCGCCGCGCTTCTCGTCGTGCAGCCGCTCAGGCGGCGGCACTGTGCCGAGTGCCGACGTGGGCCCTTGGCGTTGCTCGTGCCGGAGGACCGGGCGCCTCGCTGCCTCGACTGTGCCGATCTCGGGCATCTGGTGTTCCTGCCCAGGGGCGACACCGCGTTGACACGCAGGTCGCGGGAGGAGAGCGGGCTGTGGGCGGTGGTCGTGCGGTTCAACCGCCGGAAGGGGCGATACGAGCGGCAGGGCGTTCTGGTCGAGGAGGCGGGACTCGCCCGCGCCGAGGTGCGATGCCTGGCGGACGCCGAGGCACGACGGCGGCGTCGGGTCCGGGACGCGCGGCGGCGGGACGCGGCGGATCTGCGGTTCGCGGAGGCGTTCGCCCGGGAGATCCTCCGGCTGTTTCCAGGGTGCCCGACAGATCGGGCGGAGGCCGTCGCCGCGCACGCCTCGGTGCGTGGCAGCGGGCGGGTGGGGCGGAGTGCGGCGGGGCGGGCGTTGTCCGAGGGCGCGGTGGTCTCGGCGGTCGTGGCGTCCGTACGACATGTGGACACACCGTACGACGCGTTGCTGATGAGCGGGGTCGCACGGCACGAGGCACGGCGGCGGACAACCGGGGCCGTCGAAGCGCGGCTTCGGGAATGGAGGACGGAAACGGGTACGAGTGCGGGCGCGGGAGCACGGGACGGCGCCGGGGCCGAGCCGGAGTGATCGGCATGTCCGCCTCCTGACTTGGCCGCCCCCAGTGCCGCCGGCTCTCCTGGACGCTCGCGCGTGCCGCCGCACCGTTCGGACAACGGCGTTGTCAGTGGGAGGGGGTTCACTGGTGGGGACTGATGGTGATCGACCGGGGAGTCGGCATGATCGATGGGGCGTTTTTCGTACTCGTGGTGCTCGGTGTGCTCGGTACGGGGCTGGTGGCCGGGGTCTTCTGTGGTTTCTCGACGTTCGTGATGAGGGGGCTCGCCGCGCTGCCGCCCGCACAGGGCGTCGCGGCGATGCGGGCCATCAACGTCACCGCGTTGCATCCGCCGTTCATGCTCGTCTTTCTCGGGTCGGCCGCCCTGTGCCTGGTGATCGTCGTGGTCACGCTCGTGGTGTGGCCGGCCGAGGGCGCCGTGGAACTGTTGGCGGGCAGCGCGTGCTATCTGCTCGGCTCGTTCGGGATCACCATGGGGGCGAACGTGCCACGCAACAACGCCCTGCTGGAGTTGGAGCCGGGCTCCGCGGAGGCCGCCGTCTACTGGCCCGTGTACGTGCGCGAGTGGACCCTGTGGAACCACATACGCACGGTCGCCTCGGGGGCCGCCGCGGTGCTGTACGTCCTGGCCGTCGCCTAGAGCCTTGTGCGGACCGCTCGGCATGCGGGAGCGATGAGTCGTATCGTGGCCGAAGGAGAGTGCCGCCCGATGACGCACGGCCCGTCATGCGTACGCAGGGGAGACGGCGAGGACACGGTCATGGGCGATCCCAAGGGTTTTCTGACCAGAGCACGCCTGGACTGGCCGCGCAGGCCCGTCGAGGAGCGGGTCCGTGACTGGGACGAGGTGTATGTCCCCGGGGCGCTGCTCCCCATCGTCAGCGGGCAGGCCGATCGCTGCATGGACTGCGGTGTCCCGTTCTGCCACGAGGCCTGTCCGCTGGGGAATCTCATTCCCGAGTGGAACGACCTGGTCTCGCGGGAGGACTGGCGCGCGGCGAGCGACCGGCTGCACGCCACGAACAACTTCCCCGAGTTCACCGGGCGGTTGTGCCCCGCGCCCTGTGAGGCGGGCTGCGTGCTGGCCATCAACCAGCCCGCGGTGACCATCAAGAACGTCGAGGTGGCCGTCGCCGACCGGGCCCTGTCCGACGGCTTCGCGCCGCCGAGGCCGCCGGACCGGCTGTCGGGGCGTACGGTCGCGGTGATCGGGTCGGGGCCCACCGGGCTCGCCGCGGCCCAGCAGCTGACCCGGGCCGGACACACCGTCGTCGTGTACGAGAAGGACGACCGGCTCGGGGGGCTGATGCGGTACGGCATCCCCGGCTTCAAGATGGAGAAGCACCATCTGGAGCGGCGTATCGAGCAGATGCGCACCGAGGGAACCAAGTTCCGTACGTCGACCGCCGTCGGGCGGGATGTCGAGGCCGCCGAACTGCGGTCGCGCCACGACGCCGTGGTGCTGGCCGTGGGAGCCACTGCATGGCGTGAACTGGCGCTTCCCGGGCGGGAGTTGGCCGGGGTCCAGCAGGCGATGGAGTATCTGCCGCTGGCCAACCGGGTGTGCCAGGGGGATCTGGACGTGTCCCCGATGTCCGCCGCCGGGAAGCATGTCGTCATCGTCGGCGGCGGTGACACCGGGGCCGACTGTCTGGGCACCGCGGTGCGCGAAGGGGCAGCCTCCGTCACCCAGTTGGACATCTACGCCCAGCCGGGCGCGGAGCGCGACGAGGACACTGATCCCTGGCCGACGTACCCGAAGATCTACCGGCTGTCGGCCGCGCACGAGGAGGCCCGCGACCTGGTGTCGGCGCCCGCCGCCGACGCCGACGCCCGGCTCTTCGCGGCGTCCACACTCCATTTCTCGGGCGACTCGGACGGGCACGTACGGGCGCTGCACCTAGCCGAGGTGGACGCGGAGCGCCGGCCGCTGCCCGGATCCGGGCGGACGCTTCCCGCCGACCTCGTGCTGCTCGCCCTCGGCTTCTCCGGGCCGGACCGGGGGGACGGTCTGATCGACCAGCTCGGGCTCGCCCTCGACCCACGCGGCACGATCGCCCGTGACGCGGACTTCGCGACGAACGTGCCGGGCGTGTACGCGGCGGGGGACGCGGCCCGCGGGCAGTCGCTGATCGTGTGGGCGATAGCGGAGGGGCGGTCGGTCGCCGCGGCCGTGGACCGCCGCCTGATGGGCCGCACACAGCTTCCCGCACCCATAGGTCCGTACGACCGGCCGATGACCGTGTGACCGTACCGGGTGAACGCCGCTGGTGGCCTTCGCCGGCCGTGCCGGACGTGGCTCAGCGCTCGTCCGTGCCCGCCACCTTGCGGGTTGCCAGGGCCACCCGGTTCCAGGTGTTGATGGTGAGGATCAGGGACAGCACCTGGGCCAGTTCCCGGTCGTCGAAGTGGGCCGCGGCCTCGGTGTAGACGTCGTCCGGGACGCCGGCGTCGGCGACCAGGGTGACCGCCTCCGTGAGGGCCAGCGCCGCCTGTTCCCTCGGGGTGTAGAAGTGGCGGGCCTCGCGCCACACCGCGACCAGGTGCAGCCGGTCCTCGCTCTCGCCCGCCCTGCGCGCGTCGTTGGTGTGCATGTGGAGGCAGTACGCGCAGTGGTTGAGGTGCGAGGCGCGGATCTGGATCAGCTCGACAAGTGCCGGGTCGAGGCCCTCACGGGCCGCCGCGTCCAGGCCGACGAGGGCGCGGAAGACCTTGGGGGCCGTCTTCGCGAGGTTCAGACGGGGCGTTTCGGCGGCGCCGTCGAAGTGGGCGGTCGTGGGGTTCACGGTGTTCGTGTTCGTCGTCATGACCATGAATCTACGGGCCGTAAAGACCGCGTGTAGGGTTCACTTTCGTGGCAGAAACATGGGTCAATTCCGCGGAGCGCATCGGCGCCGACCTGCATCTGGAGCTGGGGCCCCCGGGGTCCGGCGGGCGGCGGGCCGCGCTGATCCGTGCCCTGCGGGACGCTGTCCGCGGCGGCCGGCTCCCGCCCGGCACCCTGTTGCCGCCGTATCGCTCCCTCGCCGCCGATCTCGGCGTGGCCCGCAACACGGTGGCCGACGCGTACGCCGAACTCGTCGCCGAGGGCTGGCTGACCGCCCGCCAGGGATCGGGCACCCGGGTCGCCGAACGGGCCGAACCCGTCAGGGCGGCCTGCTCGGCGACCCGGGTTCCCGTAAAAGCACCTCCACGCGCGCGTGGGCCCCGCCACGACCTGCGCCAGGGCAAGCCGGACGCGTCGGGGTTCCCGCGTTCCGCCTGGCTGGCCTCCTACCGGCGCGCGGTCCAGCAGGCGCCGAACGAGGTGTTCGGGCCGGGGGATCCGGCCGGCCGGGCCGAACTGCGGGAGGCGCTCGCGACGTACCTGGCACGCGCGCGTGGCGTACGTACGGAGCCCGGACGCATCGTCATCTGCGCCGGGTTCGCGCACGCCCTGCGGCTCCTCTTCGGCGGCACGAGCGGCGGCGGGGACACGGACGCCGTACTGCGCGGGCCACTGGCCGTGGAGGCGTACGGACTCGGCTTCCACCGGGAACTGCTGGCCGCGGCCGGGGTACGGACCGTGCCGCTGCCCCTCGACGAGGACGGCGCACAGGTCGGTCTGCTCGGCCGGGAGCGAGCCGTACTGCTCACCCCCGCGCACCAGTTCCCGACCGGCGGGCCGCTGCACCCCGAGCGCCGCGCGGCCGTGATCGACTGGGCACGCGCGCGTGGCGGGCTGATTCTGGAGGACGACTACGACGGGGAGTTCCGTTACGACCGTCGGCCGGTCGGCGCCATCCAGGGCCTGGACCCGGAGCGGGTGATCCACCTCGGCTCCGTGAGCAAGAGCCTGTCGCCCGCGCTGCGGCTGGGCTGGATGGTACTTCCGGAGCGGTACGTGGAACCCGTACTCGCGCTGAAGGGCGAACGTGAGGGCTGGACGAGCGCCCTCGATCAACTGGCGCTCGCGGACTTCCTCGGCTCCGGATCGTACGACCGCCATGTGCGCCGCATGCGGCAACGCTACCGGCGCCGACGGGACCGGCTCGTCGCCGCCCTCGCCACGCACGCGCCGCATGTCGAGGTCACGGGTGTGGCTGCCGGACTGCACGCGGTGCTGCGCCTACCGCCCGGCACGGAGCGGTCGACGGTGAAGGCGGCCGCCTGGCGGGGAATCGCCCTCGACGGGCTCGCGGAGTTCCGGCACCCGCAGTTCCCGGAGAGGGAGAGAGAGCAGGGTTCGATCGCGCCCGACGGGTTGGTCGTGGGATACGCGGCGCCCTCCGAGCACGCCTACGGGGCGGCCCTGGAGGCGCTCTGCGAGGCCCTCCCACCGGAGTGACCGGGGTGAGGGAGAGCCCCTGTGGACGGCAGTGTGACGGCGGCGTTTCCGTCCGGACCGGCGGGCGCTCACCGTCGACGGCGGTCCGGCGCGGCCTCGCCGGCGGACCGCCGTCGATCGAGCGGGTCTCCCGCGGGCGGGCGCCCGTGGACCGCCGTCCATGGCCCGCAGGTCCGTTTCAGAACGTACGGCCCAGTGCTCCGTACCCCGGAATCACTCCGTCCTCCTGGCCCGGGATCGGCTCTCCCAGCTCCGGATGCCACTTGTCGACCACCTCGACGCCGGGCTCGACCAGATCGAGGCCGTCGAAGAAGCGGCCGAACTCGGTGCGGGAGCGCAGGGCGAGGGTGACACCCGCGGCCTTGAGCTTCGCCGTCGCCGCCGCCGACTCCTCCGGGGAGAAGTCGGCGGTCGCGTGGGTCATCATCAGGTAGCTGCCGGCGGGCAGGGCGGCGAGCAGGCGGCCGACCAGGTCGTGCGCGCCGTCCTCGTCGGAGATGAAGTGCAGCAGGGCGACCAGGGAGAGCGCCACGGGCCGCTCGAAGTCCAGGACCTTCTTCGCGCCCTCGATGATGGCGTCCGGGTCGCGTACATCGGCCTGGAGGTACTCGGTGACGCCCTCCTCCGTACCGCGCAGCAGGGCCGCCGCGTGGGCCAGGACGATCGGGTCGTTGTCGCAGTAGACGACCCGCGCGTCAGGCGCGATCTCCTGGGCGATCTGGTGGAGGTTCGGCTCGGTCGGGATGCCGGTGCCGACGTCCAGGAACTGCCGGACGCCGTGCCCGGCCAGCCAGCGCGTGGCGCGGTGCATGAAGGCACGGTTGACCTTGGCCATCACCGGGACGCGTGGGTCGAGGGCGAGCATCTGCCGGCCCATCGCCTCGTCGACCGGGTAGTTGTCCTTGCCACCCAGATACCAGTCGTACATCCGTGCGGGATGAGGCTTGCTGGTGTCGATCTCTATGGGGTGCTGCCCGGTCATGGCGAACTCCGTAAGTCTCTGCGGGGTATGGCGTGGCACGTGATCAACTGAGCACCAAAATTAGGGAATTGACTGAACACAACGGAACCGCCGACACACGAACGGCCGGAACCGGACCTCAGGAGAGCAGAAAGTCGGCCTCCCCGGCCTTCGCGCCCTCGATGAACGCGAGCATCTCGGCCGTGGTGTAGATGAGCGCCGGGCCTTCGGGATCGGTGGACTGCCGCAGGGCGATCCGGCCGTCGGCGAGCTTCATCGCCTCCAGGCAGTTGCCGCCGTTGCCTCCGCTCCACGGCTTGTGCCAGCCCTCACTGCCCAGCTCACCTGCGGGCATGCCGTTGTAGATACGGGCACCCACCCGCTCGGCGACCCGTTCAGTGGTCAGCTCATTGATTCGCTCGTGGCGTATCCGGGCCTTGGACATCATGCGATCCATGCAGAGATTCAGAGCTCCTTGCGGAGATCCCGGAGGATCTCCTTCGTGCGATGTGCTGTAGCGGACTGAGCCGCCATGCGGTCCATGACCTCCAGGTGGGTGGCCACCTCGGTGCGCGAATCCAGATAGATGGCGCCGGTCAGGTACTCGCTGTAGACCATGTCCGGGAGTTCCGGCACGGCAAAACGGAAGAGCACGAACGGCCCGTACGTCCCCGGGTGCGGCCCTGACAGGAAGGGGGCGACCTGGAGCGTCACGTTGGGCAGGTTCGTGGCTTCGAGCAGTCTGTCGATCTGCGCACGCATCACCTCCGGACCGCCCACCGGACGGCGCAGAACGGTCTCGTCCATCACGACCCACAGCCGGGGCGCGCCCTCACGGGTGAGCAGGCTCTGGCGTTCCATGCGCAGCGCGACATGGCGTTCGATGTCCTCGGGTCTGGTCTGGCCGATGGCGCCCGACTGCAGGACGGCGAGCGCGTACTCCTCGGTCTGCAGCAGTCCGGGGACGAAGTGCGGCTCGTACTGGCGAATGAGGCTCGCCGCGCCCTCCAGGCTGACGTGCATGGAGAACCAGCCGGGCAGCACGTCGTGGAACCGCTGCCACCAGCCGGGCTGATTGGCGTCCTCGGCGAGCTGGACGAACGCGTCGGCCTCGTCGTCCGAAACGCCGTACGACTTCAGGAGCAGCTGGAGGTACGGGATCTTGAGGGCGACCTCGGCCATCTCCATACGGCGGACGGTGGCGGGGGCGACACGCAGGACGCGCGCGGCCTCCTCACGACGCAGACCCGCACGCTCCCGCAGGTCCAGCAGACGCCGTCCCAGGACGACCTGTCCGACCGTCGGCGCGGACCGCGGTTCGCTCACGCTCCACCTCCATCGAGCACCGGCCCGTGCCGGTGAAGATTCCTGACAGCCCGGCGGCGCCACCGGGAATTCATTCGAAGGTTTATTCGAAAACCTGCCGAAAGTCCCAACTGGCGCCGCTCCGCGTGCTGTTGCGAGCAGTGTGCCACGCCGTTTCACTTCGTCACACCGCACTCTGCATTTTTCAGAGTGACACTTGCCAAGTGTTCATGGCGGGGAGATAGTGGCAAGCGTGATTCCGTCCCCGCCCTTAGGAACAGACGCCGCCGCGGACCGCTCCGGTCCCGGGGCCGCACCGCGCCCCGGTACGGCCTCCGAGCGCCGGTTCCGCTTCGAGCTGGCCGCCCATCCGGGCTCGCCCGCGCAGGCCCGGCGCCTGACGCGCGCCCGGCTCACGGGCTGGTCGGTCTGCGAGGACACCTGCGACACGGCGGCCCTGGTCGTCACCGAGCTGGTCACCAACGCCATCGTGCACACCGCGAGCAGCCACATAGTCTGCGAGCTGCACGACGGCGCCGACCTGGTGCGCATAGCCGTGCGTGACGAGGGCTGTGCGCCCGGTGTGCCGCATCAGTCGCCGCAGCGCGCCGACGACGAGGGGGGCAGGGGACTGCTCCTCGTAGAGGCCATGTGCCGGGCCTGGGGCGCCCAGGAACACGGCCCCGGCCTGCTGGTCTGGGCGGAACTCGCCCGGGCCGCCGACGTGGGCGCCGGCACCCTCGACGACACCGAGATCCGCAATGATCTCGGCTGGGGCGCACCGTCACCCCGCCCCGGCACGGCCGACGACCCCGGCCCGGAGCCCGCCGACGACACACAGACTCCGAGCAGCCACCTCGGACGTCAGAGGTTCCAGAAGCACGCGAACACGGGGACGGGGACAGAGGCCGAATGGGTGTAAGGGGTTCGTCCACGGGGGCCCGGGTCGTCAGCATGGACACGCTGATGCGCGTGAAGCGCGGTCTGCACGGTCCGCCCCACCAGAGAGCCCCTCTACGCCTTCCGATACCGGCCGGCATGACCGCCCCCCTGGGCTGCGACGCGGTGGCCGTGCCCGCGCGGTTCGGCCCGCAGATACTCCCCCGGCTACCGCGCGTGGGCTGCGTGTACGCGGACAGTGGCCACTGGTGGTGGCTCGTCCCCGCCGACTCCGACTACGCCCTGGAGTGGCCTGCCCCGGCGCAGTACGCCACGGGCGCGGTGGTCCTCGATGCCACGCGCGTCCCGCCCCTTCTGCACCGCCCGCAGGACACCCTCCCCTACACCCCGCCGATACCGCTCTACCTAGCCCTGTGCCAGGTGACGGGGACGATCCCCACCTGGTCGAGGCCGATCAGCGCCTGAGCCCCTTCCCTCGTCTTCCCTCTTCGCGAGGGGCCCGGCGAACACCTCACTCCCCCACGCCCCCGGCGCGGACGATCACGAGGAACGTGTCCGTCGCGAGGTCCATGACGACCTCGGCGGCCTGACCCTCCAGCCGCCGCGCCTGCGCGAACTCCTCCGCGGGCCAGGAACCGCGTGGCCCGCCGGCGGGAAAGCGTTCGAGCACCTTTCGCCCGTTCACCCTGCACCTCCATGTAGCGCCGATCTCATAGACTTAAACGCTCATCATGGGGAAAGGGCCTCGCCAGGTGACCGTACTGAGACGTAGTTGACACCGGTTAACCGCCGGATGTGGGAATGACCTCATCCTGTTACATCCCCTGCACCCCTTTTGTCGCTTTCCGCTTCAGTGGTCGTACGCGACGTCTTCAGTCGTCGTACGCGTCGTGATGGCGCACGCTCTCGCCGTCCCCGGCCGGTGCCAGGGGCATCAGGTCCAGGAAGCCGGCGGCCGAGCCGAGGCCGTCCAGGCCGCGCCCGTACGCCGAGTACGTGTGGAAGACCTGGTCACGGTCGCGCAGGAAGCAGCTCACGCCGGACCGCTCGACGACCTCCCCCGCGCTCTCGGACGTCACCAGGAAGTCGCGGTTGAAGTCGGTGCCGTACGACGAATACCACGGCACCGTCCATCCCATCCGCGCCTTGAACGGCAGGATCCGCGTGTACGGCGCCCGGGACACGACCGCGAACGAGGCGCCCCGCGCCCACAGGTGCGCCAGGTGACCGACGCGGTCGAGGAACTCGGAGCAGCCGGGGCAGCCCTCGTCCCACTCGGGGGCGAACATGAACTGGTGGACGACAAGCAGGCGGCGGCCCTCGAAGAGGTCGAGCAGGGTCGCCTTGCCGTCGCCGCCCTCGAACACGTACTCCTCGTCGACCGCGACCACGGGCAGTTCGCGCCGCTCGGCGTTCAGCGCGTCACGCGCGCGCGTGACGACCTCCTCCTTGACCAGCAACGCCTCGCGCGCCGCCCGCCATTCGTCGCGCGAAACGATCCGCGGAAGTGTCATCGCCCCTCCATGCCCCGTCGTGGAACGGTCTGTTCCCAGGGGTTGGACCGACGGGGCCCGCGAAACTCATCGGAGCCGGCTGAAGGACTCCGGGTGTACTCGTGTTCAGGTGCCGTACTCCTGGATCCGTCGGCCATGACTCCGGTCGACGAGCGCGGGCAGCCGCTCCCCCAGCTCCCGGACGATTCCCGGCACGTCGAGGGTCAGCAGTTGACGGTCGCGCATGAGAACACGGCCGTCGACGATCGTCGTACGGACGTCCGAGGACCGGGCGCTGTGGACGAGAGTGGCGGCGAGATCGTGCACGGGCTGGGTGTGCGGCCCGGTGAGGTCCACGAGGATGATGTCGGCCTTCCGACCCGGCGCCAGGCTGCCGATCCGTTCGCCGAGTCCCACCGCTCGCGCGCTCTGCAGCGTGGCATGGTCCAGTGCCTGCCGGGAGGTCAGCCAGCGCGGGTCGCCCTCGGTCGACTTCTGGATCAGCGAGGTGAGCGCCATGGAGTCCCACACGTCGAGCGAACTGTTGGAGGCGGCGCCGTCGGTGGCCAGCCCGACCGGGACGCCGATCTCGCGCAGAGCGCGTACCGGAGTGGTGGTGGGCCAGGCGAACCTGAGGTACCCCCGGGGCGCGGTCGCCACGGCCGTACGTCCGTTCGTGCGCTCCAGGACGGGGAGGTCGCGCTCGACGACGCCGGTGCCGTGCGCGACGAGGACGTCGAGGTCACCGGTCAGGACACCGGCGCGGGCGAGGACCTCGATCGGGGTGAGACCGTGCCGGGCGAGGCTGGCGTCGGTCTGGTCGCGGTTCTCGGCGGCGTGGATGTGCACGGGCAGTCCGTGTGCGCGGGCGAGATCGGCGGTGGCTGCGAGGTCGGCGTCGTCGACGGTGTACGGGGCGTGCGGGGCGAGGGTGGTGGTGATGCGGCCGTCGGCGCCGCCCCGGTGCCGCAGCGCGAACTCCAGTGACCTCTCACGCCCCTGCGGCCCCTGCGAGGAGAAGTACGCCTCGCCCAGATGTGCCCGGATCCCGCACTCCTCGACCACCGCGGCCACGGTGTCCATCGAGAAGTAGTGGTCGGCGAAACAGGTGACGCCGCCGCGGATCATCTCGGCGCAGGCGAGCCGCGCCCCCAACTCCACGTCGATGGCGGTGAGGTTGGACTCGATCGGCCACACGACACCGTTGAACCACTCCTCGGTGGGCAGGTCCTCGGCGATCCCGCGCAGCGCCACCATAGGGGCGTGCGTGTGGCAGTTGATGAGCCCCGGCATGGCCAACTGTCCACGCGCGTCGATGCTTTCGGCCGCCTCCGGGAGCTCGACTCCCACGCCGATCGCCTCGATGATCCCGCCGCGTACGACGATCGAGGCGTCCTGGGTGAACTCGATCGTGTCGCCGGCGGCGGCGTGGCGGAGTGCGGTGCAGCCGGTGATGACGAGATCCGCGGGGGCAGCAGCGGGAGCAGGCGTCATGGGGCCACCGTACGGCGGGGTCGTGCCGTGGGCGGCGCCGACCGTGAGAACGGGCGGGCACCGGTCGGCGTCAACCGGCGAGCGTCCTCTCGCCGGCCTCCGACACCCGCATCCGCAACCCGGCGCGCTCGCGCCGCACCGCGAGTTCGTCCAGGAGTTCGGTGAGGTGTTCGGTGTGCCGGCGGGTGAGGTGTCCGGTGTCGTCGAGGTGTACGGCACAGGCGGTCGCCGTGTCGACGATTCGTTCGAGGGTGGCGGCGACCTCCCCCGTGCCCTCGGTGTGCCGGGCCAGCGCGGGCAGTTCGGCAGCGGAGTGCGCGATGGCGGTACGGGCCTCGGCGAGCGCGCGATACGCCTCACGCCGCAGCATCCAGCGCGCGTGCCGGTCGTCCGAACCGCTCATCACATGCTGGAGATAGTCCTGCGCGGCCTCGGCGGCCCGCGTCAGCCGCGCCCGAACGCCCCCGCCCCGCTGCCCGGGCATGGGCAGATGCCCGACGATGAGTACGAGGGCACAGGCGACCAGGGTCTCCAGGATCCGGTTCCACGACGCCTGGGGCTCACCTCCCACCATCACCAGGGCGAGCACGAGCACCGTGACGACGGCGGTCTGGGCGGCGAAGTGCCGGGTGGCGACCGGGATCAGCGCACCGCTCACGGCGACGAGCGCGACGAGCCCCTCGGGCCGGGGCAGGACTGCGGCGAACCCGGCGAAGACGACAGCCCCGAGGACCGTCCCCGCCGCCCGGCACAGGACACGCGAGACGAGCGGCCCGAGGTCGGGCTTGACGAGGAAGACGGCGGTGGCCGGAATCCAGTACCAATGGGCATGGTGCGTGGCCTGCGCGACGGCCGCACCGGCGCCGAAACAGAGCGCCACCCGCAGCCCGTACTCGCGCCCACCGGAGTCGACAGCCGTGCGCAGCAGGGCCGTGACGCCACGGCGCCGGGTGTGCAGGTCGTGTGTGTCGCCACCCCGGTCGAACGCGTCGGCGGCCTGCAGCAGCGCGTCGTCGAGGGCGCGCAGCCCCGGTGCGGAGCGGGCCGGGGCGGGCAGCGGTCCGGTGTGCGTGTTGGTCCGTACGGCGGCGGCGAGCCGGCGGGGCCCTTCCGCCACGCGCGCGTGGAGGGCGTCCCCGGTCCAGGCGAGGGCGGTCGCGGCCTCGGCGAGGGGCAGCGCGGCGGCGTACTGGGTGCGCAGCCGTCGCTCGTCCGCGGAACTGGCGTACTGGCGGATCCGGGGTCCGCCGAGGGCGTCCTGGGCGTGGTCGAGCGCGGCGGTGAGGGCGACGCGCCGGGTGCCGGCCTCGTCCGTACCGGCGGCGTCGAGCAGATGGGCGACAGCGTCGTACACGGCGGCGACAGCGGCGCGCTCCCCGTCGAAGCGGAAGTCACCGGCGCCGGAGCCGGGGGTGGGCAGCGCGAGCCGCAGGGTGAGCAGCCAGCCGGCACCGGCGACGAAGAACAGCGCCCGTTCCCAGCCGGGCTCGGGCAGCGGCATCCCGGCCCCGATGGCGGCGGCGACGAGCAGTTGTGTACCGGCGCCGGAGGCGACGGGCCCGATGGCGCTGATCCCGCCGGCGAAGAGCCCGAGGCCGGTGAGGAGAAGGGTCAGCGGCACAGCTCCGAACTGCTGTCCGGCGTAGGTCCCGACGACCAGCCCGAGAGCCCCTGCCGACGCGGGTACGCCGAGCCGCCTGACGGCGGAACGCCGACTGCCCGGCCGGTCGTTGATCCCGGCGAGCATGGCACCGAGCGCGGCGACGACACCGAGGGAGGTACGGCCGGCCAGCACACCGGCCAGCAGCAACGGCCCGGCGGCCAGCGCACCCCGGAGGACCGCGTTCCAGGGCACGGGTCCGCGCTGGGCGCGCAGGGTGTGGGCGAGCCAGGGCGGCAGGGCGAAACGCGGACGCGTGCTGCTGGGGCGTGACACAGAGCTCCTGTCGGGCGAGGGCTGGGGGTGCGATGCCTTCGGGCGACGTCGGCCGGGCTGTGGTTTCAGCGTAGATCGGGGTGGTGGAGGAGATGGGACGCAAGTATTTCGGGGATGTGACGGTCTGCGGGAAACCCGCGTTCTTTATGAACGCAAGGACAAGGGCGGGGAGAGGACGAAACCGTCCGTCGGCACAGCTACTCGCGGCCTGACCGCCTCCGTACGCCCCTAGCCTGCGGCGGGAACTCCGAAGTCCGCCCCCGAGATTCCACCGAACCCCGCGGCGATGCGTACCAACGGCTCGCGCAGCGCGGTGAGTTCCGCGCGCATCGCGGACGCCTGCGACCAGGCCGCCTCGTGGTCGAGGGGGGCCACAGCGGCCGGGCGGCCGGTCTCGTGCGCGGCGAGCCGGGGATGCCAGGTGGTCGTGAAGGGCCGGATCGTGTCGTTGATCAGGGCGTACGCCAGACTCTGCACCGTCACGGCGCCGGCCGTCGAACCCGGCTGCAGACCGATGTTGTACGTGTGCAGCGTGCCGCGCGTGAAGTCGATCAGCGATTTCAGGGACGTCAGTGCCTCGCGCAGACTGCCTGTGCCGGGCGCCAGCTCCTGCACGCCGATACGGGTGACCAGTTCGATCTGGATGTCGAAGGCCGCCATCCGCTCCGACTCGCTGGGTACCGCCATGGGGACCTCCCTCCGGCTTCCGGGAAGGGCCAGCGTAACCGGGCCGCGCCGACCGCACAGGGTGCGCAGGGCCGCGCGCCGCAGGGCCTCGGCGCGGGCGGGGGCGGGGTCGTGGTGGCGCCAGGCGTGCAGGACTACGGGATGCGGCTGCCAGCGGTCCTCGGGGAGGGGGCTCAGCAGGCTGCGTACGCGCAGTTCGGCGATGCCCGTCGCGGCACGCCGGTGGGCCACCACGTGCGGGACGGCGTCGGTCGCGGCCAGCACGGCCGCCACGTCGTCGACACCCAGCGGCAACGGGTGCAGGGCCGCCGCGCAGCGCAGTACGTCGGCCGCGTCCGGGGTGTCGACGTCCCGGACGAGTGACGCGGTCACGTGCGCGATCCCGTTTCCGCTCTCGCTGTCTGCGAGCGTGTCGAGGGGGGACGCGCCCGGTCCATGCAGCCCGTCGTAGAGAGACGCGGGGCGATGACCGGCGCGAACCGCCCGGCCGAGGAGATCCAATGCCCCCGGGTGCCCACCGACCGCCTGTGCGAGCACGTCGTCGCCGACAAGCACACGCGCGCGTGCCGCGTCGAGGGGTCCCAGGTCGACGGAAGTGCCCAGTCCGTCGTACGCCCGGCTGCGCAGCGTGAACAAGGTGTGACCGCCCGGGCGGGGTGCGGCGAGGCGGGCGAGCTCGCGGCCGGAGAGCCGCGCGTCGGGCATCCCGTCGACGATCCACAGGAACGGTTCGCCGGTGGTCCCGACGTGTCCCGGCTCCGTGTTCCCGGGGTGCGCCGCGGACCCCGTGTGCGCCGCGTACTCGTCGAACCGTTCCTCGTACTCCTCGTACGACTCACCGCTCAGCCAGTACACGCCGCCTGGGTACGCCGCCTCGAAGCGCAGCGCGTACTCCTGTGCGAGCCGGGTCTTGCCGATGCCCGCCATGCCTCGGATCTGCACGGCGTGTGCGGCGGCGCGGCCGGTGACCAGGGGTGCGGAGTGGGCGTGCAGTGCGGAGTGCACCTGCCACAACTCGGGGAGCCGGCCGAGGAACTCGGGGAACGGTTGGGGCGTTCCCCGAGTACGGCGCACGGCGCCGTACTCCCTGACGGGCATCGGCCCGTCGAGCCGGCCGACATGTTCGCGCACGTCGGTCGTGAGGGTGTCCAGGTCGTCGGCGGAGGCGTGCCGGGCGTCCCGCAGTTCGACGGGGTGGATGTGACCGTTCCCGTGCTCCGGGTTGACGACCATGACGCGTCGGCGTGGATCACCCTCACCGAGTCCCGCGAGATAGGCGGTCGTCAGCTCCCACTGACAGGCCTCGCGTTCCGGGTAACCGGCGGAGTAGTAGGCCAGGAGGGCCTTCGAACGGGCCAGTTCACGCCGGATCGTGTCGCTGATGCCGGCGAAGGACGCGACTCCGGTCTCGTCGGTGAACACGGAGAGTCCGCCGTCCGACAGCGCCCGGACAAGCGGACGCACCCGGTCCACATCGCCGCGGCTGTAACTGAGGAAGACATCCCACACGACGGATTACCCTACTGTGAGCGCGGGGAGGGCGATCATGAGACGCAGGCGGCGCGGACCGAGGGGTCCGTCGCAGATAACGGCCACGCTGGCGATTCCCTTCGTCGGCGAGATCTCGGGTACCTGGGTTCCGGCCGACGCGGAGCGCAGCGCGGCCTGGGAGCTGTACCTGGAGCTGGTCACCAGGGTGTCCGTCGAGGAACTCGACCGCGATGAGGGATTCCTGCGCGAGGCGCTCTCCTCCCTGTACACCTTCTTCGGCACCACCCGCGAGATCCTGCGCCGTTACGGCCCCGACATCGCCCCGCCGCTCGCTCCCGGCCACGTCAGCTTCGGCGTCCTGGCCGTCACGGTCCTCAACCGCGTCCTGCGCCCCCTGCTCGCGTCCTGGCATCCCCGCCTGACCGCGTACGAGTCGAGCCGGCCCACGGATGTGGACCCGGTCGCGTACGAACGGGCCTGGGAACACGCGGACGCCCTGCGGTCGGAGATCGCGGCGGTCCGCCAGACGCTGGCGTCACTGGCCCGGACCCTGCAGAAGGTGGCCGGTGTCAGCGACCTGATCGACCTGCCGGCACCGCGCTCACCGGGGCTGGGTCGCGGATTGGGGCACCCCCCCCCGCAGCTCAGAGCCCTTCTGAGGGTCGTTGAGGGCACGGTCGGCGACGGGCTCGGTCTCGTCCTGACCGCCTGAGAGCGCACCGTTCGACTCCTGGCTCCAGGGCGGCTCGGGTGATTGTCAGTGGTGGGCGCTTCAATGGGAGGTGTCGTCACAGAGCGTCACGACCGAGCTACGGGGGAGGTAGTCATGGATTGCCATGCCAGCGATCGGGGCTACGAGGACAGTCGGGAGCAGGAAAGCCCACAGAGCGGTGAAGGCTACGAGGAGGACGGGCAGCGGTACGTCTCCCTGGCGGGACTGCGGGCCCGCGGGTGGACCGGCGGGATGGTGCACCGGCTGCTCGGGACACCGGACCGACTCAGCGTCAATCCGCGGCTGAGGGCGGCGCCGCAGGTCCGGCTGTATCGCGTCGAGCGGGTCGAGGCGGCCGAGCGGACCGACGAGTTCCGGAGGGTGGCGGCGTTCTCGGCGCGTCGATCGGAGGCGGTGCGCAACGCGGTACGTCGCCGACGTCTGGAGGTCCTGGAGCGCGTCAGGACCGAGCCGATCGAGGTACCGCGTCTGGATCCGGGCAAACTCGCCCTGCGGGCGGTGGAACACCGGGCACGACGGGAGGCGGCGGCCGGCTGCCGGATCGAGCTGACCGACGACGACTCCGCGCAGGACACGGGCCGCGCCCATCGCGCCTCTCTCGCCCCCTGGAAGGTCGACTACCTACGGCACCTGATGAGCCACTACGACGGGCTTCTGGACGGTCTGCCGGGAGGCGAGCGGGACTCCGGCCGGGCCGAGGCCGCGGAACTGCTCCGGCGACGGATCTGTGCGGCCATCGCCGAGGCGTACCCGCCACTTGAACAGGAGTGCGAGAGGCAAACGCGCGACCAATG
Source organism: Streptomyces sp. AK08-02 (assembly GCF_033795085.1). Lineage (NCBI taxonomy): Bacteria > Bacillati > Actinomycetota > Actinomycetes > Kitasatosporales > Streptomycetaceae > Streptomyces > Streptomyces sp. AK08-02. Next base: position 61,054 of record NZ_JARAZV010000017.1, read on the forward strand.
AGCGGGTCCACCGCGAAGGTGAATCCCCAGGTGAGATCCCCTCCCGGGCCGGACATGCGCCCCGCTCACGTCCCTACGCTCCGGCCATGGAAGATGATCTCGCCCTGCGCGTGCACGAACGTCTGGCGGCGTGCCCCGGCCTGCGCCCGGTCGGGGCCGCCGAAGGACACCGGTTCGACCTGTGGGACCTGGCCTCACTCGCCGAGGGCGCCCTCGGCGAGTGCGCCGACCCGGACTCGCTCACGGCCTCGCACGAGAAGCGGTTGCGCCTTCGGCTGGGGGCGACCGGGCGGGCGTACACGCACAACGACGACTACTGCAGGAGGTACTGGATCCGGGACCCCAGCGAGGACACTGGAGGCGGGCGGCCGAGGGGACCGCTCGGGACCGTCGCCGTGGACACCTGGCCGAGCGGCGTGGGCTCGCTGCGCGTCTCGTCCCTGTACGTCCATCCCGTCGCCCGTCGACGCGGCCTCGCCTCGTCGACGCTGGACACGGTGTACGAGGCGTGCCGCGCCGAGGGCCTGCACGGCTTCCGGCTCGACACGTGCTGGACCTGGCAGCGGAGCGTTCGCTACTACCTCAACCGGGGCCTGTGGGTGACGTCGTGGAAGCGCGCGCTCGGGCTCGCCCGGCTGTCGTACCTGCCCCGGTACGAAGTCAGGGAGACCGAGGGCCAGTTGACGTTCCTGGTGGCGGATCCGGAGGCGAACGCGCCCGAAGCGGCGGTCCCGCTGCTCGTCGCCGGTTCCGCCGACGGCCGGCTGCGGCTGCGGGAGACCGAGCGGTACGCCCGTACCCGCGACGAGCTGAACGCCGTCCGTCACTACGCACTCTCGACACTCTCGCTGCATCTCGCCGTGCGCGGGCTGCCGTTGGTGAGAGGGGAGGAGGAGTGGGCCGAGGCGCTCGCGGGCCGGTGGTGCGACATCGGCGCCCCGGAGGGTCTCGCGCGGAGGATCGAGGCCTTCGAGCAGGTGGCGCGAGACGACGGCTGGCGACTGACAGGCCTGTACGGCCGGTCGTCCCACTCGCGCCGCGACTGACACCCCACCCGCGCCTACCCGCGACGGACGGACCGGACGTCAGCCGCCGTACGACCACCCCAGCGTGCACTCGACGAAAATCCGGGTGCGCCCGACACCCGGCATTCCGCATGATCGGCAGGTTGCCCTGCGGGCGCCCCTCGCGTCCGCTCTCTCCGTTCTCCGTTCTCCGTCCGCCGTCCCACCACTCACCTCTGCAGGAGCCCGCCATGGTCAAGCGCGTCACCGTCCCCGGTCTGTTCCCGCCGCCCACGTACTCCCATGCGTCCGTCGTCGAGGCGGGCACACGTATCGCGTTTCTCGCCGGTTCCGTGCCGCTGGACGCGGAGGGGCGGATTGTCGGGGTGGGTGATCCGGTGCGGCAGGCGGAGCAGGTGATCGCCAATCTGGGCGAACAACTCCGGGCGGTGGGCAGCGACTTCTCGCATGTCCTGGCGACCGATGTGTACGTCGTGAGCGGCGAGCCGGGGGTACTGGGCGCCGTCTGGGAGGTCGTCGAGGCGTCCGGCCTGTCCACCGGACCGCATTCGTCGACTCTGCTCGGGGTGGCCTGCCTCGGTTACACCGGACAGCTGGTGGAGATCACGGCGACGGCCGCCGTCCCGTAAATCCAGGTGCGTTCGGTACGGCGCGTATGGCAGGCTCCGCCCCCGTGACCCACGCAGCCCCCGCTCCGAAGATCACCCTCCGCCGCGCGACGGCCGACGACGCCGGTGCCGCGGCCGACGTGCTGCTGCGGTCCAGAACCGCCGCCCTGCCCACCGTCGCCTGGCCGCGGTCCGACGACGAGGTCCGCGACTACTTCCGGGACGTGGTGGTGCCGCACCGCGAGACCTGGGTCGCGGAGGCGTCGGCCGGGGACGGGACGGTCGGCGTGATGGTGCTCGCCGGAGACGAGGTGTCCCAGCTGTATCTGCTCCCCGGCTGGCGCGGGCACGGCATCGGTGACCTCTTCGTCGCCCTCGCGAAGGAACGCAGCCCGGGCGGACTGACCCTGTGGACCTTCCAGGTCAACAAGCCCGCCCACCGCTTCTACGAGCGCCACGGCTTCGTCGCCGTCGAGCACACGGACGGCAGGGAGAACGAGGAGCGGGAACCGGACGTGCGGTATGTCTGGCAGCCGAACCTCGCATAGTCGCGGCGGGCCCGGACTCACTACCGTGCGTTGCGGACCGGGCCGAGGGCGTACGACACCTGCTGCTTTCCGGTCGGTGACCGTCGTGGGCCCAAACCCAACCCCAACCCACAAGCCCCCAGCCCCCAGCCCCGGAGCACGCGGTCACCGCCGTCCCGTGCCCCCGCACATCACCCCCGAGCCGCCCCGAGACCAACCCACCTGCGCCCCGGAGTTCCCGCTCATGAGCCGGACCTCACTCCGCCGGTCGTCCCCACCTCCGGCTCTTGGGCAACGGCTTCGCATAGCTCCCCGCCCGGCTCGTCGTCAGCCCCAGAGCGACCAGTGACTCCACCAGCTTGACCGCCGCACCCACCCCGTCGACCACGGGCAGCCCCAGCTTCTCCCCCACCGCCCGCTGCAGACCGGTCATCCCCGCGCAGCCCAGGACCAGTACCTCGGCCCCCACCGCCACCGCCCGCTCGGCCGCCGCGAGGAACGCCTCCTCGGTGCGCCGGTCGTCGCCGAGTTCGAGGACGCCGAGGCCGGTTCCGACGACGGCTGCGCAGTTCCGTCCGACGCCGGCGATGTCGAGGCTGTCCTCGATCTGGCCGCACGAGCGTTCGAGGGTGGTGACGACCCCGTAGCGCCGCCCGAGCAGACACGCGAGGTGCGCCGCGGCCTCGGTGATGTCGACGACGGGTACGTCCATCAACTCCCGTACACCCTCCCGCCCGTGCTCACCGAACCCGGCCATGACGACGGCGTCGCAGGGACCCTCGTACGTCCGCAGGGTGTCGAGGACGGCGGCGGCCGAGAGATAGCTGTCGAGCCAGCCCTCCGCCGACCCGGGGCCCCACGCGGGGGTGAGACCGTGCACGGTGGTGCCCGGGCCTGCGGCGGCCCGGGCACCTCGTACGATCTCCTCGGTCATCGTCCGCGTCGTATTGCAGTTGGTGACGACGATCCGCACGCTCAGCCCGCCGCAGAAGCGCAAGCGGAAGCGGACGACGCCTCGACGGCAGGCGACTCGGCCCGCTCGTCCCGGCACAGGAGCGCGTACAGCCCCGCCGCCAGCGCCGTGCCGATGAACCACGAGTACGGGGCCACATCATGGAAGTCCTTCACCAGGGCGAGGACCGCCGCGACACCGGCCGCGGGCAGGAAGGCCCACAGGGCTTTGGGGTTGACGCCCTTGCGGTAGTAATAGCGCGAACCGGGCTCGCCGTTGAAGAGTTCGTCGACGTCGATGCGGCCCTTCTTGACCCAGAAGTAGTCGAGCATGATCACGCCGAACAGCGGTCCCAGGAAGGCGCCGAGACCGCCGAGGAAGTACTGGACGACCGTGGGGTTGGAGAAGAGGTTCCACGGGGTCACCACCAGCGCGGCCACCGTGCTGATCATGCCGCCGATCCTGAAGCTGATCCTCTGTGGCCAGACGTTGGCCAGGTCGTACGCGGGTGAGACGAAGTTGGCGACGATGTTGACGCCCATGGTGGCGACGGCGAAGGTCAGGGCCGCCAGTACGAGCACCCAGGTGTTGCCGACCTTGGCGACCAGCTCCGCGGGGTCGGTGATGGCCTCGCCGAACACCTCGATGGAGCCGGCCGTGACGATGACCGAAACGATCACGAAGGCGGTCGAGTTGAAGGGCAGTCCCCAGAAGTTGCCGCGCTTGACGGTCTTGTAGTCGGGCGCGAAGCGGGAGAAGTCGCAGAAGTTGAGCATCAGCGTGCCGTACGTGGCGATGATCAGCCCGATCGCGCCGAACCACTGCCGCCACTGCTCGCCGACGGAGACCGGGTGCGGGGTGGAGGTGAGCGAGATGGTCCAGCCCGCCTTGGAGAGGACCCAGACAGCGAGCGCGATCATGACCAGCCAGATGGCCGGACCGCAGAAGTCCTGGAACTTCCGTACGGACTCCATCCCCTGGCTGATGATCAGCGCCTGGATCAGCCACAGCGAGACGAAGGAGAGCCAGCCGAGCGCGTCGAGCCCGAGGAACGAGCTGTGTGTCCATGATTCGAGCCCCGGCCAGGCAGCGAGGAGCATGACGTTGACGGCGACGGAGGCCAGGTAGGTCTGGATGCCGTACCACATGATGGCGATGACGGCCCTGATCAGCGCGGGGATGTTGGCGCCCCAGACGCCGAAGCTGATCCGGCTGATGACGGGGAACGGAACGCCGTGCCGCTGGCCGATCCTCCCCATCCAGTTCATGCCGACGTAAATGATCACAAAGCCGACGAGGAGGGAGGTGAAGATCTGCCAGACGTTCATGCCGAGGACCAACAGGCCCGCCGCGAACGTGTAGTTGCCGAGGTTGTGGACGTCCGACATCCACATCGCGAAGAGGTCGAAGACCTTCCAGTTGCGCTTGCCCGCGGGCGCGAGGTCCTCGTTGGTGAGCCGGGGGTCGGGGACGAAGGCTGGGGTACCGGTGACTTCGGCGCGGTCGGCTAGGGACACGGTGACTCCAGGGGCGAGGGGACGAGGCAGACGGGGGTGGGGGGATGAAGGAGCGAAAGGCGGGCCGGTTTGGTATACCAAACTGCCGCCATGGTCCCTCCGTCAAGAGTCCGGTCCGGTATCCGCTCCGTTACGGCTCCGTAAATCACCCCCAGGTCGGCGAAGATGGGCCCATGACGAAGATCGAACCGCTCGGAGCGGTGCGCGAGCGGGTCCTGGCGGCCCTGCGGGAGGAGATCATCGCGGGCCGGCTCGGGCCCGGGGACCGGCTCGTCGAACGGGAACTGGCCGAACGTTTCGGGGTCTCCCGGGTCCCCGTCCGCGAGGCGATCCGGGCCCTGGTCGCCGAGGGTTTCGTCTTCTTCGAGACCCCGCGGCGCACGGTCGTACGCCGTCTCACCCGGACCGACGTGGCCGAACTCTTCGAACTGCGCGAGGCCTTGGAGGTCTACGCGTCCGGCCTCGCCGCGACCCGCGCGACCCCGGTGGACCTGGCGGAACTGGCGGAACTCCTCGACCGGGCCGCCGCGGCGACGGCGGCGGACGACGCCGAGACCATCACCGACGTCAACACCCGCTTCCACGACCGCATCCTGGCCACGGCCGGCAACAGCCTGCTGATCTCGGTCATGGAGCCGGTCGACGGCCGGCTGCGCTGGCTCACCCGCCGCAACGAGGAGTGGCCCCATCTCCTCGCCGAACACCGCGAGTTGTACGACGCGATCGCGTCCGGCGACCCGGCGCGGGCCCGCGCCCACGCCCTGACCCACGTCCAGGCCAACCACCGCTCGACGGTACGGCACCTCTTCGGAACGGAAGGCGACCTGTGAGCGCCCGTACGGTGATCGGCGCCGCCCGCACCCGCCCCTGCACACTGGTCGTCTGCCGTGGCTGCTGTTGCGGCGACTCGCGCAAGTACCCCGGTTACGACCACGACTGGCAGCTGGACCGGCTGCGTGCTGCGGCCGCCGCCTCCGCCGGACGCCTCGCGGTCCGTACGACGGACTGCCTCGGCCCCTGCGACCAGGCCAACGTCATCGTCGTACAACCGTCCGGCGAGGGCCGGGGTCGTGGCGGCAAAGCCGTGTGGATCGGCTGGTCGATGGGCGACGACTGCACCGACGAGATACTCCGGTGGGCGGAGGCGGGCGGCCCGGGAATCGCCCCTCCCCCGGCCACGCTGGAACTCCAGTTCGTCCAGTCCTCGGGCGAGCGCACCCGGGACCGGACCCGACGCGGTCGCTAGCCGACAGCGACAGTCGGCCCCCGGTTCAGCCGCGGGCGGCGTACCGGTCCGTGGCCGCCACCAGCTCGTCCACCATGCCGGGCGCCCCCGCGTTGTGCCCCACCTCGTCGACGACGATCAACTCACTGCCGGGCCAGGCGTGATGGAGCCGCCACACCGTGCCCAGCAGGTTCCCGGGGTCGAGGCTGCCCTGGACGAGAGTGCCGGGGATGTTCTTGAGCAGGTGCGCGTCGCGCAGTACGACGCCGTGCGCGCCCTCGCTGCCCTCGCCCAGGAAGTGGTCGTTGCCCCAGAAGTGGGTGACGGTCCGGGCGAAGCCCATGCGGAACACGGGGTCCTCGTAGCGCGGTACGGAACGGGGCGGCGCCGGGATCATGGCCGTCTCCCAGTCCGTCCACGCCCGCGCGGCCCGCTCTCGTACCTCGGGATCGGGCGACTCCAGCAGCCGGTTGTACGCGGCGGCCAGGTTCCCGTCCCGCTCGTCCTCGGGCACCCCGGCGCGGAACTTCTCGAACCCCTCGGGGAACAGTTGCCCAAGTCCTCTGGTCAGCAGGGCCACTTCGGCGTCGGAGCCGGTGGCGACAGCGGTGAGCACCAGTTCGGACACGACCTCCGGGTGGGTCTGCGCGTACCGCAGCCCGAGCACCGATCCCCACGACACCCCCCACACCAGCCACCGCTCGATCCCCAGGTGCCGCCGCAGCAGTTCCAGATCGGCCAGGATGTGGTCCGTCGTGTTGACGCTCATATCGGTGTCGTACGCGCTCGCGTGCGGCGTCGAACGCCCGGCGCCCCGCTGATCGAGCAGCACGATCCGGTACGCGGCCGGATCGAAGTACCGCCGGGAGAACGCGCTCGCTCCGGACCCCGGCCCACCGTGCAGGAACACCGCCGGTTTGCCCCGTGGGTTGCCGCAGACCTCCCAGTAGACTCGGTTGCCGTCCCCGACGTCGAGCATGCCGTGGTCGTACGGTTCGATCTCCGGATACAGGCCCATCAGGGCAACGTAACGTGCGTACGCCGGTCCGGTCGCGTGAATTTCGCGCGGGTGCCCGGGCCGGCGCGGTCGCTCTCACCGCTCGTGCGGGAGGCCGGCCGCGCTCGCCGCGTCCCGCAGCACATCCCGGAGCATCTCGGGTGTGAGGCGGCCGGTGAAGGTGTTGCGCTGGCTGACGTGGAAGCAGCCGAAGAGGCGCGGTCCGCCGCCGAGTGTGACCCGCGCCCCGTGTCCGAAGGCGGGGCGCGGACGCGGCACGCTCCAACCGGCCGCGTCGAGGGCGGGCAGCGCCGCCTGCCAGCCGAACGCCCCGAGCACCACCACGGCCCGCAGGGTCGGCCGGAGCAACTCCAGTTCGCGCACCAGCCACGGCCGGCACGCGTCCCGCTCCTCGGGCGTCGGCTTGTTGGCGGGCGGGGCGCAGTGCACGGGCGAGGTGATGCGTACGCCGTACAGTTCGAGCCCGTCGTCGACGCTCACCGAACCGGCCTGCGAGGCGAGCCCGACCTCGTGCAGCGCCGCGTACAGCACGTCTCCGGAGCGGTCCCCGGTGAACATCCGGCCGGTGCGGTTCCCGCCGTGGGCGGCGGGCGCCAGCCCGACGATCAGCAGCCGGGCGTCCGCCGGCCCGAACCCCGGCACCGGCCGCCCCCAGTAGTCCCAGTCCGCGAAGCCGGCCCGCTTGGTACGGGCGACCTCCTCCCGCCAGGCGACCAGCCGAGGGCAGGTCCGGCACCCGACGATCCGCTCGTCGAGCCCCGACAGGCTGGTGTCCATGGGTCCACGGTAGATCGGCTGGGCTACAGCGGCGCAGCACGGGTGCCGCCAGGGACCGGAAAACCCGTCCGGTCCGTCCGGCCCGGGGCGATGAACCGGAGTACTAAAGTCGAGGGCATGGCATCTGGCAGGGCTCCCGAGGACCCGGACACCGAAGGTCGCGCGCCCACCGAAGAGGGCACCCAGGACGGCGCCGTGACGGGTACCGCACCGGCCTCCCCCGCGGTGGCCGCGGCCGACGCCGCCCGTCCGGCGAGCGGTGAGAGCGTCCGTATCGACAGCTGGATCTGGTCCGTACGTCTCGTGAAGACCCGTTCCATGGGCGCGACCGCCTGTCGAGGCGGCCACGTACGCGTCAACGGCGAGCGCGTGAAGCCCGCGTACGCCGTCCGAGTCGGCGACGAGGTCCGCTACCGCCATGCCGGTCACGAGCGGATCGTCGTGGTGAAGCGTCTGATCCGCAAGCGGGTCGGAGCACCGGTGGCAGTCGAGTGCTACGTCGACAACAGCCCTCCGCCGCCACCCCGCGAGGCGGTCGCCCCCGCGGGCATCCGTGACCGCGGCACGGGCCGCCCGACGAAGCGTGACCGCCGAGAGATGGATCGCCTCCGAGGCCTCACCGGCCCCGACGAGGACTCGTAGGAGCCGGTGAGCTCCCCTGTCCTCGCGGAGCCCTCACGGACGTGACCCCGCAGGGCCGGGGCCCGAGACGCGGCGGCGGCGTCCAGCAGGGTCCCCCGCGACCCGCCGAACGCCCCCCGCCGTACGCCGGCAGCTCACACCCGTCGCCGCACCAGCCGGAGCAGGTCCGCGTTGTGTCCTCGGCGGGCCCAGGCGATGAGGGTGAGCGGGACGATGAGGATCAGGGGCGTCGCCGCGTACTGCCCGTCGAAGACAGCGACCTGCACGACGAACGCGCCCACCATCAGCGCACTCAGTGCCATCGCGGCCACCGACTGCAGCATCGGGATCAACAGCGCGACGGCTCCGGCCAGTTCGAGCAGTCCGATGGTGTACATCCCGGGGTTGCCCCAGCCCATCCTGTCGAAGGACTCGACGGCCGACGGGTGCGCGATCAGCTTGGGCAGCGCGCTCGCGAACCCGTAGAAGAGTGCCAGCACCACCTGAAGCGCCCGCAGCGCGATCCAGGCACGCCGCCCACGGGCGGACACGGACTTGCCGGAGGCGACCTGTGTGGTGGAGGCGTCGGCGGTGAGGGGAGTGACGGGAGCGGTGGTCTCGGACATGGAGTCTCCTGTGTGAAGCGGTTCGCGTCGCTGTCACAGAGATAGACCACCCGCCGGCCCAGAACTCATCGCCACCCGGCGGGATTTCTCAGACCGGGCGCAGAGCCTGGTGCGGCCCGATGGGAAGCTCGACCTTGATGGTGTCTCCGGGGCGCACCTCGCCTCCTTCCGTCACGATGCTCATGATTCCGGCCTTGCGGACGACGTTGCCGGTGGCGTCCCGTCCGACCATCCGTTTCAGCAGTCCGCCCTCGAAGTGGTCGATCTGCAGACAGGGGTTGCGCAGGCCGGTCACCGTCAGCACCACGTCGTCACCTATGTGCAGCAGGGTGCCGACCGGAAGCGCGAGCAGATCGACCCCCCGGGTGGTGATGTTCTCGCCGAGTTGTCCGGGGGCCACCTCGAACCCCTCCTCACCGACCTCGGCGAAGAGCTCCTCGTGTATCAGGTGGACCTGGCGCAGATTCGGCAGCGTGGGGTCCGCCGCCATCCGCGATCGATGCTTGACGGTCGTGCCGGCGTGCACGTCGCCCTCCACGCCCAGCCCGGCCAGCAGTCGGACGCTGTCCCTGTTCGGTTTGCTGAACGAGTACCCGCCGTTGCTGCTGACCGCCGCCACTGTGCCGCTCATCCTCAGAACCCCCTGCGTCATGTATCCCGGTGCGCTACACCCTTCCCCTACCCACTGACCGCTCTCACCCAGACCCCGTCCTCCGTCAGATACCGGTCGACTCGCAGCCCCGCCTCCCCCAGCGCCTCCTCGAACTGCTCCGGTGTCAACGGCCGGGCCAGGAAGGTCTGGGTCCACACCGCGTCCGGGAACTCGTACTCCGCGCGCACCGAGTTGACACCGTCCCCGACAGGCTCGGACGACACGATCCGGATCGTGGAACCACTCGGGCCGACCCGCTCGCGGGGCAGGTTCGTGTGGTAGTCCGCGCCCTCCCGCTGGATCAGCACCTGGCCGCCCTCCGCGAGATGGCGGGCACAGGTGCGCAGCAGCCCCCGCCGCACCTCGGCGTCCCCGGCGTGGACGAGGAACGACGCGAGCATCACCACGTCGAACTTCTCACCCAGATCGAGATCCTCGATCGGGCCGCATATCGTGCGCGCTCCCCTGACGCGCTCCAGCATCTCGGCCGACTCGTCGACCGCCGTGACCGTGAAACCGCGCCCCAGGAGCGGGCGGGTCATCCGTCCGACGCCACTGCCCAGCTCCAGGATGTGCGCGCCTCCCGGCGCCGACGCGGCGATGATGTCCGGCTCGTCCCCGATCGGCAGCCGCGAGTAGAGCTCGACCGCGCAGCCGTCCGGGGTGATCGCACCAGGTCCCGTGCCCTCATGTCCTTCACGCATTTCGAGTCGCATGCCCGCACAACGGCCCGCAGCCGCACGGGCGTTCCCGCCCTCCGCCTGTTCACCCGTTCGAGTCAAACCGGTGGGAGCGGGAACCATCCGTGCCCGATGTACCAGTGGCCGCCCGCCCGCAGATGGTCCCCGACAGCCCGTTCCACCGTGGTCCGCCGGGGCAGTTCGGCGACCGGGAGGTCCGGGTTCCCGAACACGAACTGGACCGGTTGCGTGTCGGCCGGTTCTCCCGCCTCCGGTGCGATCCGGAAGCGTTCCTGGAAGCGGACGATGTTGGAGTCCGCACCCAGATACCGCTTCAGCTGCGGATCCAGCAGCCAGGAGTGACAGACCCCGGCCGTGTACCGCTCGCCCGGAAAGTGCCGTGCGAAGAAGTCCGGGGCCAGTGCCAGGGACCGGTCGCAGGCGGCCGGGGACAGCGGTCCGTGGAAGTCGGGGATGTGCAAACTGAGACACATGGCGTCGGCGTCCGAGGCCAGGCCGGTGGTGGAGAGCGGCCCCGCCGCATGCTCTTCCGCACGCACCCGCTGGAACTGCAGCCGCCCCAGCTGGAACAGCTCCCCGTGAAAGTGCAGAGCGAGCCACCACGGGGCCTGGACACCGCCCTGGCCGTGTCTTCTGCGGTGCGACGCCATGTTCCGCCCGACGTCGGCGAGCGTCCGGCGGGACACCTCGGGCGGGATTCCCAGGGCATGGTGATGGGCGCGTACGCGGGGAAGCGCCGCGACGTACACGTACACGGCGAAGTACCGGCCCAGGGCGGCCGACGCCCCGTCCGCCCGCCCGGTGAACAGCTCCGCGATCCGGTCGTCGGGCCAGGGCGCCGCCCCGCCGATCTCTCCCATGTTCCGGGCCAGCCCCTCGACGCACTCCTCCAGGAGTCCCATCGCGGCGGAGTCACGGGCCAACAGGCTCCGCAGTGCGACCAGTTCGTTGATGTCCTCATGGGGCACGGCCAGGTCGAGCAGGATCTCGGGGAGGTCGTCGGCGTCCGGCAGCACGGTGTGGTTCTCCCTTGTCGTCTCGGTGGGCCGGCGGTCCGTCGGTCCGGCCCACGGCCCTTGGTCAACGTCCGGCGCGAAGAGTACGTTTCAGAAAGGAGCAGTGGTCCCGATGCGTACAGGCAGTGAGCCCATGACAGCGCGCAGTGCTCTGCGGGCGCGGCTGTGGCTCAGTGTGTGGGGGCTGGTCTGGGCGATCGCGGGGACGGCCGTGTTCGCCCTCGCCGGGCGTCCCGGGTGGGCGGCTGCCTGCGGCGTGCTGTGGCTGGTCGTCACGGTCGACATGACCATGATCCTGCGGCACATCCGACAGGGCCCGCACTACCAGCCGGGCCCCGACATCCCGCCGTACCGGCCGCCTGAACACGGCCCGTGACCTCACGCGCGCGGGTGTACTCATCGGAGTCGACCGTCCACCACCGACGGCTCAGGACGGTGAGTCGTCGAAGCGCGCCGCTTCCAGATAGCGCGGGTTCGGGTCGAGCGCGGCCGCCAGCCGGAAGTGCCGCTTGGCCTGCTCGGGGCGGCGCTGGCGCTCGTAGGTACGGGCGAGCGCGTAGTGCGCGAAGGCGTTGTCCGGCTCGCGCTCCAGGACGATCGTGAACTCGAGCTCGGCGGGGCGCAGTTGGGCGGCGGCGAAGAAGGCACGCGCGCGCAGCAGCCGGGCGGCCGTGTTCTCGGGGTGCGCGGCGATCACGGAGTCGAGCAGTTTCACCGCGCCACGGGGATCGCGGGCTTCGAGCAGTCGCTCGGCCGCGCGAAAGTCGATGACATGCGTCTCCGGAGTACGTCCGGTCCATCCGCTGGTCTCGGGCACGGCTGAGTCCTTCCCTCACTACGGCGGTTCAACGCCAGGCCGCGGCAACGCTATTCCCGCGCGGCCCGCGCTCTACGTACGAGTTCCGCCCATACGTCCGTTACCCGCTTCTCCAGCTCCCGCAGCGGAACGTCGTTGTCGATGACGACGTCCGCGATCTCCACGCGCTGCTCGCGGGTGGCCTGGGCCGCCATGCGCGCGCGTGCGTCGTGTTCCGTCATGCCGCGCAGCCGGACCAGCCGGTCGAGCTGGGTCTCGGGGCTCGCGTCGACGACGATCACGAGGTCGTACAGCGACTTGAGGCCGTTCTCCGCGAGCAGCGGTACGTCGTGGATCACGACGGCGTCGTCCGCCGCGGCGGCTTCGAGAGCGCGGGAGCGGACGCCCACCAAGGGGTGCACGATCGAGTTGAGAACGGCGAGCTTCTCCGGGTCGGCGAAGACGATCGAGCCCAGTCTGGGCCGGTCGAGGCCGCCGTCCTCGGCGAGGATCTCCGTGCCGAAGGCGTCGACGACCGCCGCGAGGCCCTCGGTCCCCGGCGCGACGACCTCGCGCGCGATGCGGTCCGCGTCGATCAGGACGGCGCCGCGCTCCACGAGGAGTCGTGACACCTCGCTCTTGCCGGCCCCGATGCCGCCGGTCAGGCCCACTGTCAGCATGCCCGGCAGCTTAGGGCCTGCCGCTGACAGCCGCTGCGACAGGGCGGCCCCGAAGGCTCGGCCCCTGGCAGGTCGGCCGTCGGCGGCTCAGCCCTCGCCCTCCCGCTCCGCGAGGAACCGCTCGAACTCCAGGCCGATCTCGTCGGCGGACGGGATCTCGACGGGCTCCGCCAGCATGTTGCCCCGGCTCTCGGCGCCGGCAGCCGCGTCGTACTGGTGCTCAAGGCCCTGGACGAGGGCGACGAGGTCCTCGTCGCCCTCCTGGATCTGACGGTCGATCTCGGTCTGGGTCCGGTGGGCGTCCGTGCGCAGCGCGTGCGCGATGCCGGGCAGGACCAGACCGGTGGCGGCCGTGATGGCCTCCAGAACGGTCAGAGCGGCGTCCGGGTACGGAGAGCGGGCGATGTAGTGCGGGACGTGCGCGGCGACGCCCAGGACGTCGTGGCCGGCCTCCATGAGGCGGTACTCGACGAGCGCCTCGGCGCTGCCGGGAACCTGTGCCTCCTCGAAGGGGCTGCGGTGGCCCGGCACCAGTTCGTTGCGGTTGCCGTGCGGGGTGAGGCCCACGGGGCGCGTGTGCGGAACACCCATGGGGATGCCGTGGAAGTTCACCGCCAGGCGGACACCGAGGCGCTCGATGATCTGCTGGACGGCCACGGCGAAGCGCTCCCACTCGACGTCCGGCTCGGGTCCGGACAGCAGCAGGAAGGGCGCCCCCGTGGCGTCCTGGACGAGCCGCACATCGAGCGTGGGGACTTCGTAGTCGGTCCACCGGTCGCGCTTGAACGTCAGCAGCGGGCGGCGCGCGCGGTAGTCCACGAGCCGGTCGTGATCGAAGCGGGCCACCACTTGGTTGGGCAGCGTGTCGAGCAGTCGGTCGACGATCTGGTCGCCTGTCTCACCCGCGTCGATGTATCCGTCGAAGTGGTAGAGCATGACAAGACCGGCCGACTCCTGCGCCAGCGCCATGTCGACGACGGCCAGGCCTTTCGGCTCCCATGCGTACAAACCCTGCGGATCAAGCACTGTGACCGCTCCTCCTCGTGTTCGTACTGCACAACGTGAAACGGAGCACCGGCATTCCCGCCCGGCACCCGCTCACAGGTACGACTTACCCCGCGTGGGACTCACGCATGACCGTCACACGGACACCACGCGCGCGTGGAGGGCTGTTACCGCCGGGCACCGGCGTGCCCGAGCCGGTCGCGGTGAAGTGCCCATGCCCGGCGCACCTGTTGCCGGGCATGCCGCCCAAGGGCCCGTCACGGCACGCCGGTTGCCGCCGCGTCCCACACGTTTGCGTCGCACCACAGAACGGCAGCCGACGGCCCACCGGAGCGCACGAGCCAGGGCGCACAAGACCGAAGGGCCCGCACCTTGTGGGTGCGGGCCCTTCGACTGGCTGCTATGCCTCAGCGGCAGCGATCAGCTCTGGCCACCGGCCAGCTTCTCGCGGAGCGCCGCAAGGGCCTCGTCGGACGCCAGGGCGCCGGACGTGTCGTCCGACTCCGAGGAGTACGAGCCGCCGCCACCGCCGGAGGCGGCCGGAGCCGCACCCGTGGTGCTGGTGCCCTCGGCCTCCGCCTGAGCGTCGGCCTCGCGGGACTTGATGACCTGAGCCTGGTGCTGCTCGAAGCGCTGCTGCGCCTCGGCGTACTGGTTCTCCCACACCTCGCGCTGGGATTCGAAGCCCTCGAGCCAGTCGTTGGTCTCGGGGTCGAAGCCCTCGGGGTAGATGTAGTTGCCCTGGTCGTCGTACGACGCGGCCATGCCGTACAGCGTCGGGTCGAACTCGACCGAGGCCGGGTCGGAACCGAAGGACTCGTTGGCCTGCTTCAGGGACAGCGAGATCCGGCGACGCTCAAGGTCGATGTCGATGACCTTGACGAAGATCTCGTCGTTGACCTGGACGACCTGCTCCGGGATCTCCACGTGGCGCTCGGCCAGCTCGGAGATGTGGACCAGACCCTCGATGCCCTCGTCCACGCGGACGAACGCACCGAACGGAACGAGCTTCGTGACCTTACCGGGGACGACCTGACCGATCTGGTGCGTCCGGGCGAACTGCTGCCACGGGTCTTCCTGCGTCGCCTTCAGCGACAGGGAGACACGCTCGCGGTCCATGTCGACGTCGAGAACCTCGACGGTGACTTCCTGGCCGACCTCGACAACCTCGGAGGGGTGGTCGATGTGCTTCCAGGAGAGCTCGGAGACGTGCACGAGACCGTCGACGCCACCCAGGTCCACGAAGGCACCGAAGTTGACGATCGAGGAGACGACGCCGGAGCGGACCTGACCCTTCTGCAGGGTCGTGAGGAACGTCTGGCGCACCTCGGACTGGGTCTGCTCGAGCCAGGCACGGCGGGACAGGACCACGTTGTTGCGGTTCTTGTCCAGCTCGATGATCTTCGCCTCGAGCTCCTTGCCCACGTAGGGCTGGAGGTCGCGGACTCGACGCATCTCGACGAGGGAGGCCGGCAGGAAGCCACGGAGGCCGATGTCGAGGATGAGACCACCCTTGACGACCTCGATGACGGTACCGGTGACGATGCCGTCCTCTTCCTTGATCTTCTCGATGGTGCCCCAGGCGCGCTCGTACTGGGCGCGCTTCTTCGAGAGGATCAGGCGGCCTTCTTTGTCCTCCTTCTGGAGAACAAGGGCTTCGATCTCGTCGCCGACCTTGACGACCTCGTTCGGGTCGACGTCGTGCTTGATCGAGAGCTCACGGCTCGGGATGACACCTTCGGTCTTGTAACCGATGTCGAGGAGAACCTCGTCCCGGTCAACCTTGACGATGACGCCGTCGACGATGTCACCATCGTTGAAGTACTTGATCGTCTCGTCGATAGCGGCGAGGAATGCTTCCTCGTCACCGATGTCGTTGACCGCAACCTGCGGAGTGGTGGCGGTGATCTCGGTGCTGCTCGTCATGTGGGAAAGGGCTCCGGTACGGACAGAGAGTCGTAGGTACTGCTTGCGCCGGGAGCCCGTTTCGCTCTGCAGAAGGCCGGACAGCCAAGGAAGCGCCACACCAGGACCCGAAGATCCGGTGGCGCCTCGACAACCGAGGGGACATACATACAGATGCGAGCGCAACCTGCTAGGTCTGAGGTGCGCAGGCCCGCAGCGCAACTTGTAGCATACGGGGGCAGCCGGGCAGGGTCAATGCGCGAAGGCGCACACCCGGGGCGCATCACCGCATACCCGGCACAAGACGTGTCCCAGGAGGCCACGAGGGCGTGATGACGCCCCACGGGTGACGGCCGCCGGGGACAGGTCGGGCCGAAGAACCCGCACACTAAGCCGAAGAACCCGCACACTAATACGAGGGAGCCGATCATCCAAGAGCCCGAATCGTCCGAGCCGGAGGCCACCCGGCGGTCCGCCGGAGTCACCGAGAGTTCCCGGGCCAACCGGGGCTGGTGGGACCGGAACGCGGACGACTACCAGAACGAGCACGGCACCTTCCTCGGCGACGACCGCTTCGTCTGGTGCCCGGAGGGCCTCGACGAGGTGGAGGCCGAACTCCTCGGCCCGGCCGAGGACCTCAAGGGCAAGGACATTCTGGAGATCGGCGCCGGCGCGGCCCAGTGCTCACGCTGGCTGGCCGCCCAGGGCGCCCGCCCGGTGGCCCTGGACCTCTCCCACCGTCAGCTCCAGCACGCCCTGCGGATCGGCGGCGGTGTCCCTCTGGTGGAGGCCGACGCGGGCGCCCTGCCCTTCGCGGACGGCTCGTTCGACCTGGTGTGCTCGGCCTACGGGGCCATGCCCTTCGTCGCCGATCCGGTGCTGGTGCTGCGCGACGTCCGCCGGGTGCTGCGCCCGGGCGGGCGTTTCGTCTTCTCGGTGACGCACCCGGTCCGCTGGGCGTTCCCCGACGAGCCCGGTCCCGAGGGCCTGTCCGTCTCGGGTTCGTACTTCGACCGGACGCCGTACGTCGAGCAGGACGACGACGGCAACGCGGTGTACGTCGAGCATCACAGGACGATCGGCGACCGCGTCCGGGACGTCGTCGCCGGCGGTTTCCGCCTGGTCGACCTGGTCGAGCCGGAGTGGCCGGCCTGGAACACCTCCGAGTGGGGCGGCTGGTCCCCGCTGCGGGGCAACCTCATCCCCGGGACAGCCATCTTCGTCTGCGAGCGCGACTGAGACGGCTGAGACGACCGACGCCGAAAGCGCCCTCCACGCGTGTGTGGAGGGCGCTTCGCGTGGACGTACGACACTGGGGGCGTGATCCGTTACGACGCCCTGGACGTCCTGCCCGTACGCGGCGCCCTGCCCGACCTGACCGACGCGCTCGACGCGCACGGCGCCGCCGTCCTCGTGGCGCCGCCCGGGACCGGCAAGACGACGCTGGTGCCGCTGGCGCTGGCGGGGCTGCTGGAGGCCGGCGGGCCGGTGCGGCGGGTCGTGGTCGCCGAGCCGAGGCGAATCGCCGCGCGGGCTGCGGCGCGGCGGATGGCGTGGCTGCTGGGCGAACAGGTCGGCGGGAGCGTCGGCTACACCGTGCGCGGAGAGCGGGTGGTCGGGCCACGCGCGCGCGTGGAGGTCGTCACGACCGGTGTGCTGCTGCAACGGTTGCAGCGGGACCAGGAGTTGCCGGGCGTCGATGTCGTCGTGCTCGACGAGTGCCACGAACGGCATCTGGACGCCGACACGACGGCGGCGTTCCTGGTCGACGTACGGGCTGCGCTGCGCCCCGAACTTCGGCTGGTGGCGGCGTCGGCGACGACCGATGCCGAGGGCTGGGCGGAGCTGTTGGGGGGCGCGCCGGTGGTCGAGGCCGCGGGTGTGTCGTATCCGGTCGAGGTGGTGTGGGCGCCGCCGGCGCGTCCCGTACGGCCGCCGCACGGTATGCGCGTCGACCCGGCGTTGCTGACGCAGGTGGCGTCGGTGGTCAGGCGGGCGCTGGCCGAGCGGGCGGGGGACGTTCTGTGTTTCCTGCCCGGCGTGGGGGAGATCGCGCGCGTGGCGGGCCAGTTGCGGGATCTCGGGCCCGCGGTGGAGGTGCTCCAGGTGCACGGGCGGGCTCCGGCCGCGGTGCAGGACGCGGTGCTGTCGGGCGGGGCGGGCCGCCGGGTGGTGCTGGCGACGTCCGTGGCGGAGTCGTCGCTGACGGTTCCGGGGGTGCGGGTGGTCGTGGACTCGGGGCTGGCACGGGAGCCACGGGTGGACCACGCGCGCGGGCTGAGCGCGCTGACGACGGTACGGGCCTCGCAGGCGGCGGGGCGCCAGCGGGCGGGGCGGGCGGGGCGTGAGGCGCCGGGGGCGGTGTACCGCTGCTGGGCGGAGGCCGAGGACGCGCGCCTGACGCGCTTTCCGTCTCCTGAGATCAAGGTGGCCGACCTGACGGCGTTCGCCCTCCAGGCGGCCTGCTGGGGTGATCCCGACGCCTCCGGCCTCGCGTTGCTGGATCCGCCGCCGGGCGGTGCGATGGCGGCGGCCCGGGCGGTGCTGACGGCGATCGGCGCGGTGGACGCGGCGGGGCGGCCCACGGACCGGGGTGTGCGTATGTCCCGTCTCGGCCTGCACCCCCGGCTGGCCCGGGCCCTGCTGGACGCGGCACCGGTGGTGGGCACGGCCCGGGCCGCGGAGGTGGTCGCTCTGCTGAGCGAGGAGCCGCCCCGGGAGTACGGCGACGATCTGGCGGCGGCCTGGCGTGCGGCCCGGCGTGGGAGCGACGCGTACGCGGCCCGCTGGCGGACGGAGACCCGCAGGCTGCGCTCGGCGGCGCCGGACGCCGTGCGTCAGGGATCCACCGACGGCTCCGCCACGTCCGCCGGGGACGACCGTGCGGTCGGGCTCGTCGCCGCGCTCGCCTTTCCCGAGCGGGTCGCCAGGGCTCAGGGCGGCTCGTATCTGATGGTGTCCGGTACCCGGGCCGAGGCCGGTGACGGTTCGGCGCTGCGTGGCGCCCCCTGGATCGCGGTCGCCGTGGCGGACCGGCCGGTCGGGGCCGGGCACGCGCGCGTGCGGCTCGCCGCCACCGTCGACGAGGACACCGCGCGGTCGGCGGCCGGCGCCCTGCACGCCACGGGCGAGGAGGTCCACTGGGCGGACGGTGACGTCGTCGCCCGGCGGGTCGAGCGGCTCGGGGCGGTGGAACTGGCGGTGCGCCCCCTGCGAGACCCCGACCCCGTACTCGTACGCGACGCGCTTCTTGAGGGCCTGCGGCGGGAGGGGCTGGGGCTGCTGCGGTGGTCCGCGGACGCCGAGAACCTCCGGCAGCGGCTCGCCTTTCTCCATCTGCGACTGGGCGGTCCATGGCCCGACGTCTCCGAAAGCGCCCTCCACGCGCGCGTGGACACATGGTTGGAGCCCGAGCTGAGCCGGGCGCGGCGGCGGGCGGACCTGGGGCGGATCGAGGCGGGGCAGGCACTCAACCGGCTTCTGCCGTGGGCCTCCGGGGAGGCCGGGCGGCTGGACGAGCTGGCACCCGAGCGGCTGGCGGTGCCGAGCGGGTCCAGGATCCGGATCGACTACTCCGATCCCGAACGGCCTGTGCTCGCCGTCAAGTTGCAGGAGATGTTCGGCCTTCGGGAGTCGCCCGTCGTGGCCGGTGTGCCGATCGTCGTCCATCTGCTGTCGCCCGCCGGGCGGCCCGCCGCTGTCACCGCCGACCTGGCCTCCTTCTGGAAGGACGGCTACAAGGGCGTTCGTGCCGAGTTGCGCGGCCGGTATCCCAAGCATCCGTGGCCGGAGGACCCGGCGACCGCCGAGCCGACCCGGCACACGAACGCGCGGCTCAGGCGGTGACCGGCTCGGGGGCGGAGGTCTCCGTGGGGACGGGGTCCGCGGGTTTGCGCCCGCGGGCCTCCAGGTAGAGGGCGAGGGCCAGCAGGAGCACGCCCAGGGTCAGGAAGCCCCAGGGGAGATACGACGTCAGCAGCAGGACCTGTACGCGCTGGGACTTGACGAGGGCGACCGTCGACTCGATGTAGTCCTCGCGCATTTTCACGTGTCCGGAGAAGGCCGTCACCTTGTCGCGCCCCCTCAGGAGAGCGCCTCCGCGCAGTTCCTCCTGGTGGATCTCCTCGCCGTAGACGGGAGCTCCGGTGACCGGTTCCACCCAGAACTTGCGGACCGTGGTGTACCAGCGGGTCATACCGGTCGCGGCGACCGTCTCGGCGGTGACGCCCTTGATCGGCAGGTCCTTGGGGAAGGGAACCTTCGTCCACGGGATGGTCTGCTCGAAGTAGTAGACCGAGACGCCGCGGAAATTCTGCGTGCCCTTGTAGTGGATGGGGGCGGTCATACGGGCCTGCGCGTCGAAGTACTCGTAGTCCCGTTTCTCCACCAGGAAGGGCCACTTGAACTCGATGCCCTCCCGTTTCACCGGGTCGCCGTCGACCATCTCCCCGGTGGCGTGCACCGGTTCCTGGGTGTGGGCGTCGAAGATGTAGCGCTCGGGGATCTTCGAGACCATTTTTCCGTCGGGTCCCTGGACGTAGGAGAGGCCGTCCCAGACGACCACGTCCCGCCCGGCCGTCTTCTCGATCTTCTCCGAGGCTTCGACGTTGCCCTTGAGGGTCTGCACGATGGTGACCTTGGAGACCTTCTTGGCCTGGAACGAGTCGTAGTCGAGAAGGGTCGCGCCCTTCGCCTCCAGGACCATGTCCGTGTACTGGTTCGCCGGGACCTTGGCGAGGCGCGGGAAGGCGTACCAGCGCGTCAGAGGGGACAGCGCCGCGAAGAACACGGCGAGGGCGAGCAGGATCAGGCCGGACTTTCGGCGCATCTCGGCCTCCCTCCCAAAGAGGTACGGCGGCTAGGGATGTGGCGGAACGGTCGTGAGCAGCGGCTTCGGCGACGTCGTGCCCGTCGGCGTGCCCAGGGCCGTGATCGTGAGGACGAGCGCGAACGCGAGGGCGAGGCCGGTCGCGGCGGCGATCAGGGCTCGCATGGGTGGCCTCCCCGGCTGTCGGCGGTTTGCTGATGGGGTGTCAGGTCGGGGCACCGTAGCAACGGTCGGCCGAGATGAGAACAACTCGTACGCAGGAAAGCGGCACCCCTCGCCGTGAACGGGGTGCCGCTGTCCTGCGTGTGAACGTGTGTGGCTGAGGGGGGACGGCGGCCTACGCGCTCGGGGAGGCGGAGGCCGAGGGGTCGGCCGACTCGGTCGGAGCCGTCGATCCCGCCGATTCGGTCGGGGTGGGTGCCGCCGTCACCGTCAGTTCGACGGTCAGGGTGGCGCCGCCGGTGGTGGTGATGCGCAGCAGGAAGGTGCCGACCGTGTCGTCCGCGTACAGCTTGGGCAGCTTGAGCAGGCCGTTCGCGTCCGTTTTGAGCCCTGTGAGGGTGCGGACCGTCTTGCCGTCCGCGTCCTTGAAGTAGGGGCCCTTGGCGTTCACGGTCGCGTCGTCGGCCGAGGTGACCAGGGTCGCGGTGGCCGCGACGTTGTCCGCGAGGGCGCCGTCGTACGTCGCCTTGACCTCGACCTGGTCGGCGAACTCGCCGCCCGCCACGCAGGTGAGGGCGGTGGTGGCGGTGCGGGCGAGTGTGTCGGCGGCGCGGGCGGTGACGGTGGCCGTGTAGTCGACGCCGGTGACCGTACGGCCGACGACGATCGCGCGGACCGTGAAGTCGCCCGTCTTCTCGCCCGCCTTGAGCGAGGGCGCGACGGCGACTCCCGTGCTGCCGGTGACGACCGTGGCCACGCTCTCACCGCCGGTGAAGGTGGTGTCGGTGTCGCCGACGATCGTGAAGCGGATCCTGACCTTGCCGACCGCCTTGCCGGCCGAGGTCTCCGCGCGGGTGCTGATCCTCTTGGTGAACGCGTCCCCCGCCATCGCGGTGAGCTTGGCGGTCCCCGCGTCCTCCAGGTGGTCCACCGTGTCGGTGGGCGTGGGCGCGGGGGTGGGCACCGGGGTCGGGGTCGGCACGGTGGGCTTGCCCGGCTTCGCCGGTGCCGGGGTACTCGTCCCCGGCGTGCTCGGGCCGGGGCTCGGCGTCGTCCCGCCCGGCGACGGAGTGGGGCTCGCGCCGGAGTTGTGGTCACCGTTGCCCGCGGGCAGCGTTCCCGTGCCGTCCGGAACCTCGTGGATGCCCTTGCGGTAGTACTCCAGCCACGACAGGACGAGGTTCAGATACTCCGTCGAGTTGTTGTAGCTGAGGATCGCCCGGTTGAGGTCGGCCTGCGTCGACAGGTCCCAGCCGAACCGGCACAGGTAGTGGCCGGCGGCGAGCGCGGCGTCGTAGACGTTGTTGGGGTCCTTGCGGCCGTCACCGTTGCCGTCGCGGCCCGCCCACGCCCAGGTGGACGGGATGAACTGCATGGGCCCGACGGCACTGTCGTAGCTGCTGTTGCCGTCGTAGGCGCCGTTGTCGGTGTCCTTGATGAGCGCGAAGCCGTTGCCGTCGAGCTGCGGGCCGAGGATCGGACTGGTCGTGGTGCCGTTCGCGTCGACCCGGCCGCCGCGGGCCTGACCGGACTCGACTTTGCCGATGGCCGCGAGGAGCTGCCAGGGAAGGTTGCAGCCGGGCTTGGCCGTGGCCAGTACCGTCTCGGCCTTCTTGTAGGCGTCGAGGACGGTCGCGGGTATGCCCGCCTCGGCCTCGCCGATCGAGACCGGCGTGCCTATGACGGACGACTGCGCCGGGCTCGGGCTGGGATTCGGGCTGCGGAGCGGTGGAAGGTCCGTGTAGTACGGCGGCGAGTTACCGGTCGCGCTCGCACTGTCGTCGGTCGTCGTCTCCGACGTGGGTTGGGAGTCGCTGGCGGTCCGTCTGCCCTGGTCGTCGACCGTCGCCCCCGGCGCCTGGGACGCGGACAGAGCCGCGACCGCGAGCGCGGCCACAGCGGTGGTCGCCGCCCCCTTGCGGAGCCTCCTGCCGATGTACGCCGCCATACAGAGAACCCCTCCCGGGGGCGACAAGTCGCCCCGTTCCGCCTGTTGTCGGTCGGTCGCAGCCGATATCGACCGTTCCCAACCGATCTCGGTCAGTCCCGCAAATCGGCCATTTCGCCCGATTCCACGCCTTGTTCGTGCGTTACGCCTTCATTACGCGCCCGTACTCGTCCATGCTCCCCAGCAGGCCGGCCCAGGCGACCCTACGACAACTTGTGTTGCACGGACACCCGTTCGTGCCCGATATTCACCGATTGGCCAACTGTGATTCTCCAGCGGGCCGCAGGGCCGGGTAGCCCCCTGCGGCTGTTCCCCGCACTCCCCTACTGACTCGTAACCCCCGCCGCAGGTTGTAGCCGTCCCGCATACTGGACGCCGGTGATCGTCGGGACGGTTCGCCCTCGCCAACATCCGCTCCAGGGAGCCCCTTTGCCGTTCACTCTCAGCCACGCGGCGGCCGTACTGCCCGTCGTACGCGCCGACGGAACCGGCCGCGGCCGACTGATTCCGGCGGTGCTCGTCGCCGGCTCCTTCTCTCCCGACCTGACCTATTTCGCGGCGAGCGTCCTTCCCCGGGCGATGGAGTTCGGCGAAGTCACCCATTCCTTCCCGGGCGTCTTCACGATCGACGTGGTGGTCGCCTGGGCGCTGGTGGCCCTGTGGCTGTTCCTGCGCGAACCGCTGGTGGCCCTGCTGCCACACGCCGGGCAGAGCCGGACCGCGGCCCTGCTGCGCTGCGGCACTCCCCGCGCGCGCGTGACACCGTCCCTGGCACTCCGGTGGTACGCCTCGGCCGCCTTCGGTGCCCTCACCCATGTCGTCTGGGACGCGTTCACACACCACGACCGGTGGGGGGTGCGGCTGTTCCCCGTTCTCGACAGCGGCCTGCGGGGCTCGCCTCTGTACTGGTACCTGCAGTACGGCAGTTCGGCGCTGGCCGCGGTGGTCATCGCGGGGTTCGTGTACCACGCGCTACGGCGGACCGGCGCGGGCGAACCGACGGGCGTACCGGTGCTGTCGGTACGGGACCGGTGGCTGGCCTGCGCCGTGATCGGCGGCTGCGCGGCGGTGGGAGCGGTACAGCGGGTGCTGCGCTGGTGGTCGCACTGGGGTGCGCAGGCGAAGCTCTGGGAGGTGATCCCGACGCTGTGCTTCGGGGTGGGGGCGGGCCTGCTGTCGGGATTGGTCCTGTACGCGGCGGGTGTCAGGGCCTGGCGTCCCGGGGAGCGGGCAGGGGCTCGTGCCGCCGAAGGCCGTCACCTTCGTACGGAAGACCCCGCAGAAGGTCCTGCGAAAGGTCGTTCAGCGGGTCTCTCGGCGGAGGAGACGCGGGATCACGCCGGTGGGCGGGCCGGAGGCCGTGCGGGTTCCCGCTGACCGCTGCGGAGCGGGCGGCGCAGCCAGCCTCGCCCCCAGCCTGTCCATAGGCGCCAGGTCCGGGCGCGGCCGGGCACCGGCGGGCCGAAGCGTGGCCCGAGGTGGGCACGGAGCGAACGGCGAGGCCGACGAGTAGAGGAGTGCGGCGCGAGTGCGCGCCGGAGGGTTTCCGCACGGCGGCCGAGGGAGTCGGTGACTGGGCTGCCGCCAGGAACGCGGGCGGTGCTCGCGTCGGCCGCGAATGCCGGTAGCGGGGAGGCCCGCGTGAGGGCCGTCCGGCGGATGAGCGTGCGTATACCCATGCCCGCATCCTGTCGGGCGGGCCCTGGCGAGGCGTGTTCGCGGGGGCCACGCGGGTGACGGACCCGGCGGGCGTCGGGGGAGAGCCGTCCGGGACGAGCTCACGGACCCCGGATCGGGACCCGAGCCGCACCGGACCCGGCGCTGGCCGGGAGCACCGAAACGGCCCGCCCACTCCCGGCACGTCAGGCTCGGTCCGCCCCGCGGCTGACGCGGCGGACCGGGCCAGGTCGGGTGCCGGATGCGGCACCGCGGCCTGCTGCCGGGGGCGGTGCCCGGGTCGCGCGCGGGCGGACGACGAGCACCTCACCGGCCGCCCGCCGCCGCCCGCAGACAACGAACCGTCCGTTGACCGCCTGCCCGGCGGAGCCGCTAGTGTGCGGCCGACTCCCAGTCGAGCCCCGAACCCACCGACACGTCCAGGGGTGCCCGGAGGGTCACCGCGCCCGCCATCTCGCGGCGGACCAGTTCCTCCGTCGCCTCGCGCTCGCCCGGGGCGATCTCCAGGACGATTTCGTCGTGGACCTGGAGCAGCATGCGGGACTTGAGCTTCGTCTCCTCCAGCGCCCGGCCCACGTTCAGCATGGCGATCTTGACGATGTCCGCCGCCGTGCCCTGGATCGGGGCGTTCAGGGCCATGCGCTCGGCCATCTCACGGCGCTGGCGGTTGTCGCTGTTCAGGTCGGGGAGATACCGGCGGCGGCCGAACAGGGTCTCCGTGTAGCCCGTCGCCCGTGCCTCGTCGACCGCCCGGCGCAGATAGTCCCGTACGCCGCCGAAGCGCTCGAAGTAGGTGTCCATCAGGCCGCGTGCCTCGCCCGCGTCGATGTTCAGCTGTCCGGACAGGCCGAAGGCCGACAGACCGTACGCCAGGCCGTACGACATCGCCTTGATCTTGCGGCGCATCTCCGCGTCCACCGCCGAGCGGTCCACCGCGAACACCTGGGAGGCGACCGTGGTGTGCAGGTCCTCACCGGACGTGAAGGCCTCCAACAGGCCCTCGTCCTCCGAGAGGTGGGCCATCACTCGCAGTTCGATCTGGCTGTAGTCCGCGGTCATCAGCGACTCGAAGCCCTCGCCGACCACGAACCCCCGCCGGATGGCCCGGCCCTCGTCCGTGCGGACCGGGATGTTCTGGAGGTTGGGGTCCGTGGAGGACAGCCGGCCCGTCGCCGCCACCGTCTGGTTGAACGTCGTGTGGATGCGGCCGTCCGCCGCGATCGTCTTGATCAGGCCCTCGACGGTGACGCGCAGCTTCGCCTGCTCACGGTGGCGGAGCATGACGACCGGCAGTTCGTTGTCCGTCTGCGTCGCCAGCCATGCCAGGGCGTCCGCGTCCGTCGTGTAGCCCGTCTTGGTCTTCTTCGTCTTCGGCAGGCCCAGCTCACCGAAGAGGACCTCCTGGAGCTGCTTGGGCGAGCCGAGGTTGAACTCGTGGCCGACCGCCGCGTGCGCCTCCTTCACCGCCTGCTGCACCGCGCCCGCGAACATCTGCTCCATGGCTTCCAGGTGGGCCCGGTCCGCCGCGATGCCGTGCCGCTCCATACGGGCCAGCAGCGCCGACGTCGGCAGTTCCATGTCCCGCAGCAGCTCCGCCGCGCCGACCTCGTCGAGGCGCTCACCGAACGCCTCGCCCAGGTCGACGATCGTGCGGGCCTGCACCATCAGGGAATCGGCCTCCGCGCCCTCATCCGCACCGAAGGCCAGCTGGCCGTCCGCCGTCGCGGCGGGCGCCAGTTCACGGCCGAGGTACTCCAGGGACAGCGCGTCCAGGTCGAAGGAACGCCGGCCCGGCTTCACCAGGTACGCGGCCAGCGCCGTGTCCATGCTCACCCCGGCCACGGTCCAGCCGTGCTCCGCGAAGACCCGCATCGCGCCCTTGGCGCTGTGGAACACCTTGGGCCGGTCCGCGTCGGCCAGCCAGGCCGCGAAGGCGTTCTCGTCGGCCTCGTCGAGCTCCGCCGGGTCGAACCAGGCCGCCGCTCCCCCGGCCGCCGCGAGTGCGACCTCGGCGACCGAGCCACTGCCCAGCGCCCAGGTGTCGACCGTGGCGACGCCGAGCACCTGTGTGCCGTGCTCGGTGAGCCAGGGAGCCAGCTCGCCCGCGCCGAGCACCGTCCCGTCCACCTCGACGCCGGCCTCGGCCACCGGACCGGCCTCGACCTCCTCGGCGCCCGGGTCGACGGCCAGCAGCCGCTCGCG
Source organism: Streptomyces sp. AK08-02 (assembly GCF_033795085.1). Lineage (NCBI taxonomy): Bacteria > Bacillati > Actinomycetota > Actinomycetes > Kitasatosporales > Streptomycetaceae > Streptomyces > Streptomyces sp. AK08-02. The sequence goes on from NZ_JARAZV010000017.1 coordinate 87,522, forward strand.
CAGCGAGGGGTTCCGGATCTCCAGGGTGTCGAGGACCACGGCCACCGCCGTACGGTCGTACGCCGCCCGCTCCAAGTCCGTGACCGTCTTCGGTAGTTCGACGTCCCGGACCATCTCCGTGAGCCGGCGGTTGAGCTTCACTGCATCCAGATGGTCACGCAGGTTCTGCCCGACCTTGCCCTTGACCTCGTCGACCCGCTCGACCAGTTCCGCGAACGACCCGAACTGGTTGATCCACTTCGCCGCCGTCTTCTCACCGACCCCCGGAATGCCCGGCAGGTTGTCGGACGGGTCGCCGCGCAGCGCCGCGAAGTCCGGGTACTGGGCCGGCGTCAACCCGTACTTCTCGAAGACCTTCTCCGGAGTGAACCGGGTCAGTTCGGAGACGCCCTTCGTCGGATACAGCACCGTCGTGTTCTCGGTGACCAACTGGAAGGAGTCCCGGTCGCCGGTGACGATCAGCACCTCGAAGCCCTCGGCCTCGGCCTGCGTGGTCAGCGTGGCGATGACGTCGTCGGCCTCGAACCCGTCGACCGCGAACCTCTCCGCGTGCATCGCGTCGAGCAGCTCGCCGATCAGCTCGACCTGCCCCTTGAACTCGTCCGGCGTCTTCGACCGGTTCGCCTTGTACTCCGTGAACTCCTCGGAGCGCCAGGTCTTGCGGGACACGTCGAACGCCACCGCGAAGTGCGTGGGCGCCTCGTCGCGCAGCGTGTTGGCGAGCATCGACGCGAAGCCGTAGATCGCGTTCGTCGGCTGGCCCGTCGCGGTCGTGAAGTTCTCCGCGGGCAGCGCGAAGAACGCGCGGTACGCCAGCGAATGCCCGTCCATGAGCATCAGCCGGGGGCGGCCCGTGCCGGAGGTCTTCTCGGTCTTCTTCGCTGCTGTTTCTGCCACGACCCCGATCCTGCCACGTGCCACTGACAACGCGGGACGCCCGAGCCGCCCGGACCTGTCTACGCCGCTGTCACCGCCCCGTGCGAGGATCGAAACAGGTGGCACACACGCAGGGTGAACCATGCGCGCGCCCACCACGCGCAAGCGGAGATCCACGTGCGGAGACACACGTGCAAGCGAAGGGGCTCAGCCATGGCCAGCAAGCCGCCGAAAAGTGATCCGGTCCAGGACGCGCCGCAGGTCGCCGACCCCAAGCACGCCGCGGCAGGCCTGCCCGCCATCGGCCACACCCTGCGTATGGCCCAGCAGCAGATGGGCGTCCGCCGCACCGCGCTCACCCTCCTGCGCGTCAACCAGAAGGACGGCTTCGACTGCCCGGGCTGCGCCTGGCCCGAGCCCGAGCACCGGCACGCCGCGGAGTTCTGCGAGAACGGCGCCAAGGCCGTCGCCGAGGAAGCCACCCTGCGCCGCGTCACCCCGGAGTTCTTCGCCGCCCACACCGTGACCGACCTGGCCGGCCGCAGCGGCTACTGGCTGGGCCAGCAGGGCCGTCTCACCCACCCCATGTACCTGCCCGAGGGCGGCGACCACTACGAACCGGTCTCCTGGGACCGTGCCTTCGACATCGTCGCCGAGGAGCTGAAGGCCCTCGCCTCGCCGGACGAGGCCCTCTTCTACACCTCGGGCCGCACCAGCAACGAGGCGGCCTTCCTCTACCAGCTGTTCGCCCGCGAACTGGGCACGAACAACCTCCCCGACTGCTCGAACATGTGCCACGAGTCATCGGGTTCCGCGCTCAACGAGACCATCGGCATCGGCAAGGGAAGCGTCCTCCTGGAGGACCTCTACAGGGCCGATCTGATCATCGTCGCCGGCCAGAACCCCGGCACCAACCACCCCCGGATGCTCTCCGCCCTGGAGAAGGCGAAGGCGAACGGCGCGCGGATCATCAGCGTCAACCCGCTGCCCGAGGCGGGCCTGGAGCGGTTCAAGAACCCGCAGACCCCCCAGGGCATGATCAAGGGCGCGGCCCTCACCGACCTGTTCCTGCAGATCCGCATCGGCGGCGACCAGGCACTCTTCCGCCTCCTCAACAAGCTCGTCCTCGACACCGAGGGCGCGGTCGACGAGGACTTCGTCCGCGAACACACCCACGGCTACGAGGAGTTCGTCGAAGCGGCCCGCGCCGCCGACTGGGACGAGACCCTCACCGCGACCGGCCTCACGCGCGCGGAGATCGAGAAAGCCCTCGCCATGGTGCTGGCCTCCGAACGCACCATCGTGTGCTGGGCGATGGGCCTGACCCAGCACAAGCACTCCGTGCCCACCATCCGCGAAGTGGTCAACTTCCTTCTCCTGCGCGGCAACATCGGCCGCCCGGGCGCCGGCGTGTGCCCGGTGCGCGGCCACTCGAACGTGCAGGGCGACCGCACCATGGGCATCTTCGAACGCCCCGCGCCCGCCTTCCTGGACGCCCTGGAGAAGGAGTTCGGCTTCGCCCCGCCCCGCGAACACGGCTACGACGTCGTACGGGCCATCCGCGCCCTGCGCGACGGCGACGCGAAGGTCTTCTTCGCCATGGGCGGCAACTTCGTCTCCGCCTCCCCCGACACGGAGGTCACCGAGGCGGCCATGCGCCGCGCCCGCCTCACCGTGCACGTGTCGACGAAGCTGAACCGCTCGCACGCCGTCACGGGCGCGCGTGCACTGATCCTGCCGACCCTCGGCCGTACCGAGCGCGACCTCCAGGGCAGTGGCGAGCAGTTCGTGACGGTCGAGGACTCCATGGGCATGGTGCACGCCTCAAGGGGCCGCCTGGACCCGGCGAGCAGGCATCTCCTCTCCGAGCCGGCCATCGTCGCCCGCCTGGCCCGGCGGGTCCTGGGCGAGGCGTCCCGCACGCCCTGGGAGGAGTTCGAGAAGGACTACGCCACGGTCCGTGACCGCATCGCGCGCGTGATCCCCGGCTTCGAGAACTTCAACGCGCGCGTGGCCGACCCGGCAGGATTCGCGCTCCCGCACGCCCCGCGCGACGAACGCCGCTTCCCGACGGCCACCGGCAAGGCCAACTTCACCGCCGCGCCCGTCGAGTTCCCCCGGCTTCCCGAAGGCCGTCTGCTGCTGCAGACCCTGCGCTCGCACGACCAGTACAACACCACGATCTACGGCCTGGACGACCGGTACCGGGGCATCAAGAACGGCCGCCGGGTCGTCCTGGTCAACCCCGAGGACGCGACGGCTCTGGGCGTCGCGGACGGGTCGTACGTCGATCTCGTGAGCGAGTGGAAGGACGGCGTCGAACGGCGGGCGCCCGGGTTCCGGATCGTGTTCTACCCGACAGCACGGGGCTGCGCGGCGGCCTACTACCCGGAGACCAACGTGCTGGTCCCGCTGGACGCCACCGCCGACACCAGCAACACCCCGGCCAGCAAGTCCGTGGTCGTGCGTCTGGAACAATCGGCCACCGACTGAGCGTTTGCTCAGTGGACGAGGACACAGACGTGCGGACACCGCACCGATCACGACGAACGGAGCCGGGCCCCATGGGCGAGCAGCAGCACGTGAAGTTCCCGCAGCATGTCATCGACGAGTACACGGCACTGGGTATCGACGTGATCGCCATGTTCTCCGCGGGCCACCTCGGCAACCGGATGGGCGTGCAGATCGTGGAGGCGTCCGCCGACCGTGTCGTCGGCACGATGCCCGTCGAGGGCAACACACAGCCGTACGGGCTGCTGCACGGAGGCGCGTCCGCGGTGCTGGCGGAGACGCTCGGGTCCGTGGGGGCGATGCTGCACGGGGGCAGTTCGAAGATCGCCGTGGGAGTGGACCTGAACTGCACCCACCATCGCGGGGCGCGCTCCGGCCTGGTCACCGGCGTGGCCACACCGGTGCACCGGGGGCGGTCGACGGCGACGTACGAGATCGTGATCACGGACGAGGCCGACAAACGCGTATGCACGGCACGTCTCACGTGCCTGCTGCGGGACGCGCCCACGGCGGGCTGAGAGCGCCTCCCCGACCCCCGCCGCCCCTGCCCGCCCCACCCCGGAAGCCGCACCCCCAGACCCCCCACGGCCTGAACAGGCCTCGCCCTCCGACACCGGGCAGGCTGGGCGGCTACCGTTTCCCCATGAGGCTGCGACCATGACCGGCATCGGCCCCGTCGAGCCCGTCAACTCGCCGGACACGCAAGAGACTTACGAAGTCATCGGTGCCGACACACCACACTTCACAGAACGCTGGCAGACCCTGTCGCCGCGCGTCCGCAGAGCCGTCGTCGGCGCCGCCGCGCTCGGCGCCACGACAGCCGCGGTGATCGCCCTCCTGCCCCCCGAGCCGTCCACCCCCGCCCCCACCCACACCCTCATCGCCATGCCCTGGCCCGCGAACGCCACTACGCTCCGGTACACCGGACTCGCCGCGACCTTCGACTCCACGCCCGCCAGCGGCCTCTTCCGGTTCGCGGTGACCGTACACAGCGGACCACCCGTCACCCTGCGCGTGACCGGCACCGGCCTCGCCGGTCTCACCGCCCGCATCTCCCCCGCCGAGACCTCGACCGTCGACGCCGGGACCACCCGGCGGATCACCGTCCAGATATCCGTCGTCGACTGCGCCCGCCTCACCCTCGACACGGATCAGCCATTTCTCGCCGTAACGCTGCGTAACACACGCGCAATACAGCATCGGAGTTTCATCTTCGGGAGCGACTACCCCGACGACCTCTCACAGCTCCTCCACACGGCCTGCCGCCCGTTGCCCCCGCGGCCAAGCACAAGGCCACAGGCAGAGGCAACCGGACACGCGGATTCTCAAAATATGGACGGAGAGTAATTCCGGCCAAAGTGGCTGAGATCCACTATCGCCAAGGATCATCAACCGACACGTCATAACAAGAAAGTCACAAGCAAGCTCTCCCATATGCTCCCACCCACAGCGGGGCTTAGAGTCACGGCCAGTCACCGCGCCGCCGGGCGCGTCTACAGCACGACCTGCTCCACCCCAGTACGGCCCGGCGAGACACACGGCAGCCCAGCAGGGCCGCTGCGCCAGGGAGAGGATTTAATCGTGCGTCAGCGTTCTTTGGTCGTACTCACCTCCATGCTCACCACAGGAGCACTCGCACTGACCGCATGCGGCTCACGCGACGACAGCGGAGACAAGAGCGACAGTAAGACCGAGATCATCATCGGCGTCGACGCCCCGCTGACCGGCCAGAACTCCGCCACGGGCCTCGGCATCCAGGGCGGCGTCCAGATCGCCGTCGACGACGCCAACAAGAACAACACCGTCCCCGGCGTGACCTTCAAGGTCCAGGCGCTGGACGACAAGGCGATCCCGGCCCAGGGCCAGTCGAACGCCACCCAGCTCGTCAGCAACGCCAAGGTCCTCGGCGTCGTCGGCCCGCTGAACTCCGGCGTCGCCACCCAGATGCAGCAGGTCTTCGCCACCGCCAACCTGGTCCAGGTCTCGCCCTCCAACACGGCACCCGAGCTCACCCAGGGCAAGAACTGGCAGACGGCGAAGTCCCGCCCCTTCAAGACGTACTTCCGCACCGCCACCACCGACGCCCTCCAGGGCGGCTTCGCGGCCGAGTACGCGTACGGCACACTCAAGAAGCGCAACGTCTTCGTCGTCGACGACAAGCAGACCTACGGCGCCGGCCTCGCCAAGCTCTTCAAGGCCGGCTTCACCGGCTCCGGCGGCAAGGTCGCCGGCGAGGACCACGTCAACACCGGCGACACGGACTTCTCGGCCCTCGTCACCAAGATCAAGAACTCCAAGGCCGACCTCGTCTACTACGGCGGCCAGTACGACGAGTCCGAGAAGCTCACCAAGCAGCTCAAGGACGGCGGCGCCAAGATCCCGCTGTTCGGCGGTGACGGCATGTTCACCCCGACCTACATCGAGTCCGCCGGCGCGACCGCCGAAGGCGACCTCGTCACCTCCGTCGGCGCGCCCGTCGACTCCCTGCCCTCCGCCGCGGACTTCATCAAGAAGTACAAGGCCTCCGGCCTCAAGGGCGACTACGGCACCTACGGCGGCTACTCCTACGACGCCGCGACCGCCATCATCAAGGCGATCGGCAACGTCGTGAAGGACGGCAAGGTCCCGGACGACGCCCGCGCCCAGATCGTCAACGAGGTGCAGAAGACCAAGTTCGAGGGCATCGCCGGCCCCGTCGCCTTCGACGAGTACGGTGACACCACCAACAAGCAGCTCACCGTCTACCAGGTTGTCGACGGCAAGTGGAAGGCCGTCAAGAGCGGCACGTTCAACGGCTGATCCCCAGCGCCGCTTGGGCCTGTCGTCACATTCCCGCCCTCTGGGCGGACGACGCGAATGTGACGACAGGCCCACCACCCCCGGGCCGCGCGGCCACGACCACACGTCACCGCGCGGCCCGCTTCACGCCCTGCTCACTCCCCATCACCCACATGGAGGCCATGCGGTGAACACCCTGCCGCAGCAGCTGGCCAACGGGCTGTTCCTCGGCTCGATGTACGGGCTGATCGCCATCGGTTACACGATGGTGTACGGCATCGTCCAGCTCATCAACTTCGCCCATGGCGAGATCTTCATGACCGGCGGCTTCGGCGCACTCACGGTCTACCTCTTGTTCCCGGACAGCACCTCCATGTGGCTAGCCCTACCGGCCATGCTCATCGGCGGCGGACTCGTCTCCGTCCTCATCGCGGTCGGGGCAGAACGTTTCGCCTACCGACCACTACGCGGAGCGCCACGCCTCGCACCTCTCATCACCGCCATCGGCCTCTCCCTCGCCCTCCAGCAGGCCGTCTTCAACTGGTACCCCGACGCCAAGACCGACCGGAACTTCCCGCAGCTCGACTTCGGCCCCCTGCACATCGGCTCCGTCAGCGTCAGCAGCGGCTCCGTGTTCGTCATCGTCGCCGCCCCCCTCTGCATGGCGGCCCTCGCCCTCTTCGTCAACCTCTCCCGCACCGGCCGCGCCATGCAGGCCACCGCGCAGGACCCCGACACCGCCCAGCTCATGGGCATCGACACCAACCGCATCATCGTGATCGCCTTCGCCATCGGCGGATTCTTCGCCGCGGTCGCCGCGGTCGCGTACGGCCTGCGCTACGGCTCGGTCAAGTACGACATGGGCTTCCAGATGGGACTCAAGGCCTTCACCGCCGCCGTCCTCGGCGGCATCGGCAACATCTACGGCGCCATGATCGGCGGCCTCGTCCTCGGCCTCGCCGAAACCATGGCGACCTCCTACATCGACGGCATCCCCGGCATGCAGCAGCTCGGCGGCGGCGGCTGGGCATCCGTGTGGGCCTTCGTCCTCCTCATCCTCGTACTGCTGTTCAGGCCACAAGGCCTGGTCGGCGAACGCGTCGCGGACAGGGCGTGAGCACCATGGCAACCACCGACCGGACCACGGCCGCACCCGCCCCCCGCGGCCTCATCGCACTTCCCCAGAACACCGCACGCGCCCTCATCGCCATCGGCGCCGTCGGCACCATCGCCAGCACGTTCATGTCGTGGACCTACACAGCCGAATTCCCCGGGGACCTCACCTACTACGGCTCCCCGGCCGGACTCCAGATCCTCGCCCTCGTCGCCGGCGCACTCACCCTCCTGTACGCGCTCACCCTCTGGAACGTCCGCGGACTCAAGTGGCTCAACCCGGCAGGCGCCACCGCGCCCGTCGCCCTCGCCGCCGCCTCCGCGTTCGCCGTCAGCTGGTTCACCACCATCGCGATCGTCGTCGACCTCAAGGGCCTCGTCGCCCTCGACCCCGGCGCCTACGTCGTCGCGATCTCCTCACTGGTGGCACTCCTCGGCGCCCTCGCACTCCCCCAGCCCGGTGACACGGCCAAGAGCTACATCACCAAGCCCGAGAACATCCCCGCGGCGGCCGGCCTCCCCGGCTGGGTCGAACGCCTCGTCGTCACCGCCGCCACCGCCCTGGCCCTGCTCGTCTTCGCCTACGGCATCGGCGTCGACCCCGAGGCCAGCGAAACGTTCCTCGGCTACCTGCTGCTCCTGATCCTCGGCTCCTGGGCACTGCTCACCGCCGGCCTCTTCGACCGCATCTCGCAGCTCAACGCCCGCCACAAGGGCTTCGCCACCTCCATGGCGTTCCTCGCCGCGGCGCTCTTCCCCTTCGTCGAGAACGACGAACACAACTCCAACATCGGCGTCAACATCCTCGTCGTCGCCACCGTCGCCCTCGGCCTCAACATCGTCGTCGGCCTCACCGGACTCCTCGACCTCGGATACGTCGCCTTCCTCGGCGTCGGCGCCTACGCCGCGGCCCTGGTCTCCGGCTCCGAGTTCTCCCGGTTCTCCGGCGTCCAGTTCCCCTTCTGGGCCGCCATGCTCACCGGCATGCTCGCCTCGCTCGTCTTCGGCGTCCTCATCGGCGCCCCCACCCTGCGACTGCGCGGCGACTACCTCGCCATCGTCACCCTGGGCTTCGGAGAGATCTTCCGCATCACCGTCAACAACCTCGACGGCACCTCCGGCCCCAACATCACCAACGGCCCCAACGGCATCTCGATGATCCCCGACCTGGAGATCTTCGGCTTCAACTTCGGAACAGCCCACGACATCGGCTCGATCACCATCGGCCGATTCGCGAACTACTTCCTACTGATGCTGATCATCACCGCGATCGTCGTCGTCGTCTTCAACAGGGCAGCGGACTCCCGCATCGGTCGCTCCTGGATCGCCATCCGCGAGGACGAGACCGCCGCCACCGCCATGGGCATCAACGGCTTCCGCGTCAAGCTCATCGCCTTCGCGCTCGGTGCCTCCCTCGCCGGCCTCGCCGGCACGGTCAGCGCCCACGTCGGCTACAGCGTCAACCCCGCCCCCTACCAGTTCGCCGGCTCCGTCCCGCCGAACTCCGCCTTCCTGCTCGCCGCGGTCGTCCTCGGCGGCATGGGCACCGTCAACGGCCCCATCCTCGGCGCCACGCTCCTCTACCTCCTCCCCGAGAAGCTCGGCTTCCTCAAGGAGTACCAGCTCTTCGCGTTCGGCCTCGCCCTCGTGGTCCTCATGCGCTTCCGGCCCGAAGGCATCATCGCCAACCGGCGCCGCCAGCTCGAATTCCACGAGACAGGCCAACTCGACAAGCCCGAAACCGGCCTCCCCGACACCACCGTCGGCGTCACCAAGGCAGGGGCGTGACGAGCATGACCACCACCACGACCACCAGCCCCGTCCTCGAAGCCACCGGCGTCACCATGCGCTTCGGCGGCCTCACCGCCGTACGCAACGTCGACCTCACCGTCAACACCGGCGAGATCGTCGGCCTCATCGGCCCCAACGGCGCGGGCAAGACCACCTTCTTCAACTGCCTCACCGGCCTGTACGTACCCACCGAGGGCAGGGTCGCCTACAAGGGCAAGGTCCTCCCGCCCAAACCCCACCTCGTGACCAGCGCCGGCATCGCCCGCACCTTCCAGAACATCCGGCTCTTCGCCAACATGACCGTCCTGGAAAACGTCCTCGTAGGCCGCCACACCAGAACCAAGGAAGGCCTCTGGTCGGCCCTTCTGCGCGGTCCCGGCTTCCGCAAGGCCGAAGCCACCTCCCGCGAACGCGCCATGGAACTCCTCGAGTTCATCGGCCTCGCCCACAAGGCCGATCACCTCTCCCGCAACCTCCCCTACGGCGAACAGCGCAAGCTGGAGATCGCCCGGGCCATGGCCAGCGAACCCGGCCTCCTCCTCCTGGACGAGCCCACCGCCGGTATGAACCCCCAGGAGACGCGGGCCACCGAAGACCTCGTCTTCGCCATCCGCGACCGGGGCATGGCCGTCCTCGTCATCGAGCACGACATGCGCTTCATCTTCAATCTGAGCGACCGCGTCGCCTGTCTCGTCCAAGGTGAAAAGCTCGTCGAAGGCACCTCGGAAGTCGTCCAGAACGACGACCGCGTCATCGCCGCCTACCTCGGCACCCCCTTCGAAGGCGCCCCCGGCGCCGAAGAGATCGCCGAAGTCGAAGCCGCCGAAGCGCAGAGCACCACCAGCACGGAAGGACCCGCCCAGTGACCGCACTGCTGGAGGTCGAAGACCTCAAGGTCGCCTACGGCAAGATCGAAGCCGTCAAGGGCATCTCCTTCACCGTCGAAGCCGGCCAGATCGTCACCCTCATCGGCACCAACGGCGCCGGCAAGACCACCACCCTGCGCACCCTCTCCGGGCTCCTCAAGCCCAGCAGCGGCCGCGTCCTCTTCGACGGGAAGCCGATCACCGGCACCCCCGCCCACAAGATCGTCGCCCTCGGCCTCGCCCACTCACCCGAGGGACGCCACATCTTCCCCCGGCTGACGATCACCGAGAACCTCCAGCTCGGAGCGTTCCTGCGCTCCGACAAGGCAGGCATCGAGAAGGACATCCAGCGCGCCTACGACCTCTTCCCCATCCTGGGCGAACGCAGGAAGCAGGCAGCAGGCACCCTCTCGGGCGGCGAACAGCAGATGCTCGCCATGGGACGCGCCCTCATGTCCCAGCCCAAGCTGCTCATGCTCGACGAGCCCTCCATGGGCCTCTCGCCGATCATGATGCAGAAGATCATGGCCACCATCGCCGAACTCAAGGCCTCCGGTACGACCATCCTCCTCGTCGAGCAGAACGCCCAGGCGGCGCTCTCCCTCGCCGACCAGGGACACGTCATGGAGGTCGGCAACATCGTGCTCTCCGGCACCGGCCAGCACCTGCTGACCGACGACTCGGTCAGGAAGGCGTACCTGGGCGAGGACTGAGTCCGCCCCAGGACCACGAAGAGGCCCGCGCTCCCTTGTCAGGGGCGCGGGCCTCTTCCGCTGTACCGGGCCGGTCCGGCCCACGACTAACCCTTGGCGGCCTTCTTCTCCTCGGCGTCCGCGATGACCGCCTCCGCGACCTGCTGCATCGACATACGCCGGTCCATCGACGTCTTCTGGATCCACCGGAACGCGGCGGGCTCGGACAGGCCGTACTCCGTCTGCAGGACCGACTTCGCACGGTCGACGAGCTTGCGGGTCTCCAGCCTCAGAGTGAGATCCGCGATCTCCTTCTCCAGCGTCCGCATCTCGTTGAACCGCGACACCGCCATCTCGATCGCCGGCACGACATCGCTCTTGCTGAACGGCTTCACGAGATACGCCATGGCCCCGGCGTCCCTGGCCCGCTCGACGAGGTCGCGCTGCGAGAACGCGGTCAGCATCAGCACCGGCGCGATGGACTCCGCGGCGATCTTCTCGGCCGCCGAGATGCCGTCGAGCTTCGGCATCTTCACATCGAGGATGACGAGATCGGGGCGGTGCTCACGGGCAAGCTCCACGGCCTGCTCACCGTCACCGGCCTCACCGACGACGGTGTAGCCCTCCTCTTCGAGCATCTCCTTGAGATCGAGTCGGATGAGCGCCTCGTCCTCGGCAATGACGACACGGGTCGTCAGCGGAGGCACGTGCGACTTGTCGTCGTCGGGCGCGTCTGCGGGCTGGGGCGACTCGGGGGCGGTCACGGGGGCTCCTTGATCAGGGCGGGGTGCTGCTCCCAGCAGGGTACCTAGCTGCGGTAAGGTAGTCGGGCAGTGGGTCGAGGCAAACCTTCGATTCACTGGGCCCCGGTAGCCCAATTGGCAGCAGGCAATGGATTCAAAACCCATACAGTGTCGGTTCGAGTCCGACCCGGGGCACTTTTCCTTAGATTCTAAGGCTGACGCCTGGAAGCGGATGTTCCCGTTCTGGTGAACATCCGCTTTTTGCTGCGTGTCGTCGCGATCACCCCCACAGGCTGACTACATGTACGAGATTGGCACTCGCAAGCGAGCCCTGGTGCTGGTGAGTCAGGGACGCAGCCTGAACTCCGTCAGCAAGGAGACAGGGATATCCCGTGCCGCAATCCGCTCCTGGCAGACGCGAGTCGACCCATTGCCGCGTATGCAGGTGAGTCCGTGCGTCCGATGCCGGCCTGTCCCGAGCCATCCCGAAGACACGGCCGCCTATTCCTACCTTCTCGGGCTGTATCTCGGCGACGGCTGCATCAGCGCCCATCCACGCACGGGGCACTACTTGCGCATCGCGTGCGCGGACGCGTGGCCGGGTCTGATCGACGCGTGCGAAGCGGCCGTACAGACACTCAACCCGGGAAAGCGCGCGTACCGAGTCCAAGCCCAGGGCTACGTTTCCGTGGTCGGCTACAGCGCCCACTGGCCCTGCCTCTTCCCACAGCACGGGCCCGGCAAGAAGCACAAGCGCCGGATCGTTCTCGACAACTGGCAGCAGGCAATCGTCGACTCGCATCCATGGGAGTTCATCCGGGGACTCGTCCACTCCGACGGCTGCCGAATCACCAACTGGACCGAGAAGGTCATCGGAGGTGAACGAAAGCGGTACGAATACCCGCGCTACTTCTTCACGAATCTCTCGCCCGACATCAAGCAGCTCTACACCGACACCCTCGACAAGGTCGGCGTCGATTGGAAGCAGCCGAACGCCAAGAACATCTCCGTAGCCCGCAAAGCCTCCGTAGCCCTGATGGACGCCCACGTGGGCCCCAAGCACTGAACCGCGAGGGGCCCTCAGCCGACGCCTACTTGGGGCTGTCGTCCTCGCCGATGTGGTGGACCCGGACCAGGTTGGTGGAGCCCGAGACGCCGGGCGGGGAGCCGGCCGTGATCACGACCACGTCGCCCTTCTGGCAGCGGCCGTACTTCAGGAGCAGCTCGTCCACCTGGTCGACCATCGCGTCCGTGGAGTCGACGTGCGGGCCGAGGAACGTCTCCACGCCCCACGTCAGTGTCAGCTGGGAGCGGGTCGCGGGGTCCGGGGTGAAGGCCAGGAGAGGGATCGGGGACCTGTAGCGGGACAGGCGCTTCACCGTGTCGCCGGACTGGGTGAACGCGACCAGGAACTTCGCGCCGAGGAAGTCGCCCATCTCGGCCGCCGCCCGGGCCACCGCGCCGCCCTGGGTGCGGGGCTTGTTTCGGTCCGTGAGGGGCGGGAGGCCCTTGGCCAGGATGTCCTCCTCGGCCGCCTCCACGATCTTCGCCATCGTCCGGACCGTCTCGATGGCGTACTTGCCCACGCTGGTCTCGCCGGACAGCATCACCGCGTCCGTGCCGTCGATGACCGCGTTCGCGACGTCCGAGGCCTCGGCCCTGGTCGGGCGGGAGTTCTCGATCATCGAGTCGAGCATCTGGGTGGCGACGATGACCGGCTTGGCGTTGCGCTTCGCCAGTTTGATCGCGCGCTTCTGGACGATGGGGACCTGTTCGAGGGGCATCTCGACGCCGAGGTCGCCGCGGGCGACCATGATGCCGTCGAAGGCGGCGACGATGTCGTCGATCGCGTCGACGGCCTGGGGCTTCTCGACCTTGGCGATGACGGGGAGGCGGCGGTGTTCCTCGTCCATGATGCGGTGGACGTCGTCGATGTCGCGTCCGCTGCGGACGAAGGAGAGGGCGATGACGTCGAAGCCCGTGCGCAGCGCCCAGCGCAGGTCCGCTTCGTCCTTGTCGGAGAGGGCGGGGACGGAGACAGCCACGCCGGGGAGGTTGAGGCCCTTGTGGTCGGAGACGATTCCGCCTTCGACGACCTTGGTGTGGACGCGGGGTCCGTCGACGGTGGTGACTTCGAGGCAGACCTTGCCGTCGTCGACGAGGATGCGTTCGCCGGGGGTGACGTCGGCGGCGAGGCCCGCGTAGGTGGTGCCGCAGGTCTGGCGGTCGCCTTCGATTCCTTCCTCGACGGTGATGGTGAAGGTGTCGTCGCGTTCGAGGAGTACGGGGCCTTCGGTGAAGCGGCCGAGTCGGATCTTCGGGCCTTGAAGGTCGGCGAGGAGGCCGATGCTGCGGCCGGTTTCGTCGGCGGCCTTTCGGACGTGCTGGTATCGCACCTCGTGTTCGGCGTAGGTGCCGTGGCTGAGGTTGAAGCGGGCTACGTCCATTCCGGCGTCGACCAGTGCTTTGATCTGGTCGTAGGAGTCGGTGGCGGGGCCCAAGGTACAGACGATTTTTGCTCGGCGCATACTTCGAGCGTAGGCCTTACCGGTGGGTAGCGAATTGGCGGCGCATGACGACTCAACAACCGTTGTATGAAGGGTTGTTGACAACCGTTTATGTGTGCGCGCCATCGCTCCGATGAGCATTTGAGTGACCTGATCACAGCTGTGGGGGCGCCATGGTGAAGCGGGCGTTCACCTGTGCGTAGACCTGCTGGCGCTGGGGCTCCAGGTCGAGTGGTGCCGCCTCGTCCGCGACCTGGGCGCCGGCGAAGGCCGCGCGGCGTAGTGAGCGTGACTGGGCCTCGTATCCCATGGGCTGTGCGGCCTCGGCGCCCACGTCCGCCAGTTCCACGAGGGCCGCCAGTGTGGTGCCGAGGGCTTCGGCGTATTCGCGGGCTCGTTGTACCGCTTCTCGTACCGCTTGTCGGCGGGCGTCGCGGTGGGCCGGGGAGTCGGGGCGCAAGGCCCACCAGGGGCCGTCGACCGCGGTGAGGTCGAGGTCGGCGAGTTTGCTGGTCAGTTCGCCGAGGGCGGTGAAGTCGGTGAGTTCGGCGGTGAGGTGGACGCGGCCGTGGTAGGCGCGGACGCGTTCCCCGCGGCCGTGTTTGGTGAGTTCAGGGGCGATGGAGAAGGCGCCTGTTTCGAGGCGTTCGACGGCGTCGCCGTACGATTTCACCAGGTCGAGAACGGTGGCGTTGCGGCGGGTGAGGTCGTCCAGCGCTGAGCGGCGGTCGGTGCCTCGTGCTCCGACCGTGATGCCGATGCGGGCGATCTCGGGGTCGACTTCGAGGTGGGCTTCGCCTCGGACGGCGATGCGGGGGGCGTCGGGGGTGCCGTAGGGGACGGCGGTCGGGGTGGTGGGGTGCTCCGGGGTGGAGGTCATACGTCCCACTCTGTCAGCCGTAGGGCGGTTGCGGATGGTGTTCCGGTGTCTGCCGGTCACCAGATCGAAACCTTCGGGGACTGTTGCGGCCGGTCGTGCTCGGGTCAGAATCTACGCGCGTCGTTGACCATTCCCCGAGGAGCCCGAAACATGCCGTTGAACCGCCGGAAGTTCCTGACGAAGTCCGCTGTGACCGGGGCGGGGGTGGCGCTGACCAGTGCTGTCGTGGCTCCGGCGGCGCAGGCCGCGGAGGCGAGGAAGCCCGTGAAGCCGGTGAAGCGGTACTCCCTGACCGTGATGGGGACGACCGACCTGCACGGTCACATCTTCAACTGGGACTACTTCAAGAACGCGGAGTACTCCGACGCGAAGGGCAACGCGCAGGGGCTGGCCCGTATCTCGACGCTGGTGGAGCAGGTCCGCAGGGAGAAGGGGCGTTGCAACACGCTGCTGCTCGACGCGGGCGACACGATTCAGGGCACTCCGCTGACGTACTACTACGCGAAGGTCGACCCGATCACCGCCAAGGGTGGTCCGGTGCACCCCATGGCGCAGGCGATGAACGCGATCGGGTACGACGCGGTGGCGCTCGGCAACCACGAGTTCAACTACGGCATCGAGACGTTGCGCAAGTTCGAGTCGCAGTGCCGCTTCCCGCTGCTGGGTGCGAACGCGCTGGACGCGAAGACGTTGAAGCCCGCCTTCCCTCCGTACTTCATGAAGACCTTCCGCGTGAAGGGTGCTCCGCCGGTCAAGGTGGCGGTGCTGGGGCTGACGAACCCGGGTATCGCGATCTGGGACAAGGCGTATGTGCAGGGGAAGCTGACGTTCCCGGGTCTGGAGGAGCAGGCGGCGAAGTGGGTGCCGAAGCTGCGTTCGATGGGCGCGGATGTTGTTGTGGTGTCGGCGCACTCGGGGTCTTCGGGTACGTCTTCGTACGGTGACCAGTTGCCGTACGTCGAGAACTCGGCGGCGCTGGTGGCGCAGCAGGTGCCGGGTATCGACGCGATTCTGGTGGGGCACGCGCACACGGAGATCGCCGAGCTGAAGGTCACCAACACGGCGACCGGCAAGACCGTGATCCTGTCGGAGCCGCTGGCGTACGCGGAGCGGCTGTCGCTGTTCGACATCGAGTTGGTGTTCGAGAAGGGCAAGTGGGCCGTCGAGTCGGTGGCGGCGACCGTACGCGACTCGAAGACGGTCGCGGACGACCCGAGGATCACCAAGCTGCTGAAGGACGAGCACGACGTGGTCGTGGCGTACGTCAATCAGGTGGTCGGTACGGCGACCGCCACGCTGACGACGGTGGAGGCGCGGTACAAGGACGCGCCGATCATCGATCTGATCACCAAGGTCCAGGAGGACGTGGTGAAGGCGGCCCTGGCGGGGACGTCGTACGCCTCGCTGCCGGTGATCGCACAGGCGTCGCCGTTCTCGCGGACCTCGGAGATCCCGGCGGGCGAGGTGACGATCCGGGATCTGTCGAGCCTGTACGTGTACGACAACACGCTGGTCGCGAAGTTGCTGACGGGTGCGCAGGTGCGGGCGTACCTGGAGTACTCGGCGCAGTACTTCGTACAGACGGCGGCGGGCGCGGTGGTCGACGTCGACAAGTTGACGAACGCGGCGAACCGGCCGGACTACAACTACGACTACGTGTCGGGGCTGACGTACGACATCGACATCGCGCAGGCGGCGGGTTCGCGGATCAAGAACCTGGCCTGGAACGGTGCGGCGCTGGATGACGCGCAGCAGTTCGTGTTCGCGGTGAACAACTACCGTGCCAATGGTGGTGGGGCGTTCCCGCATGTGGCGTCGGCGCCGGAGTTGTGGTCGGAGTCGACGGAGATCCGGACGCGGATCTCCGAGTGGGTGACGGCGAAGGGTGTGCTGGATCCGAAGGAGTTCGCTTCGGTGGACTGGAAGTTGACGCGCGACGGTACGCCGGTGTTCTAGATTCCGTCGACGAGGGGGGTCAGCACTTGGTGCTGGCCCTTTTCGCGTTTGTCCCGCTCCTGGCTCTGGCGGGGGGTCGGGACCGTGGGCAGTGGTTGGTCGAGGCCGAAGGTGGTGAAGGCGGTTCTGGTGGGCTGGGGGTAGGGGGTTTCACCGGTGAGGGAGTTGAGGATGGCGGCGCTGCGCCAGGCGACGAGTCCGAGGTCGGGGGTGCCGACGCCGTGGGTGTGGAGTTCGGCGTTCTGGACGTAGACGTGGCTGCCGGAGCCGGTGATGGCGGGGTCGAGGTCGAGTCTGAACTGTTCGTCGATGCGGGGGCGTTCGGAGTTGTCGCGGCGGAGGTAGGGGTCGAGGCCGGCGAGGATGCGGTCGAGGGGGCGGTCGCGGTAGCCGGTGGCGAGGACGACGGCGTCGGTGGTGAGGCGGGAGCGGGTGCCCTGCTGGGTGTGTTCGAGGTGGAGTTCGACTCTGGTGGTGGCGACGCGGCCTGCGGTGCGGACGTGGACGCCGGGTGTGAGGACGGCTTCGGGCCAGCCCCCGTGGAGGGTGCGGTGGTAGAGCTCGTCGTGGATGGCGGCGATGGTGTCGGCGCCGATGCCTTTGTGGAGTTGCCATTGGGCGGCGACGAGGCGGTCTCGTACGGGTTCGGCGAGGGCGTGGAAGTAGCGGGTGTGGTCGGGGGTGAAGTGTTCGAGGCCGAGTTTGGAGTACTCCATGGGGGCGAAGGCCTCGGTGCGTCCCAGCCAGTGGATTTTGTCGCGTCCGGCGGGGCGGTGGCGCAGGAGGTCGAGGAAGATCTCGGCGCCGGTCTGTCCTGAGCCGATGACGGTGACGTGTTCGGCGGTGAGGAGCCGGTCGCGGTGGGCGAGGTAGTCGGCCGCGTGCAGGACGGGGACGGTGGGGGCTTCGACGAGGGGTTTGAGGGGTTCGGGGATGTAGGGCTCGCTGCCGATGCCCAGGACGACGTTCTTGGTGTAGGTCCGGCCGAGGGCCTCGGCCTCTCCGTCGGCGTCGAGTTGGGTGAAGTCGACTTCGAAGACGTCGCGTTCGGGGTTCCAGCGGACGGCGTCGACCTGGTGTCCGAAGTGGAGTCGGGGCAGGTTCTCGCTGACCCAGCGGCAGTAGGCGTCGTATTCGGCGCGTCGGATGTGGAAGCGCTCGGCGAAGTAGAACGGGAAGAGCCGGTCGCGGCTCTTGAGGTAGTTGAGGAAGGACCAGGGGCTGGTGGGGTCGGCGAGGGTCACCAGGTCGGCGAGGAAGGGGACTTGGACGGTCGCGCCGTCGAGGAGGAGTCCGGGGTGCCAGTCGAAGCGGGGGTGCTGTTCGTAGAAGACGGTGTCGAGGCCGGTGAGGGGGTGGGCGAGCGCGGCGAGGGAGAGGTTGCAGGGGCCGATGCCGATGCCGACGAGGTCGTGGGGGGTGTCGGGGGTGGGGGTGGTGGCGGGGTTGTCGGTGGGTGTGGGAGGTACGGGAGGTGTGGGGGGTGTCATCAGGGGGTGTTTCCTTCCACCAGCTTCAGAAGTGCGGCCAGGTCGTCGGGCCGCGTGTGGGGGTTGAGGAGGGTGGCCTTGAGCCAGAGGTGGCCGTCGAGGTGGGCGCGGCCGAGGACGGCGCGTCCGTCGTGGAGGAGTTTTCGGCGTACGGCGGCGACGGTGTCGTCCGATGCGCCGGCGGGCCGGAAGAGGACGGTGCTGATGGTGGGCGTGTCGTGGAGTTCGAAGCCGGGGTGGGTGTCGACGAGTCGGGCGAACTCCTGGGCGTGCGCGCAGACCTGGTCGACGAGGGCGCCGAGGCCTTCGCGGCCGAGGGTTTTGAGGGTGACGGCGATCTTGAGGATGTCGGGGCGTCGGGTGGTGCGCGGGGAGCGGCCGAGGAGGTCGGGGAGGCCTGCTTCGGTGTCGTCGTCGGCGTTGAGGTAGTCGGCGCGGTGGGTGAGTGCCGTCAGGTCGTGGGGGTTCTTGACGGTGAGGAGGCCTGCGGCGACGGGTTGCCAGCCGAGTTTGTGCAGGTCGAGGGTGACGGTGTCGGCGTGTTCGAGGCCGGTCAGTTTGGTGCGGTGGCGCCCGCTGAAGAGGAGTCCGCCGCCGTAGGCGGCGTCGATGTGGAGCCGGGCGCCGTGGGCGGCGCAGAGGGCGGCGATCTGGGGCAGTGGGTCGATGAGTCCGGCGTCGGTGGTTCCGGCGGTGGCGGCGACGAGGACCGAGCCGCGGGGGCCTGGCAGTTCGGTGAGTGCCTCGTCGAGGGCGGCCGGGTCGAGGGTGCCGGCGGGGGCGGGGACGGTGACGGGTTCGGGGAGTCCGAGGAGCCAGGCGGCGCGGGGCAGGGAGTGGTGGGCGTTGGCTCCGTGGAGGAGGCGAACGCCGGGGTGTGCCTCGCGGGCGAGGAGCAGGGCGAGTTGGTTGGACTCGGTGCCGCCGGTGGTGACGAGGGCGTCCGCGGCGCCGGTCTCGGCGGCGAGGGCGCGTGTGACGAGGGTTTCCAGCTCGGAGGCGGCCGGGGCCTGGTCCCAGGAGTCGAGGGACGGGTTGAGGGCGCTGGCGGCGAGGTCGGCGGCGACGGCGACGGCGAGCGGTGGGCAGTGCAGATGGGCGGCGCAGTGGGGGTGTGCGGGGTCGGCGGCGCCTTCGGCGAGGGCGCGTACGACGTCGTAGAGAGCGTTGTCGTCGCCCTTGTCGGGCAGTACGTCGCCTACGGCGTCGCGGACCCGTCTGGCGACGGTCGCCGGCCCGCCGGCCGGGAGGGGGCCGCCACGCGCGTGTCCGCCGTCCGCGAGGGCGCCGAGGACCGTGTCGAGCAACGGCCGTAGGGCGTCGGGGCCTTCGGCGCCGGAGGCGAGGGGCGGCGTACGCATGGTGGTCCTCCCGGGGCGCGTGGCTGGGGAGTTCCAGCTTGGACGGGACGGGGGCGACGCGCCCGGGAAGACCAACGATCGGAACCCGAAAGGGGGTACGGGGCTTGCTGTGGGGAGGGTGTGTGGGGCAGGGGGTGTCCCCGGGGCCCCACACGTGCTCCTGAGCTCCTACGCGTCACCCGTACGCGGTATCGACCCCGCGTACCCGTTCCGGGCCCCGTGGGGGCGTTACGCCCGTTCCTGTGCCCCTTCCCGTACGCGCAGTGCGCGGCCCAGGTCGTCGAGCTGGTCGACGAGTTTGCGGCGCAGGCCCGGTATCGGGGCGTCGTCGCGCAGGCACTTCTCGCCTAGGCGGAGGGTGTCGGAGGTGACGGAGTGGGCCGGGAAGGCCCAGCGGCCGGCGGCGTCGGCCATGGCGGGGCCGCGGCGGGCGGCGACGGCGACGGCGTCGGTCCAGTACCGCTTGACGTACTCCTCGGTGAGGTCGGTCTGTTCGGGTTGCCAGAAGCCCTGGGCGGTGGCGACGAAGAGGTAGTTGGAGAGGTCGTCCGAGGTGAACATCTGTTCCCAGGCCCGGAGTTTGGTCTCGGGGTCGGGCAGGGCGGCCCGGCAGCGGGCGGCGCCTTCCTGGCCGGAGGCGCTGGGGTCGCGGGCGAGTTCGGCGTCGATGGCCGTCTCGTCGGTGGCGCCGAGTACCGCGAGCCGGGCCAGGACGCGCCAGCGCAGTTCGGGGTCGAGTTCGGGACCGCCGGGGACGGTGCCGTCGGCGAGCCAGGCGGCGATGGTGTCGGGGTGGGCGGCGACGTCGATGAAGTGGCGTACGGCGATGAGGCGCAGGCCGGGGTGGTCGCCGTCCTCGGTGCGGCGGATGAGGTCGCGGCACAGGGCGGCGAGGGCGGCGAGCGCGGCGGGGCGTTCCTGCGAGGGCAGGTAGCGGTCGGCGACGACGGTCGAGGCGAAGGTGAGGACGCCTTGGACGAGGGCGAGGTCCGTTTCGCGCGGGAGGTGGGCGCGGACGGTCTCCAGGTACTCGGCGGGCGGGAGTTGGCCGTCGCGGACGGCGTCGCGCAGGGCGTTCCAGACGACCGCGCGGGTGAGCGGGTCGGGGAGGCCGGAGAGGGCGGTGCGGACGGTCTTGAAGGACTCGGGGTCGAAGCGGACCTTGGCGTACGTCAGGTCGCCGTCGTTGACGAGGAGGAGGGCGGGGCGCTTGCCGATGGGCTGGGGGGCGTCCTGGGGGACGTCGACGTCGAGGCGCTCGCGCAGGGCGAGGGTGCCGTCGCCGGCGACGTCGTGGTCGTAGAGGCCCACGGCGACGCGGTGGGGGCGGCTGCCGTCGTGGCGGACGCTGAGGGTGCAGACGCCGGCGTCGCCGTTGGTGAGGCGGGGGGTGAGGGTGTCGACGCCGGTGGTGCGCAGCCAGGCGTCCGCCCACGCGTGGACGTCGCGTTCGGTGGCGGCGGCGAGGGAGTCGATGAAGTCGGCGAGGGTGGCGTTGCCGAACTTGTGCCGGGCGAAGTGGGTGTTGATGCCGGCGAGGAAGTCCTTCTCGCCGAGCCAGGCGACGAGTTGGCGAAGGGCGGAGGCGCCCTTGGCGTAGGAGATGCCGTCGAAGTTGACGAGGGCGGCGGCGGTGTCGTCGACGGCCTCGGGGGCGACGGGGTGGGTGGAGGGGCGCTGGTCGGCGTCGTAGCCCCAGGCCTTGCGGGAGACGCCGAAGTCGGTCCAGGTGTCGGTGTAGCGGGTGGCTTCGGTGAGGGTCTGGTAGCCCATGTACTCGGCGAAGGACTCGTTCAGCCAGATGTCGTCCCACCATTGGAGGGTGACGAGGTCGCCGAACCACATGTGGGCCATCTCGTGGGCGATGACCATGGCGCGGGTCTGGCGTTCGGTGTCGGTGACGGCGGAGCGGTAGACGAACTCGTCCCGGAAGGTGACGAGGCCGGGGTTCTCCATGGCGCCGAAGTTGAACTCGGGGACGAACGCCTGGTCGTAGGAGTCGAAGGGGTAGGGCTCCTCGAACTTCTCGTGGTAGCGGTCGTAGCACGCGCGCGTGATGGCGAGGAGTTCGTCGGCGTCGCTCTCGAGATGGGGGGCGAGGGAGCGGCGGCAGTGGAGGCCGAACGGGAGGCCGCGGTGTTCGCTGCGGACGGAGTGCCAGGGACCGGCGGCGACGGCGACGAGGTAGGTGGAGATGCGGGGGGTGGGGGCGGCCTGCCAGAGGCCGTCGGCGGTTTCGGTGGTGATGCCGTTGGCGAGGACGGTCCAGCCCTCGGGGGCGCGCACGGTGAACTCGAAGACGGCCTTGAGGTCGGGCTGGTTGAAGTTGGCGAAGACGGCTGCCGCGTCCTCCAGGGACATCTGGGTGTAGAGGTAGGTCTCGTCGTCGACGGGGTCGGTGAAGCGGTGCATGCCTTCGCCGGTGCGGGAGTAGCGCATCGCGGCGTCCACGCGCAGTTCGTGCTCGCCCTCGGCGAGGCCCGTCAGGGGCAGTCGGCCGTCGCGGAGGCCGCTGGTGTCCAGGGGGTGGCCGTCGAGGGTGGCGGAGCGCAGCTCGGCGGGCCTGACCTCGACGAACGTGTCCGCGCCGCTGTGGCCCGCCGTCACCGCGAAGCGGATCACGGTACGGGAGTCGAAGGTGTCGTCCCCGGTGGTGAGGTCGAGTTCGACCGTGTACCGGTGGACGTCCAGGAGGGTGGCACGGGCTTGCGCTTCGTCGCGCGTCAGTACGGACATGGAGGACATGCTGCCTGATGCCGCTGACAGGGCACAGGGGCGGATCGGTACACGGCCTTTGTCCGTGCGCGCGCCCCTGCCTCAGGTCCGGCCTGTGGGGCCGTTTGCGAGGCCCGGGCGCTGCCTGGTACGTCATGGTCCTTGACGCGGGCGCGCGGTTTCCGCACCTCCTCTTCGAGGGCCAGGTGGCGGCGGTGGGACAACCAGCGGGCGCCCGCGACGCTGACGCGCAGTGCTCGTCAGCTGCGCAGCATGCCCCTGCGGGTGCCCGGCTGTCCCGCCCCGGGGGTCAGTTCACCGGTGGTTTCCCGCCGTGGAGGGCGTCGTCGGCGATGCGCTCGTGGTGTCTGATCACCTCGGCGATGATGAAGTTGAGGAGTTTCTCGGCGAACGCGGGGTCGAGGTTGGCGCTTTCGGCCAGGCGGCGCAGGCGGTCGATCTGCTGGGCCTCGCGGTTCGGGTCGGCGGCCGGCAGCTGGTGTGCGGCTTTGAGGTGGCCGACCTGCTGGGTGCACTTGAAGCGCTCGGCGAGCATGTGGACGACGGCGGCGTCGATGTTGTCGATGCTCTCGCGCAGCCGGCCCAGTTCCGCGCGGATCGCGGGGTCGACTTCACGGTTGTTGCTGGTGGTCATGGGCGTCCACATTACGTGGCGCGGTCCGGGGGCCTTGTGGGGGCGTCGGGGTTTCGCGGGGTGGGTGGGACCGGCGGGATCCCGGCGTTACCCGGTGTACGGGTGTTCGATCGTCGGGGGGGGCGGCGGAGTCGGGCACCCGGTCGCTCCAGCCGCCGGGAACCGTGCGTCCCTGCTGGGCGCGGAAGTGGACGGGGGCCATGCCGACGCGGCGGGTGAAGAGGCGGGAGAAGTAGGCGGGGTCGTCGTAGCCGACGCGGCGGGCGACGGCGGCGACGGGCAGTGCGGTGGCGGCGAGGAGTTCCTTGGCGCGGCCGAGGCGGATGCCCAGGATGTAGTCCTTGGGGCTGCATCCGGCGCCGCGTCGTACCGCGGTGCGCAGTTCCGCGGGGGTCATGCCGTGCCGGGCGGCGTGTTCGGCGACGGTCAGGGGGCGGCAGGCGTCACGGGCGAGGGCGGCGAGGACCTGGTCGCCGTCGGGGGCGAGATCGGCGCGGGTACGGCGCAGGGCGACGAGCAGCTCGTGGACGGCGGCGGCCGTCTCGACCTCCAGGATGGGGTTGTCGCGGCGTGCGGCGCGGGCCATGCGCCCGATCACCGCCCGGGCGGGCCCGGCGTCGGTGAGGGGCACGAGGGGCCGCTCCGGCTCGATGTAGCCGAGTTCGGCGTACGTGGCGGTCGCGGGCCCGGTGAAGTCGACGAACGCCTCGTCCCAGCCGGTGTCGGGGTCGGGTCCGTAGTGGTGGGCGGTGCCGGGGGTGAGCCAGATCAGGGTGGGCGCGGTGACGGGCCGGCGGTGTCCGTCGGCGCCCTGGAACCAGCCCCGGCCGCTGCTCACGACGACGGCCACGTGGTGGTCGAGGACGCGCGGACCGACGGTGGGCAGGGCGCCGTGCTGGAGGCCGACGCCGAGGCAGACGAGGCCGAGCCGGTGGTGGGCGGGCGCGGGGCTGAAGAAGCGCATCCAGGTGCGGTACATCCGCGTTCCTCCCGCCTGTGCCGTGATCGTCCTTCCCGGCCGACGATCGAGAGCCGTCGAGAACCCGGTCCGACTGGCGCTGACGCTGATCTTCGTCCATGGACGCTGTCCGCCGCCAGACGTGAGTCCGGACGTGAGGGTGGGGCACGCGAGCGGCTCGTCGGCGGCTCGCAGTACGTGCCTGGGCCGCTGCCGCGCGGGAGGGCGTGAACGAGGTGTGGGCGCTGGAGCTGGACGGAGCCGCACGGCCGGTCCCCGTCCCGGGGCAGCCGGGCAGTCGGGCAGTCGGGCAGTCGGGCAGTGAGTGACCTGCGCGTACCGGTGCTGACGCCCTCGCACGCGCGCGTGCCCGTGATTCCGGCGAGGCCGTGCGGCCCCGCCGGAGTCGGGGCCCTACAGCGCGGACGCCGCCCGGGCTATGTCCTTCGCGAACGTGGACACCTGGGAGTAGACGCCGGGTACGCCCGGCCGCGCGCAGCCGTCGCCCCAGCTGACGATGCCGACCTGGATCCAGGCGCCGGTGTCGTCCTTGCGGAACATGGGCCCGCCCGAGTCGCCCTGGCAGGTGTCGACGCCGCCTTCAAGGTTGCCCGCGCACAGTTCGTCGCCGGGCACGAGCCGCTTGCCGTAGTGCAGCTTGCAGCCGGCGTCGCTGACGTAGGGGACGGTGGCCTTCAGGAGCTTGGTCGTGCCGGTGCCGGCGTTCTCCGAGGTGTCGCCCCAGCCCGCGATGGTGAACGTGCCGCGGTTGTACCGGGTGGTCGTGGCGATCTTCAGAGTGGGCTTGTTGATCGGCCGGGCGAGCTTGATGAGCGCCCAGTCCTTTCCGTTGCCGTCGTAACCCGGCGCCTGGCGGACCTTGGTCGACTTGACCTTGATCGCCCCCGAGGCGTTCAGGTCTGCGACCCCGGCGGTGACGGTGATGCCGGTGTTGGCGCCGGAGCCGTCCACGCAGTGGGCGGCGGTCAGGACGACGTCCTTCTTGTAGAGCGCGCCGCCGCAGCCCATCGAGAGGTGCACCAGCCACGGGAACTCGCTCTGCGCGGCGGGCGTTCCTCCTACGACGGGCGCGGGCGCGGCCTGTGCGGCGAGCGGCTGGAGGCTCGCGATCGTGAGGGCCGCGGCACCGACCGCCGCGGCTCGCTTGACCAGGGAGAAACCTCTTCCGACCGACGAGGTGTGGGTCAACGTACGTCCTTTCGTGAGGGTGACGACAAAGAACGCAAGTATGAAGATCGGGGCGGTGTGAAACAAGGGTGGATCTCACGTGCCCACGGCGGAACCGGACGGCAGGAAATCCGCTCTTACCGACAGCTCCCCGGCACGTGGTGTGGAAGAGAGTTCAGGGCGTCTTGGGGGTACGGACGTGGCGAACGGCGGACCGGTCGAGCACGGCTACCCACACCTGGAGACGGTGCGGGCCGCGATCAACGCGCTCTACAAGAGGCTGTCGTACGACACCGTCCGGACCTTCGCGACCAGTGTGGCCCCGGTCGACGTGGCCTTCTGCGACACCGACGACCTGCATCTGGGCGCGCAGCGTGTGGCCCGCGAGATGGTGCGCCACTACCGGCTCCCGGACGCACGCATGATCGTCGGCTTCCGCGAGATGACCCACGCGGCGAACGTCGAACTGGCGGCGGGACCCGAGTACTTCATCGAGCTGAACGACCGTTTCCGCACCCATCGCAGGGACATCGGCGCGGCCCTCGCGCACGAGGTGATGCACGTCTATCTGCACCGACTCGACCTGTCCTTCCCCGGGACGCGCGACAACGAGATCCTCACGGACACGGCGGCGGCGTATCTGGGCGCGGGCTGGCTGCTCCTCGACGCGTTCCGCGAGGACGCGACCTCCTCGCAGAAGCTCGGCTATCTCACACCGGAGGAGTTCGGGTACGTCCTGGCCAAGCGGGCGCTGGTCTTCGACGAGGACCCGGCGATCTGGTTCACCAGCCCGCAGGCGTACACGGCGTACAGGGCGGGCTTGGAGCTGGCCCGCCGCGACGCGCGCCAGCCCCCGCTGACGGCGGCGGGCTGGGCGGGCCGCCGCCGCTACGCACGCGACCGCCGCCACGCCCAGGACGATCACGCGCCGGACGCGTCGCGGCCGACCGGTGTCCCGTACAGCTTCGCTCCGGGCTCCCCCGATTCCTCCGGCTCGTCCACCTCCCGCGGCGACCACGGCGGACACGACAGCCGTGGTCCGCTGCTGCGGGTCTCGTTCCCCTGCCCGACCTGCCACCAGCGCATCAGGGTGCCGGTACGGGGGCGGGTGCGGGCACGGTGCGGGGTGTGCCGGACGGTGCTGGAGTGTGACACCTGACGGCGGGGAGGCGTGGGGCATTTCACCCCGAAACCCTTTGCCTCACCGGCCCTTCGGGAGCGAAGGTCGGAAGGTATGAGCGGCCAGGAACCTCCGATCGGCAGCGAGCGTGATCTCTTCACCGCGGTGTACGGGGGTGACGAGGACGCGGTCGTACGGCTGCTGCGCCTCGGGGTGAGCCCGGAGGCGGTGGACGAGGACGGGCAGACCGCCCTGTACGTGGCCGCCGTGAGCGACGCGCCCGGCATCGTACGACTGCTGCTGTCCGCCGGTGCCGTGCCCGACCGGCTGAGCGCGGGCTCGGACCTTCCGCTGTGCGGGGCGGCCTGCGGCGGGCACACCGAGGTCGTTCGGGCACTGCTGGCTTCGGGCGCCGCGCCCGACGCGGTGGAGGCGTTCGGTTTCACGGCCCTGCACTGGGCCCTGCGCTGCGGTCACGCGACGGTGTCCGTGGCTCTGCTGGCAGCGGGCGCCGACCCGGACCGCCCCGGCCCCACCGGCGAGCCCCCGCTGGTCACGGCCGCCCGCCGGGGCTCGCCCGCCTGTGTACGGTCGCTGCTGGCGCACGGTGCCGGTTCGAGGGCGCAGGCGCTGACGGAGGCCCGCCGGTGGACGCGGCTGGACGTGGCGTCGGAGCTGCGGGCGGGGCTGGGGCGTGCGCATGGCTTCGGCGGGGAGTACGTGACGCGGCGATGGGCGGAGGGGGTGGCCGTGGAGCTGGTGCGGGACGGAAACGTGGTGGCCGGCGCTGATCAGGGAACCGGGCACGCGGAGATCGTGACGGTGTTGGAGGAGGTGTTGGGGGTGGGGTGAGGTGGGGGTGGCCCCTTCAGGGCCGGGACGGGGGTATGAACCACGTCCTCATCCCCCACCCCTGTTCGCCGTGGCCGCGTCGAGGAACGCCGGTCGTTCTCCGCCGCCGTGCATCAGCAGACTCGCCCCGCTGATGTACGCCGCGTCGTCGGAGGCGAGGAACACCGCGGCGGCGCCGATGTCGGACGGGTCGGCCAGGCGGCCCGCCGGTACCGTGCGGGCGACCGCGTCGAGGCCGTCGCTGCCGCCGTAGTGCAGATGGGACAGCTCGGTGCGGACCATGCCGACGACGAGGGTGTTGACCCGTACGTCGGGGGCCCACTCCACGGCCATCGAGCGGGCGAGGTGCTCCAGCCCCGCCTTCGCGGCGCCGTACGCGGCGGTCCCGGGCGAGGGGCGGCTCCCGCTGACGCTGCCGATCATCACGACGGATCCCCGGGCCCGTTTCAGGTGCTCGTACGCGGCGAGGGAGACGGTGAGCGGTGTGATCAGGTTCAGCTCGACGACCCGGGCATGCCGCTCGATGTCAGCCTCGCCCAGCGGCCGATAAGGACTGCCCCCCACGTTGTTGACGAGGACGTCCAGGCGGGGCAGACCACCGACGAAGTCGAACACGGCAGTCCGGTCCCGCAGGTCGACGGCCCTGAACTCCACGCCGGGCACGGGGACTTCAGGCGGTCGGCGAGCGCAGACCAGCACCTCCGCACCCGCCTCGACGAGGGCTCGGGCGATACCCGCGCCGACTCCGCGGGTGCCGCCGGTGACAAGGGCGACCCGCCCGCGCAGACGACCACTCACGGTGTCCTTCCATACGCCGTCTCCGGTGCCGCCCCCAGTGCCGCCTCCGGCACCATCTCCCGCGCCACCCCCGGCAACGTCTCCTGTGCCGTTCACCGTCCTGTCCCCCGGGCTGTTCAAAGCCGTTCGATGATCGTGACGTTCGCCTGTCCCCCGCCCTCGCACATCGTCTGGAGGCCGAACCGCCCGCCCGTACGCTCCAGTTCGTGCAGCAGTGTCGTCATCAGCTTGACGCCGGTCGCGCCGAGGGGATGACCGAGGGCTATCGCGCCGCCATTGACGTTGACCCTGGCCGGATCGGCGCCCGTCTCCTTCAGCCAGGCCAGGACGACCGGGGCGAAGGCCTCGTTGATCTCGACGAGGGCGATGTCGTCGATGGACAGGCCGGTCTTCTTGAGGGCGTGAGCGGTGGCCGGGATCGGCGCCGTCAGCATCCGGATCGGGTCCTCGCCCCGTACGGACAGGTGGTGGATGCGGGCCCGGGGCCGCAGCCCGTGTTCGCGAACCGCCCGCTCGGAGGCGATCAGCATCGCGGCGGCGCCGTCGGACACCTGGGAGGAGACCGCGGCGGTGATGGTGCCGCCGTCGATGACGGGCTTCAGGCCGGCCATCTTCGCCAGCGAGGTGTCCCGACGCGGGCCCTCGTCGACCGTCACCGTCTCGTAGGCCACGGTCTCGCGGGCGAACCGCCCCTCGTCGATGGCTCGCACCGCCCGCTCGTGCGAACGCAGCGCGTACTCCTCCTGGTCCTGCCTGCTGATGCCCCACTTGGCGGCGATCATCTCGGCGCCGGCGAACTGGTTCACCGGTCGTTCCCCGTACCGCGCCCGCCAGCCCGAGCTGCCCGCGAAGGGGCCCTCGGTGAGCCCCAGGGGCAGAGCCGCCTGGCGGGAGGCGAAGGCGATCGGGATCAGCGACATGTTCTGGACGCCGCCCGCGACGACCAGGTCCTGGGTGCCGGACAGCACCGCCTGCGCGGCGAAGTGCACGGCCTGCTGGGAGGAACCGCACTGGCGGTCGACGGTCACTCCCGGCACCTCCTCGGGCAGTCCGGCGGCCAGCCAGGAGGTACGGGCGATGTCACCGGCCTGCGGCCCCACCGTGTCCAGGCACCCGAAGACGACGTCCTCCACGGCGGCCGGGTCCACCCCGGACCGCGTCATGAGCGCCGACAGCGCGTGCGCGCCCAGGTCCGCCGGATGGACACCGCTCAGACCACCTCCGCGCCGCCCGACGGGCGTCCGAACCGCTTCGACGATGTAGGCCTCGGCCATGGCAACTCCCTCACAGGAAAGGGCTGTTCACATAGGGCTGTTCACATTCGGCTACTCACGTACCGCGATCCCGTCCAGCACCATCGACAGATACTGGCGGGCGATCTCCTCCGGGCTGTGCTGTCCGCCTGGCCGGTACCAGGACGCGGCGACCCACACGGTGTCGCGCACGAAGCGGTAGGTGAGGCGGATGTCGAGGTCCGCGCGGAAGACGTCGGCGGCGACTCCGCGTTCCAGCGTGGACAGCCATGCCTTCTCGAACCTGCGCTGCGAGTCGGCGAGGAACGCGAACCGCTCCTGCGCGACGAGTTGTCTGGACTCCTTCTGGTAGATCGCGACGGCGGCGCGGTGCCGGTCGATCTCCCGGAACGACTCGGTGACCAGCGCCTCCAGTGTTTCGCGCGGCCCGGACTCGGCGTCGAGGACGGTGTCGTACCCGGCCCACAGCTCGTCGAGGAACGTGCGCAGGATCTCCTCCAGCATCGATTCCTTGGAGTCGAAGTGGTAGTAGAGGCTGCCCGCGAGCATGCCGGCGTGGTCCGCGATCTT
Organism: Streptomyces sp. AK08-02; assembly: GCF_033795085.1. Lineage (NCBI taxonomy): Bacteria > Bacillati > Actinomycetota > Actinomycetes > Kitasatosporales > Streptomycetaceae > Streptomyces > Streptomyces sp. AK08-02. Next base: position 117,195 of record NZ_JARAZV010000017.1, read on the forward strand.
GCGTACGGTGGTGGCGTTGTAGCCCTGTTCGGCGAACACCTCGGCGGCGGTGTCGAGGAGTTCGCGGCGGCGGGCCGGCGCGGCGGTCACCTGGAGCTTCTTCTTCGTAGGAGGCACGGTTCCATTGTTGGTCCTAGGGGTGCTGGCTGCTGACGGAGACGACCTCTCCGGTCAGGTACGAGGAGTAGCCGGACGCCAGGAACACGATCACGTTGGCCACCTCCCAGGGCTCCGCGTACCGCCCGAAGGCCTCACGGGCCGTCAGTTCGGCCAGCAGTTCGGGGGTGGTCACTTTCACGAGGTGGGGATGCATGGCGAGGCTCGGTGACACCGCGTTGACCCGGACCCCGTACTCCGCGGCCTCGATCGCCGCGCTCCGGGTCAACGCCATCACGCCCGCCTTCGCGGCGGCGTAGTGCGCCTGCCCGGCCTGGGCCCGCCAGCCGACGACGGACGCGTTGTTGACGATCACACCTCCGGACCCGCTCTCGCGAAAGGCCCGCAACGCGGCCCGTACGCACCGGAACGTGCCTCCCAGCGTCACGTCCAGCACCTTCGACCACTGTTCGTCCGTCATGTCGACGAGGGTCGAAGTACCTCCGAGCCCGGCGTTGTTGACGACTATGTCGAGGCGTCCGTGCACGCGCACGGCCGTCTCGAAGAGGGCCCGCACCTGACGTTCGTCGGTGACGTCGCAGGGCAGCGAGTCGACGCCCTCGAACTCCCCGGCCAGCTCCCCCTCGTACTCCTTGAGCCGCCGGGCGTGCGCGTCGCTGATCAGCACGCGCGCGCCCTCTTCCAGGAAGCGGCGCGCGGTGGCCCCGCCGATCCCCGCGCCCGCGGCCGCCGTGATGACGGCGGTGCGGCCCTTCAGCAGCCCGTGTCCGGCCACGTACGCCGGACTGTCGACGTCTCCCATGGACCCACAGTACCTACCAAACACTTGTTAGGGAAGAGGGGTCGGTTCAGGGAAGAGAGTCCGTACGCGTCTCAGCCGACGATTCCCTCGGCCCGGGCGGCGACCAGCCACTTCGGGAACTCGCCCACCAGCCGGTCGTACAACTCGTCGTCGGACACGGTGCGCGGGTCCGAACCGGCGTGGAAGAACCCGGCGTTGTCGACGACCCGCCGCTGCGGCACCGCCAGTTCGTCGAGCTTGCGCAGGAAGTCGAACTGTTTGCTGCCGGCGTCCCCGAAGCCGATGAACTGCCAGAACAGCGGCAGCCGCGCCGACTTGCACACGTACCTTTCGGCGGCGACCTTGTTGATCGGGCCACCGTCGGTCTGGAAGACGACGAGCGCGGGGACGGTCGATCCGCTGTCGAGGTAGTGGTCGATGACGGCGTCCATGGCGAGGTGATAGCTGGTCTTGCCCATGTGCCCGAGCCCGGCCACGATCCGGTCGACGCTCCCCGCGTGATCGTCGAGCGCGATACCCGTGACGGCGTCGACGTCGGTGGAGAAGAAGACCACGGGAACCGTCCCGTCGTCGTCGAAGTGGGCGGCCAGCCCCAGCACCCGGTCGGCGAGCGCCTGCACGCTGCCGTCCTGGTAGTACGGCTTCATCGAGCCGGAGTGGTCGACCACCAGATACACAGCGACCCTCTCGCCGCCGAGCCCGTGCCGGTCCACGGCCGCCCCGGCGCTCTTGTAGAGGCTGACCAGCGCGGGAGCGCTCTTCTCCACCTTGGTGAGACTGATCGCGGCCACGCGTGGCTCCTTACCGGAATGTGCCGTACTGACGCAAATGATGAGAGTACGTCACCCGGACGAGCGAGAGCCCACCGTAGCCTGAGCCCCATGAAACGAACCGGCGTTCTCCTGCTCGCCGTTGCGCCGCTGCTGGCGGCGACCGCGTGTCTGTCCGTCGCGTCGGACGACTCCCGCGGCCCCGACGTCGGGCGGGTGGGGGCCGGCCCGCTGGACGCGGAGGTCACGCTCGCCGACCCGGCGAAGAAGGAGCTGGCCCAGCAGATCGTGGCGAGCGCCGAGAACGGGACGCTCGACTGGCGCAGTGCGTACGGCTATGTCGAGGACATCGGCGACGGGCAGGGCTACACGGCCGGCGTCATCGGTTTCTGCACGGGCACCCACGACCTGCTCACCCTCGTCGAGGACTACACGAGGAAGCACCCGGACAACGCTCTCGCGCCCTACCTGCCCGCGCTGCGCGAGGTCGACGGTACAGACTCGCACGAGGGGCTGGATCCGGGGTTCCCGGCGGCCTGGAAGCAGGAGTCGAAGGTCGCCGCCTTCCGCGACGCCCAGGACGAGAAGCGGGACGACGGCTACTTCGCACCGGCGCTGCGTCTCGCCGTCCGCGACGGGCTGGGCCTGCTGGGGCAGTTCGTCTACTACGACGCGATGGTCTACCACGGCCCGGGCAGCGACCGGTTCAGCCTGGGCGGGATCCGCGCCGCCGCCCTGCGCGCGGCCGCCAGTCCGGCGGAGGGCGGCGACGAGAAGGCGTATCTGAACGCGTTTCTCGACGCCCGCCGCACGGCGATGCTGACCAAGAGGCCCGGCGTGAACACCAGCCGCGTGGACACGGCCCAGCGGCGCTTCCTCGACGAGGGGAACCTCGACCTTCGTACACCGCTGGAGTGGAAGGTGTACGGGGACACGTACAAGGTGCCGTAGGGCCAAGCCTGTAAGCCGGTCCGGGACGCGCCGCGGCGCCCGCCGTTGTCCGGTCGGGGACTGTGGCGAGCGCCGTGGTTTGTTCGTTCCGTACGCCTTTGTACGGGACGTCTGTGGGGGCCTTTCGGCCCCGTCACCGTCAGACCATCAGGGAGCGGTCCGTCGGGCGGATCGGGGCCGGGAGGTCGCTCGCGCCCGTGAGGAAGCGGTCGACTCCGCGAGCGGCCGAGCGGCCCTCGGCGATGGCCCACACGATGAGCGACTGGCCGCGGCCGGCGTCACCGGCGACGTACACGCCGGGGACGTTGGTCTGGAAGTCGGCGTCGCGGGCGATGTTGCCTCGCTCGTCGAGGTCCAGGCCGAACTGGTCGACGAGGCCGTTGTCGCGGTCGGTGCCGGTGAAGCCCATGGCGAGGGTGACCAGCTGGGCGGGGATCCTGCGCTCCGTGCCCGGCTTCTGCGTCAGCTTGCCGTCGACGAACTCGACCTCGGTGAGGTGCAGCCACTGCACGTTGCCGTGCTCGTCGCCCTCGAAGTGGGTCGTCGAGACGGAGTAGACGCGCTCGCCGCCCTCCTCGTGCGCCGAGGTGACCTTGTAGAGCATCGGGAAGGTCGGCCAGGGCTGCCCCGGGTTCCGCTCCTCGCCCGGGCGGGGCATGATCTCCAGCTGCGTGACGGAGGCCGCGCCCTGGCGGTGGGCGGTGCCCACGCAGTCCGCGCCCGTGTCGCCGCCGCCGATGACCACGACGTGCTTGCCCTCGGCGGTGACCGGCGGGGCCACGAAGTCGCCCTCCTGCACCTTGTTCGCCAGGGGCAGGTACTCCATCGCCTGGTAGACGCCCTTGAGTTCCCGGCCGGGGACGGGAAGGTCACGGGCGGTCGTCGCACCGGCGGCGATCACGACGGCGTCGTACCGCTTGCGCAGGTCCGTCGCCTTGAGGTCGCGGCCGATCTCGATACCGGTACGGAAGCGGGTGCCCTCCGCGCGCATCTGCTCGATACGGCGGTTGATGTGCCGCTTCTCCATCTTGAACTCGGGGATGCCGTAGCGCAGGAGACCGCCGATACGGTCGGCGCGCTCGTACACCGCGACCGTGTGACCGGCCCGCGTCAGCTGCTGGGCGGCGGCGAGACCCGCCGGGCCCGAGCCGATGACCGCGACCGTCTTGCCGGAGAGGCGCTCCGGGGACTGGGGGGCGACATCGCCCGTCTCCCAGGCCTTGTCGATGATCGAGACCTCGACGTTCTTGATGGTGACCGCGGGCTGGTTGATGCCCAGCACACACGCCGACTCGCACGGAGCCGGGCACAGGCGGCCGGTGAACTCCGGGAAGTTGTTCGTGGCGTGGAGGCGCTCGGACGCCGACGTCCAGTCCTCGCGGTAGGCGTAGTCGTTCCACTCGGGGATCAGGTTCCCCAGCGGACAGCCGTTGTGGCAGAACGGGATACCGCAGTCCATGCAGCGGCCTGCCTGCTTGCTGATGATCGGCAGCAGGGAGCCGGGAACGTAGACCTCGTTCCAGTCCTTGAGACGGACGTCCACCGGGCGGGACTTGGCGACCTCGCGGCCGTGGTTCAGAAAGCCCTTGGGATCAGCCATTGGTCGCCGCCTCCATCATCTTCTCGGTGATCTCGGACTCGGTGAGTCCGGCTCGCTCGGCGGCGTCCTTGGCGGCGAGCACTGCCTTGTAGGTGCTGGGGATGATCTTGCTGAAGCGCTGCACCGCGACATCCCACTCGGCCAGGAGCTTCTCGGCGACCGTCGAGCCGCTCTCCTCCTGGTGCCGGCGCACGACATCGTGCAGCCACTGCTTGTCGGTGTCGTCGAGGGCCTCGACCGCGTCCACGTTGCCGACGTTGACGTTGTCGCGCTTCAGGTCGATGACGTACGCGACGCCGCCCGACATACCGGCCGCGAAGTTGCGGCCCGTCTCGCCGAGGACGACCGCGTGACCGCCGGTCATGTACTCGCAGCCGTGGTCGCCCACGCCCTCCGAGACCACCGTGGCGCCGGAGTTGCGGACACAGAACCGTTCGCCCGTACGACCGCGCAGGAACAGCTCGCCGCCGGTCGCGCCGTACGCGATGGTGTTGCCCGCGATCGTCGAGAACTCGGCGAGGTGGTCGGCGCCCCGGTCGGGACGGACGATCACCCGGCCGCCGGAGAGGCCCTTGCCGACGTAGTCGTTGGCGTCTCCTTCGAGGCGCAGCGTGACACCGCGCGGCAGGAAGGCGCCGAAGGACTGACCGGCGCTGCCGGTGAAGGTGATGTCGATGGTGTCGTCGGGCAGACCGGCGCCGCCGAACTTCTTCGTCACCTCGTGGCCGAGCATGGTGCCGACCGTGCGGTTGATGTTGCGGATGGCGACCTGGGCGCGGACCGGCTGGGCGTCGGTCGCGCTGTTCGCGGCGAGGGCGTCGGCGGCGAGCTTGATCAGCTCGTTGTCGAGCGCCTTCTCCAGGCCGTGGTCCTGCTCGATGACCTGGTGCAGCGGGGTGCCCTCGGGCAGCTCGGGCACGTAGAAGAGCGGGGACAGGTCCAGGCCCTGCGCCTTCCAGTGGGTGATCGCCCGCTCCACGTCGAGGGACTCGGCGTGGCCGACGGCCTCCTGGATGGTGCGGAAGCCCAGCTCGGCGAGGATCTCGCGGACCTCTTCGGCGATGAACTGGAAGAAGTTCACGACGTACTCGGCCTTGCCGGCGAACCGGTCGCGCAGCACCGGGTTCTGGGTGGCGATGCCGACCGGGCAGGTGTCGAGGTGGCAGACGCGCATCATGACGCAGCCGGAGACGACGAGCGGCGCGGTCGCGAAACCGAACTCCTCGGCGCCGAGCAGCGCGGCGATGACGACGTCACGACCGGTCTTGAGCTGGCCGTCGGTCTGCACGACGATGCGGTCGCGCAGGCCGTTGAGCAGCAGCGTCTGCTGGGTCTCGGCGAGGCCGAGCTCCCAGGGACCACCGGCGTGCTTGAGCGAGGTGAGCGGCGAGGCGCCCGTTCCGCCGTCGTGGCCGGAGATGAGGACGACGTCCGCGTGGGCCTTGGACACACCGGCGGCGACCGTGCCGACGCCGACCTCCGAGACCAGCTTCACGTGGATCCGCGCCTGCGGGTTCGCGTTCTTCAGGTCGTGGATGAGCTGGGCGAGGTCCTCGATGGAGTAGATGTCGTGGTGCGGCGGCGGCGAGATGAGGCCCACGCCGGGGGTGCTGTGCCGGGTCTTGGCGACCCACGGGTACACCTTGTGGCCGGGCAGCTGGCCGCCCTCGCCGGGCTTGGCGCCCTGAGCCATCTTGATCTGGATGTCGTCCGCGTTGACCAGGTACTCGCTGGTCACACCGAAGCGGCCGGAGGCGACCTGCTTGATGCTGGACCGGCGCGCCGGGTCGTACAGACGCTCGGGGTCCTCGCCGCCCTCACCGGTGTTGGACTTGGCGCCCAGCTGGTTCATGGCGATGGCGAGGGTCTCGTGCGCCTCCAGGGAGATGGAGCCGTACGACATGGCGCCGGTGGAGAACCGCTTGACGATCTCGCTGACCGGCTCGACCTCGTCGATGGAGATCGAGGGCCGGTCCGACTTGAAGCCGAAGAGCCCACGCAGCGTCATCAGCCGCTCGGACTGCTCGTTCACACGGTCCGTGTACTTCTTGAAGATGTCGTAGCGGCGGGTGCGCGTCGAGTGCTGGAGGCGGAAGACCGTCTCCGGGTCGAACAGGTGCGGCTCGCCCTCGCGGCGCCACTGGTACTCGCCGCCTATGTCGAGGGCGCGGTGCGCCGGGGCGATGCCGGAGGCGGGGTACGCCTTGGCGTGCCGGGCGGCGACCTCCTTGGCGATGACGTCGATGCCGACGCCACCGATCTTGGTGGCGGTGCCGTTGAAGTACTTCTCGACGAAGGCGGTGTCGAGACCGACTGCCTCGAAGACCTGGGCGCCCCGGTAGGAGGCGACGGTCGAGATGCCCATCTTGGACATGACCTTGAGGACGCCCTTGCCGAGCGCGTAGATCAGGTTGCGGATGGCCTGCTCGGGCTCGCTACCGGGCAGGAAGGTGCCGGCGCGGACCAGGTCCTCGACGGACTCCATCGCCAGGTACGGGTTCACCGCGGCGGCGCCGAACCCGATGAGCAGGGCGACGTGGTGGACCTCGCGGACGTCCCCGGCCTCGACCAGCAGGCCCACCTGGGTGCGCTGCTTGGTGCGGATGAGGTGGTGGTGGACGGCGGAGGTGAGCAGCAGCGACGGGATCGGCGCGTGCTCGGCGTCCGAGTGGCGGTCCGACAGGACGATGAGACGGGCGCCGTTGTCGATGGCCGCGTCGGCCTCGGCGCAGATCTCCTCGATGCGGGCGGCGAGGGAGTCGCCGCCGCCGCTGACCCGGTAGAGGCCGGAGAGGGTCGCGGCCTTCATGCCGGGCATGTCGCCGTCGGCGTTGATGTGGATGAGCTTGGCCAGCTCGTCGTTGTCGATCACCGGGAAGGGCAGGGTGACGCTACGACAGGAGGCTGCGGTCGGCTCCAGCAGGTTGCTGGCGGGGCCGAGGGAGGAGCGCAGGCTGGTGACCAGTTCCTCGCGGATGGCGTCCAGCGGCGGGTTGGTGACCTGCGCGAACAGCTGGGTGAAGTAGTCGAAGAGCAGTCGCGGACGCTCGCTCAGCGCGGCGATCGGCGAGTCGGTGCCCATGGAACCGAGCGGCTCGCCGCCGGTCTTGGCCATCGGCGCGATGATGACGCGCAGCTCTTCCTCGGTGTAGCCGAAGGTCTGCTGGCGGCGGGTGACCGAGGCGTGGGTGTGCACGATGTGCTCGCGCTCGGGCAGGTCGGAGAGCTCGATCTCGCCGGCCTCCAGCCACTCCGCGTACGGCTTCTCGGCGGCGAGGCCGGCCTTGATCTCGTCGTCCTCGATGATGCGGTGCTCGGCGGTGTCCACGAGGAACATGCGGCCGGGCTGGAGGCGGCCCTTGCGGACGACCCGCGCAGGGTCGATGTCGAGGACACCGACCTCGGAGCCGAGGACGACGAGACCCTCGTCGGTGACCCAGTAACGGCCGGGGCGCAGTCCGTTGCGGTCGAGGACCGCGCCGACCTGGACGCCGTCGGTGAAGGTGACACAGGCCGGGCCGTCCCAGGGCTCCATCATCGTGGAGTGGAACTGGTAGAAGGCGCGCTGCGCGGGATCCATCGTGCCGTGGTTCTCCCAGGCCTCCGGGATCATCATCAGCACGGAGTGCGGCAGCGAACGCCCACCGAGGTGGAGCAGTTCGAGCACCTCGTCGAAGGACGCCGAGTCGGAGGCGTCCGGCGTACAGATGGGGAAGACCCGCTCCAGCCCCTTGTCGCCGAACAGGTCGCTGACCAGCTGCGACTCCCGTGCGGCCATCCAGTTGCGGTTGCCCTTGACCGTGTTGATCTCGCCGTTGTGCGCGACGAAGCGGTACGGGTGGGCGAGCGGCCACGACGGGAAGGTGTTCGTGGAGAAGCGGGAGTGCACGAGCGCGATCGCGGAGGCGAAACGGCGGTCGGACAGGTCCGGGAAGAAGGGCTCCAGCTGGCCGGTGGTCAGCATGCCCTTGTAGACGATGGTCCGCGCGGAGAGCGAGGGGAAGTAGACGCCGACCTCGCGCTCGGCGCGCTTGCGCAGCGCGAAGGCCTTGCGGTCGAGGTCGATGCCCTTGGCGGGCACCGCGGCGCTGTCCGCGACGAAGATCTGCCGGAAGGCGGGCATCGTCGAGCGGGCGGTGGCACCGAGCAGTCCGGGGGCGACCGGTACGTCGCGCCAGCCGAGGACGGTCAGGCCCTCTTCGGCGGCGATCGTCTCGATACGTGAGACGGCCTCGGCGAGGGTCGGGTCGGCCTCCGTCGCCGTCTCCTCCGGGAGGAAGGCGATGCCGACCGCGTAGGAGCCGGCCTCGGGCAGCTCGAATCCGGCCACCTCACGGAAGAACGCGTCCGGGACCTGCGAGAGGATGCCGGCGCCGTCGCCGGAGTCGGGCTCAGAGCCGGTGGCACCGCGGTGCTCCAGGTTACGAAGAACCGTGAGCGCCTGCTCGACCAGCGCGTGGCTCGCCTCGCCGGTGAGGGTGGCCACGAAGCCGACGCCACAGGCGTCGTGCTCGTTGCGGGGGTCGTACATACCCTGCGCAGCAGGGCGAGCATCCATGAAGGACCACTTCTGGCCATTCTCGGAATGCTGGGACGGCTGGCGCGGCGTACGCATCGGCTCTCCCGTCGTCGTTGTGTGGCATATGCATTAAGCCGAGGGACGACGTTGGCCCTCTTGGAGTGCAAAATTTCACGCAGGTTACATGATGGGGCGATTCTCGGGAACTGGATATCGCGTACCAACATGCGGACACCGCAGTGCGCGGCGTGATGACCGCGCTGCGGTGGAAGTAATGGGGGGCGAAGCGGACAGATCAGTGTCCCTCGACCCATGGCGAGGAGAGCGTCGTCGCCCTCCCCGCAGGTGCGCCGCAGGCTTCATTGCCCACAGCGCTTACGGCTCATGCCCGGTGGTTAAGCGTTCGAAACCAGCGAGTAACGGCTACTTATGCGGCCCATCGCATAAGTGCACGATCTCCTATCCTACGGCCGCACCGAACAGGTTGCCCAGGGCGTACGTCACACCGGCCGCCGCGCCGCCCAGCGCGAGCTGCCGCAGGCCGCTGTACCACCAGCTCCGGGCGGTCACCCGGGCCACCACGGCCCCGCACGCGAAGAGCCCGACGAGCGCGACCAGCACGGCGGGCCACAGCGCGGACGCCCCCAGAAGATACGGGAGTACGGGCAGCAGCGCGCCCAGCGCGAACGCACCGAAGGAGGACACCGCGGCGACGGCGGGCGAGGGCAGATCACCTGGGTCGATACCCAGCTCCTCACGGGCGTGTATCTCCAGCGCCTGTTCGGGGTCGCGCGAGAGCTGCCGGGCCACTTCACGGGCGAGCTTCGGCTCGACGCCCCGGGATTCGTAGAGCTCGGCGAGCTCACGCTCCTCGTCCTTGGGGTGCTTCCTCAACTCCCGCCGCTCGACGGCGAGTTCGGCCTCGACGAGTTCGCGCTGCGAGGCGACGGAGGTGTACTCGCCCGCGGCCATGGAGAAGGCGCCGGCAGCGAGTCCGGCAAGGCCGGTGATGACGACGGTCTGCTGCGAGACCGCCCCGCCGGCGACACCGGTCATCAGGGCGAGGTTGGAGACGAGCCCGTCCATCGCCCCGAAAACGGCGGGGCGCAACCACCCTCCGGTGACATCCCGGTGGGTGTGGTTGTCGCGGTGCGCCTCGTGCAGCGCCGCCTCGGTCTCGATGATGGCCATGCCGTCCCTCAACTCGCTCGACTCCGAACCGGAATTAGACTGATTCCAGTTCTCGACAACGCTAAAAATACGCCCCGGATTCCCTTCCCGCCAGCAAGGAAAGGCTGACCTCACCTGCAGGTTCACGGCCTTCGCTCATCCGTGGGGGTGGTCGCACAAATGTCGACCGGGTGACGCTGGAGTGCCTGAGGCTCGCCCGAACCCCTGCGGTGGGACAGTTCCGAAAAGGGTTTCGCTCCCCCGCCAGGGAGCTCCCGGAACCCTCCGGAGGAGAGGCCGCGTATGGCATCGATCGCCTGCATTCCCTCGGTCCCGGCGCCCCAGGACGCCGCCCTGCTCCGCGACAGGGCATGTGGCGCCCTGCTCGGTCTGGCCGTGGGGGACGCGCTCGGCGCCCCCGCCGAGAACATGAAGCCCTCGGAGATCCGTGCCCGCTGGGGCCGCATCACCGGTTACGTGGCCGAGAACCCCGCCGGGACGGACGACACGGAGTACGCGATCTTCTCGGGCCTCCTCCTCGCCCGGCACGGCTCGGCCCTCACTCCGGCGCATGTGGAGGCGGCCTGGCACCACTGGATCGCCGACCTCGACGAGGGCCCCTTCCGCGGCGCCGGTTTCAGCGAACGCGGCACCCTGGAGAACCTGCGCCGGGGTCTCGCGGCCCCCATCTCGGCCCAGCACCGGCACGCCTGGAGCGACGGTCTCGCCATGCGGGCGGCTCCCTTCGGCGTCTTCGCGGCGGGCCGCCCGGTCGAGGCCGCCCGTCTGGTGGCGATCGACGGCTCGGTCAGCCACGACGGCGAGGGCATCTACGGTGGCCAGGCGGTGGCGGCGGGCGTGGCGGCGGCGATGGCAGGCGCGCCGACCATCGCCGTGGTGGCCTCCGCGCTGGCGGTGGTCCCCGACGACTCCTGGACGGCACGCTCCCTGCGCCGGGCGGTCGCGGTCGCCCACCGGGGCGAACGCGCGGTCCGCTCCGCGGTGGTGGTCGGCGGCTACCCCTGGACCGACCTGGCCCCCGAGGCGGTCGCCCTCGCCTTCGGCGCGTACGCAGCGGCCGACGGCGACTTCGAGGAATCGGTGCTGACAGCCGTCAACATGGGCCGCGACGCGGACACGACGGCAGCGGTGGCGGGCGCCCTGGCAGGCGCGACCCGGGGCGCGTCGGCCATCCCGCCCGAGTGGGCGGCGGCGATCGGCCCGGCCCGCGGCTCCTGCCTCCCCTCCATGGCGGGCCATCACATCCTCGACATCGCGGAACTGCTGACCCCGGGCGAGGGCGGCAAGTGGGGCGCCCAGCCGACACCGGACCGGACCGCGTACGTCCTGGCCCCGGACGACGCCGCGACACCCACACCGGAGGTACAGCCATGAGCCCAAGGCCGGGCATCTCAGCCCGTCCGGCGTTTGAGGACGAGGCCGTTCAGGCCGATGGGGGGTCTGGGGGCGCAGCCCCCAGGAACGGGATGGGACGGGTAGGGGCGGCGGGGGCGAAACACACCACCCGAACCAAAGCCGAGGTCCACCCATGAACGCCCACCGCATCGAGGGACTACTGCTCGGCCTAGCCGCAGGCGACGCCGCCGGCTGGCCCGCCGCCCGGCACCGGGCCGCCCGGATGCCCGAGTGGACCCGCCGCCTCACCCGCGAACTGGACACCTTCGCGGAGCAGAACGCGACCACCACCCTCCCCGTACCGATCGCCCTCAACCAGCCCCCCGAACCGCTCCGTCTGGGCCCCTCGGACGACGCGGAGTGGGCCGCCTTCACGGCCGAGGCCCTGCTGCGGGCCGGGGACGACGGGGTCCTGGGCGATCTGAGCCGGGAACGCCGGGCGCGAGCCGCCATCGACCTGTCCTGGAACGCGGTCGCCTGCGAGGTGGCGGCGGCCGCCGACCGCGCCCCCGAGGTCGAGTCCGCGGTGCTGCCACTGCGTGCCCGTATCTCCGTGCGGGCCGGCCTCGGCAACCTGGCCGCCGGTCTGCGCCCACCGGCCACCGGCCACGACAACCCGCACTACTTCGACGACGCGGCCTGCGTACGGGCCTGTGTGCTGGCGGTGGCCCACCCGGGCGACCCCCGACTCGCCGCCGAACTGGCCGAGTTCGACGCCCGCTACACCCAGGACGGCGACGGTGTCCACGGCGCCCGCGCGATGGCGGCGGCACTCTCACTGGCGCTGGTCGGCGAGGAGGTCGAGGCGTGTGTGACGGCGGCCCTGGCGGAGCTCCCGGAGTGCACCGAGATCGGCCGGAACGCCCGGCACGCGCTGAAGCTGGCACTGGACGCGGAGAGCGCGTTCGCCCTGGTCCCGCTCCTGGAGCACCAGATCGTCGACCACGTCTACAGCTACGGCATCGCCGCCGCCGAGACGGTTCCGGTCGCCCTCGCGCTGGCCACCGCGTCACGGGGCCGGATCGCCGAAGCGGTCCCGGCCGCCGCCTGTCTTTCGCGGGTCGCGGACTCGGCCCCGGCCCTCGCGGGCGCCCTCACCGGCGCGCTGGGCGGCGGCGCCACGATCCCGGCGGCCTGGCGGGACGCCTGCCGCACCCTCTCCGGCTGCGCCCTTCCCAGGCTCACCGGCACCGACCTCGTGGAACTCGCCGAACTGCTGGAAGCCACACAACGGGCCACCTCTGGAGGATGATTCGCGACATGACGCCCAAAAGACAAGAAAGCCGGGCCGTTGGTCTGGAAGAGCGGATCACCGGCGCCCTGGTCGGCGCGGCCGTCGGCGACGCCCTCGGGGGGCCCGTCGAGGGCTACACGCCCGAGCAGATCCTCGAACGCCACTCGGGCCGCGTCCACGGCATCGTCGGCCCCTGGAACGGGGACGCCTGGCGCACGGCCCGCCCGATCGCCCCGTACCACAAGGGCGACGGCCACGTCACCGACGACACCCTGATGACCCATGCGCTGGTACGGGTGTACGCCCAGGTCCGCGACCACCTGGACGCGTACGCGGTCGCCGACCACCTGGTCCCCGACCTGATGACCAACCCGCGCTGGATCCCGGAGCTGGAGGCCGAGGCACTCCCCCTGCAACGCGTATTCCTGGCGGAGAAGTGGCTGGTGGCCCGGCTCCACTACGGCCACGTCGACCCCCGCGAGGCAGGCGTGGGCAACATCGTCAACTGCGGTGCGGCGATGTACATGGCCCCGGTCGGCCTGGTCAACGCGGCCAACCCGGCGGGCGCGTACGCCGAGGCCGTCGAACTCGCGGGCGCCCACCAGTCCTCGTACGGCAGGGAGGCGGCGGCGGTCTTCGCGGCAGCGGTGGCGGCGGCGTGCGCCCCGGACGCGACCCCCGACTCGGTGATCGGCACCTGCCTCTCCCTGGCGAAGGACGGCACCCGGGCGGCGATCGAGACGGTGTGCCAAGTGGCCTCCCGCTACTCGGACTTCGAGTCGGCGCTGCGGCCCCTGCGGGAGGCGGTGACTCCCTACGACACGGTCGGCGCGGACTACCGCAGCCCGTCGCTGGGCGCCCGTCGTCCGTCCCGTCTCCACGCGATCGAGGAACTCCCGGTGGCACTGGGCATGTTGGTGGTGTCGGGCGGCGACTTCCGGCATGCGGTGCTGGGTTCGGTGAACTACGGCCGCGACTGCGACTCGATCGCCACGATGGCCGGGGCGCTCGCCGGCGCGCTGGGCTCCGAAGTGCCGTCCGACTGGGCGAAGACGGTCGCGGAGGCGAGCCGCCTCGACCTGTGGGAACCCGCCCGGACCCTGACCGAGGTGGCCCGGGAGATCTTCGACCGGGACGTGCGCCAACGCCGTTCCCACGAGAGGGCGTTCGCCCGGCTCAGGAGCGCGGGATGCTCCGACTGACCTGGGTCCAGCCGGAGGACCTGATCGGCCACGAGCTGCGCCAGGCGGCCCAGGACGGCCGAGAGCCCGGCAGGATCGCGGCCCGCTGGCGAGCGGCGGGCGGACCGGCGGCCCCGGCCGCCGCGGGCGCGTCGTCCGGTCCGGTCTCCCGATATCTGCGGCTGCTGGCCGAGGATCTGCTCGATGAACTGGCGGACCTGCCGAGCAGGTTGGCGGACGACGAACCGACGGACCTGCCCCGGATCCGCGCCCTGTGCCCCGACTGGCCCGCCCAACCCGCCCAACCCCAGCCGGTACCCACCCCGCGACGCCTGGAAGCCGCGTGGCTGGGCAGAGCGGCCGGCTGTCTCCTCGGCAAACCGGTGGAGAAACTCCCCCTCACCGCCATCCGCCAACTCGCCCGGTCCACCGGCAACTGGCCCCTGAACACCTGGTTCACCGCCAGAGGGGTCCCCGAGGAACTCGCCGCGGCCCACCCCTGGAACCGCCGGTCCGCGACAACCTCGCTCGCCGAGAACATCGACGGCATGCCCGAGGACGACGACCTCAACTACCCTCTGCTGGGAATCCTGTTGCTCCAACGCCACGGCCCGCGCTTCACCACCACGGACGTGGCACGACTCTGGCTGGACGAACTCCCCGCGGGCCGCACCTTCACGGCCGAGCGCATCGCCTACCGAAACCTCCTCTCCGGCCTGGAACCCCCACTCACCGCCCGCCACCGCAACCCGTTCCGCGAATGGATCGGCGCCCTCATCCGGGCCGACGTGCACGGCTGGACCAACCCCGGCGACCCGGCCGGCGCCGCCGAACAGGTGTACCGCGACGCCACCCTCACCCACACGGCGAACGGGGTCTACGCGGCGATGTTCACGGCGGCCACCATCGCCGCGGCCGCCACCGGCACCCACGACGTCCACACCTGCCTGCGCACCGGCCTGACAGTGGTCCCCCCACGCTCCCGCCTGGCCGAAGCCGTCCGCCACGGCATCCGACTGGCCCGGTCGCACCGTGACTTCACGACCGTCGTGGACGAACTGCACGCCACCCACGCGGCCACCCACCACTGGGTCCACGCGGTCCCCAACACCGCCCTGATCGCCGCCGCGCTCACCCACGCCGACGGCGACTTCACCGGCTCCATCTGCCGTGCCGTGTCCGGCGGCCTGGACACCGACTCCAACGGAGCGACCGCCGGCAGCGTCTCCGCCCTCCTCGCGGGCTCCCCCGCCGCCCTCCCCGACCGCTGGACCAGCCCCCTGAAGAACCGACTCGCCACCTCTGTCGCGGACTTCAACGGAACCGGCTTCGACACCCTCGCCCGACTGACCCACTCCCTCATCCACGCCCCCGGCGGCAAGAGCGCGGGCACCGACAGCGAGGCCCGGTACCCGTCATGAACACACCTCAGTCGAACGCACCGGAACGGATCGCACCCGCACCTCGCGCGACCTCTCCCGCCTCTCCCCTCGCTGGCCTCCGCGTCCTCGACCTGGCCACCCTGTTCGCCGGCCCGCTGGCCGCCACCATGCTCGGTGACTTCGGCGCGGAGGTGATCAAGATCGAGCATCCGGTGAAACCGGACCCGTCCCGGGGGCACGGCCCGTCCAAGGACGGCATCGGTCTCTGGTGGAAGCTGCTGGGCCGCAACAAGCGCACGATGACCCTCGACCTCTCCCGCCCCGGCGGCCGGACCACCCTCCTCCGGCTCGCCGCCACCGCCGATGTCGTCATCGAGAACTTCCGTCCGGGCACCCTGGAGAAGTGGGACCTGGGCTGGCCGGAGCTTTCCGCCGCCAACCCACGCCTGGTCCTCGCCCGGGTCACCGCCTTCGGCCAGTTCGGCCCGTACGCCCATCGCCCCGGCTTCGGCACCCTCGCCGAGGCGATGAGCGGCTTCGCCGCGATCACCGGCGAGCCGGACGCACCCCCGACGCTCCCGCCCTTCGGCCTCGCCGACTCGATCGCGGGCCTGGCCACGGCGTACGCCGTCATGACGGCACTGTCCGCGCGCGAGCGAACCGGCGAGGGCCAGGTCGTCGACATGGCGATCATCGAGCCGATCCTCACCGTCCTGGGCCCGCAACCGCTCTGGTACGACCAGTTGGGCCACGTCCAGCCGCGCACCGGCAACCGTTCGCAGAACAACGCCCCCCGCAACACCTACCGCACGGCTGACGGCACCTGGGTCGCCGTGTCGACGTCGGCCCAGTCGATCGCCGAGCGCGTGATGCGTCTGGTCGGCCGCCCCGAGCTGATCGACGAGCCCTGGTTCGCCACCGGCGCCGACCGGGCCCGCCACGCGGACGTCCTCGACGAGGCGGTCGGCGGGTGGATCGGCCGCCACTCCCACTCCGAGGTCGTCGCGGCCTTCGAGAAGGCGGAGGCGGCGGTGGCCCCGGTCCAGGACGTACGCGAGGTGATGACCGACCCGCAGTACCAGGCCCTCGACACCATCACCACGGTCGACGACCCCGAACTCGGACCGATCCGTATGCAGAACGTTCTCTTCCGCCTCTCGGCGACCCCCGGCGCGATCCGCTGGGCGGGCCGCCCACACGGCGCGGACACCGCGTCCGTCCTCACCGAACTGGGCCTGACCAACCGCGAGATCGACGCCCTGCGCACCGAGGGAGCCCTGTGAAGGACTATCCCCTGACCTGGCTCTACGTCCCCGGCGACCGCCCCGAGGTGGTGTCCAAGGCCCTTGCCTCCGGCGCCGACGTGGTCGTCGTCGACCTGGAGGACGCGGTCGCCCCCGACCGCAAGGAGTACGCCCGCGCGGCCACCGCCGAACGCCTCACCGACCCCCAGCCGGTCCCGGTCCATGTCCGGATCAACGCCCTGGACGGCCCGCTGGCCCCCCTCGACCTCCGGGCCGTCGAAGACCTCCCCGGCGTTTGTGGCCTACGGCTCCCGAAGGTGACCGCACCGAAGGACGTCGTAAGCGTGGCCACCCGCACATCCACGTCCGCGACAGCGACCGGGACCGCCGAGGCGGGGCCCCCGCTCCACGCCCTCCTCGAGACCGCCCTCGGTATCGAACACGCCTTCGCCATCGCGACCGCCCACCCGGCCCTGCGCGGCATCGCGCTCGGCGAGGCCGACCTACGGGCCGAACTGGGGGTACGTGGAGACGCGGGCCTGGACTGGTGCCGCTCGCGGGTCGTCGTGGCCGCACGGGCCGCCGGGCTCGCTCCACCGCCCCAGTCGGTCCACCCGGACACCCGGGACCTCGACACCCTGGCCGCGTCCTGCGCCCACGGCCGCGCCCTGGGCTTCCTGGGCCGGGCGGCCATCCACCCCCGCCAGCTCCCGGTGATCGAACGCGCCTACCTCCCCACTCCGGAGGAGATCGAGGACGCCGAGCGGATCGTCAAGGCGGCGGCGACGGACGAGGGCGCCCAGGCCCTCCCCGACGGCCGCTTCATCGACGCGGCCGTGGTGGCGGCAGCCCGCAGAACCCTGTCCCTGGCCGACCGCGACCGCCCCTGACCCGTGCAACGGGCGAGGGCGCCCCGGCCGAACCGGGGCGCCCTCGTCTCCGTACCGCCAACCCTCAACTCTTTTTGGTCGGCCCTGCTTCGGCCTTGTCCACGGACTCGGCCTCGCTCTCGCCCTCTTCCTCGGGCTTACCGTCGGTATCACCCTCGGCCTCGGCCTCGGCCTTCACCTCCGCCGACTCCACATCGTCCGCGTCACCCTTGACCGCATCCCCCGCCGAACCGTCGGAGGCATCCGGCTCGACGACCTCCTCGCGGCCCGGCCGCTTCTTCGCCGAGAGCACGAAGTAGACGACCGCGGCGATGAAGACGAAGATCGCGGTCCAGTTGTTGAGCCGCATGCCCAGGACGTGGTGGGCGTCGTCGACGCGCAGGTACTCGATCCAGAAGCGGCCCACGCAGTAGGTCGCGACGTACAGCGCGAACGCCCGTCCGTGCCCGAGCGTGAAGCGGCGGTCGGCCCAGATGACCAGCAGCGCGACACCGACGCACCACAGGGACTCGTACAGGAACGTCGGGTGGTAGTAGCCCGGGACCCGGCCGTCCGTCGAGGAGGTGATGTGCAGGGCCCAGGGGACGGTGGTCTCCCGGCCGTACAGCTCCTGGTTGAACCAGTTGCCCCACCGCCCGCAGGCCTGTGCGAGGGCGATACCGGGGGCGAGTGCGTCGGCCCACGCGGGCAGCGGGATGCCCCGCCGCCGGCAGCCGATCCACGCGCCCACCGCGCCGAGGGCGATCGCGCCCCAGATACCGAGGCCGCCCTCCCAGATCTTGAAGGCGTCCACCCAGTCGCGGCCCTCGCTGAAGTACAGCTCGTAGTCCGTGATCACGTGGTAGAGGCGGCCACCGACCAGACCGAAGGGCACGGCCCAGACCGCGATGTCGGCCACCGTGCCGGGTCGGCCACCGCGGGCGAGCCAGCGCTTGTTGCCGAGCCAGACCGCGACGAAGACACCGATGATGATGCAGAACGCGTAGCCGCGCAGCGGAATGAGCCCAAAGAGGTGATACACCCCGTGCGCCGGACTGGGAATGTAGGCGATATTCATAGCAGCCCCGACGCTACCTTGACGGACGCGGCAGATGTGAGCCGCCCCGGGCAACGGCTCCATAACGGGAGGTGCCCCGGGTTCCGCTCACGACACGGAACCCGGGGCGCCCGGGGAGCCCGACAACCCCCAGGCCCTACGCCTTGTCGGCGGCCTCGACCATCTGCTTCAGCTTCGCCGGGGTCATCGTCTGGTCCTGGTAGATGTTCTTCCCGTTGAGCAGCACGGTCGGCGTGCCGCCGAAACCGCCGCTCTGGAAGGCCTGGTTCGACTTCACCACCCAGCTGTTGTGCGTACCGTCCTCGACACACGTCCGGAACGTGGGTGTGTCGAGCCCGTCGACCTTGGCCGCCAGCTCGATGAGTGCGCCGTCCTTCGCGAAGGCGTCGTCGGTCTCGGGCGGCTGGTTCTCGTACAGCACGTCGTGGTACGGCTGGAACTTGCCGGCGTCCTGAGCGCAGGCGGCGGCGTTGGCCGCGTGGCGGGAGCCGCTGCCGCTCATGTTGCCGTCGATGATCGTCGCCAGGTGGTAATCCACCTTCAGCTTGCCCGCGGCCGTCAACTCATGAATGGTCGAGCGGTAGTTGGTCTCGAAGGACTGGCAGGCCGGACAGCGGAAGTCCTCCCACACCGTGAGAGACGACTTGGCGCTCTCCTCGCCCACGGGGATCGCGAGGCTGTCCTTGCCCTGCGCGCCCGAGGGCGCCACGACCGGGCCGGCGCTCTCGCTCTTGCTGTCCTTTCCGGTGTTCGCGGCGACGACACCGATCACCGCCGCCAGGCCGAGCACGCAGACGACACTGGCGCCCACGATCAACGCCCGCCGCCGCTTCTCCGCGGACTTCTGCTTCTCACGCTCGACCGCCAGCCGCTCGCGGGCGGTGCGCTTTCCGTCACGATTCTTCTCGCTCACACCCCGCAGAACGAACCGGGGAGACGCATTGCGCCTCCCCGGCCCCAGGTCCACCCGTTCGGGCGACCTGTGCGAAATGTCCTGCCCGCCTACGCCGTGCCGCGTACGCCCTTCGCGAGGTCGGCGGCGAGTTCCCGCACCGCCTCGACACCGGCCGCGTGGTCCGGCGCGTCGAGCATCCGCTTCACGAAGGCCGACCCGACGATCACCCCGTCGGCGAAGCCGGCGACCTCAGCGGCCTGCGCCGCGTCGGAGACGCCGAGTCCGACACAGACGGGCAGGTCGGTGCCGGCGCCACGAGTGCGCCGAACCAGATCCTCCGCCTGGGCGCCCACCGACGCCCTGGTCCCCGTGACACCCATGAGCGAGGCGGCGTACACGAACCCGCTGCCGGCCGCCGTGATCTCGGCGAGCCGCGCGTCCCTGCTGCTGGGCGCGACGACGAACACGGTGGCGAGGCCGTGCTTCTCGGCGTGCTCCCTCCACAGCGCCGACTCCTGCACGGGCAGGTCGGGCAGGATGCACCCCGCGCCGCCCGCCTCCGCGAGCTCGGCGGTGAAGCGCTCCACGCCGTAGCGGTCGATCGGGTTCCAGTACGTCATGACGAGCACCGGCTTCCCGGTGGCCTCGTACGCCTCCCGGACCGTGCGCATCACGTCCGCGATCTTGACCCCGCCGCGCAGGGCGATGTCGTCGGCGGTCTGGATGACGGGCCCGTCGAGCACCGGGTCGCTGTGCGGCAGCCCGACCTCGACGATGTCGGCACCGCCGTCGAACACGGCCTTGATGGCGTCGATCCCGCCGTCGACGGTCGGGAACCCGGCGGGGAGGTACGCGATGAGCGCGGCCCGGCCCTCGGCCCTGGCACCGGCGAGGGTGTCCGACAGCAGCTGGATGTTCCCGCTCACTTGGCGTCCCCCTCGATCTCGGCGGTGTCGGCCGCGTTCGCGGCGACCTCGGCGTCGGTGTCGTACAGGTCGAAGTACCGGGCGGCGGTGTCCATGTCCTTGTCGCCGCGCCCGGAGAGGTTGATGACGATCAGCCCGTCCTTGCCCAGCTCCTTGCCGACCTCGAGCGCCCCGGCCAGCGCGTGCGCGCTCTCGATGGCCGGAATGATGCCCTCGGTACGGGACAGCAGGCGCAGCGCCTGCATGGCGGCGTCGTCGGTGACCGCGCGGTACTCGGCGCGACCGCTGTCCTTGAGGTAGGAGTGCTCGGGCCCGATGCCCGGGTAGTCGAGTCCGGCGGAGATCGAGTAGGGCTCGGTGATCTGCCCCTCCTCGTCCTGCAGGACGTACGACCGCGAACCGTGCAGGATGCCGGGCTCACCGGCGGTGAGGGTGGCGGCGTGCTCACCGGTCTCGACACCGTGTCCGGCGGGCTCGCACCCGATGAGCCGGACGTCGGCGTCGGGGATGAAGGCGTGGAAGAGCCCGATGGCGTTGGACCCGCCGCCCACACAGGCGACGGCGGCGTCGGGCAGCCGCCCGGCCCGCTCCAGGATCTGCCTCCGGGCCTCGACACCGATCACCCGGTGGAAGTCGCGCACCATGGCGGGGAAGGGGTGCGGGCCGGCCACGGTCCCGAACAGGTAGTGCGTGCGGTCCACGTTGGCGACCCAGTCGCGGAACGCCTCGTTGATGGCGTCCTTGAGGGTGCGCGACCCGGACTTCACGGCGATGACCTCAGCGCCGAGCATGCGCATCCGGGCGACGTTGAGCGCCTGGCGCTGGGTGTCGATCTCGCCCATGTAGATGGTGCATTCGAGCCCGAACAGGGCACAGGCGGTCGCGGTGGCTACCCCGTGCTGACCGGCCCCGGTCTCGGCGATGACCCGGGTCTTGCCCATCCTCCTGGTGAGGAGGGCCTGCCCGAGCACGTTGTTGATCTTGTGGGACCCGGTGTGGTTCAGGTCCTCCCGCTTGAGGAAGACCCGGGCGCCACCGGCGTGCTCGGCGAACCGGGGCACCTCGGTGAGAGAGCTGGGCCGCCCGGTGTAGTGGACGAGCAGATCGTCGAGCTCACGGGCGAACTCCGGGTCGGACTTCGCCTTGTCGTACTCGACGGCGACCTCGTCCACGGCGGCGACGAGCGCCTCCGGAATGAACTTGCCGCCAAAGGCACCGAAGTACCCGTCGACGCTGGGAACCTGACCGACCGGATCAGGAATGAAGAACTCACTGGACATACGACTACCTCACAGGGGCAACGCGATGCCCCGGCATTCGAGCTGGACAGGGGAAACGGGAGAGGGACGCGCCCCACAGGGGCGCGGGGAACTGCGCGACCAGCCACAACGAACCCGCGGTCGAAAACGCACCCCTCGCGAAGCGCAAAGCCAGGGCGCAGCCCGAAATCAGACGGACCGCACCCTACTGCCGAGCCCCGCAGGGCCATCGCATCCCGTTGACCTGTCCAGGCTCATCCCCGATGACATACCGGACCCGCCGCCCGTGCACGCGCCGCGCAGGCGCCCGGCAGCCACGGGGACGGCAGCCGCGCGCGAGGCGGGCGTACCGGTCCATGGGGGTCAGGGTGAGTGTCATCGGGGCCAACTCTAGCGGGAGATCAGCCGCGCCCGTGCCGCAGCGCGGGGTGCTCCCCCGCCGCCACCAGGTCGGACACCGCCGACCTGGGATCGCGCCCGGTGACCAGGGACTCTCCGACCAGCACCGCGTCGGCGCCCGCGTTGGCGTACGCGATCAGATCGTGCGGGCCGCGGACACCGGACTCGGCGATCTTGACGATGCTGTCGGGGATCTCGGGGGCGACTCGCTCGAACGTGGTGCGGTCGACCTCCAGGGTCTTCAGGTTGCGCGCGTTGACACCGATGATCCGGGCCCCCGCGTCCACCGCCCGCTCGACCTCGTCCTCGTCGTGCACCTCGACGAGCGGGGTGAGTCCGATGGACTCGGCGCGCTCGATGAGGGACTCCAGGGCCGACTGGTCGAGGGCGGAGACGATCAGCAGGGCCAGATCGGCCCCGTACGCCCGCGCCTCCCACAGCTGGTAGGACGTCACGATGAAGTCCTTGCGCAGCACCGGGATGTCCACCTGGGCGCGCACCGCCTCCAGGTCCGCGAGCGAGCCGCCGAAGCGACGCTGTTCGGTGAGGACGGAGATGACCGCGGCGCCACCCGCCTCGTAGTCCGACGCGAGGCCCGCCGGGTCGGCGATGGCCGCCAGCGCGCCCTTGGAGGGGCTGGACCGCTTGACCTCGCAGATGACCTTGACGCCCTCGCCGCGCAGTGCGGCGACCCCGTCCTTGGCCGCGGGAGCCTTCGCCGCGCGCTCCTTGAGCTCGTCGAGGCTGACGCGCGCCTGCCGCTCCGCGAGGTCGGCACGGACTCCGTCGATGATCTCGTCGAGCACACTCACGCGAGCGGCCCCCTTTCAGACGGTAGGCGATTGGCTGTTCAAGCCATTCACACCACAGAAGCTGCACAAACTGTCAAAGCTGGTCAGTCCGATGGTATCCGGAGGAGGGCGTGGCCCTCACATCCGGTTGACACCGGTCCCACTACCTGGACATCCACCATTTGATCAAGGGTGGAGCCAGCCACCGAACGGCAGGTTCCGGACAACCGTGAAGACCAGCAGCAATGCTCCAAGACTCCAAAGCCGCACCGGCCCGAGGTCGATCCGCAACGGGCGTCCGCGCGCCGCGTGGACCACCCAGACGGTCCACAGGACGGCGAAGGCCACGTACCCCGCCACGGCGAGCGCGTTGGCCCCGAGAGCCGTCACCAGGTCTCCGTGGACGAAGGCGTAGGCGCTGCGCAGACCGCCGCAGCCGGGGCAGTACACGCCGGTCAGACGCAGGAGCGGGCAGACGGGGTAGTGGCCGGGTTCGTTGGGGTCGACCGTCCCGACGTAGGCGAAGGCCCCGACGACGGCCGCCAGCACCCCGGCGGGCACGGCCACCCGGCCCAGGACGGCGCCGGCGCCCGCCGACACGTCTTGTTGCGCCCGTTCGGTGTTCACCCCACGCATTCTGCCCCCTGCGACGCGTACACGCGCGAAGGGCGGCTCCGGCACTTTCGCCGGGCCGCCCCTGCCGGTCCGAAAACCGGTCCCCTACGGGGTTCAGCTCTCGGCACCCGCCGGTTCGCCCGCGACCTTGTGGCCCTGGCGGCCCTGGGTGGTGGGCTTCTGCTTGCCGAGGCCCATCGCGGCCATGATCCAGCCGACGACACCGCCGAGGACCACGACCACCATGCCGGCCCAGAAGCCCACCGGCTGGGCCATCACCATGAAGGCACCCGATACGCAGAAACCGATGATGGTGATGGTGACGCCGGTCCAGGCGGCCAAAGTGTGACCGTGGCTGTTGCCCGCCATGACTTGCTCCTCGTTGCTGAGTTGCTGGTTGTTGAATGCAGTTGCATGCAGTACGTGGTGAGCCGGACGCTCGTCGCCCATTGTCACGCACGCGCACGCGTGGGGGACGCCCGGGGTCAACACAGCGAGTCGCCCAGGAGGGCTGGGGCAGCCCTACGCCCCGGTCGGGTCCTCGCCCCGGTCGAGGGCCTTCCAGATCTCCTCGGGCCGCTCGGGGTCCACTGCCGCCGCCCGGCGGCGCGGACGCGGGGCGCCGCCGCGCTCGTACCGTCCGGACATGGCGGGCCACAGACGGCCGTAGCGCAGGGCGAGGAGTCCGGCGAGGAGGATCAGCGCGCCGCCGACGGCGGCCGCGTACGGCCAGGCGGTGTGGCTGAGGGTGCTCACTGTGGCCGCGGTGTCGCCGGTGGCCCGCGCGGCCTTCTCGTCGAGGGCTGAGCTGTCGGAGGCGCCGAGGACTGCGGCGGCGATCGTGCCGGCGCCGGACAGTGCGAGCAGTCCGGCGACCAGGAGACGGCCGGAGCGGCGGACGGCGAAGACGGCGACGAGCGCGGCGAGGCCCACTATGGCGAGGGCGGCGGGCACGCCCGTGACATCGCTGCCGCTGGCGGTCAGGGGGAAGGCGCCGCCGGCGACGGTCGCGGTGCCCTCCGACCATCGCTGGCGGGTGGCTAGCAGCGCGACAGCCGCGCCGAGCGCGCCGGCCAGCAGGGCGACGGCGAGGCTGAGGCGGCCGGCCCGGCCGGGAAGGGCCGCCTCGGAACGGGGGGAAGGTACTGGTACGGCAGTCACGTACCCCACTATGTCCTGAACCCCGGGCGCGGCGTCACCCGGGGCTCACGTGAGAAGCACCCCATTCGCCGCCTCGTTCACCACCCCGTTCGTCGCCCGCTCCGTCCTCTCCTTCGGCGGCTCGTCGGAAAACGCCCTATTGTCCGAGGCGGTTCGCCGTGTGGACCGCGCGCAGGACCGCCGCCGCCTTGTTGCGGCACTCGTTGTCCTCCGCGACCGGGTCGGAGTCCGCGACGACGCCGGCGCCCGCCTGGACGTA
This sequence comes from Streptomyces sp. AK08-02, assembly GCF_033795085.1. NCBI lineage: Bacteria > Bacillati > Actinomycetota > Actinomycetes > Kitasatosporales > Streptomycetaceae > Streptomyces > Streptomyces sp. AK08-02. The sequence goes on from NZ_JARAZV010000017.1 coordinate 141,833, forward strand.
CGCCGTGCCGTCACGCAGCAGGGCCGTGCGGATGGCGATGGCGGTGTCGGAGTCACCGGCGAAGTCGAGGTAGCCGACGGCGCCGCCGTACAACCCCCGCCTGGACGGCTCCAGTTCGTCGATGATCTGCATCGCGCGCGGCTTGGGCGCTCCGGAGAGCGTGCCGGCCGGGAAACAGGCCGTCAGGACGTCGAACGCGGTGCGCCCCGCCGCCACGCGGCCGGTGACGGTCGAGACGATGTGCATGACGTGCGAGTACCGCTCGACGGACATGAAGTCGACGACCTCGACGGAGCCGGGCTCGCAGACCCGGCCGAGGTCGTTGCGCCCGAGGTCGACGAGCATGAGGTGCTCGGCGCGTTCCTTGGGGTCGGCGAGCAGTTCGTCGGCGAGGGCCTGGTCCTCCTGCGGGGTCGCCCCGCGGTGCCGGGTGCCGGCGATGGGGTGGACCATCGCGCGTCCGTCCTCGACCTTGACGAGGGCCTCGGGGGACGAGCCGACGACGTCGAACCCGTCGAATCGGAACAGGTACATGTACGGGGACGGGTTGGTGGCCCGCAGGACCCGGTAGACGTCGAGCGCGCTTGCCGTGCACGGTGTCTCGAAGCGCTGGGAGGGGACCACCTGGAAGGCCTCCCCGGCCCGGATGCGCTCCTTGATGTCGTCGACGGCCCGCTGGTAGTCGGGGCCGCCCCACAGGGCCGTGTACTCGGGGAGCTCGGAGGGCGGCAGCGCGGCGGGGGGCTGGGCCACCGCGCGCGAGAGGTCGGCCTGCATGGCGTCGAGGCGGGCCACGGCGTCGGCGTGCGCCTCGTCGACTCCCGTGTCGAGGTCGTTGTGGTTGATCGCGTTGGCGATCAGCAGGACCGAGCCCTCCCAGTGGTCCATGACGGCCAGGTCGCTGGTGAGCAGCATGGTCAGCTCGGGCAGTCCGAGGTCGTCGCGCTCGCCGGGGCCGATCTTCTCCAGACGGCGCACGATGTCGTACCCGAGGTAGCCGACCATGCCGCCGGTGAAGGGCGGCAGGCCCTCCTCGTGGGGCGTGTGGAGGGTCTCGATGGTGGCCCGGAGGGCGGCGAGCGGGTCGCCGTCCGTGGGCACGCCGACGGGCGGGGTGCCCAGCCAGTGGGCCTGGCCGTCGTGGGCCGTGAGGGTGGCGCTGGAGCGGACGCCGACGAAGGAGTAGCGGGACCAGGACCGACCGTTCTCCGCGGACTCCAGCAGGAAGGTGCCGGGGCGCTCGGCGGCGAGCTTGCGGTAGAGCGCGACCGGGGTGTCGCCGTCGGCGAGGAGCTTGCGGGTGACGGGGATGACGCGCCGGTCGGTGGCCAGCTTGCGGAAGGTCTCGAGGTCCATGGCGGCTGACCTTACTGACCCTGTGGCAGTGCGCCGGAATCGGCGTCGCCGAACGACACGTCGAGCAGGACGTCGGCGTCGAAACAGTTGCGCGCGCCGGTGTGGCAGGCGGCGCCGACCTGGTCGACCTTGACGAGCACGGTGTCGGCGTCGCAGTCGAGGGCGACGGACTTCACGTGCTGGAAGTGGCCGGAGGTGTCGCCCTTGACCCAGTACTCCTGACGGCTGCGCGACCAGTAGGTGCAGCGGCCCGTGGTCAGGGTGCGGTGCAGCGCCTCGTCGTCCATCCAGCCGAGCATGAGCACCTCACCGGTGTCGTACTGCTGGGCGACTGCGGGGACGAGCCCGTCGGGGCCGCGCTTGAGGCGCGCGGCGATCTCCGGGGCCAGGGGGCTGGGGGCGCCGGTCGTGCTGGGCGGGGGCGTGCTGCTGGTCATGGGGCCATTGTGCCGCGCCCCACTGACACTCCCGCCGGTATGTCCATTGGGCGGACCGTGGGGGCGGCCGTAGGGTTGCTGTCATGTCTACCTACGCGAAGCGTGAACGACTTCTTCTCGCCGACCTGTTGGAGACCGAGGGTCCCGACGCCCCGACGCTGTGCGAGGGCTGGCGGGCCCGGGATCTCGCCGCCCATGTGGTGGTGCGCGAGCGCCGTCCGGACGCCGCCGGGGGACTGCTGATCAAGCAGCTCGGGTCCCGTCTCGACCGGGTGATGGCGGAGTTCGCCGACAAGCCGTACGCGGAGCTGATCCAGCTGATCCGCACCGGCCCGCCGCGTTTCTCGCCGTTCTCGCTGAAGCAGATCGACGAAGCGTCGAACACGGTCGAGTTCTACATCCACACGGAGGACGTCCGCAGGGCACGGCCGGACTGGACGCCCCGCGAGCTGGACCCGGTCTTCCAGGACGCCCTGTGGTCCCGCCTGGAGCGCACCGCGCGTCTCACGGGCCGCAGCGCTCCGACGGGCCTGGTCCTGCGCCGCCCGGACGGCCGCACGGCGGTCGCCCACCGCGGCCTCCCCGTGGTCACGGTGACCGGCGAGCCGTCCGAGCTGCTGCTGTTCGTCTACGGCCGCCAGAACGTCGCCGACGTGGAGCTGGAGGGCGACAAGGACGCGATCGCCAAGCTGCACGAATCAAAGCAGCTGGGCATCTGAGGAGGACCCCTGTGTCCGCGCCGCCGAAGGGGCGCGGACACAGGGGCGCGGGGAACTGCGCGACCAGCCACAACGAACCCGCAGCGAAAAACGGCACTCAGCGAACAGGATGCCCCGCCACACGCAGCGCATCCTTGACCTGCCCGATCCGAAGATCCCCGAAATGGAACACGGAGGCGGCCAGCACGGCATCCGCACCCGCCGCGACGGCCGGCGCGAAGTCGGCCAGCCGCCCCGCACCCCCACTGGCGATCAGCGGCACGCGCACATGCTTGCGTACGGCCTCGATCATCTCGATGTCGTAGCCGTCCTTCGTGCCGTCCGCGTCCATCGAGTTGAGCAGGATCTCCCCGGCGCCCAGTTCGGCGGCCTGGTGGGCCCACTCGACGGCGTCGATGCCGGTGCCGCGCCTGCCACCGTGGGTGGTGACCTCGAAGGACCCGGAGTCGGTGCGGCGGGCGTCCACGGACAGCACGAGCACCTGTCGGCCGAACCGCTCGGCGATCTCGCGGATCAGGTCGGGACGCGCGATGGCGGCCGTGTTGACGCCCACCTTGTCGGCTCCGGCGCGCAGCAGCTTGTCGACGTCCTCGGCCGCGCGCACCCCGCCGCCCACGGTGAGCGGAATGAACACCTGTTCGGCGGTGCGGCGCACCACGTCGTAGGTGGTCTCGCGGTTGCCCGAGGAGGCGGTGATGTCCAGGAACGTCAGTTCGTCGGCGCCCTCGGCGTCGTACACCTTGGCCATCTCGACGGGGTCGCCCGCGTCGCGGAGGTTCTGGAAGTTGACGCCCTTGACGACCCGGCCGTTGTCCACGTCCAGGCAGGGGATGACTCGTACGGCCAGGGTCATGCCGTGGGCTCCCCTCGGAACGCCTCCACCTCGACCTCGACGACCAGACTGGGGTCCACGAGGCCGGAGACGATGATCATGGACGCGGCGGGTCGCACGGAGTCGAACAGCTCCTTGTGGGCGCGCCCGACGTCGTCCACGTCCCGCGCGTGGGTGATGTACATGCGCGTGCGCACGACATCGCCGCTGCCGAGACCCAACTGCTGCAGCGCCGCGAACGCGACGTTGAAGGCGTTGACCGTCTGCTCGTACGGACCGCCTCCGGCGATCTCGCCGTCCACGATCGAGGTGCAGCCGGAGACCAGCACCAGGCCGTTCGGCAGTTCCACCGCGCGGGAGTACCCGAAGGTCTCCTCCCAGGGCGCACCGGTCGTGACACGCCGTACGTCGCTCACTGAGCCACCGCCTCCAGGGCCTCTTCCAGGGTGAACGCCTTCGCGTACAGGGCCTTCCCGACGATGGAGCCCTCGACACCGAGCGGCACCAGTTCGGCGATGGCCCGCAGGTCGTCCAGGGACGACACGCCACCGGAGGCCACGACCGGGCGGTCGGTCGCCGCGCAGACGTTCCTCAGCAGCTCCAGGTTCGGGCCCTGGAGGGTGCCGTCCTTGGCGATGTCGGTCACGACATACCGGGCGCAGCCCTCGGAGTTGAGTCGCTCCAGCGTCTCGTAGAGGTCGCCGCCGTCGCGGGTCCAGCCGCGTCCGCGGAGGGTCGTGCCCCGGACGTCCAGACCGACCGCGATCTTGTCGCCGTGCTCGGCGATGACCTTGGCGACCCACTCCGGGGTCTCCAGGGCGGCCGTGCCGAGATTCACCCGGGTGCAGCCGGTGGCGAGGGCGGCGGCCAGCGTGTCGTCGTCGCGGATACCGCCGGACAGCTCCACCTTGATGTCCATCGCCCCGGCGACCTCGGCGATCAGCTTGCGGTTGTCACCGGTACCGAAGGCCGCGTCCAGGTCGACCAGGTGCAGCCATTCGGCGCCGGAGCGCTGCCAGGCGAGGGCGGCCTCCAGAGGGGAGCCGTACGAGGTCTCCGTACCGGACTCGCCGTGCACGAGGCGGACGGCCTGGCCGTCGCGGACGTCGACGGCGGGGAGGAGTTCGAGCTTCGCCATGGTCTACAGGGTTCCGATCCAGTTGGTGAGCAGCTGCGCTCCGGCGTCGCCGGACTTCTCGGGGTGGAACTGGGTGGCCCACAGGGCGCCGTTCTCGACGGCCGCCACGAAGGGCTCGCCGTGCGTCGACCAGGTGACCTTGGGGGCCCGCATCACCGGGTTCGCGGTCTCCAGGGCCCAGTCGTGGACGGCGTACGAGTGGACGAAGTAGAAGCGCGCGTCGGCGTCCAGGCCCGCGAAGAGCTGGGAGTCGGCCGGGGCCTCGACGGTGTTCCAGCCCATGTGGGGCACGATGTCGGCCTGGAGCGGCTCCACGGAGCCGGGCCACTCGTCGAGGCCCTCGGTCTCGACGCCGTGTTCGATGCCGCGCGCGAAGAGGATCTGCATGCCCACGCAGATGCCCATCACGGGCCGCCCGCCGGACAGCCGGCGCCCGACGATCCAGTCGCCGCGCGCCTCCTTGAGGCCCTGCATACAGGCGGCGAAGGCGCCGACGCCCGGTACGAGCAGTCCGTCCGCGTTCATGGCCGTGTCGAAGTCACGTGTTATCTCGACGTCGGCGCCCGCGCGCGCGAGAGCGCGTTCCGCCGACCTCACGTTCCCGAAGCCGTAGTCGAACACGACGACCTTCTTGGACGCCTGGGACGCGCTCAATTCCATACCTCCAGCCTCATGACGCCGGCGACCAGACACATCGCGGCGCCTATCGAGAGCAGCACGATGAGGCTCATCGGCATCTTCTGCTTGACGAAGGAGTAGATCCCGCCGAGCAGGAAGAGTCCGACGACGATCAGGACGGTGGAGAGGCCGCTCATGGCTTTACAGGGCGCCCTTCGTGGAGGGGAGGATGCCCGCCGCGCGCGGGTCGCGCTCGGAGGCGTAGCGCAGTGCCCGCGCGAGGGCCTTGAACTGGCACTCCACGATGTGGTGCGCGTTACGCCCGTAGGGCACGTGCACGTGCAGCGCGATCTGGGCCTGGGCGACGAAGGACTCCAGGATGTGCCGGGTCATCGTGGTGTCGTACTCGCCGATCATCGGCGCCATCTTCTCGGGCTCGGTGTGCACGAGGTAGGGGCGGCCGCTCAGGTCGACCGTCACCTGGGCGAGGGACTCGTCCAGGGGGACCGTGCAGTTGCCGAAGCGGTAGATGCCCACCTTGTCGCCGAGTGCCTGCTTGAAGGCGGCGCCGAGGGCGAGGGCGGTGTCCTCGATGGTGTGGTGCGAGTCGATGTGGAGGTCGCCCTCGGTCTTCACGGTGAGGTCGAACAGACCGTGCCGGCCGAGCTGGTCGAGCATGTGGTCGTAGAAGCCGACGCCCGTCGACACCTCGACCTTGCCGGTGCCGTCGAGATCGATCTCGACGAGGACCGATGTCTCCTTGGTGGTGCGCTCCACGCGTCCGACGCGGCTCATGACTCGTCCTGCACTTTCTTCAGTTCACGTACCGCGTCGAGGAACGCGTCGTTTTCGGCGGGAGTTCCGGCGGTGACCCGCAGCCATCCCGGGACGCCGTTGTCCCGGACCAGGACGCCCCGGTCGAGGATCGTCCGCCAGGCCTCGTGGGAGTCGGTGAAGGTGCCGAACTGCACGAAGTTGGCGTCGGACTCGGTGACGTCGAACCCGATGGCGCGCAGCTCGGTGACCAGACGGTCCCGCTCGGCCTTCAGCTGCTCGACGTACCCGAGCAGCGTGTCGGTGTGCTCCAGGGCGGCCAGGGCGGTCGCCTGCGCCACGGCCGACAGGTGGTAGGGCAGTCGTACGAGCTGTACGGCGTCGACGACGGCGGGGTGCGCGGCGAGGTAGCCGAGGCGCAGGCCCGCCGCGCCGAACGCCTTCGACATGGTCCGCGAGACGACGAGATTCGGCCGTCCTTCGATCAGCGGCAGCAGCGAGTCGCCGTGGCTGAACTCGACGTACGCCTCGTCGACCACCACCATTGAGGGCCTGGCGGCCTGCGCGGCCTCGTAGAGCGCGAGGACGGTCTCGCGCGGGACCGCGTTTCCGGTGGGGTTGTTGGGGGTCGTGACGAAGACGACGTCGGGCCGGTGCTCGGCGATGGCCTTCTCGGCCGCCGCGAGATCGATGGTGAAGTCCTCGTTGCGGGGGCCGGAGATCCATCCGGTGCCCGTCCCGCGCGCGATGAGCCCGTGCATCGAGTACGACGGCTCGAAGCCGATCGCGGTACGGCCGGGGCCGCCGAAGGTCTGGAGCAGCTGCTGGATGACCTCGTTGGAGCCGTTGGCGGCCCACACGTTGGCCAGGCCGACCTCGTGGCCCGAGGTGTCCGTCAGGTACCCGGCGAGCCGCGTACGCAGCTCCACGGCGTCACGGTCGGGGTAGCGGTTGAGGTCCCGGGCGGCCTCGCGCACCCGCTCCGCGATCCGCTCGACGAGCGCGTCGGGCAGCGGGTAGGGGTTCTCGTTGGTGTTCAGCCGCACGGGGACGTCGAGTTGGGGCGCGCCATAGGGCGACTTGCCGCGCAGTTCGTCGCGTACGGGGAGATCGTCGATGCCAGTCACTTGCCTTCAGGTACCTTCCACCCGAACCGAGCCTTGACCGCCGCGCCGTGGGCCGGCAGGTCCTCCGCCTCCGCCAGCGTCACCACGTGATGGGCGACGTCGGCCAGTGCGTCCCGCGTGTAGTCGACGATGTGGATGCCACGCAGGAAGGACTGGACGGAGAGGCCGGAGGAGTGGCAGGCGCAGCCGCCGGTCGGCAGGACGTGGTTGGACCCGGCCGCGTAGTCGCCGAGCGAGACGGGCGACCAGGGCCCGACGAAGATCGCGCCGGCGTTGCGCACCCGGTCGGCCACGGCCGCCGCGTTCGCGGTCTGGATCTCCAGGTGCTCGGCGCCGTAGGCGTCGACGACCCGCAGCCCCTCCTCCACACCGTCGACGACGACGATGGCGGACTGCCGGCCGGCCAGCGCCGGGGCGACCCGGTCCTCGATGTGCTTGGTGGCCGCGACCTGCGGCTCCAGCTCCTTCTCGACCGCGTCCGCGAGCGCCACGGAGTCCGTGACGAGTACGGCGGCGGCCAGCGGGTCGTGCTCGGCCTGGCTGATCAGGTCGGCGGCGACGTGCACCGGGTCGGCGGTGTCGTCGGCGAGGATCGCGATCTCGGTGGGGCCGGCCTCGGTGTCGATGCCGATCTTCCCCGCGAAGTACCGCTTGGCGGCGGCGACCCAGATGTTGCCGGGGCCGGTCACCATGTTGGCGGGCGCGCAGGACTCGGTGCCGTACGCGAACATCGCGACGGCGGTGGCGCCACCGGCCGCGTAGACCTCGTCGACGCCGAGGAGGGCGCAGGCGGCGAGGATGGTGGGGTGCGGCAGCCCGCCGAAGTCGGCCTGGGCCGGGGAGGCGAGGGCGATCGACTCGACACGCGCTTCCTGCGCGGGCACCACGTTCATGATCACGGAGGACGGGTACACCGCACGTCCACCGGGCGCGTACAGCCCGACCCGGTCCACGGGCACCCACTTCTCGGTGACCGAGCCGCCGGGCACGACCTGGGTCGTGTGCGTCGTACGGCGCTGCTCGCGGTGGACGAGGCGGGCGCGCCGGATGGACTCCTCCAGGGCCGCGCGGACGGCCGGGTCGAGCTGCTCCAGGGCGTCGGCGATGGCCTTCGCGGGCACGCGCACGGATTCCAGCCGGACTCCGTCGAACTTCTCGGCGAAGTCGATCAGCGCCGCGTCGCCCCGATGGTGCACGGCCTCGCAGATCGGACGCACCTTCTCCAGGGCGGCCGAGACGTCGAAGTCGGCTCGGGGCAGCAGGTCGCGCAGGGCAGGTCCCTCAGGGAGGGCGTCGCCGCGCAGATCGATTCGAGAGATCACGCGGACAATTCTCTCAGACGTCGATCGGGTGCCGTTCGCGTGTATCAGTGGCTGATACAGAGCGTTGCGCGTCATTCCGCGGGGCTCGCCCGGGAACTCGGAAGATCACCTTCACGTCTTGAGTTCAGAGGGTTACCGAGCGGGCAGAACGGTTGTACGAAACCCGCTGGTGACGCTTGATTACGCGGGGAGGAGTGGGAAAAGTCGTGACAGAGGGTGCCGGCATCCGCCCGGGGGACTCGAGGAACACGGGGGAACCGCCGGACGACCTGAGCGCCGCCGAGCTGGGCATGTGGCTGGCCTTCCGCAACGGCAGTGTGTACGACCTGAGGAGCGGCGACAGCGTCGTCGACGATCCGCACGGCGGCCATCCGTGGGGTGCGGAACGCACCGTGCGGGCCCGCATCGTGTGCTGGCTGCTCCTCGACGGCCCGCCCGCGCTCGCCGGGCGTGTGTCGTCCCTCAAGCTCACCGGCGTGCAGATCAGCGGCACGCTGGATCTGGCGGGCGGCACGGTCGTGCCGTACGTCGAGCTGAAGGGCTGCCGCTTCGAGAAGGAGATCCTCCTGCCGGAGGCGCACTTCACGACCGTACGGATGGTGGACTGCTCGGTACCGCGGCTGGAGGCGGCCCGGGTGCACACCGAGGGCGATCTGCACCTCCCCCGCTGCCGGTTCCACAACGGCGCCCGGCTCACCGACGCGCAGATCGGGACGGATCTGCTGCTCAACCAGGCCGTCGTCTACCGGGACCGGCGCGGGCGCTCGATCGTCGCGGACGGCATGAGCGTCGGCCAGGACCTCCAGGCCGAGATGCTGGAGTCGCACGGCGAGTTCAGCCTGCGCGGTGCGACGATCGGGGTCTCGCTGAGCCTGCGCGGCAGCCGGCTCACCAACCCGTACGGGCGACTCGCACTCAACGCCCCCCAGCTGACCGTGGGCCGCACCCTGTATCTGACCCCCGCGGGCGTCTGGAACCCGATCCTGACCAGCGGCACGACCCCCGCGCGCGGGACACGCATCCAGCGTTTCGAGTGCGAGGGCGGCATCCGGCTCGACGACGGCCGGTTCGGCGACGCCGTCGACCTGGAGGGCGCCAGGCTCACCTTCACCGACGACCAGGAGCTGTCGCTGCGCCGGGTGCAGACCCCCGAGCTGCGCTTCCTCGGGGAGCGGCCGGAGCGCGGCAAGGTGGTGCTGTCGGGCGCGAAGGTCGTCAACCTCATGGACCGGGCGAGCAGTTGGCCGGGACCGGGCAACCTGCACATGGGCGGCTTCGGGTACGAGAACCTCGTACCGCAGGGGCCGTTCCCGCCGGCGGAGCGGCTGGCGTGGGTGGCGGCGGCGACCGCCGAGTACAGCCCGGAGCCGTACGAGCGGCTGGCCACCGTGCTGCGCAACGGCGGCGAGGACGAGGACGCGCGCGAGGTGCTGCTCGCCAAGCAGCGCCGGCGCCGGGAGACCCTGCCGCCGGCGGCGAAGCTGTGGGGGTACGTGCAGGACTGGACGGTCGCCTACGGCTACCGGCCCGGCCGGGCCGCCGTGTGGATGGCGGTGCTGTGGGCGGCGAGTTCGGTGGCGTTCGCACACGCGAGCCATCCGCCGCTGAAGGGCGGCGAGCACCCGCCGTGGAACCCCTCCCTCTTCGCTCTCGATCTCCTTCTCCCGGTGATCGACCTGGGCCAGGTCGGCTTCTGGCAACTGCGCGGCGGCTGGCAGTGGCTGGCCGCCGCGATCATCATGATGGGCTGGATCCTGGCCACCACGGTGGCGGCGGGCGCGACCCGGACACTGCGCAGAAGCTGAGCGGGGCCGGACGGACGGACATGAACCACGTTCATCTTTTGCCATTCCTTGACCTCTCGCCGTACAACTAAAAACAGGTTGGGTGTTTGGGCTGGCGCGGCCTCGACCTGCGCCTTTCAATGGTCGGCACCATGGCTTCGCTGCGTGCGTTCCTCCGTGCCACCAGGGCGGAACGGAACACTCCGCCGTCTCCGCTCCTCGCCACTGCCGGACTGACCGCCGATGACGAGGTACTGCTCGACGCGCCCGACGCCCGTCTCGGCCCCGCGCTCGTCGCGGCGGGCCGGGACGAGTACGGTCCCGCTGCCGAGCTGCTGGCCGCCACCCGGGCCACGAGCGAGTGGGAGAACCGCGACCGGTACGTGGTCCGGCTGGCCGCGTTCGCGCACTCCCGAGCGGAGTGGTTCACGTCCTGGCGCTCCGCCGCCCCGCAGGACCCGGACATGCTGCTGATCGGCGCCGAGCTGGCGGTGACTCGCGCCTGGGCCTCCCCCGCCCGGGCCGAACTCCTCCACCAGACCGGCCCGTTGGTCGAGGCCGCCGCGGCGGGCGACCCGCGCGACCCGGTGCCCTGGCGCATCGCCCTGGACCGGGCCCGGGGCAGCGACGCGGACCAGGGTGAGTTCGAGCGGCTGTGGGGCGAGGCCGTACGCCGCTCCCCGCACCACTACGGCTGCCATGTCGCCGCGCTCCAGTACCTGTCCACGAGCCCCTTCCTGTCCCCGGGCGGACACGGCTCGCACCGCGAGTGCTTCGACTTCGCCGAGCGGGCCGCCCAGGACGCCCTGCCCGGCTCCCTCGTCCAGGCGCTGCCCCTGCACGCGGCCTTCGCCTGTCTGACCGAGGGCGACGGCGGCGCGGTGGTGGGCCGCAGCCGCCTGGACGCGGCGGCGGACACGGCGATCGCCCTGTCGGCGACCTACCCGGCGGCAGCTCCCTGGCCGGCCGAGCTGCGCAACCTGCTGACGTACGTCCTGGTGGGACTCGACCGCTGGCAGGACGCCCTGCTCCAACTGCGCCTGACCGGCCCGTACACCACCTCCTTCCCCTGGGACCGGTTCTCGGACGACCCCCTCGGCCGCTTCCTCGAAGCGCGCGAGGAGGTCCGCCGGAACGCGCCCGCCGCCCGTTGCGCGGTCTGCGCCGGTCCGTCACGGAGTGAGCACGGCGGACGCGCACACTCCGGCGACCATTAGGCTCTCCCGTCGTGACCATCGTCCGGCTGCCGCTCTTTCCGCTGAACTCGGTGCTGTTCCCGGGACTCGTACTCCCGCTGAACATCTTCGAGGAGCGATATCGCGCCATGATGCGCGAACTTCTGAAGACCCCCGAGGACGAACCGCGCCGGTTCGCCGTCGTGACGATCCGCGACGGCCATGAGGTGGCGCCCAGCGCACAGGGCCTCCCCGACCGGACGGCGGTGACCGAACGCGGGCCCACGGCAGGCTTCGGCGACGACCCGATCAAGGCGTTCCACGCCGTGGGGTGCGTGGCGGACGCGGCGACCATCAGGGAACGCGAGGACGGCACGTACGAGGTCCTGGCCACCGGTACGACCCGGGTGCGACTGGTGTCGGTCGACGCGTCGGGCCCCTTCCTGACGGCGGAGCTGGAGGAGCTGGAGGAGTCCCCCGGCGACGAGGCGGGCACGCTGGCGGAGGGTGTCCTCAGAGCCTTCCGCCAGTACCAGAAACGCCTGGCGGGAGCGCGGGAGCGGTCCCTGTCGACGGGCGCCGACCTGCCCGACGAGCCGGCGGTGGTGTCGTATCTGGTGGCGGCGGCGACGATGCTCGACACCCCGTCGAAACAGCGCCTTCTCGAAGCCCCGGACACGGCGTCCCGTCTCCGTGAGGAACTGACACTGCTGCGCACGGAGACGGCGATCATCCGCAACCTCCCCTCGCTGCCGGCCTCGGAACTGACGCGCAGCCCGACAAGCCTCAACTGACCGGGGAGCGGACATGGCGAAGAAGAAGCAGCAACAGCAGTCGGGCGGAACACCGGCGACGGTGGCCCTGACGGCGGCAGGCGTCACCTACAAGGTGCACGCGTACGAGCACGACCCCGCGCATCCCTCGTACGGCGAGGAGGCCGCCGAGGCGATGGGAGTGTCACCTGAGCGCGTCTTCAAGACGCTGGTGGCGGACGTGGACGGAGTGCTGACGGTCGCGGTGGTGCCCGTGGCGGGCCAACTGGACCTGAAGGCACTGGCGACGGCGGTGTCGGGCAAACGGGCGTCCATGGCGGACCCCACCCTGGCGGAACGCACGACGGGCTATGTCAGGGGCGGCATCTCCCCCCTGGGCCAGCGCAGGAAACTCCGAACGGTCCTGGACACCTCGGCGAACACCCACACCACGATCTGCGTCTCGGCGGGCCGCCGAGGCCTGGAGGTCGAACTGTCCCCCGAAGACCTCACAACCCTCACCCAGGCGGTAAGGGCCCCGATCGCCCGACCGTAAAGAGACCCCCGAGCCTCCCCCACCCAGCACCGGCCGGCATTTCCAGCCCCGGCCGTACCTCTCCAGCCCCGGCCCGCACCATCAGCCCGTCCGGCGCTTGAGGACAAGGCCCGTTCAGGGCCGGAGCGGGGGTCTGGGGGCGCAGCCCCCAGGAACAGGATGGGCCGGGTAGGGGCGGCGGGGGCGAGAACAACCCCACCTAGACCGGCGGAGCCACCCCCTCCGGATCCCGCGGCCCGAACAACCCCGTCAACCCCAGATGCACCACCAGCGCAGCCACGGACCACACCATCAGCACCCCCTTCGCCCCCAACTTCAACGGCGCCGAGAACGTAACCCCCTTGCCCACAGCCTTCGAGTGAGCGATCACATCCTGGGCGGGCCCGAGCCACACCCCCAACCGCCAGGCCAGCACCGACCCGAGCAACCCCCCGACCGTCAGCCCCACCACCAGCGGCACACCCCCACGCCGCCGCCAGAGGAACACCCCCAGCGCACTCAGCGCCCCCAGGGCCAACGCCAGGAGAGTAAACGTTCCGTCGACCCCGATGGCCTGCTCGCCCTCGCTGTCCTTGACGAACACGGTCCACCGGTTGTTGACGATCTCCCCGACCAACGCGACGTTCGGCGCCAGCCACCACCACAGCAACCCGAGCAGCACCCCACCGACCGCCGTCACCACCGTGACGACGGCGGCCTCCCGCAGTTCGGTCTTCAGACCGGGCCCGTCCTGTCCGTAGGCAGGCGCGAACCCACTTCCCCCGGACGGCTCCGGCCAGAACTGCCAGGACCGCCCGTCCGCAGCCCCCTGGAGCGAAGGCTGTTGCTGCAAGGGCTGGTGGGACTGCGAACCCTCTTCACGGTCGTGCGAGGGCTCATGATGCGGCGGCGGAGGCGGAGTCAGCGGTGCGGTCACCCTGACATCGTGCCAGGCCCGTCCGCGCGGCGCGTCACCGGACGGCCGCCCGGCGGTACGCCCAGGTCGCGACGGCCAGCGAGACCACCCCGACCCCCGCGCACACGGCCAGGTCACCGAAGACGAAGGCCCAGTCCGGGTCGGGCCCGAAGGTCCGGGCGAAGGCCTCCACGCCGTACGTCGAAGGCAGCAGATCCCGCGCGAACCGCACAACCTCCGGCATCCGGTCCGCCGGCAGCACCCCCAGCAACAGCGCCGCCGACATACCCAACTGCCCGAGCAACGTGGCCAGTTCCGGCCGCGGCGCGAGCAGCCCGAACGCGGCGCCGAGCCCGGCGAGCGCGGCCCCCGCGAGCGGGATCACCAGCGCGAGCACCCACAGATGCGTCAACGGCAGCCCGAACAGCACGCACCCGAACACCGCCGTCACCACGGTCCCCGGCACGGTGAAGGAGGCGTACGCCCCCGCGGCCCCCAGCACCACGGCAGCGGGCGGCACCGGCAGGGTCGCGTAGTGATCGAGCCCGCCGCTGGCCCGTAGCTGCCCGAAGTACTGAGAGAGCAGATTCAGCGCGACAAAAGCCACGACAAGCACCGAGGCCCCGGCCACCACGGCCCTCGCCTCGCCGCCCCCGTCAACGACCCCCCGCATCAGGATCATGATCCCGACGGACTGGAAGGTCGCCACGAACAGCAGCGGAATCCGGGCGACCCGGGCCCGGGACAGCTGCGCCCGGTACACCGCGACCAGCGCGGGCCAGAGCCGTACGCGGGGCCCGAGCTCGGCCATCGCCCCGCGCGCGGGCTTCGTTGCGGCCACAGCGCTGCCCGGCAGCACCTCGGCGGGTACGACACTCACGTCGAGCTGCTCCTCTTCGTCCCGGTCACGACAGCCGCCCTCTCCCCCGCCGACGCCCGCACACCTACCCGTACGGATCCGAGGCCCCCCGCACTCACGTCCGTCGACCCGTGGCCGCCGTTCACGCCTTCACCAGCCCCTGCGTGTTTCCGCCGAGCGCCAGATACACGTCCTCCAGGCTCGGCGTGGCCAGTGTGAAGTCGTCGAGCGCGGTGAAGGCGGCCCCGCCGGTGACCGTGGCGACGGCCGCGCGGGCCTCCTCCGGAGCCAGCCGCAGGGTCCACCTGCGCCCCGACTCGACGGCCCGGTCCCGCAGCGCGGCCACCTCGGGCACGTGCAGCGGCGCCGACTCGCGCCAGACCAGGTCGACCCGGACCTCGCCCGCGACCTGCGCCTTCAGTCCGGCGGGCGTGTCACACGCGATCACGCGCCCCCGGTCGAGCACGGCCACCCGGTCGAGCACCGTCTCGGCCTCGATCACGTTGTGCGTCACCAGCAGCACCGTCGTACCGCGCTCGGCGCGCCGCCGGTCGACCGCCGACCACACCGCCCGCCGCGCCACCGGATCCATCCCGGTCGTCGGCTCGTCGAGGACGAGCAGCGGGCGTTCCCCGACGAGGGCGGTCGCGAAGCACGCGAGCCGCCGTTGCCCGCCGGACAGCTTGCGGATGGGCCGGGCGGCCAGCGCCGTGAGGCCGAGTTCCTCCAGCACCGCGTCCCGTTCCGCCCGCGCCCGCCGTACCTCCAGCCCGCGCAGCCGCGCGGTGGTCTCGACGGCGAGCGAGACGGTCAGTTCGTCGAGGGCGCTGGACTCCTGGCCGAGGTAGGCGAGGATGCGTGCGGCCCGCTCCGGATGGCGCACGATGTCGTGGCCGAGGATCTCGACACTGCCCCGGTCGGGACGCATCAGACCGGTGATCTGCCGGACGAGGGTCGACTTGCCGGCGCCGTTCGGCCCGAGCAGGCCGAAGATCTCACCGCGCCGGACGTCCAGCTCCACGGCGTCGGTGGCCTGTACCTCGGGTGTTCCAGGGGCGCCGCGGCGACCGCGTACCGCGCGATAGGTCTTGGTGAGATCGCGCACCGCGCACACGACATCGTCACCGTGTCGGGCTGCGTGTGCCGTGCGCGTACTCACGAAGAACGAGAGTACGGGGTGCCCGACTCCGCCTGAAATCCAACCCCCGCCGTGCCGCTGCCCCGCGGGGGCCGCTCATTCCCCGGCGGGCACCTGTTCCGCGGCGGTACGGACGTCGATCTCACGCCAGAAGCCGGCCCTGATCGCGTACCGGTCGTGCTCGTCGATCTGGTCGTCCTTGTGGGCGAGCAGGCCGAAACGGGCGGCGTAGCGCAGCAGCTCGCCGTCGATGCGGTGCGGGATGCGGGGGTACATCGTGGACAGTTTCGGCAGCTGGGCGGGGTCGGGGAGGCGCTCCATCCAGCGGCGCGCGAACACCTGTCCGACCTCGTACGGATCACCGCCGACCGTAGTGATGTCCTCTTCACGGTCCGCCCAGCGCTGCTCGGCCGAGGTGAGCTGGGCCAGCGTCGGCATGGAGGCGATCTCGGGGGGCTCCGCGGCCACGCCCGGCCGGTCGACCCAGCCCTTGTCGGAGGACCAGCGCAGGGTCGCGTTGGCGGGAGGCTGGGCGGACTGGGCGCCGGGTGCCCGGAGCGCGGCCAGGTCCTTGGGGGTCGGTACGCCCTTGGGAGCGGGTACGCGCTCCTGCGCCCCGTTCTGCTCGGCGGACGTCGTGGGGTGCTCCTGCTGCTCGTCGGCGACCCGGTCCGAGGCCTGCGCGTGCGACGACTCGGGCAGCGGCGCGGACAGGATCGCGGCGATCTCGGGGCGGGGCGCGGGCTGCGGCGCGCAGATCCCGCCGAGTTCCTTGGCCCGTACGGCCTTGGTGATCCACGTACGGTCGAGGACGCGCCGTTCGTCGGCCTCGGCGACCAGGTCCTCGGACTGGTTGTAGTCGCCGTCGGCGGCCTGCACCGCCCACAGGTGTACGGCGACTCCGTGTTCCTTGGCCGCCATCATGCCCGGCAGCAGATCGCCGTCGCCGGTGACGAGGACGATGTCGGAGCAGGCGCGGTTGCGGGCCAGTTCGGTCAGCTCGGCGTGCATGGCGGCGTCGACGCCCTTCTGGGCCCACCGTCCGTCGCTGCGGGTCAGGGCGCCGAGCCGGACGGTGACCCGGGGCATCACGCGGAGCCTGCGGTGCTCGGGCTGGGGCACCCGGTCGGGGGCGCCGTCGAACCAGTAGATACGCAGCAGTGGCCGTTCGGTGTCCGACTCGGCACGTTCTCGCAGGCCCTGGATGAGAGCGGCGTGGTCGACGGTGATCCGGGACCGCGAGGGCTCTCCGGCGAGAAGACTCGCGGCGGCCCCCAGCAGATACCCGGCGTCCACCAGGACGATGCAGCGGTCCACGCGATCCACCCTCTTTCCGGGAGGTTTGCTTCGGGCTTGCTTCGAGTCTGCCCGACCGTGCGGAGGTTAACGGCCCGAACTCGATCTTCGGCGTGGCGTTTCCCGCGACTGCCCGGGGCCCCGCCGCACGACTTGAGCCTATTACGCACGGTGATACTCCGACATGCGCGCTTTGTCGGGTCATGTGAATCTGGTTCCGGATTTGGCCCCTAGATCCCCTTCAGGAGGAAGATCACCATGGCCAAGAACAAGAAGCAGAGCCGCCCGCACGAACAGGCGTCACAGGCCGAGCGCGGTACCGAGCAGGCGAAGTCCTCCTCGATGGAGTCGCAGACCGAGCAGCGCATCAACCAGGTCACTCCCGGCGACATGGCGCGCAAGGGCCGGCAGAAGCGCTTCGGCCACAACTGAGCCCGGCGCCGAGCACGACGGACGTCTGAACAGCGGGCTGTCGAAGCCCACACACAGTGAGGGGCGCGCCCGGGCAGGGCGCGCCCCTCACTCACGTCAGTTGCTCAGCCGGCCAGGCAGGACGGTCCGAGCAGCACCTTCAGGTCACCGAAGAGGGCCGGGTCGGGCTTCACCCGGTGCCGGTCGAGTCGCAGCACCGTCGTCTTGCTCGGTCCCTGGAGTCTGATGCGGACCTCGCTCTCGCCCTTGTGGTGGCTGAGGATCTCGCCGAGCCGGCTGATCATCGGCGGAGTGATCTTCAGCGCGGGGATGGTGAGGATGACGGGCGCGTTGGTGCCCGCGTTCGACAGGTCGGGGACCTGGAGTTCCATCGCCACCAGGCGCGGCACGTCCTCGCGCTTGTCGAGGCGTCCCTTGACGAACACGACGGCGTCCTCGACGAGCTGGGTCGACACCAGCTGGTAGGTCGCCGGGAAGAACATGCACTCGATGGAACCGGCGAGGTCCTCGACGGTGGCGATGGCCCAGGCGTTGCCCTGTTTGGTCATCTTGCGCTGGAGGCCGGAGATGATGCCGCCGATGGTGACGACCGCGCCGTCCGCGTGCTCACCTCCGGTGAGCTGGGAGATGCCCGCGTCGGCCTTGTCGGAGAGGACGTGCTCCAAACCGAAGAGCGGGTGGTCGGAGACGTACAGGCCGAGCATCTCCCGCTCCTGGGCGAGCAGATAGGCCTTGTCCCACTCGTCGGTGGTGAACTCGACGTCGAGACCGAAGCCGGGCTCGCTGGTGTCCTCCTCGCCCATGCCGCCGAAGAGGTCGAACTGCCCCTCGGCCTCTTTTCTCTTCACCGCCACCACGTTGTCGATCATCGGCTCGAAGTGCGCGGTGAGGCCCTTACGGGTGTGCCCCATGCTGTCGAACGCGCCGGCCTTGATCAGGGACTCCGTGGTCCGCTTGTTGCAGACGACCGCCTCGACCTTGTCGAGGTAGTCGGGGAAGGAGCCGTACTTCCCCTTGGCGTTGCGGGACTTGATGATCGACTCGACGACGTTCGTCCCGACGTTGCGCACCGCGGACAGGCCGAAGAGGATCACGTCGTCGCCCTGGGCGGCGAAGTTGGACATCGACTCGTTGACGTTGGGCGGGAGCACCTTGATGCCCATGCGCCGGCACTCGTTCAGATAGATCGCGGACTTGTCCTTGTCGTCCTTGACCGAGGTGAGCAGACCAGCCATGTACTCGGCCGGGTAGTTGGCCTTCAGATAGGCGGTCCAGTAGGAGACCAGGCCGTACGCGGCCGAGTGGGCCTTGTTGAAGGCGTATCCGGCGAAGGGGACCAGGACGTCCCACAGAGCCTGGATCGCCTCGTCGCTGTAGCCGTTCTTCTTGGCGCCGGCCTGGAAGATGGTGAAGTTCTTGGCCAGTTCGTCGGGCTTCTTCTTGCCCATCACGCGGCGCAGGATGTCGGCCTCGCCGAGGGAGTACCCGGCGATGATCTGGGCGGCCTTCTGCACCTGCTCCTGGTAGACGATCAGACCGTAGGTGACCGCGAGGACCTCCTGGAGAGGCTCCTCCAGCTCCTTGTGGATCGGGGTGATCTCCTGGAGCTTGTTCTTGCGCAGCGCGTAGTTGGTGTGCGAGTCCATGCCCATCGGGCCGGGACGGTAGAGCGCCGAGACGGCGGAGATGTCCTCGAAGTTGTCGGGCTTCATCAGCCGCAGCAGCGAACGCATGGGGCCGCCGTCGAACTGGAAGACACCGAGGGTCTCACCGCGCTGGAGCAGTTCGAACGTCGTCGGGTCGTCGAGCGGCAGGGCCAGCAGGTCGAGGTCGACGCCCTTGTTGGCCTTCACCATCTTGACGGCGTCGTCCATGATGGTCAGGTTGCGCAGGCCCAGGAAGTCCATCTTGAGCAGGCCGAGCGACTCGCACTGCGGGTAGTCCCACTGTGTGATGGTCACGCCGTCCGTGTGCCGCACCCAGACGGGGGCGTGGTCGACGATCGGCTCGCTGGACATGATGACGCCGGCCGCGTGCACACCCATCTGCCGGACCAGGCCCTCGACGCCCTTCGCGGTGTCGATGACCTTCTTCACGTCCGGCTCGTTCTCGTACATCGCCCGGATCTCGCCGGCCTCGCTGTACCGCGGGTGCGTGGGGTCGGTGATGCCGTTGAGGTCGATGCCCTTGCCGAGTACGTCGGCGGGCATGGCCTTGGTGAGCCGGTCGCCCATGGCGTACGGGTAGCCCAGCACGCGCGCGGAGTCCTTGATGGCGTTCTTCGCCTTGATCTTGCCGTACGTGCCGATCATGGCGACCTTGTCGGCGCCGTACTTCTCGGTCACGTACCTGATCACCTCGACGCGCCGGCGTTCGTCGAAGTCGATGTCGACGTCGGGCATGGAGACGCGCTCGGGGTTGAGGAACCGCTCGAAGATCAGACCGTGCGGGATCGGGTCGAGGTCGGTGATGCCCATGGCGTACGCGACGATCGAACCCGCCGCCGAACCACGGCCGGGGCCGACCGCGATGCCCTGCTTCTTCGCCCACATGATGAAGTCGGCGACGACGAGGAAGTACCCCGGGAACCCCATCTGGATGATGACGTCCATCTCGTACTCGGCCTGCTTCTGGCGGTCGTCCGGGACGTTGCCGTTGAAGCGGCGGTTCATGCCGAGCCGGACCTCCTCCTGGAACCAGGTGATCTCGGTGAAGCCGTCCGGGATGTCGAACTTCGGCATGAGGTTCTTCGCCTCGAACATGCCGGAGGTGTCGATCTGTTCGGCGACCAGGAGGGTGTTGGCGCAGCCCTCCTGCCAGGCGTCGGAGGAGTCGATGGCGTACATCTCGTCCGTGGACTTCAGGTAGTAGCCGGTGCCGTCGAACTTGAAGCGGTCCGGGTCGGAGACGTTCTTGCCGGTCTGGATGCACAGCAGCGCGTCGTGCGCGCCCGCCTCGTGCGGGTACGTGTAGTGCGAGTCGTTCGTCACCAGAGGCGGGATGCCGAGCTTCTTGCCGATCTCCAGCAGGCCGTCGCGGACCCGGCTCTCGATCTCGATGCCGTGGTCCATCAGCTCCAGGAAGTACCGGTCCTTGCCGAAGATGTCCTGGTACTCGGCGGCCGCCTTGAGCGCCTCCTCCTTCTGGCCGAGGCGCAGCCGGGTCTGGAGTTCCCCCGACGGGCAGCCGGTGGAGGCGATGAGCCCCTCGGACCACTGGGAGATGGTCTCCTTGTCCATACGCGGCCACTTCTGCAGCCAGCCCTCCGCGTACGCGTCGGAGGACAGCCGGAAGAGGTTGTGCAGGCCCGTCGCGTTGGCCGCCCAGATCGTCTTGTGGGTGTAACCGCCCGAACCGGACACGTCGTCGCGCTTCTGGTGCGGCTGGCCCCACTTGATCTTGCGCTTGTTGCGCCGCGACTCGGGCGCCACATACGCCTCGATGCCGATGATCGGCGTGACGCCCGCCTTCTTGGCGGTGTGGAAGAAGTCGTACGCCCCATGGAGGTTGCCGTGGTCGGACATGGCGATATGGGTCATGCCCATCTCGTTGCACGCGTTGAACATGTCCTTGAGCCGCGCGGCACCGTCCAGCAGCGAGTACTGGGTGTGGACGTGCAGGTGCGTGAACGGCGGTTTTGACACGGCGTGGCCTCCATGGAAAACACTTGGCGACGGGCTACGGGCAGTCTGGGGGGACAGCGACGAAGTCTAAGCCTCGGCACTGA
This sequence comes from Streptomyces sp. AK08-02, assembly GCF_033795085.1. Taxonomy (NCBI): domain Bacteria; kingdom Bacillati; phylum Actinomycetota; class Actinomycetes; order Kitasatosporales; family Streptomycetaceae; genus Streptomyces; species Streptomyces sp. AK08-02. Next base: position 162,770 of record NZ_JARAZV010000017.1, read on the forward strand.
CAGCGGGAGGCGTCTCCCCCGTACCTTCGTGGGCGGGTCGTGGGCACTCCGGCATACCCTCGGACGTTGGAGGGACGACGGAGTCATTCGTCTCCCCGGTCGGCCCGTCCGGCCCCATTCGTCTTGCATCACCTGCACCAGGAGGCACCAAGCGATGTCGGTTCCGCAGCTCAGCGCCGAGCACCGCGGCGAGGAGATCCTCACCGTCTTCGACACCGCGTTCGGCGAGCTCCTGGCCGCCGACCCGGCCGCGTTCCGCGTGAAGTTCCGCAAGATGGCGGCCTCCGCGTTCGCGTTCTACCGGGGTACGGCGTGCCTCTTCTACCACGACCTGGAGGCGGAACGCCGGGGCGGACCCTACCTGGACGAGCGCACCTCGCGCGTGTGGATCCACGGCGACCTGCACGCGGAGAACTTCGGCACGTACATGGACGCGCAGGGCCGGCTGATCTTCAACGTCAACGACTTCGACGAGGCGTACGTCGGGCCCTTCACCTGGGACCTCAAGCGCCTCGCCGCCTCGCTGGCCCTCATCGGGTATGCGAAGGCGCTCTCCGACGAGCAGATCACCGAGCTCGTGCGGACGTACGCGGGCGCGTACCGCGAGCGCATCCGCGCCCTCGCGACCGGCGCGAAGAGCGACGAGGTGCCGCCGTTCACCCTGGACACCGCCCAGGGTTCGCTGCTGGACGCGCTGCGCGACGCGCGCTCGCTGACCCGGTTCGGGCTGCTCGACTCGATGACGGAGATCCGTGACTTCGAGCGCCGCTTCGCGCCGGGCGGCGGCTCCATCGAACTGGACGCCGCCACCCGTTACAAGGTGCTGGCCGCTTTCGACGGCTACCTGGAGACGCTGCCGGAGTCGTCGCTGACCCGCCCGGACTCGTACCGGGTGAAGGACGTGGTCGGCCGGCGCGGCATCGGCATCGGCTCGGCCGGGCTGCCCTCGTACAACATCCTCCTGGAGGGCGCCACGGACGCCCTGGAGAACGATGTGGTGATCTACATCAAGCAGGCCCAGACCCCGGCCGTCTCCCGGCACATCACCGACCCGGCGATCCGCGGCTACTTCCAGCACGAGGGCCACCGCACGGTGATCTCGCAGCGCGCCCTCCAGGACCACGCCGACCCGTGGCTCGGCTGGACCGAGCTGGACGGCCGCGGTCAGCTGGTCGCCGAGGTGTCGCCGTACGCCGTGGACCTGGACTGGGGCGACATCGACGACCCGGAGGAGATCGCGGCCGTCGTCGCCGACCTGGGCCGGGCGACGGCCACGATGCACGCGGCGGCCGACGACCAGTCCGGCGAGTCCCTGGTGCCCTTCTCCACGGAGCGGGCCATCGACGCGGTGATCGCGGCCGACGAGGCGGGCTTCGCGGACGTCCTGGTGGACTTCGCCCACGAGTACGGCGCACGCGCGCGCGCCGACCACCAGGTCTTCGTGGACCTGTTCCGCAACGGCCGGATCCCGGGCCTCTAGGCCGGCCCCCGGCCAGTCCCTCCGAACAGCCCCTTTGGACAGTGCACAGGCTCACAGGGACCTTTTAGGGACCTCTTACAGGAGTCCGTGACACACTCTCCTCCGCTATGGACATATCCGGGACCCACCTCAGAGCCGTACGCGCGGCACTGTTCACGGCACTCGTCGTGACGCTCAGCAGCGCGTCGCACGTGCTGCTGTCCCGGGTCCCGCTGCCGATGGGGACGGTGGCCGTGATCGCGGCCGCCGTCTTCGTCGTCGCGTACGCGCTGGCCGGCCGCGAACGCGGCTTCGCCCGGATCGCGGCCCTGCTGATCCCCCTGGAGCTGGCCGCCGACACGGTCTTCACCACCGGCCAGACGGTCTGTTACGGCCGGGCGGGCGGCCCGGTCGCCGGCCCGCTGCGCTCGGTCGGCTTCGACGTGCTGTGCGCCGGCGACGGCGTGGGCACCCCGCTGGCCCGGGTGGCGGGCGCCGACACCGACCGGGTCGCGTCGCTGCTGGCCCACTCCGGCCCACAGGCCGCCTGGCTGCTGCTGGCCGCGCATGTCGGCGTGGGCCTGCTGGCCGCCGCCTGGCTGCGCCGGGGTGAGCGGGCCCTCGCCCAGCTGCTGGCCGCGCTCACCACCTCCACCTTCCGCCCGCTGCTGCTGGCCGTCGCCTCGGTGACGGTCCGGTCCGCCCCGGCGGTACGCCGCATGCCGCGACCGGCTCAGCGCGTCGCCACTCCGCACACGCGCCTGCTCGTGCACTCCCTGGGACGACGAGGACCGCCGAGCCCGCGCCCGCTCGCCCTCTCCTTCGCCTGAGCGACAACCGGCCAGAGCGAGGGCGCGGAGCAACGCGCACCGGCAAGCACCTCATTTCACTTCCGCGTACGGCGTCCACGGCGTGTACGCGTCCTCCAGGGAGATCACCAGCATGAGCAAGCGGAACAGCCAGGCGTCCAAGAGCGCGGCCCGTGAACGACTGCGCGAGGAGCGCGAGCGCCAGGCCAAGCGCGACAAGGCCAAGCGGCAGGTCATCGTGGCTGGCGCCGTCGTCGCCGTCCTCGCGATAGCCGGCGGTATCGGCTACGCGGTCGTACAGAACAACAAGCCCGGCTACTGGGACGCGGCGAAGGACGAGAAGGTCGTCGCGCCGGCCAACACCGCGGGCACCAACGGCACGACCGTGATCCTCGGCAAGAGCACCGCCAAGAAGACCCTCAAGCTGTACGAGGACCCGCGCTGCCCGATCTGCGCCCAGTTCGAACAGACCGTCGGGTCGACGTTGAAGGCGGACTTCGACGCGGGCAAGTTCAAGATCCAGTACATCGGCGGCACCTTCCTCGACGGTGACACCGACGACAACGGGAAGATCCAGATCGGGTCTCGCGGCGAGGGTTCCAAGAACGCGATGAGTGCCATGGGCGCCGCGCTGAACGTGAGCCCGGAGGCGTTCCTTGAGTACAAGACCGCCCTCTACACGGCGAAGTACCACCCCGACGAGGCGGACGACAAGTTCAAGAGCGACGACTACCTGATCAAGGTCGCGAACACCGTCGCCGCGCTCAAGAACAACACCAAGTTCCAGACCGCGGTCAAGAACGGCACGTACGACGCCTGGGCGCTTGCGATGTCCGAGACGTTCAACACCAACAAGGACGGCGTCAACGGCACTCCGAGTCTGGTGATGGACGGCAAGAAGCTCACGGCCCCGAACAGTCAGAACGCGCCCATGACGGTCGCCGACTTCACCACCGCGATCACGGCGGCACTGAAGGCCTGAACAGCGGGTTCGGACGCGTTTGGAGCGCCTGCCGTACGGTCCGCCGCTCGGCCCCGGTGGACGATCAGCCGAAGAGCGGGCGAACTTTGGAAGTTCGCCCGCTCAACCGGCTTACTGGTCAGTAATCTCAGCGCCCGTGACGAGTCGAAGCAGTTCCTCCGAGTCCACGGGCGCCCGGGCCAACTCCCTCGCCCCACGCCGCCGTACGGTCGTCAAGGCCGCCGCGGCCACCGTCGTACTGGCCGGCCCGCTGACCGCCGCGCTCCCGGCGAGCGCGGCTGCCGAGGCCCCCGCCTTCCTGCACGGGGTCGCCTCCGGCGATCCGCTGCCCGACGGCGTCCTGCTGTGGACGCGCGTGACGCCCACCGCCGAGGCGATACCCGGCTCCGGGCTGGGCCCGGACACCGAGGTGAGCTGGACCGTCGCCCTCGACAAGGCGTTCACGAACGTCGTCTCCAAGGGCTCGACCACCGCCACGGCCGCCGCCGACCACACGGTCAAGGCGGACATCCGGGGCCTCGCACCCGCCACGGACTACTGGTTCCGCTTCTCGTCCGGCGGCACGGACTCCCCCGCCGCCCGCACCCGCACCGCGCCCGCCGCGGACGCGGTCGTGACGGGGCTGCGCTTCGGCGTGGTCTCCTGCGCCAACTGGGAGGCCGGCTACTTCTCCTCGTACCGCCACCTCGCGGCCCGCGGCGACCTGGACGGCTGGCTGCACCTCGGCGACTACATCTACGAGTACGGCACCGGCGCGTACGGCACCCGCGGCACCGTCGTACGCCCGCACTCCCCCGCTCACGAGATCCTCACGCTCGCCGACTACCGCGTACGGCACGGGCGTTACAAGACCGACGCTGATCTGCAGGCCCTGCACGCGGCAGCCCCCGTCATCGCGATCTGGGACGACCACGAGTTCGCCAACGACGCCTGGTCGGGCGGCGCGGAGAACCACACCGAGGGCGCCGAGGGCACCTGGTCGGCCCGGCAGGCCGCCGCGAAGCAGGCCTACTTCGAGTGGATGCCGGTCCGCCCGGCGATCGCGGGCACCACCTACCGGCGCCTGCGCTTCGGCAAGCTCGCCGACCTCTCCCTCCTCGATCTGCGCTCGTTCCGCTCCCAGCAGGTGGCCGTGGGCAACGGATCGGTCGACGACCCGGAGCGTACGATCACCGGCCGGGCCCAACTAGACTGGCTGAAGGCCGGGTTGAAGGCCTCGGACACCACCTGGCGGCTGGTCGGGAACTCGGTGATGATCTCGCCGTTCGTCATCGGCTCCCTCACCGCCGACCTGCTCAAGCCGCTCGCCGAACTGCTCGGCCTGCCCAGGGACGGCCTCGGCCTCATCACCGACCAGTGGGACGGCTACACGGACGACCGCCGTGAACTCCTAGCCCACCTTCGCTCCAACGCGATCCGCAACACCGTCTTCCTGACCGGAGACATCCACATGGCCTGGGCCAACGACGTGCCCGTGGACGCCGGCACCTACCCGCTGTCGCCCTCGGCCGCCACGGAGTTCATCGTCACGTCGGTCACCTCCGACAACCTCGACGACCTCGTCAAGGTGCCCGAGGGCACCGTCACCGCGCTCGCCGCGCCGATCATCAGAGCGGCCAACCGGCACGTCCAATGGGTCGACACCGACCGCCACGGCTACGGCGTCCTGGACATCACAGCCGGCCGCGCGCAGATGGACTACTACGTGCTGTCCGACCGCACGAAGCCGAACGCGACGTCGACCTGGTGGCGCTCGTACCGCACGCTCACCGGCACCCAGAAGGTTGAACGGACGTACGACCCGGTGTAGCCCCCGGCAGGCCGGTCACCGCTGTCCCCACAGGCTGCCGTCCCTACAGGCTGTCGAGGAAGCCGAGCGCCACCCGCCAGGTGGCCTCGGCCGCCTCCTCGTCGTAGTCCGGCAGATCCGGGTCGGTGTAGAGGTGACCGGCTCCGGCATACCGGTAGACCTCCACGTCGGCGCCCGCCTTGCCCATCTGGAGATACCAGGACCCCAGCCAGTCGTCGGTCTCGAACGCGTCCGGCTCGGCCACGTGCAGCTGGACGGGCAGCTCGTCCACCGACGCCGTCTCGGCGATGTCCGACGTGCCGTGCAGCAGCAAGAGGCCGCGTGCCTTGTCGTCGCCGAGCGCGAGTGTCTGCGCGGTCGCGGCACCGAACGAGAACCCCGCGTACACCAGGCCCCGTCCGGAATAGGGGGCCGCGGCCAGGATCGCCCGTCTGAGCAGCTCGTCCTTGCCCACGGCGTCCTTGAAGGCCATGCCTTCCTCGACGGTCTCGAAGGTGCGCCCGCCGAAGAGGTCGGGGGTCCACACCTCGTGTCCGGCCGCCCGCAGCCGGTCCGCCGCAGCGTGCACGGCGGGGCGAAGCCCGTAGGTCGAGTGAAAGAGCATGACGTTCATGAGGACATCGTGCCAGGCACCACTGACAACACCCGCCGGAGATCAGCACCGACGCCATCACCATGTGTGCCAGCACACCCGGGGTCAGATGTTCAGGACCGCCCTTCTACGGTTACGTTCTCCCGCATGGAGAACGTACTGCGCCCGCTGATCGTCCTCGGCGGCTCGGTCGTGCTCACGCTGCTGATCGGCTGGGCCACGGACCGCTTGCTGCGCAAGGCTGACGAACGGCAGACCGACACTCCGCTGTGGGGACTGCTGCGCCGGGGCCGTGTGCCCTACCAGCTCGTCCTGTGCACGGCGCTGCTCAGAGGGTCCTACGACCAGGCCCACCTGCTCCACGGGCACGAGGTCGCCGTCGGCCGGGCCCTGACACTGGTCCTGATCGGCTCGACGGCCTGGCTGATCGTCCGCATCACGGCGGCGATCGTGGACACCTCTTACACCCGGTACGCCCGCGCCCACCGCGACCCGGCTCGGGTCCGCCGGGTCCGCACCCAGGTGTCGTTGATCACACGGGTGGTCGCCGCGGTCGTGGGCGTGGTGGCCGTGGCGGCGATGCTGCTGACGTTCCCGGCGATGCGCGCGGCCGGCGCCTCACTGCTGGCCTCGGCCGGCGTGCTGGGCATCGTCGCCGGTGTGGCGGCCCAGTCGACGCTGAGCAACATGTTCGCGGGGTTCCAGATCGCCTTCGGCGACATGGTGCGCATGGGCGACACCGTCGTGGTGGACGGCGAGTGGGGCACGGTCGACGAGATCACGCTGACGTTCCTGAGCGTGCGCACCTGGGACGAGCGGCGCATCACGATGCCCGTGTCCTACTTCACCTCGAAGCCCTTCGAGAACTGGTCGCGGGGCGGCGCCCAGATGACCGGCATCGTCTTCTGGCACCTCGACCACAGTGCGCCCATGGAGGCCATGCGCGAGAAGCTCCGCGACCTCCTGCGGGAGTGCCCGGCCTGGGACGGCCGCGCCTGCGACCTGTCCGTCACGGACGCCACACCGAGCACCATGGAGGTACGCGCCCTGGTGACGGCGAAGGACGCGGACGACGTCTGGAAGGTCCGCGTACACGTCCGCGAGGGCATGATCCGCTGGCTGGCCGAGCAGCACCCGTACGCCCTCCCCCGGGTCAACACGGCGGACGCGTCCCTACCCCCGGGCACGGAAACGGCCCGCCGCTTCCAGGACGGACCCCCTCGCAGGGCCCACGACACCCCCCGCCCGGCGGGCCGAGCCTAAAAGCCCATTCGTGGGCGGAAAGCCGCCCACGAAGCGCACCCCCCCCCACAGGCGAGTCCCACTTCTCATCGGACTGGAAACGGGCGGTGCGCGGGCGGGAGGAAAAACTCAAAGAGAGCGGCGCATCGCAAGATGCGCGATCCCCGCCTCGACGAACTCGTCCCCGTACCCCGCATACCCGAGCCGCTCGTAGAACCCCGACGCGGAGGTCTGCGCATGCAGATCCACCGCGGCAAGCCCCAGCTCCCGAGCCGCCGCCTCGATCCCCCGCACGAGCGCGACCCCGACCCCCAGTCCCCGGGCCTCCTTCCGCACCGCGAGCCGTCCGAGCGACCCGACGGAGGCATCGCCCCCGGTCCGGCCGGCGGCGGCCGCCCCGTACAGCAACCGCCCCGCGCCGAGGGCCACACCGTCCTCCCGGACGGCCAGCACATGCAGCGCGCCCGCGTCGAACTCGTCGTACTCCAGGTCCTCGGGCACCCGCTGCTCCACGACGAAGACCTCCTTGCGCACCGCGAAACAGGCCTCGCGGTCGGCAGGGTCCTCGACGACGCGCACCACGTACGCCGACGAGGTCACGCGTACGTCTCCTCGCGCACCCGCTCCAGGGCGTCGGCAAGGTCGTCCGGGTAGCCGCTCTCGAACTCGACCCATGTCCCGTCCCCGGGGTGCTCGAAGCCGAGGCGCACGGCGTGCAGCCACTGGCGGGTCAGGCCGAGCCGCTTGGCGAGCGTCGGATCCGCCCCGTACGTCAGGTCGCCGACGCAGGGGTGCCGGTGGGCGGCCATGTGGACGCGGATCTGATGGGTGCGGCCGGTCTCCAGCTTCACATCGAGCAGGGAGGCCGCGCGGAACGCCTCGATGAGGTCGTAGTGCGTGACGGAGGGCTTGCCCTCGGCCGTGACCGCCCACTTGTAGTCGTGGGTCGGGTGCCGGCCGATGGGCGCGTCGATCGTGCCGCTCATCGGGTCGGGGTGGCCCTGGACCAGCGTGTGGTAGCGCTTGTCGACCGTGCGCTCCTTGAACTGGCGCTTGAGCGACGTGTACGCGCGCTCCGACTTGGCGACCGCCATCAGACCGGACGTGCCGACGTCGAGCCGGTGCACGATGCCCTGGCGTTCGGCGGCACCCGAGGTCGAGATGCGGTATCCGGCGGCGGCGAGCCCGCCGATGACGGTCGTCCCCGTCCAGCCGGGCGACGGGTGCGCGGCCACGCCGACGGGCTTGACGATCACGACGATGTCGTCGTCGTCGTGCACGATCACCATGCCCTCGACCGGCTCGGCCACGACCTGCACGGGGGCGGGCGCCTGCGGCATCTCGACCTCGAGCCAGGCCCCGCCGTGCACCCGCTCCGACTTGCCGACCACCGAGCCGTCGACCGTGACCTTCCCCGCCGCGGCCAGCTCGGCGGCCTTCGTACGGGAGAAGCCGAACATCCGGGAGATGGCGGCGTCGACACGCTCACCCTCCAGGCCGTCCGGCACGGGCAGGTTGCGGATCTCGGGAATCGTACTCACCCGTCGAGTATGCCGGACCGGCCCGGTACCCCCGACCGGGCCTGTGGACAAACCGCCCTCGGACCCCTCAGTCCTTGTGGACGGTGCCGTCCGGGTCGAGCCCCTTGAAGGACAGCAGGACGATCAGGATGCCGCCGCAGACGATCGCCGAGTCGGCCAGGTTGAAGACCGCGAAGTGCTTGGGCGCGATGAAGTCGACGACCGCGCCCTTGAAGACGCTCGGGGAGCGGAAGATCCGGTCGGTCAGGTTGCCCAGCGCGCCACCGAGCAGCAACCCGAGCGCGATCGCCCAGGGCAGGCTGTAGAGCTTGCGGGCCAGCCGGGCGATCACGACGATCACCGAAGCCGCGATGACCGTGAAGATCACGGTGAAGGCCTCACCCATACCGAAGGCGGCACCCGCGTTGCGGATCGCCTCGAACTTCAGCCAGTCCCCGATGATCTCGATCGGCGCGTGGTGCTCCAGCTTGGCGACCACGATCATCTTGCTGACGAGGTCCAGCGCGTACGCCAGCGTGGCGACGGTGAACAGCACGAGGATCCGGCGCTTGCCCCGGGGCCGCCCGTCCGGCGTCTCCGGCTCGGCTCCCGCCGCGTCTGGGATGTCCGGCGTACCGATGATGCGCTCCGCCTCTGCCACGTGAGTCCCTCAACCTAGGTTCCTGACTGAGGACGAGAGTACGACACGCCTCCTGGCACACCGCAGCGCAGGAGGTGCACGGCGCGGATCCGCCAGGGGTCAGTAGCGCCGCTCCTGCTTCTGCTTGCACTCGACGCACAGCGTCGCGCGCGGGAAGGCCTGCATCCGCGCCTTGCCGATCGCGTTGCCGCAGTTCTCGCACAGGCCGTAGGTGCCCGTGTCCAGCCGCTCCAGGGCCCGCTCGTCCTGGACGAGCCTCTCGCGCGCGCTGGCCGCCAGCGCCATCTCGTGCTCGCGCGTGATGTTCTTGGTGCCGGTGTCGGCCTGGTCGTCACCCGCGCCGTCCCCGGAGTCCCGCATCAGACCCACGAGCGACTCCTCGGACGTCGTGATCTCGGCGCGCAGCCGCAGCACCTCGGACTGCAGCTCGGCGCGCGCCTCCGCCACCTCCGCCGGGGTCCATGGCTCCTCACCGGGGCGTACGGCGAGCTCACCCGGCTCCACCGCCGCGACGATCCGCGCCTTGGGCACCGTGCCGGCCTTCTTCGCCGCCGTGGCCGTGCCAGGAGTCTTCTTCGCAACCACCGTCGTGGCTCCCGTCGTCTTCGCGGCCTCGGCCGCACCCGCCTTGTTGGCCGTGCTCTTCTTGGCCGTGGTCTTTGGGGACGTGCGTTTACCGGCACTGCCGTGAGCCGCGGTGCTTTCAGGAGCGGCGGCCTTCTTCTCGGCTTTCTCGACCTTTTCTGCCTTCTCGACCTTTTCGGCAGCTGTTTTCGCGACGGCCTTCCTGACCACCGTCTTCTTCGCGGCGCCCTTCTTGAGGGCGGTCTTCTTCGCGTCCGTGCCCTTGCCACCGCCGGAGGCCCCCGCAGCCGTGGATCCCGTGGATCTGCCGGACGCCGACTGCTGTACGGCGGTCTTTTTCGCCACCATGGCCGCGGCCCCTTCACATATTGTGATCTTGCTCGCGAATCGTGCTGGGACGATAAATCGACTTGAGACCCGCGGCAACGGGGCACACCACCCGATTCGCCCACCCCGCCACTCCCGCGGGGCGAGCCTGCAAGCGTTGTGCCCAGCTCTCCGCCGGGTAATCCGCCCAGCCGCGCGTCCCGGAATCCGGACACCCGACCCTGGCCATTCGGGTGGCTCGGAAAACCGGTCGGCCGCTGTCCGTGGGGCGCCGTACACTGGCGGAGCGAGAAGCGTGGATGGGGACGAGTAGCGGCGTACGCAGCCCAGAGCGACCCGGGGACGGTGGAAGCCCGGGGGTGAGCGCGACGCGAAGATCACCCCGGAGCCGCCGGAAGAAAGCCGCAGCGAGGCGAGCAGGACAGCCGCGGCCGGTAGACCCGGTATCGCGACCCCAATGAGGGGGCTCATCGGTGGGCACGACGCACCGGAGGGCCAAGGAGGGTGGTACCGCGGGAGTACGCCGTGAACGGCGTCCGGAGAATTCCGGCTCTCGTCCCTCCGACGGAAGGCAGAAAGTCCGCCGGAGGAAGCTCGCTGATGACAACGCCGACGTACCGCCAGGTGCCCGCCCAGGTCGACCTGCCCGCCCTTGAGCACGCCGTGCTCGACTTCTGGCGCGAGCAGAAGATCTTCGCCAAGAGCCTTGAGCAGTCCGAGGGGCGCCCCGAATGGGTGTTCTACGAAGGCCCGCCCACCGCCAACGGCATGCCGGGCGCCCACCACATCGAGGCCCGCGTCTTCAAGGACGTGTTCCCGCGCTTCCGCACCATGCGCGGCTACCACGTGGCCCGCAAGGCCGGCTGGGACTGCCACGGCCTCCCGGTCGAGCTGGCGGTCGAGAAGGAACTCGGCTTCTCCGGCAAGCAGGACATCGAGGCGTACGGCATCGCCGCGTTCAACGACAAGTGCCGCGAGTCGGTGACCCGGCACACGGACGCCTTCGAGGCGCTCACGACCCGCATGGGGTACTGGACCGACCTGCACGACCCCTACCGCACGATGGACCCCGAGTACATCGAGTCGGTCTGGTGGTCGCTGAAGACGATCTTCGACAAGGGCCTGCTGACCCAGGACCACCGCGTCGCCCCCTGGTGCCCGCGCTGCGGCACGGGCCTGTCCGACCACGAGTTGGCCCAGGGCTACGAGACGGTCGTCGACCCGTCCGTGTACGTCCGTTTCCCGCTCACCTCCGGTCCACTGGCCGGCGAGGCCGCCCTCGTCGTCTGGACGACGACGCCCTGGACGCTGGTCTCCAACACCGCGGTCGCCGCCCACCCCGACGTCACCTACGTGGTGGCGACGAAGGGCCCCTCCGGCAGCGAGAAGCTCGTCGTCGCCGAACCGCTGCTCACCAAGGCGCTCGGCGAGGAGTGGCAGTCCACCGGTCAGACCTTCACCGGCGCCGAGATGGAGCGCTGGTCCTATCAACGTCCGTTCGAGCTCGTCGAGTTCCCGGACGACGTGCCCACCCACTACGTGGTGAACGCGGACTACGTGACGACCGAGGACGGTACGGGTCTGGTCCACCAGTCCCCCGCCTTCGGTGAGGAAGACCTCAAGGTGTGCCGCGCGTACGGCCTGCCGGTCGTGAACCCGGTCCGCCCGGACGGCACGTTCGAGGAGGACGTCCCCCTGGTAGGCGGCGTCTTCTTCAAGAAGGCGGACGAACAGCTCACCGAGGACCTCCAGCAGCGCGGCCTCCTCTTCAAGCACATCCCGTACGAGCACAGCTACCCGCACTGCTGGCGCTGCCACACCGCGCTCCTCTACTACGCGCAGCCGTCCTGGTACATCCGCACGACCGCCGTCAAGGACCGTCTCCTCCAGGAGAACGAGAAGACCAACTGGTACCCGGAGACGGTCAAGAACGGCCGCTTCGGCGACTGGCTGAACAACAACATCGACTGGGCGCTCTCCCGCAGCCGTTACTGGGGCACCCCGCTCCCGATCTGGCGCTGCGAGGAGGACCACCTCACGGTCGTCGGCTCCCGCGCGGAACTGACCGGGCTCACGGGCACCGACCAGTCGAACCTGGACCCGCACCGCCCGTTCATCGACGCGGTCACCTTCGCCTGCCCCCAGGACGACTGCGGACAGACGGCCACGCGCGTGCCGGAGGTCATCGACGCCTGGTACGACTCGGGTTCGATGCCGTTCGCACAGTGGGGCTACCCGTACAAGAACAAGGAACTGTTCGAGTCCCGGTACCCGGCGCAGTTCATCAGCGAGGCCATCGACCAGACCCGCGGCTGGTTCTACACGCTGATGGCGGTCGGCACGCTCGTCTTCGACAAGTCGTCCTACGAGAACGTGGTCTGCCTCGGCCACATCCTCGCCGAGGACGGCCGCAAGATGTCCAAGCACCTGGGCAACACCCTGGACCCCATCCCGCTGATGGACCGGCACGGCGCGGACGCGGTGCGCTGGTTCATGGCGGCCGGCGGCTCCCCGTGGGCGGCCCGCCGCGTCGGCCACGGAACGATCCAGGAGGTCGTCCGCAAGACGCTCCTCACCTACTGGAACACCGTCGCCTTCCAGGCCCTGTACGCGCGTACGTCGAACTGGGCCCCCTCCGCGGCGGACCCGGCCCCGGCCGACCGCCCGGTCCTGGACCGCTGGCTCCTGTCCGAGCTCCACGCGCTCACCGACCAGGTGACGCAGTCCCTGGAGGCGTACGACACCCAGCGCGCCGGCAAGCTCCTGTCGGCGTTCGTCGACGACCTGTCCAACTGGTACGTCCGCCGGTCCCGGCGCCGCTTCTGGCAGGGCGACAAGGCCGCGCTGCGCACCCTGCACGAGGTCGTCGAGACGGTCACGAAGCTGATGGCCCCGCTGACCCCCTTCATCACGGAGCGGGTCTGGCAGGACCTGGTGGTGCCGGTGACCCCGGGCAGCCCCGAATCCGTCCATCTGACCACCTGGCCCGAGGCGGACCTGTCCGCCATCGACCCGGAGCTGTCCAAGCAGATGGTGCTCGTACGGCGGCTGGTCGAGCTCGGCCGTGCCACGCGCGCGGAGTCGGGTGTGAAGACGCGGCAGCCACTGTCCCGCGCGCTGGTCGCGGCGGCCGGCTTCGACACCCTGGACCGCGAACTGCACGCGCAGATCACGGAGGAGCTCAACGTCAGCTCCCTCGCGTCCCTCTCGGAAGTCGGCGGCTCGCTGGTCGACACCACCGCGAAGGCCAACTTCCGCGCCCTGGGCAAGCGGTTCGGCAAGCGCGTCCAGGATGTCGCGAAGGCCGTCGCGAACGCCGACGCGGCCGAGCTGTCCCTCGCCCTGCGCGCGGGCAAGGCGTCGGTGGAGGTCGACGGCGAGACGGTCACGCTGGCCCCGGACGAGGTCATCATCACGGAGACCCCTCGCGAGGGCTGGTCGGTGGCGTCCGACTCCGGCGCGACGGTCGCCCTCGACCTGGAGATCACGGCGGAGCTGCGGCAGGCGGGCCTCGCCCGTGACGCGATCCGGCTGATCCAGGAGGCCCGCAAGAACAGCGGCCTCGACGTGGCCGACCGCATCGCGCTGCGGTGGACGTCCACGGACCCCGCGGTCACCACGGCCCTGGCCGAGCACTCCGGCCTGATCTCCGACGAGGTCCTGGCCACGGACTTCGGCCAGGGTGCGGCGGACGACACCTACGGGGACCCGTTCACGGACGAGGGCCTGTCCCTGACGTTCCGCCTGCGCAAGGCGTAACAGCGACAGGCACAGCGCCTACGAGGGCCCGCTCCCGCCGACCCAGTCGGCGGGAGCGGGCCCTCGCCGTCACCGGCACACGCAAAAGGGCGGGGCCCCGGAAGAAAATCCGGGGCCCCGCCCTGAACGCCGCCGACGCCTAAGGCGTACTAGAGGCCGTCAGTTGTCGTCCTCGTCGATCAGGAAGCCGCGCATCGGTGAAGGTGCCTGACCCATCGGAGACGGGCCCTGCGGCCGGACCGGAGCCATGGGCTGGGTCATGGCCGGGGACATCTGCTGCTGGCCACCGTAGGACGGGCCGGCCGGACCGGGGCCACCCATGCCCTGGTTGCCGCCGTACGACGGGGCACCGGCGCCGGCCGGAGCCATCGAGGGCGCCGGGGACGGCGGCAGGGAGGCCGTGGCCGGAGTACGCGGCGGGGCCAGCGAGTCGTCGGCCTGGGTCTCCAGCTGACGCAGCTGCGACTCCAGGTACGACTTCAGGCGGGTGCGGTACTCGCGCTCGAAGCCACGCAGATCCTCGACCTTGCGCTCCAGCGTGGCGCGGGCGGACTCCAGGGAGCCCATCGCGACGCGGTGCTTTTCCTGCGCGTCCCGCTCAAGAGCGTCGGCCTTGGCGCGGGCGTCGCGCTCCAGGCCCTCGGCGCGGCTGCGAGCCTCGCCGACGATCTTGTTGGCCTCGGAACGAGCCTCGGCGATCGCCTGGTCGGCGGTCTGCTGGGCCAGCGAGAGAACACGCGCGGCGCTGTCTCCACCAGGACCCTGGCCGGGACCGCCCATCGGGCCACCCATGGGTCCGCCCATCGGGCCGCCCATCTGCTGCATCTGACCCTGCATCTGCTGACCGGGCATCTGCTGCATCTGGCCGGGCATGCCGCCCTGGCCCATCTGACCCTGCATCGGACCCTGGCCCATGGGGCCCTGACCCATCTGACCCTGCATCGGGTTCTGGCCCATGGGGCCCTGGCCCATCGGGCCGGGTCCCTGAGGACCGCCCTGGCCGGGGGGCAACTGCGGTGCGCCGCTGGGCAGCTGGGGCGGGCCGCCCATGGGGCCACCCATCTGCTGCTGCGGCGGGCCCGATATGCCGGCGGGCACCGGGCCGCCGGGGCCTCGCATGCCCTGCTGCGGCATCCCCTGCTGCATCCCCTGTTGGGGCATGCCTTGCTGGGGCATCCCCTGTTGCTGCATGCCCTGCTGCTGGTCCTGTTCCGGAGGCTTGCGCATGCCCTGCTGCTGGTTCTGGGCAGCGGCACGCGTGGCGGCGGCCAGCTTGGCGCGCAGGTCCTCGTTCTCGCGGAGCAGTCGGGTCAGTTCGGCTTCAACCTCGTCGAGGAAGGCATCGACCTCGTCCTCGTCATAGCCTTCTCGGAGGCGGACGGTCGTGAACTGCTTGTTCCGCACATCCTCGGGGGTCAACGGCATCTCTTCACCTCAACGTAGTCGTCGGCATTCGGCAAGACCGTATCGTTCACACCAAAACCGCCCTGACGACGGTGATCAGGATGTACACGATGATCATCAGTACGAAGAAGGACAGGTCGAGCGCCACGCCCCCGAGACGCAACGGCGGGATGACCCGCCGCAGAAGCTTGAGCGGTGGATCAGTGACAGTGTAGGTGGCCTCCAGAATGACCACCATCGCCTTGCCGGGCTGCCATGAGCGGGCGAACTGGAAGACGTAGTCCATGACCAACCGGAAGATCAGCACGATGAGGAAGCACATCAGCGCGATGTAGAGAACCTGTCCAACCACGCTCATGATCCGCGCTTACCTCTCCCCTGTTTCCATGCTGCTGGTACCACTGTTGGTACTGCCTGCTTACTGCTTTTCCGGTCCTGCGTCTCAGCTCTGGTTGAAGAACCCGCCCTCTGCGATGCGGGCCTTGTCCTCCGCCGTGACATCGACGTTAGCAGGCGACAACAGGAACACCTTCTGCGTCACCCGCTCGATGCTGCCGTGAAGACCAAACACCAAACCGGCCGCAAAGTCGACAAGTCGCTTCGCGTCTGTGTCATCCATCTCAGTGAGATTCATGATCACAGGAGTGCCCTCACGGAAGTGTTCCCCGATGGTACGGGCCTCGTTGTAGGTCCGGGGGTGGAGCGTGGTGATCCGGTAAGGCTCTCGTTCCGACACGACCTTGGGCATGATCACCGGTGCGTTCTTCTCCAGGCCTGAGCGTTCTTGTGTGATGGACGCCACGGGCGCGATCCGCGCCGGACGTCCGGATTCCGCGCCCAGCGAAGCGGAATGCGACACCGGATCGCGCGGGGCGGGCGGCTGCACCACTCGTACCGATTCGTCCCTTTGGGACTGATGTGACTGGTGGGACTGGTGCGAACCGTGCGGCTGATGCGAGGGCTCACGCCGCCGCAGGTCGCGCTCGGGTTCAGGGTCGAGTTCGGGCTCGAAGTCGTCATCGGGGTCGAATCCCCGGCCGTCGTACCCATCGTCCTCCACGAGGCCGAGGTAGACCGCCATCTTGCGCATCGCGCCGGCCATTGCTCTGAGTCCTCCGCTCTGTGGTGGATCGACTGACGTATGCCAAGTGCCCGTGATCCACGAGGTCGTTACAACCGCCTCTCAGCGGTAATGACCATATTTTCTGCTGTGGTCCGACTTCCTGGCGACGTTACCCGAGCCTGGGACGGACTCCGAGTACCGCACTGCCGACGCGCACATGTGTCGCCCCGGCCATCACGGCCTTCTCGAGGTCCGCACTCATCCCTGCGGACACCATGTTCGCAGCCGGATGGGTGCGGCGCATAGCAGTCGACAAATCCATCAGCCGCTCGAACGCCGCCGGTTCACGTCCGGCGTACGGTCCGGTCAGCGGTGCGACGGTCATCAACCCGTCCAGCCTGAGCCCCTCGGCCCCGGCCACCAGGTCGGCCAACTCCCCGATTCCGCCCGGCCCCACGCCTCCACGCTCCCCGCGCGCGCTCTCCTCCGCGTCCAGCGCGACCTGGATCAGACAGCCCACCTCGCGCCCCGCGCGCACCGCCTCCCTGGACAGCCCGGAGACCAGCCGGTCACGGTCGACGGACTGCACGACACCGGCGTAACCGACCACGGAACGCACCTTGTTGGTCTGCAACTGGCCCACGAAATGCCAGGTGAGAGCCAGATCCGCGCACTCCTGGGCCTTGGGCGCCGCGTCCTGGTCGCGGTTCTCGGCCACATGACGCACACCGAGCTCCCACAGGATCCGCACATCGCTCGCGGGGTAGGTCTTGGTGACGACGATCAGCGTCACCTCCTCCCGCTTGCGGCCCGCCGCCGAACAGGCCGTCGCGATCCGCTCCTCGACTGCCGCCAGATTCGCGGCGAGTTCGCCCTTACGGTCCGTCATGTCCATCAGTCCAGCCAGACATAGCCTGCGAGCCGCCCGGTCGTGCGGTCGCGGCGGTACGAGAAATGGTCGGCGGACTCCCGCGTGCACACCGGCGACCACTGCCGGTCGCGCACCCCGAGCCGCTCCAGCTGGGCGTGCACCCCGGCGACGACGTCGACCGCGGGTGTGCCCCAGCTGGTCTCGGCGTACGCCGCCGGTTCGACGTCGGCGACGTCGGCGCGCATCTCCCGCGGCACTTCGTAGCACCGGCCGCAGACGGCGGGGCCGGTGCGGGCGACGATCCGGGCGGGGTCGGCGCCGAGGGACTTCATGGCGTCCACGGCGGCGGGGACGATCCCGGCGACCAGGCCGGGCCGGCCCGCGTGGGCCGCGGCGACCACTCCGGCGACCGGGTCGGCCAGCAGGACCGGGACGCAGTCGGCCGTGAGGACGGCGAGGGCGAGGCCCTTGGTGGCGGTCACCAGGCCGTCGACGGGCGGGGCGGACCCGGTGGTCCACGGCCCGTCGACCTCGACGACGTCGTTTCCGTGCACCTGGTTCATCCAGACCACCCGGTCCTGGTCGAGACCCAGGGACTTGGCGGCCAGTTCACGATTCGTGACGACGGCGGCCCGGTCGTCACCGACCGCTCCGCCGAGGTTCAGCTCCTCGTACGGAACGGCGCTCACCCCGCCCCACCGGTCGGTGAAGGCGAAGTGCGCGCCGCTCGCATCGCTCGTTTCGGAGCGCTGCCCTATCACTTCAGGAAGTCCGGCACGTCCAGCTCCTCCGCCGCGCTGTCCGAGTAGGACCGGGACGGCGGGACCGGCGGGGAGATCGGGAGCTCGTTGGCCGGCTCCGGGGCGGGTGCCGGGGTCTCCCTCGGCGTGACGCTGCCGAGCGAGCCGAAGGACGGACGGCTGTCGGAGGACCGTACCGGCGTCGGTTCGTCGCGCTTGGCGCCGGCCGAGCCGAGGATGTTGTCCCGCTTGGGCGGGGGCTGCCCCCCGTCGAAGCCGGCCGCGATGACCGTGACCCGGACCTCGTCACCGAGGGCGTCGTCGATGACCGCGCCGAAGATGATGTTGGCCTCGGGGTGCGCCGCCTCGCTGACCAGCTGGGCGGCCTCGTTGATCTCGAACAGGCCGAGGTCGGAGCCGCCGGAGATGGAGAGCAGGACGCCCCGGGCGCCGTCGATGGAGGCCTCCAGGAGCGGCGAGGAGATCGCCATCTCGGCCGCCGCCACCGCACGGTCGTCGCCACGGGCCGAGCCGATGCCCATGAGGGCCGAACCGGCCTCGGACATCACGGACTTGACGTCGGCGAAGTCGAGGTTGATCAGACCGGGGGTGGTGATCAGGTCGGTGATGCCCTGGACACCGGAGAGCAGGACCTGGTCCGCCGACTTGAAGGCGTCGAGGACCGAGACCTGGCGGTCCGAGATGGACAGCAGGCGGTCGTTGGGGATGACGATGAGGGTGTCAACCTCTTCGCGGAGTTCCGCGATGCCGTCCTCGGCCTGGTTGGCGCGGCGCCGCCCTTCGAAGGTGAAGGGGCGGGTGACCACGCCGATGGTGAGGGCGCCGAGGTTGCGGGCGATGTTGGCCACGACGGGCGCGCCACCGGTGCCGGTGCCGCCGCCCTCGCCTGCCGTCACGAAGACCATGTCGGCCCCCTTGAGGACCTCCTCGATCTCCTCGCGGTGGTCCTCTGCGGCCTTGCGGCCGACGGCCGGGTTGGCGCCGGCGCCGAGTCCGCGGGTGAGTTCGCGGCCGACGTCGAGCTTGACGTCGGCGTCGCTCATCAACAGCGCCTGAGCATCGGTGTTGATGGCGATGAACTCGACGCCCTTCAGACCGACCTCGATCATCCGGTTGATGGCGTTGACACCACCGCCGCCGACACCGATGACTTTGATGACTGCGAGGTAGTTCTGCGGTGCTGCCACGTCGAAGGCCTCTCGCCTCGAGTTACGTGTCGCCGTTCGCGATTGCGGCGAACGGACAACTCATGCCGAAGTGGGACGGTCCGAACGCCGACCCGAACCCTAACGTTGAAGTTTAGGGTTACCAGTGTGTCTGTTCCTTGGACTCTTCCGAACAGGACACTAAGTCGACAAGTGGCGCACGTTCAACGAACACGCCGAACCTCCCGTTTTTCTTTTCACCCTATGTGATCAGCCATAGCGATGCCCAACCAGGGTGCTGGCCTGCGCGGACAGGCGTCAACTCCCTGATGACGCGGGGGCGGTGGGGACGCTCACGTCGAAGTACCGCGCCCCGGGAGCCGCTTTCATGAGAGCGGTGAGCGCACGGGCCTTCGCGGCGCCCTTCTCGGCGCTCCCCCACACGACGGTCCGGCCGTCGCCCAACTCCAGCGAGATGGAGTCGTACGAGCGGACCTTGACCGTCCTGACGGCGCGCGCGACGGCGCCCGGCAGGTCGCCCGCCACCCGCACCGCCTCGCGTACCAGCCGGTCGCCGCCGAAGCGGCGCAGACTCGCCGCCTGCGAACCTGTCCGGGACATCGTCAATTCCAATGCGGGTACACCTTCGGGCGCATCTGAAACCGTCGCGAATCGCACGCCTTTCGCGTCCACTTCGACATACTTGGCCGGTTTCCCGACGCTTTCGACAATCAGGACAGGGGTACGTTCGACCACTTTCAGCACGATTCCATGCGGCCAGGACCGAGTGACCTCAACCGAGTCAATTCGGGGCAATTTCCGAAGCAACCGGGACTCGATGGCGCCGGTGTCGACGGAAACGAGCGGTTCCCCGAGCGGCACGTCGGCGGCTTCCCGCACCTGTGCCTGTGTCAGAACACCGGTCCCCGACACCGATACGCGCTCCACATGCGTCCACCGGGACCCGTAGAGCACCCACAGGGCGCTTCCGCCGAGGAAGAGCAGGGCGATGGCCGTGATGACGATCGCACGAAGCCTGCGCGGCCCCAACCGGCCGAGGAGGCCCGGCCGACGGGGCGGGCCGGAGGTGTCGTGCTGCCGTTCGCCGCGTTCGGCGGTCGTCGCTCCTCCGGCCACGCCTGCCCTGCCTTCCCTCGTCGTCGCCTAGCGGTGGCGCGAGGCGATCGCCTCGTACACCATGCCGACGAGCAGGTCGTCGGCGTCCCGGCGGCCGAACTCGCTGGCTGCGCGGGACATCTCGTACAGCCGGTGCGGGTCGGCGAGCACGGGCAGGACGTGGCGCTGGACCCATTCGGGCGTCAGTTCCGCGTCGTCGACCAGGAGTCCGCCACCGGCCTTGACCACCGGCTGGGCGTTCAGCCGCTGTTCGCCGTTGCCGATGGGCAGCGGGACGTAGGCGGCCGGGAGTCCGACGGCGGAGAGTTCGGCGACGGTCATCGCGCCCGCGCGGCAGAGCATCATGTCGGCCGCGGCGTACGCGAGGTCCATCCGGTCCACGTACGGTACCGGGATGTAGGGGGGCATCCCCGGCATCTGGTGGACCTGCGGCAGTTCGTTCTTCGGGCCGACCGCGTGCAGCACCTGGATACCGGCCTGCTGGAGGTAAGGCGCGACCCGCTCGACCACCTCGTTGAGGTGCCTGGCGCCCTGCGAGCCGCCGGAGACCAGCAGCGTCGGCAGACTCGGGTCGAGCCCGAACGCGGCCCGCGCCTCGGGACGTACCGCTGCCCGGTCCAGGGTGGCGATGGAGCGGCGCAACGGGATGCCGATGTAGCGGGCGTCGCGGAGCTTGCTGTCCGGGGTGGAGACGGCGACCTGGGCGGCGTACCGCGAGCCGATCTTGTTGGCGAGGCCGGGGCGGGCGTTGGCCTCGTGGACGACGATCGGCACCCCCAGGCGCTTGGCGGCGAGGTAGCCGGGCAGGGCCACGTAGCCGCCGAAGCCGACGACGGCGTCGGCCTTGGTGCGTTCCAGGATCTGCTCGGCCGCCTTGATCGTGCCGCGCAGCCGCCCAGGGACGGTGATCAGCTCGGGGGTGGGCTTGCGCGGCAGCGGGACCGCTGGGATCAGCGCCAGGTCATAGCCCCGCTCGGGGACGAGCCGGGTCTCCAGACCGCGTTCCGTGCCCAGGGCCGTGATCCCCATGGTGGGGTCAGCCCTGCGCAGGGCGTCCGCGAGGGCGAGCGCGGGCTCGATGTGGCCGGCGGTCCCCCCACCGGCGAGTACGACATGCACCGAAATTCACCGCTCTCCGGACGAACGCGCCGCCGAGGCACGCCGTCTCATCGTGTTCCATCTCCGGGGGCTCCGATCGGACACGGGGCCCCTGGTCCCCCGCTTTCTACCAAAGCGGGGTTGCCGCAACGAAAGCGCCGCCCGCGCACCTGGTTCGTCGCGTGCGAAGGCGATCAGCAGTCCGATGGCGAACATGGTCGGCAACAGGGCGGAACCCCCGTAGGAGAACAGCGGGAGTGGGACACCGGCGATCGGCAGCAGGCCGAGCACCGCACCGATGTTGATCACTGCCTGAGCGGTGATCCAGGTGGTCACACCTCCCGCGGCGTACCTCACGAAGGGGTCCTCCGTGCGTCCGGCCACGCGGATACCCGCATAGCCTAGAGCCGCGAAGAGGGCGAGCACCGACAGCGTCCCCGCCAGGCCCAGTTCCTCACCGGTGACGGCGAAGATGAAGTCGGTGTGCGCTTCGGGGAGTTGCCCCCATTTTTCCACA
Organism: Streptomyces sp. AK08-02; assembly: GCF_033795085.1. NCBI lineage: Bacteria > Bacillati > Actinomycetota > Actinomycetes > Kitasatosporales > Streptomycetaceae > Streptomyces > Streptomyces sp. AK08-02. Next base: position 184,512 of record NZ_JARAZV010000017.1, read on the forward strand.
CTCGCACCGAGGCCCGAACCGAACAGGCCACCCGAGGCGAGCGCGTAGATCCCGTGCACGGCCTGCCAGCAGGACGTGGCCCCGGTGCCGGGCTCGGTGGCTCCGATGCACTGGAAGCGGGCCATCCGGTTGGGGCTGGTCTTGATGAGTACGAGGCCGATGAACGCGGCCACGGACAGCACACCCACGAACAGTCGCGTGGGCGCCCCGGCCAGCCAGAGCAGCCCGAACAGGATGGCGGTGAGGATGATCGCCGTGCCCATGTCGCCGCCGAGCATGATCAGGCCGAGCAGCATGAACGTGACCGGGACCAGCGGCACCAGCATGTGCTTCCACTGCGTGAGCAGCCGCTTGTCCTCCTTGCGCGCGATCAGGTCGGCGCCCCACAGCACCAGGGCCAGCTTGCCGAACTCGCTCGGCTGGATCTGGAAGGAGCCGCCCAGCGAGATCCAGTTCTGGTTGCCGTTGATGGACATCCCTATCCCGGGCACCTGGACGAGGGCCATCAGGAAGACGGAGCCGGCGAGGATCGGGTAGGCGAGCGCGCGGTGCAGCTTCACCGGCATGCGCGAGGCCGAGAACAGCAGCACGCCGCCGATCGTGGCGGCCAGGAGTTGTTTGCGGAAGAAGAACGTTCCGGGCTTGGACAGTTGCAGCGCGGTGATCTGGGAGGCCGAGTAGACCATCACCAGCCCGAGCACCGTGATCAGCAACGAGCCGCCGAGGATCACGTAGTACGCGGTCAACGGCCGGTCCCAGGCCCGCTCCACCCGCCGCCGGAACCGCCGCACGGGATTGTCCCTGGGAGGGCGGGGCGCGACGGGCCTACGAACCCGCACAGCTCCCTGCACGGGCGCCCGACCGGTACGGCTACTGGGCATCAGAGCCTCCCGCGCGACTGCTGAAGGGCGCGCGCAGCGCCCCCTTCAGGGGCGCGGGGAACTGCGCGACCAGCACCCCACCGGGCCGGCACCAGACGACCCACCGAAAGTTCCCGAGCCACAACCGACCTCACGTGTCCCTCCAAGGCCCCCGAAGACACCCTCCGCGGCCGAAGACCGACCGTCAGGTCCCCGCCCCGAGTTCGCGAACCGCCTGCGCGAACGCGTCACCACGTTTGTTGTAGTTGGCGAACATGTCCATCGACGCACAGGCGGGCGCCAACAGCACCGTGTCCCCGGCACCGGCCAGGTCCCGCGCCGAGCGGACCGCCGCGAGCATCGCCCCAGTGTCGGTCCGGTCGAGGTCGACGACGGGTACTTCCGGGGCGTGTCGCGCGAGGGCTTCGCCGATCAGCGCACGGTCGGCACCGATCAGCACCGCTCCGCGAAGTCGCTTTGCCGACTTGGCGACCAGTTCGTCGAAGGTCGCGCCCTTGGCGAGCCCTCCGGCGATCCACACGATCGACTCGTACGCCGCCAAGGATGCCTCGGCCGCGTGGGTGTTGGTCGCCTTGGAGTCGTCGATGTAGGCGACCCCGTCCACGTCGGCGACGTGAGAGATGCGGTGGGCGTCCGGTGTGAAGGCCCGCAGGCCGTCCCGGACCGCCTTCGCGGGCACCCCGTAGGCCCGGGCGAGGGCCGCCGCGGCAAGGGCGTTGCCGATGTTGTGCGGGGCGGGCGGGTTGACGTCCGTGACCTCCGCCAGTTCCTGGGCATTCTGCTGCCGGTTCTCGACGAAGGCGCGGTCGACCAGGATGCCCTCCACGACGCCGAGTTGGGACGGCCCGGGCGCACCGAGGGTGAACCCGACGGCCCGGCAGCCCTCCTCGACGTCCGCGCCGCGCACGAGGTCCTCGGTGGACGGTTTGTCGGTGGCGTCCACGTTGTAGACGCAGGCGACCCGATTGCCCTCGTAGATACGGCCCTTGTCGGCGGCGTACGCCTCCATGGAGCCGTGCCAGTCGAGGTGGTCGGGGGCGAGGTTGAGGACGGCGGCGGAGTGGGCGCGCAGGGAGGGCGCCCAGTGGAGCTGGTAGCTGGAGAGTTCGACGGCGAGGACGTCATACGTCTCCTCGCCGAGGACCACGTCGATGATCGGCGTGCCGATGTTGCCGACGGCGGCCGTACGCAGGCCGGCCGCGCGCAGGATCGACGCGAGCATCTGGGTGGTGGTCGTCTTGCCGTTGGTGCCGGTGATCGCCAGCCAGGGGGCTGGTTCTCGACCGTCCCGCCCGCGCAGCCGCCAGGCGATCTCCACGTCGCCGACCACGTCCACGCCGGCCTCGGCCGCCGCCGCGAAGAGCGGTGAACTCGGCTTCCAGCCGGGCGAGGTGACGACGAGTGCGGTGCCCTCGGGCAGGGTCTCCGCGTCCCCGAGGCGTACCTCGATGCCCTCCAGGTCAGCCGCGCGTTCCCGGTGGGCCTCGGAGTCCCCGCCGTCCACGACGGTGACGGAGGCGCCGAGGGCGGCCAGGGCGCGGGCGGCGCTGATGCCACTCACGCCCAGGCCGGCGACGGTGACGTGCGTGCCCTCCCAGTCGCTGTCCTGACCGGAGGTCACTTGTCGGCCGCCCATCCCGCGTAGAAGATGCCCAGTCCGACGATCACGCAGATGCCCTGGATGATCCAGAAGCGGACCACGATGAGGACTTCGGACCACCCCTTGAGTTCGAAGTGGTGCTGGAGTGGCGCCATTCGGAACACGCGCTTGCCGGTCGTCTTGAACGAGCCGACCTGGATGACCACCGACATGGTGATCAGTACGAACAGGCCGCCGAGGAGCGCCAGCAGCAGTTCCGTACGGGAGCAGATCGCGAGGCCGGCCAGCGCGCCGCCCAGGGCCAGGGAACCGGTGTCGCCCATGAAGATCTTGGCGGGTGACGTGTTCCACCACAGGAAGCCGAGGCAGGAACCCATCAGCGCCGAGGAGACGACGGCGAGGTCCAGTGGATCTCGCACCTCGTAGCAGGCCGCCGGGTTGGTCAGGGTGATCGCGTTGGCGCAGGACTCCTGGAACTGCCAGACACCGATGAACGTGTAGGCGCCGAAGACGAGGACGGAGGCGCCGGTGGCGAGGCCGTCCAGACCGTCCGTCAGGTTCACGCCGTTGGACATCGCCAGGATCATGAAGAGCGCCCAGACGACGAACAGCACCGGGCCGATCGTCCAGCCGAAGTCCTGGACGAAGGAGAGCTTCGTGGAGGCCGGCGTGTTGTTGCGGCCGTCCGCGAACTGGAGCGAGAGCACCGCGAAGGCGATACCCACGGTCAGCTGGCCGGCCATCTTGGCCTTGGCCCGCAGACCGAGCGAGCGCCGCTTGACGATCTTGATGTAGTCGTCCAGGAAGCCGACCAGGCCCATGCCGCCCATCAGACCGAGCACCAGCAGCCCGGAGAAGGTCGGCGGCTTGCCGGTGATCACCTTGGACAGGAAGTACGCCACGATCGTCGCCAGGATGAAGGCGATACCGCCCATGGTCGGCGTACCGCGCTTGGCGTGGTGCTCGCGCGGGCCGTCGTCACGGATGTACTGGCCGTAGCCCTTGCGCGCCAGCAGCTTGATCAGCAGCGGGGTGCCGACCAGCGTCAGGAACATACCGATGACGCCCGAGAACAGGATCTGGTTCATCATCGGGCGGAAACCTCACCCTCGGCACCGGTCGCCAGAAGCGCCTGAGCAACGCTCTCCAGCCCGACCGACCGGGACGCCTTCACGAGCACGACATCCCCCGGGCGCAGCTCGCTGCGCAACAGGTCGACAGCCGCCTGTGCGTCGGACACGTGCACCGACTCCTCACCCCACGAACCCTCGTTATATGCGCCCAGTTGGAGCCAGGACGCTTCCCTGCCCCCGACCGCGACGAGCTTGCCGACATTGAGCCGGACGGCCAGCCGTCCGACCGCGTCGTGCTCGGCGAGCGCCTCGTCCCCGAGCTCGGCCATCTTGCCGAGCACCGCCCACGTACGCCCCCCTTGTGCCTGTGAGGCCCTGCCCATGGCCGCGAGCGCGCGCAAAGCCGCTCGCATGGACTCGGGGTTCGCGTTGTAGGCGTCGTTGACGATCGTCACGCCGTCCGGGCGCTCGGTGACCTCCATCCGCCAACGGGAGAGGGAGTCCGCCTCGGAGAGCGCGGTGGCGATCTCGTCTGCGGACATGCCCAGCTCATGGGCGACGGCGGCGGCGGCGAGCGCGTTCGACACGTGGTGCTCACCGTACAGGCGCATGGTCACGTCGCTTGCACCGGAGGGTGTGTGGAGCCTGAAGGCGGGCTGTCCCTTGTCCGTGAGTCGCACGTTCTCGGCGCGTACGTCCGCTTCGCCGGACTCGCCGAAGAAGACCACCTTCGCCTTTGTTCGAACTGCCATGGCCCGTACCAGGGGATCGTCGGCGTTCAGGATCGCGGTACCGCCGTCGGCCTCGGAGGGCAGCGCCTCGACGAGTTCGCCCTTCGCTTGTGCGATCTGCTCGCGTCCGCCGAACTCGCCGATGTGGGCGGTGCCGACGTTGATGACGAGGCCGATGCGCGGGGGCGTCAGCTCCGTGAGGTAGCGGATGTGACCGATTCCGCGGGCGCCCATCTCCAGGACCAGGAACCTGGTCTCCTCGGTGGCGCTCAGCGCGGTCAGCGGCAGCCCGATCTCGTTGTTGAGCGAGCCGGGGGTGAAGACCGTCGGCGCCTTGTGCTGGAGCACCTGGGCGATCAGGTCCTTGGTGCTGGTCTTGCCCGCGGAGCCGGTGAGGGCCACGAGGGTCGCGCCGAGCTTCTGGACCACATGCCGTGCGAGGGCGCCCAGCGCCCGCTGGACGTCGTCCACGACGACCGCGGGCACGCCGACGGGCCGGGAGGCGAGGACGGCGACCGCGCCGGCCTCGACGACCGCGGCCGCGAAGTCGTGGCCGTCGACGCGCTCGCCGGCGAAGGCGACGAAGAGGCTGCCGGGCTCCACCTCACGGGAGTCCCTGACGACCCGTCCGGTGATCTGGACCGACGGATCCGGTATGTCGTGGGTCTGCCCGCCGACGACTGCTGCGATCTCGGCGAGAGAGAGGGCGATCACAAGTTCATCCCTGGGTCTGCTGGATAGCTTCGCGAAGCACCTGGCGGTCGTCGAACGGACGGACCACCCCGGCGATGTCCTGGCCCTGCTCATGGCCCTTGCCCGCGACCAGCACGGTGTCCCCGGGCCGCGCGCGGGCCACGGCGGCGGCGATGGCCGCGCCACGGTCCTCGAACACCTGGACCTCACCGCGCTCGTGGGCCGGCACGGAGGCCGCGCCTTCGAGCATGGTCGCGAGGATCGCGAGGGGGTCCTCGGTGCGGGGGTTGTCGGAGGTCAGTACGGCGGTGTCGGCGAGCCGGGCCGCGGCGGCGCCCATGGGGGCGCGCTTGGTGGTGTCCCGGTCCCCGCCACAGCCGAGCACCACGTGCAGGCTGCCCTCGGTGACCTTGCGCAGCGCGCGCAGCACCGACTCGACGGCGTCCGTCTTGTGCGCGTAGTCGACGACCGCGAGATACGGCTGCCCCGCGTCCACCCGCTCGAGCCGCCCCGGGACACCCGGCACGTCGGCGATGCCGTCGGCGGCGGCCTGCGGGTCGAGCCCGGCCTCGGCGAGGGCGACGATCGCGGCGAGGGTGTTGGCGACGTTGAAGGTGCCCGCGAGGGGTGCCCGCGCGCGGATCCGCTGCTCCTTGGGGCCGACCACCGTGAACGTCGAGTCCATCGGCCCGACCTGGACGTTCTCGGCGCGCCAGTCGGCGTCCGGGTGGCCCTCGGCGGAGAAGGTGACGACCGGGACGGTGGCCTCCTGGGCGAGCCGCCGGCCGTAGGTGTCGTCGTGGTTGACGACGCCGAGTTTGCTGCGTTCGGGAGTGAACAGCCGCGCCTTGGCCTGGAAGTAGTCCTCCATGCCGGAGTGGAACTCCATGTGTTCCGGGCTGAGGTTGGTGAACACGGCGATGTCGAAGACGCAGCCGTCGACCCGGCCGAGGACCAGCGCGTGGCTGGAGACCTCCATGGCGACCGCCTCGACCCCGCGCTCGCGCATCACCGCGAACAGGGCCTGGAGGTCGGTGGCTTCGGGGGTGGTGCGCTCGGACTTGATGCGCTCGTCGCCGATGCGCGTCTCGACCGTGCCGATCATCCCTGTGACCCGGTCGGTCCTGAGGCCGCCTTCGACGAGGTACGCGGTGGTGGTCTTGCCGGAGGTGCCCGTGATGCCGATCTGGAGCAGATCGCGCCCCGGACGGCCATAGATCGTGGCCGCCAGTTCGCCCATCCGCGCGCGCGGGTCGTCGACCACCAGCACCGGGAGGCCGGTGGCGGCGGCCCGTTCGGCGCCACCGGGGTCGGTCAGCACGGCGGCGGCGCCGAGGCCGGCGGCCTGCGTCACGAAGTCGGCGCCGTGCAGCCGGGCCCCGGGGAGGGCGGCGTACACGTCGCCCGGGCGGACCGCACGCGAGTCGTGGGTGATGCCCGTGACCGCGACGATGCCTTCCGGTGTTGCCGGGGGCTGTGGGGCGCCCAGCTGGCCGGCCAGTTCCGCGAGGGGTGTGGCGGACACGTGAACCGGCCTTGGCGGTCCCGGATATGTCACAGGAACGCCCTTCTGGGTGGTTTGGTACTGATCGGCGTGTGGCACGGCGGTGAGCGTACCGGGCGCACCCCCGGACGGGCGAAGTGAGGGCGCGGCCGGGGCGTGCGGCGGGGCGTCGGACCCCGGGGCGGGAGAGTCGGGAGAGATCGGGTTCACGAGCTGATTCCTGGCTGGTTTCCGTACTGATCAGGGTGTGAAGGACACGGGGAGATTCGCGGCCTTGGCCCCGGTGGGCGGTACCTGAAGGGTCTTCAGGGCGAACTCCATGACCTCCTTGTAGATGGGGCCACAGATCTGACCTCCGAAGTAGCTGCCCTTGGTGGCGTTCTGGATGGCGCAGTAGACGGTGATGCGGGGGCTGTCGGCAGGGGCGAAGCCGGCGAACGAGGAGGTGTAGCCGTGGTAGCGGCCGGTGGCCGGATCCACGCGGTTGGCCGTACCCGTCTTGCCCGCCACCCGGTAGCCGGGGATGCGCGCCTTGGCGCCGGTGCCCTCCTCGTCGTCCACGACGGACTCCAGCATCTTGGCGAGGGTCTTCGCCGTCTTCGCACTGACGACCCGGGTCTTCTTGGGCGCCGCGGCGGGGGCGAACCGGCCGTCGGCTCCCTTCGTGCCCCGGATCAGGCTGGGTTCCACGCGGACGCCGCCGTTGGCGATCGTCGAGTAGACGGAGGCCGCCTGCAGCGCGTTGAGGGAGACGCCCTGGCCGAAGGGGATCGTGAACTGCTGGGAGGTCGACCACTGGTCGGGCGGCGCGAGGATGCCCTTGGTCTCACCGGGGAAGTCCAGCCCGGTGTAGCTCCCGAGGCCGAACTTGCGCAGATAGGAGTAGAGGACCTGGTTGGACCGGGCCTGTGTCTTGCCGAGCTGCCCGGTGGCCAGGATGGTGCCGATGTTGCTGGACTTGGCGAGCACACCGTTGAGGGTGAGGTACCAGGTCGGGTGGTCGATGTCGTCCTTGAAGAGCCGGTCGCCCCGGTGCAGCCGGTTGGGCACGACGACATGTGTCGCGGGCGTAGCGGCGTTCTCCTCCAGTACGGCGGCCATCGACATGACCTTGGCGGTGGAGCCGGGCTCGTAGGCGTCCTGGAGGGCCGCGTTGCCGAGCGCGGCCGGGTTCGCCCTGGTGAGGTCGTTGGGGTCGAAGCCGGGCGAGTTGGCCATGGCCAGGATCTGACCGGTCCGGGTGTCCTGCACTATCACGTACCCGCGGTCCGCCTTCGACTTCTTCACCTGCTCGGTGATGGCGCTCTGGGCGGCCCACTGGATGTCCCGGTCGATGGTCAGTTCGACGTCGGCACCGGGCACGGCGGGCGTCTCGGTGGAGTCGGCGGTGGGCACCTGCCGTCCCCCTGACTGTGCGTACCGGATCTTGCCGTCCTGTCCGGCCAGTTCCCCGTTCAGCTGCTGTTCGAGGCCGCCGCCGCCCTTGCCGTCGGCGCTGACCCAGCCCAGCAGTCCGGCGGCGAGTCCACCGTTCGGATAGACGCGCTTGCTCGCGGGCACGGCCAGCACACCGGCGAGGACGTTGAAGGCGGTCGGGTCGGTTCCGGCCTTGGCGGCCAGGGTGGACTTCAGGTCCTTGATCTGCGTCCACACCTGGGGGGTCTGACGGTGCGCGAGCAGGGTGTAGCGCGTGTTCGGCGTCTTCAGTTTCCTGGCGACGTCGTCCGCGTCCTGTCCGAGGATCGGCGCGAGGAGGGCGGCGGCCTGTTCGGGGGCGTCGCCCAGTTTCGTGGTCTTCGGCGTGAACATCGTCGGGTCGGCGGTGATGTCGTACGCGTCCACGCTGGTCGCCAGTTCGACGCCGTTGCGGTCGGTGATCTCGCCGCGTTCGGCGGCCAGGGTGCGGCCGACGTACCGGTTCTGCTCGGCCTTGGCGGCGTACACGCTCGCGTCGACGGCCTGCACCTGGAGCAGCCGGACGACGAAGGCGATCATCACCAGGGCCAGTGCGAGGCTGACCATGCGCAGGCGGGGCCGGGGGCTGCCGAGCCGGATGACCTTGGGCCCGGCGGGGCGGCCGGGAGCGGGGCGGCGGCCGGGGCGGGGGCCGGGTCCCGGACGCCGGGGGGCGCCGGGGCGGCCGGACCTGGCCGGGGCGGGTACGCGACGGCGGGGCGGTTCCCTGTCGGACACTTCCGTCACCTGCCGGGGGTCGTGGAGGGGAGGGTGGGTGTGGGGGTGGGGACGGGAGCGGGTGCCTGCTCCGGGGACGCCGGCGCGGACGGGGCCGGCGTGCTCGTGGGCGTCGGCTCAGGAGTGGGTGCGGGGGTTGCGGTGGGCGTGACGGTGGGCACCGGCGCCGGCAGGTTCATCTCGGGCGGGACCATCTCCGGGATCCGCAGGGCCGCCTGTTCCGCGGCCTCCGGGACACCCTTGACGGTGCCGTCGGGGTCGAGGAAGGCCGGGTCGCCGCCGGGCACCATGCCGAGTTCCCTGGCCCGGCGCTGGAGTGCGTCGGGCGCGGCGTAGGCGTCGACGTCCCGCTGGAGCGCCTGTTCCTCGTCGGTGAGGCTCTTGGTGTCCCGCTGCAGGTCGTCCAGGCGGAACCCGCCCTCACTGAGCGCGGAGTTCAGCACGAGGAGCCCGATGAGGCCGCCGCCCAGCAGGAACACGACGAGCAGGACGAAGGGGGTACGGGCGGCCTGTCCCGGCCCCGTGGGCAGGAGCCTGGTGAGCCGGGCGGCCCGGCCCCTCAGTTCGGGGTTGCTATTCACTCACCCTCCCCGCGAGTCGGGTCTTCCCATGCGGCTGCCCGCTCGTCCGCCCGGCAGCTCCGGGTTGCCTACTCACCCGTCGTCCCCTCCGTACGCCTCACTCGGCGTCCTCCCTGATGCGCTGAGCCCCGCGCAGTCGCGCCGGGGCGGCTCGCCGGTTCTCGGCGATCTCTTCCTCGGTGGGAAGTTCGGCACCACGGGTGAGCAGCTTGAGCCGGGGCTGGTAACGCTCGGGCACGACGGGCAGTCCGGGGGGCGCCGTGTTGGCCGCGCCGGCCGCGAACACCTGCTTGACCAGCCGGTCTTCGAGCGAGTGGTACGACAGGACAGCGATCCGGCCGCCGACGGCGAGGGCCTTCACCGCGGCCGGGATCGCCCTCTCCAGGACGGTCAGTTCGCCGTTGACCTCGATGCGCAGCGCCTGGAAGGTCCGTTTGGCAGGGTTGCCGCCGGTGCGCTTGGCCGCCTGGGGCAGCGAGTCGCGGATCAGTTCGACGAGCCGGGCGCTGTTGCTGAAGGGCTCCTTGTCCCGCTCTCGCACGACCGCGGAGACGATCCGCTTGGCCTGCTTCTCCTCGCCGTACGCCCTGAGGATCCGGACGAGTTCACCGGCCGGGTAGGTGTTGAGGACCTCGGCGGCGCTGATGCCGGTCGTCTGGTCCATGCGCATGTCGAGCGGCGCGTCCTGGGCGTAGGCGAACCCCCGGTCGGCCTCGTCGAGTTGCATGGAGGAGACCCCGAGGTCGAACAGGACCCCGTCGACCTTCGGCAGGCTCAGCCGGTCGAGTACGTCGGGGAGTTCGTCGTACACCGCGTGCACCAGGTCGGCCCGGTCACCGAAGGGGGCGAGCCGCTCCCCGGAGAGGCGCAGTGCCTCCTTGTCGCGGTCGAGGGCGATCAGCCGGGTCTCGGGGAAACGGGCGAGCAGTGCCTCGCTGTGGCCGCCGAGGCCGAGGGTGCAGTCGACGACGACCGCTCCGGGCCGCTCCAGCGCGGGGGCCAACATGTCCAGGCACCGCTGGAGCATCACCGGGACGTGTCGACTGTTACTCAAGGGGCCCTCTCAGGTCCGGCACGGCCGTCACGCACCGCCGGGTCCCCGCCCGCTCGGAGAAGGGGAGGCCTGCCGGCGCCGAAAGCGTCAGCCGACCGGGAGCGGGAGGAGGCCGAGCCGTACGTACGCGCCGCGCACGCGGGGGATCAATCGATCCAGCGGGGAGTCTCGCCTCCCGCTTCGCGTCACTTTAGTCCACGGTGTCGCGCGGTCAATCAACGGCCCGCGCGTCGCGGCACCCCACCCCGACAAGCCGCAAATCAACCACTTTCACCCGAACGGGTATACTCACACCACCCCTGTGGGTTACCTCACAACAACGCTCATTGATGTTCTTTGTCCCCTCTCACAGCGGGCCCGCGAGGGGCGTGACCAGTACCGTCATGCTTATGACGACTTCCGCATCAGTTCCCACCGGACCCGAAGGCGCCATATCCACCGACGGCACGGTCACGGACCGTCTCGTGGAGGCGAACGGACAGTACGCCGCGGCCTTCACCGACCCGGGGATGGACGCCCGCCCCGTGCTCCGGGTGGCGGTCGTGGCCTGCATGGACGCCCGCCTCGACCTGCACGCCGCCCTCGGCCTGGAGCTCGGCGACTGTCACACCATCCGCAACGCGGGAGGTGCCGTCACCGACGACGTGATCCGCTCCCTGACCATCAGCCAGCGGGCACTGGGCACGCGCAGCGTGATCCTCATCCACCACACCGGCTGCGGCCTGGAGTCCCTCACGGAGGACTTCCGGCAGGAGCTGGAGGCCGAGGTCGGCCAGCGTCCCGCCTGGGCGGTGGAGGCCTTCCGGGACGTCGACCAGGACGTACGCCAGTCGATGCAGCGCGTGCGCACCAACCCGTTCCTGCTGCACACCGACGACGTCCGCGGCTTCGTCTTCGACGTGAAGTCGGGCCTGCTTCGCGAGATCGACCCCTCGTAACCGAACCGGACCGCGTATCCGTACGTATGTCTCTACGAAATTTACCCTGCACTTCAGGGCCGAAAAGCCCTGAAACAAGACATAGCCCTGCCAGTTGTCCACAGGCGAGTGACACGAACCGGTAACGGCAACAAGAATGCGGGTGTGACGTCACGCGGAACTGTCCCCGCGTGGTGTCCGTGTTTCGGGGTGGGCCGGTCCGCATCGCAGCGCGTCGGCCTGGAGAAAGAACGGGCCTAGGAGGGCCGTGTGACGACCTATGACGATCGAGCGAGCCTCACTGATCTGACCGCCACTGTGGAGCGAGTCCGCAGTTCGGTGGAGGGAGTGATCGAGGGCAAGCCTGAGGTCGTACGGCTTTCGCTGACCGTGCTGCTCGCCGAGGGGCATCTTCTGATCGAGGATGTTCCCGGCGTCGGCAAGACCATGCTGGCGAAGACGCTGGCCAAGTCCATCGACTGTTCCGTGCGGCGCATTCAGTTCACGCCGGACCTGCTGCCCTCGGACATCACCGGTGTGTCCATCTGGGACCAGCAGCGCCGCGACTTCGAGTTCAAACCGGGGGCGATCTTCGCGCAGATCGTGATCGGCGACGAGATCAACCGCGCGTCGCCGAAGACCCAGTCCGCGCTCCTGGAGTCCATGGAGGAGCGCCAGGTCACCATCGACGGGCAGACCTACGAACTGCCCAGCCCCTTCATGGTGGTGGCCACCCAGAACCCGGTCGAGATGGAGGGCACCTACCCGCTCCCGGAGGCACAGCGCGACCGCTTCATGGCCCGCGTCTCCATCGGCTATCCGAGTGCGGAGGCCGAACTGCAGATGCTCGACGTGCACGGCGGCGTCTCACCGCTGGACGACCTGCAGCCGGTGGCCCACGCGCACGACATCGTGAAGCTCGTCGAGGCCGTCCGCAACGTTCACGTCGCGGATTCGGTCCGGAGGTACGCGGTGGACCTGGTCGCCGCCACGCGCACCCACCCCGACCTCAGACTCGGCGCCTCGCCGCGCGCCACGCTCCATCTGTTGCGCGCCGCGAAGGCGTCCGCCGCCCTCAGCGGCCGGGAGTACGCGCTGCCGGACGACATCCAGGCCCTCGCCGTGTCCGTCCTCGCACACCGTCTGCTGCCCACCGCCCAGGCCCAGCTGAACCGCCGCACCACCGAGCAGGTCGTGCAGGAGATCCTCCAGCGCACCGCGGTGCCCGCGGCGCCCCAGCAGCAGAGCGGCTTCGGGATGGGCCGCTCCGCGCCCGACTTCGGTCAGCAGCCGCCGCGGAGGCTTGGATGAGCGCGGCGGCGCCCGGGCACCCGGAGGACGACCAGGGCGACAGGGATGACAAGGGCGGGGTGCGCACCGCGCTGGCCGGTCTCACCACCCGTGGGCGTTCCTTCCTGGCCGCCGGGGTCGCCGCCGCCATCTGCGCGTACGTCCTGGGGCAGAGCGATCTGCTCCGGGTGGGCCTGCTGCTCTCCGTACTGCCGCTGGTCTGCGCGACCGTCCTGTACCGCACGCGCTACCGGGTGGCCGGCAGCCGCCGGCTCTCCCCCGCGCGCGTGCCCGCAGCCTCCGAGGCCCGCGTCCATCTGCGGATGGACAACGTCTCACGGCTGCCCACGGGCCTGCTGATGCTCCAGGACCGGGTGCCTTACGTGCTCGGTCCGCGCCCCCGTTTCGTCCTGGACCGGGTGGAGGCCGGCGGGCGCCGCGAGGTGTCGTACCGCGTCCGCTCCGACCTGCGGGGCCGCTATCCGCTGGGCCCGCTGCAGCTGCGGCTGACCGACCCGTTCGGCATGTGCGAGCTGACCCGCTCGTTCTCGACGTACGACACCCTGACGGTCATCCCGCGCGTGGACGCGCTCCCGCCGGCGCGGCTGACCGGCGAGGCCAAGGGGTACGGCGACGGGCGGCAGCGCTCGCTGGCGCTGGCCGGCGAGGACGACGTCATCCCGCGCGGGTACCGCTACGGCGACGATCTGCGCCGCGTGCACTGGCGCTCCACCGCCCGCTACGGCGAGCTGATGGTGCGCCGCGAGGAACAGCCGCAGCGCGCCCGCTGCACGGTGCTCCTAGACACTCGGGGCATCGCCTACCTGGGCGCCGGCCCGGACTCGGCCTTCGAGTGGGCGGTGTCGGGCGCTGCGTCCGTTCTGGTCCACATGCTCGAACGGGGCTTCTCCGTACGGCTGCTGACGGACACGGGCAACTCCGTACCCGGGGAGGGCGCCGAGGGTTTCGCGGGCGCCAGCCAGGGGTCGGCGGACGCGGCCGGACTGATGATGGACACCCTCGCGGTGATCGACCACTCGGACGGCACGGACATCTCCCGCGCCTACGACGTACTGCGCGGCGGCGGTGAGGGCATGCTGATGGCGTTCTTCGGCGACCTCGACGAGGAGCAGGCCGCGGTGGCCGCCAAGATGCGGCAGCGCAGCGGCGGAGCGGTCGCGTTCGTTCTGGACAGTGAGACCTGGGTGCGGGAACCCAACGATGTGCCGGGTCCCGAGGACCCGGGCGAGGAGTCGCTGCGGATGCTGCGCGAGGCGGGCTGGACGGCGGTGCGGGTGCCGCGCGGGGCCGCGATGGGTGATCTGTGGCGCCAGGCGGACCGGGAACGTTCCGGTCTCGGTGCCCTCAGCGGCGGGGAGGGACGTTCATGAGCGGGCGCGCACGACTGGCGCTGTGCGCCTGGGTGGCCACGATGCTGACGGCGTGCGCTCTGCTGCCGCTGGTCGAGGACGTGAGCTGGCTGCTCCAGGTGGCCATCCTGCTGGGCATACAGACGATCGTCGGCGCGGGGGCCAGGCGGGTGCCGCTGGCCTGGCCGCTGACGGTGGCGGCGCAGCTCCTCGTCACACTCGTCCTGCTGACCGTGGTCTTCGCCCGGGAGCAGGCGTTCTTCGGCCTGATCCCCGGACCCGACACCTTCCAGCAGTTCGGCACGCTGCTGCAGGACGGCGCGGACGACATCGGCCGGTACGCGATCCCCGCGCCGCTGTCCGACGGCATCCGGCTGATGGTGGTCGGCGGCGCTCTGCTGATCGGGCTCGCCGTGGACACCCTCGCGGTGACGTTCCGCAGCGCGGCGCCGGCCGGCCTGCCGCTGCTCGCGCTGTACTCGGTCGCGGCCGGGCTGGCCGACGGGGCCGGCGGCTGGGTGTGGTTCCTGCTGGCCGCGGTGGGCTATCTGATGCTGCTCCTGGCCGAGGGCCGCGACCGGCTCTCCCAGTGGGGGCGGGTCTTCGGTGGCGCCCCACGTGCACCGGGCGACCTGCCGACCGGCAGTGCGCTCGCCCCCGTTCGCACGGGACGGCGGATCGGTGCGGTCGCGCTGGGCGTGGCCCTGGTGGTGCCTCTGGCGCTTCCGTCGCTCGACGGCGGACTGCTGAGCGCCGCGGGCGGCGGGGTCGGCTCCGGCGATGGAGGCGGCGGCACGATCTCCGCCGTCAACCCCCTGGTGTCGCTGCGCGACAGCCTGAACGTGGACGAGGACCGCCAGGTCATGTCCGTGCGCAACAGCACGGACGACACCCAGGACCTGTATCTGCGGATCGTCTCGCTCGACTCCTTCGACGGCACGGCGTGGAAGCCGTCCCAGCGGCACATCCAGGATGTGCCGAACAAGTTCCCGACACCGCTCGGCCTCCGGGCGGACGTGCGGCGCACCGAGATCACCACGAGCATCTCGGCGGCGAACTGGTACGCCCAGGACTGGCTGCCGATGCCGTACCCCGCGACCGGGGTGAAGATCGACGGCAGCTGGCGCTTCGAGCCGGTGGGCCGCACTCTCGTCGGTGACCACGGCCAGAACACGCGCGGTGCGCGGTACACGGTGACGAGCCTGGACGTGCAGCCGACCGCGCAGCAGCTCGCCGAGGCACCGGAGCCGGACCCCGCGCTGGTGCGTGAGTTCACCCAGGTCCCGGAGTCGCTGCCGGCGATCGTGTCGCGCACCGCGCGCGAGGTGACCGCCGGTTCGGCCAACGCCTACGAGCAGGCGGTCAAGCTCCAGGACTGGTTCTCGGTGAGCGGCGGCTTCCGGTACGACACCCAGGTGCAGGTCGGCAGCGGCTCCAACGCCATCGCGCGGTTCCTGCGGGACAAGGAGGGCTTCTGCGTCCACTTCTCCTTCGCGATGGCCTCGATGGCCCGGACACTGGGCATTCCGGCCCGGGTCGCGGTGGGCTTCGCGCCGGGTACCCCGCAGCCGGACGGCACGATCTCGGTGGGTCTGCGCGATGCGCACGCGTGGCCCGAGCTGTACTTCGAGGGCGTCGGCTGGACCCGCTTCGAGCCGACCCCCACCCGTGGTTCGGTGCCCGAGTACACGCAGTCCCAGGCGCCGAACAGCGACATCCCCAACCCGGATGTGCCGTCCCAGAACGCCTCCGTGGCGCCCTCGGACTCCGCTTCGGCGAGCCAGACCTGCACGGCGGCGCAGCGGCGGCTGGACGGTGGGTGCGCGAGCGAGTCCGCGCAGGCCGCGACCGGGCAGAACGGCGACGGCGGCTGGTGGTCCCCCGAACTGGGGTGGACGCTGGCCGCGCTGGCCGTGCTGGCGCTTCTGCTGCTGCCGATGCTGTGGCGGCTGCGGATCCGGGCCGTACGGCTCGGGGCGCACGGCCGCGGTGATGCCGACGCGACGGTCCACGCACTGTCGGCGTGGCAGGAACTGACCGACAGCGCCTGGGACTTCGGCATCAGTCCGGAGGAGTCCCAGACACCCCGCAAGGCGGCGGCCAGGATCGTACGGCTCGGCCTTCTCGATCCGTCGGCGGCGAGCGCCGTGCACCGGGTGGCGGACGCCGTGGAACAGGTGCTGTACGCGCCCAGTCCCCGTCCGACGGCGGGGCTCGCGCAGGACGTGCGGCGGGTGACCGAGGCGCTGCGCGCCACGGTGGGCCGGGGCACGCGGCTGCGCGCGATGTTCGCCCCGCGTTCGACCGTCCGTGTGGTGTGGGCACTGTCGGCTCGGTGGACGGCGCTCAGCGAGCGGGCGTCGGCGGCCAGGCCGGTCCTGCGCAAGCCATGGGGTCAGCAGAGCTGACGGCCCGACAGCCGGGCATGCCGGTGGCCCGGAACCCCTGGGGGGTCCGGGCCACCGGCGTTTCATGTCTCGCGGTCACAACACGGGGACTGCGGCCGGACGCTACTGGCCACCCTGCTGTTCGTCGCGGCGGCGCTGCCAGCGCTCCTCGATGCGGTCCATCATGGAGCGCCGCTGCCGACCCTGTCCGCGACCGTGCGGAGCTCCGGGGGCGGCACCCGCGGCGGGCTGTTCGCCCGGTTTGGGAGCCTTGCGCCAACCTGTCACGGCCAGTACCGCGCAGCCCAGCATGACGAGGAAACCCACCACGCTCAGCCAGATCTGCACTGCGACCATTCCGGCCATGAGGAGCGCGATACCTACGAGGAAGCCCGCGACCGCCTGGTAGACCCGTCGCCGGGTGTACGTGCGCAGCCCGCTTCCTTCAAGCGCTGTCGCGAACTTGGGATCTTCGGCGTACAGCGCTCGCTCCATCTGCTCGAGCATTCGCTGCTCGTGCTCCGAGAGCGGCACGGAGTCCTCCTCATTCGTGCAGTCGCCGGGGCGACCGGGGGTCCCCTTCAGGATAGGCAGGGAATCGCCCCCGTGAAACCCGCCCCTCTACGCCAATTGGCAACCGGAATCCGCCATGGCCGTCCGGTTCACTGAGGCGTTCATTCCCCAGCAACCGGGCGGTCATGCCGGGCGGTCTCCCTCGATCATACGGCTCCGGGCCGCCGATCGGGCGGCCTGTGGCGTACTCCATCTGCGGCCGAGCCCCTGATCAGCGGTCCGCCGCAGGAGGTGACTCAGACCTCGGCGGCACCTGACGTCTCGCCGAGCACATGGAGCTGGGTGGCCACGGAGTGGAACGCGGCCTGCTCGGCCGCCGCGGCCTCCAGTTTCAGCAGCGCGTCCAGGGCGCCGGGCTCGGTGTCCACGAGGACGCCCGGCACCAGGTCGGCGAAGATCCGTACGCCGTGCACGGCGCCCACGCGCAGGCCGGCGCCCTCGACCAGCGCGGTGAGCTGTTCCGCCGTGAACCGGTGGGGTACGGGGTCACTCTCGCCCCAGCGGCCGTTCGGGTCGTCGAGCGCCCGCTTGGCCTCCTTGAAGTGCCCGGCGAGGGCTCGCGCCAGCACGGCGCCGCCGAGTCCGGCGGCGAGGAGGCTGAGGACGCCCTCGGGGCGCAGGGCGGCCACCACGTTGCGGACGCCCTCGGCGGGGTCGTCCACGTACTCCAGGACGCCGTGGCAGAGCACCGCGTCGTAGCCGCCGCGATCGACGACGTCGAAGAGGCCGTGCGCGTCACCCTGGACGCCCCGGACGCGGTCGGCGACGCCGGCCTCGGCGGCCCGGCGCTCCAGCGCGAACAGCGCGTTGGGGCTCGGGTCGACGACGGTGACGCGGTGACCGAGGCGGGCGACGGGCACGGCGAAGTTGCCGCTGCCGCCGCCGGTGTCGAGGACGTCCAGCGACTCGCGCCCGGTGGCTTTGACCCGGCGCTCCAGGGCGTCCTGCAGGACCTCCCAGACCACTGCGGTCCGGAGAGAGGCGCGGGGGCGAGTCGGGTTCGACACGGCAGGTGACTCCTCGGCGCGGCGCCGCCTCTTGTACGGCGGGGTGAACGGGGTGCCTTCCCGGCCGCGGTGGGCTGGGGAAAGGCTGCGACTTCTCCACCACCCTATGGCCTCCGGTGACGTACCCGGTCATCCGTCTCAGCCCGCGTCCGGGACGCCCCGGCCGCTCTCCCGGAGCGCGTCCGAAGGCGTGTCCTGGTCCTGGCGCGGTTGGGGCAGCACCGGCTGGAGGACGAGCATCCTCTCGACGAGGCGCAGGAACATCGCCACGTCGCGTATCAGGTCGTCGGCGTCGCGGCTGCTGGCCGCGCCCTGGATACCGGCCTCGGCGCGGGCGCGGCGGCGGGCGCCGGAGGCGAACAGCACGCTCCACTCGGCGAGTTCGGGCGCTATCTCGGGGAGCACCTCCCAGGCGCTGCGGATACGCGCCCGGCGCCTCGGGGTGGGTTCGGGGCGGCCCCGGGCGGCGAGCACGGCCGCGGCGGTGCGCAGGGCGGCGAGGTGGGCGGTGGCATACCGCTCGTTCGCGGTTTCCAGGACCGACGCCTCGTCGAGTCCGGCGCGGGCCTGGGCGAGCAGATCGAGGGCGGCGGGCGGGGCCGTGGCCCGGCGGAGCACGGGGTGCACGTCGCCCGCGGGACCGTTCAGTGAGGGGGCAGGGCCGGGGGCGCGGCGCCGACGGGCGGCGGCTGCGTTCGAACTGGCCATGACGAACCTCCTGTCGTCTGTGTGACGGCCCGCCCGACGGGAGGTGCCGTATGTGCCCATCGTGCGGTATGCCACTGACAATCCGTTCTGACCTGGTCTTTTGCTTCGATCGAAGGTTCGAGTTAGATTTTGCACTGACCAGTCAGTTCAAAAGCATTTCGAGGGGACGGGAACTGTGGACGGTCCGCACGGGCTCGGGGTGACCACCCGGGACTACGGGCTCAAGGGGCCTCGCGGCTGGGCATTCCATGAGGTGTCCTTCGACGCGGAGCCCGGCTCGCTGATCGCGGTGGAGGGGCCGTCCGGATCGGGACGCACCTGCCTGCTGCTCTCGCTCACGGGCCGGATGAGGGCCACCACGGGGTCGGCCACGGTCGGCGAGTGGCGCCTGCCCGAGCAGGCGGCGGCGGTGCGCCGCGTGAGCGCGCTCGCCCACGTGCCCGGTGTCACCGACCTCGACCCCGCCCTGACCGTCGGGGAGCACCTGCGGGAGCGGGCGCTGCTGGAGCGCCGGTTCGGCGGTTCCCTGCGCGCGCTGCTGCGGCCACGGGCGGAGCGGGCGGCCGAGACCGAGCTGCGCGTCGACGCCGCGCTGACGGCCGCCGGTCTCGACCGCGAGGCGCTGCCCAAGGGCTCCCGGACCGCCGTACGCGATCTGGAGCGGCTTGAGGCGCTGCGGCTGTCCGTCGCGCTGGCCCTGATCGGCGGGCCGCGACTGCTGGGCGTGGACGACACCGACCTGAAGCTGTCGGACGCCGAACGGGCCGAGATGTGGGCGCTGTTGCGGTCCCTCGCCACTGCCGGGACGACCGTGGTCGCGGTGTGCAGCGAGGCTCCGGAAGGGGCCGTCACCGTGTCGACGTCACCGCGTGAGAAGGAGACGGCCGAGGCGGAGACAGAGGCGGACGAGGTGGAGCCGGCCCGGGCAGAGGCGGACGAGGTAGGGACTCACGAGAAGGAGACGGTGGATGCGCTCCCCGAGACTGGCCTCGCTTGAGCTCAGGCGTTTCGGCCGGGGCAGGCTCCCGAGGGCCGCACTTGCCGCCCTTCTGCTGCTGCCGCTGCTGTACGGCGCCCTGTACCTGTGGTCCTTCTGGGACCCGTACGGCAGGCTCGACCGCATCCCCGTGGCGCTCGTGAACGACGACAAGGGGGCGAGCGTCGCGGGCAAGCGGCTCGCCGCCGGTGCCGACATCGTCAAGGGGCTGCGCGACAGCGACACCTTCGAGTGGCACGAGGTGAGTGCCGCCGAGGCCCGGGAGGGCGTCGAGGACGGCACGTACTACCTGTCGCTGACCATGCCGGCCGACTTCAGCACGCGGATCGCGTCCAGTTCGGGCGACTCCCCGGAGACGGGCGCGCTCCAGGTGCGGACCAACGACGCCAACAACTACATCGTCGGGCAGATCTCCCGGACGGTGTTCGGTGAGGTGCGCACCGCCGCGTCCACCAAGGCGTCGCGGTCCTTCCTGGACCGGATCTTCGTCTCGTTCTCCGACATCCACGGGCAGACCGTGAAGGCCGCCAAGGGCGCCGACACGCTCTCGGGCGGCATCGACAAGGCCGAACAGGGCTCCAGGGACCTCGCAGACGGGCTGAAGGACGCCAAGGCGGGCAGCGGCAAGCTGGTCGGCGGGCTGAAGAGGCTCGACACGGGCGCGGGTGACCTGGCGGACGGTTCCCGCCAGGTCGCGGCGGGCACGCAGACGCTCGCCGACCGGGTGGACGGCGTCTCGGACCGGCTGGGGCCCTTCCTCAGGGACAACGAGAAGACCATCGGGGACGCCGCCCGACTCGTCGCCGACTCGGCGGGTACGGTCCGGCGCAACCTCGGCACCCTGGTGAAGACCGCCCCGGCCGCCGCCAAGGGCGCCCACGCGGCCTCCGACACCCTGAACGGGGTCTACAGGGCGCGCTGCGAGACCGCGGTACTGCCCGACGCCGCGTGCGCCGACCTGAAGAAGGCCAGGGACGCGGCGGCGGACGTGGCGACGGTCGCCGACGACGTCAACACTCTGATCGCCGACCAGAACGGCGACCTGGACCGGCTCGACCGGCACCTCGCCGCACTCCAGAAGCAGGCCCGGGCGCTCGCCGACCGCGCCCCGCGCCTCTCCGAGGACCTCGACGACGCCGTCCGGCAGGTCGACAGGCTCAACGCCGGGGCCGCACAGGTCGCCGCGGGAGCGCGGAAGCTGCACACCGGGCTCTCCACCGCCAAGGCCGGCGCGACCACCCTGGACACGGGCGTCGGCGACCTCAGGACGGGCGCGGACGACCTCTCCGGAGGCATGTTCAAGCTCGCCGACGGCTCCGGGAAACTCGCCGGCGGACTGCACGACGGCGCGGGACGGATCCCCGACTACGACCGGCAGGACCGCGACGCGCGCACCGAGGTGATGTCCGACCCGGTCCAACTCGCCTCCAGGGACCTGCACAAGGCGCCCAACTACGGCACCGGATTCGCCCCGTACTTCATTCCGCTGTCCCTGTGGGTGGGCGCGATGGTCACCTACATGCTGATCCCGCCGCTCAACCGGCGGGCGCTCGCCGCCGGCGCCCCCGCGTGGCGCGTCACGCTGGCGGGCTGGCTGCCCGTGGCCGCCCTGGGAGTGCTCCAGACGACGGCCCTGATGTCCGTACTGCACTGGGCGATCGGCCTGGAAATGGTCAGGGCGGCCGGGACGGTGGGCTTCCTGTTCCTGGTCACGGCGTGCTTCGCGGCGATCGTCCAATGGTTGAACGCGCGCTTCGGGGCGGCGGGCCGGATTCTCGTACTCGCCCTTCTGATGCTCCAGTTGACGTCCGCGGGCGGCACCTATCCCGTGCAGACGAGTCCCGGTTTCTTCAACGCGATCCACCCCTTCATGCCGATGAGCTACGTCGTCGAGGCTCTGCGCAGGCTCATCACCGGCGGTGGGCTCGGCCCGGTGTGGCAGGCGTGTGCCGTGCTGGCGGCGTTCACGGCCGGCGCTCTGGCGCTGACCGCCGTGGCGGCCCGCCGCGGCCAGGTGTGGACCCTGGACCGGCTGCACCCGGAGTTGAGCCTGTGACGTCTCGTCAGCATGGGCCCGGTGTTCCTGTGAGAATCAGGGCCATGGAACGCAGCAGCACCCCGCCGGTCGGCAGTCCCCGCCGCGAGGCCACCCGGCAGAAGCTCTACGAGGCCGCCGTCACCCTCATCGCGGAACAGGGCTTCTCCGCCACCACGGTGGACGAGATCGCCGAGCGGGCCGGAGTCGCCAAGGGCACGGTCTACTACAACTTCGCGAGCAAGTCCGTCCTCTTCGAGGAGTTGCTGCGACACGGTGTGGAACTCCTCACCGCCTCCCTTCGGGAGGCGGCAGAGCGGACCGACCGGGACGGCGGTACGAAGGTCGACGCCCTGGACGCGATGGTCCGGGCCGGGCTCGTCTTCATCAGCCGCTACCCGGCCTTCACCCAGCTCTACGTGGCAGAACTGTGGCGCACCAACCGGACCTGGCAGTCCACCCTGATGGTGGTCAGGCAGCAGGCGGTGGCGGTCATCGAGGACGTCCTGCGCGAGGCGGTGGCGGGCGGCGAACTCAGTGACGAGATCGACGTCCCGCTGACCGCCGCGGCCCTGGTCGGCATGGTCCTGGTCGCCGCCCTGGACTGGCAGTCCTTCCAGCCCGAACGCTCCCTGGACGACGTCCACTCGGCACTGTCCCGGCTGCTCCAGGGCCGGGTCGGCGGCAACGGGTAGGGCCGGCGGGGCAGGGCGCACAGGAAAGCGCCGGTCCGATGTGGCCGCGTCCCCCGCGGGCCATCTCGAACCGGCGCTTCCTTCCTGCTCCCCCCGTTCCCCTCCCCCGTTTTCCCCGTTCCCCCGTTTTCCCCGTTCCCCCGTGCGGTCGTTCCCCCGGGTCCCCCGTGCCTCGCTCCCGCCGACGGATCGGCGGAAGGAGCGGTCCAGGGCACCGGCACCGTTCCGCCGCCCCGTGTCGGCGGTACCGGAGCCGTGCCCTTTTCCGTGTCTCCACTCTCTCGTTCCCGCAGGTCGCCGCTCATCCGTGCGCCTACTCATCTCTCGTCCTAAGTACGCGTACTCAGCCCTGCGCACTCACCCCCAGGACGCGCCGTTGCCGACTGGTTACGATCGCGTCCGTGTCGGTACTCCCTCTGGTGTTCACAAGCGGCTGGGCCAGCGGCATCAACGCCTACGCGGTGGTGCTGCTCCTCGGCGTCTTCGGCGCGACCGGGCTGAGCGACGAGGTGCCCGAGTCCTTGCAGCGTCCCGAGGTACTCGTCGTGTCCGGCGTGCTGTTCCTCTGCGAGGCGGTCGCCGACAAGATCCCGTACGTGGACTCCGCGTGGGACGCGGTGCACACGGTGATCCGACCGGTCTCCGGGGCCGTCGTCGGGGCGCTGCTGGCCGGGCAGAGCGGTTCGCTTCCCGATCTCGCGGCAGGCGCGATCGGCGGCTCCACGGCGCTGGCCAGCCATGTGGTCAAGGCCGGGACACGGATGGCGGTCAACACCTCGCCGGAGCCGTTCAGCAACGTGGTCCTGAGCCTCGCCGAGGATCTCGGGGTCGGCGGCATCGTGACGTTCGCGATGTTCCACCCGCAGGCGGCGGCGATCATCGCGGGCACGCTGCTGCTCGCCGGCCTGATCGTGCTGTACTTCCTGGTCTCCCGGATCAGACGGTTCCTGCGGCGCCGGGCCCAGCGCCGCGAGGAGAAACGGCTCGCGACCCGGACAGGGTGGCCGCCGGACTGAGCCGGGCCGGGCATGTTCCCGTGAACTCCCTGGTCACAGGCGCGTGACCCGACTGTCAGCGGGGGCCGATAAAGTCCCTGCCATGGCACGGATTGCGGTGATCGGCGCCGGCATGGGCGCGATGGCGGCCGCTGCCCGGCTGGCCGTCGCGGGCCACCGGGTGGCGGTGTACGAGCGTGGGGAGACGTACGGCGGAGCGGTGCGCCGCTTCGAGCGCGACGGCTTCGCGTTCGACACGGGCCCCGGCCTGCTCACCCTGCCCGCGGTCTACCGCGATCTGTTCGTCAAGACCGGTAAGCAGCCCCTGGAGGAGTGCGTCGAGCTGGTCCAGGTCGACCCGTCCTCGCGGCACGTCTTCGCGGACGGCACGGAGGTCGCCCTGCCGAACGCGTCCCGCGCGGGCGTCGTCCAGGCTCTGGAGGCGGCTCTCGGGGCCGGGGTGGGCGACCGCTGGGGCGACTTCCTGGTCAGGGCCCGCGAGGCCTGGGACCGCACCCGCAGACCGCTTCTTGAGGAGCCCCTGTGGACCGACTGGCAGGTACTGGCGGAGCGTGAGCCCTATCCGGCGGTCCCCCACAAACGGCTGCTGCGCACCCGTCGGGCCGGCACGCTGGCCGAGGTCGCCGCCTGGGAACTGCGCGACCCGCGTCTGACCGCCCTGCTCGACAGCCACGCCCTGGCGTACGGCCTCGACCCCCGGGACACCCCGGCGGGTGCGGCCGTGCTGCCGTACATGGAGCATGCCTTCGGCACCTGGTACGTCCGGGGCGGCGTCCGGGAGTTGGCGCGCGCGGTGTACGAGAGGTGCGTGGCCCGGCGGGTCGAGTTCGTCTTCGGCGCCGAGGTCACGGCGATCGTCGAGAAGGACGGCCGGGCGGCGGGGCTGGAGCTGGCCGACGGGACGGTGACGGAGGCGGACCATGTCGTGGCGGGCGTGGATCCCAGACGGCTGAAGGGGCTGACGGGGCACGCGCTCGACCAGGACGGTGATGTGCTCCCCGACGCGTCGGCGCCCTCGCCGGGCCTGTTCACCGTACTGCTGGCCCTGCGCGGGGCCCGTGAGGCGGGTGCCGCGCATCGCACGGTCGTGCACGCGCCCGACCGCGAGGCCGAGTTGAACTGGATGACCAATGAAGGACCCGGTCCCGCACGGCCCACGGTGACGGTGCTGCGGCCGGACGACCCCGAGCTGCGGCCCGACGAGGAGCACGAGTCCGTGGTCCTGACGGCGGTGGCACGCCCCACGGGCGACTGGGCGGCGCGGCACTCGGTGGAGCTCGCGGATCTGATGGTCGGCGCGGCCGAGACAGCCGTCCCCGGGCTGCGTGAGCGGGTCCTGTGGCAGGAGATACGGACCCCCGGTCACAACGGGGACGAGACCGGCGCCTTCTGCGGCGGCATCTCGGCACCCTCGCTGGCGGGCGGCAACGGGGACTTCCTGCGTCCTGCCAACAGCACCCGGCTGCCGGGGCTGTACCGCGTGGGCGGCTGGTCGCACCCCGGCGGCGGACTGGCGCACGCGGGCATGTCGGGCGCGCTGGTCGCCGGACTGATCGTGGAGGGACCGGACTTCCGGGGTTCGCGGTGAACCCCGGAGTGCCCGGGCGGAGCGGCGGTCCTCAGAAGCGGCGCGGCTAGAAGCGGTACTGCTCGTCGTACCCGTTCCCGGGCGCCTGACCGTTGCCGTTGCCGTTGCCGTTGCCCTGGCCGTTGTCCTGGTAGGGATACTGCTGCTCCGGCGGGAGCTCCCCGCCGAACAAAGGGTCGTCGGTGTTGCGCTGCTGCGGGACCCAGACACCGCTCGCCGGGGTCTCGTTGTAGCCGCCGTTGCCGTACTGCTCCTGGCCGTAGCCCTGCTGACCGTACTGCTGCTGGTCGTAGCCGGAGTCGTACGAGGTGCCGCCGTAGCCCTGGCCGATGTACGGGTCGGAGTAGGCGGCGTACTGCTGCTGGCCCGAGGCGTCGTAGCCGTACTGCTGCTGGTCGTAGCCGGTGTAGCCGTCGTAGCCGTAGTTCTGGTCCGCGCCCTGGGTGGCACCCGCGTACGACTGGTCCTGGCCCGCGCCCGCGTAGGACTGGTCCTGGCCGGTCGCCGCGGCGTACGCGGCGTCGCTGTATATGCCGTAGGAGCCGGTGTCGTCGGGGAGGGGCTGCGGTTCGTAGACGGCCGAGTTCTCGGCCCCCGTGGGCCGGACGGAGCGGGCCGGGGTGAAGACGTCGTCCCGGTCGTAGTCACGGTCGAAGTCGTTGCCCTGCTGGTACGTTCCGGCACCGGTGTCGAACGCGTCGTGGCCCGCGCCGTCGGCGGAGTTGTCGCCGAAGCCCGCGCCGGCGCCGTTGCCCGCCGCGTACGCGGCCTCGGACGCCTCCAGGTCGGAGACCTCCAGGGTCGGGTCCTTGTACTCTCCGTCGCCGCGGCCCTTGCCGAACCGCGAGAGGAAGCCCGGGCGGCCCGCGACGGCCCAGCCGGCCGAGAAGCCGCTGCGGAACGACAGGGTGACGTAGGTCTGCCCGACCGCGAAGGCGGCGGCGCCCAGGCCGATGACCACCACCGACGGGATGAGCACGCCGAAAACCACACCGAGGAACCCGGCGAAGGCCAGCAACCGCCAGCGCAGCCTCGCCTTGTACTGGAGCAGAACTTCTCCGAGTAGCCACAACGCGACAATGCCGAACGCGATGTAGAGGACCGTCCAGCCCATGTACGCCCCTCTCCCAGTGGCCGCTACGCAGTGTGTCGTACGCCCGTGCGGCCGGTCTAGGCCCGCTGTGGGTGGTGCAGACCCAGGTTCTCGTAGATTTCCAGCGAGGCCGTGGAGTTGTTCAGCGTGATGAAGTGCAGTCCGGGGATTCCCTCGGCCAGCAGTCGCGCGCAGAACTCCGTGGCGAACTCGATGCCAATGGAGCGTACAGCCGCCGCGTCGTCTTTGGCTGTGAGGATCCGCTCTTTCAGGGTAGACGGGATGGCCGCGTTGCTGAGCTGCGGCAGTCGTTCCAGCATCCGCACGCTGGTCACGGGCATGACCTCGGGGATGACCGGGGTGGGGCAGCCCGCCGCCGCGACCGCGTCACGCAGCCGCAGATACGACTCCGGGTGGAAGAACATCTGCGTGATCGCGTAGTCCGCGCCGGCCCGGCACTTGTCGACGAAGTGCGTGACATCCGTGTCCCGGTCCGGCGAGCGCGGGTGGGTCTCGGGGAAGGCCGCGACGCCTACGCAGAAGTCGCCCGACTCCTTGATGAGACGCACGAGTTCGGCGGCGTACGTCAGCCCGCTCGGGTGCGGTACCCACTCGGCCATCGGATCGCCGGGCGGGTCGCCGCGGACGGCCAGGATGTTACGGATGCCCGCGTCGGCGTACTGGCCGATGATGTTGCGCAGTTCGGCGATGGAGTGGTTGACCGCGGTGAGGTGGGCGACCGGGGTGAGGGTCGTGTCGGAGACGATCTGCTGGGTCTCCTTGACCGTGCCCGCGCGCGTCGACCCGCCGGCGCCGTACGTCACGGACACGAAGTCCGGCGCGACCGCCTCGACCCTTCTGAGCGCGTTCCACAGGTTCCGCTCGCCCTTGGGGGTCTTCGGCGCCGAGAACTCGAAGGAGTACGTGGTTTTGCCGGTCGCGAGCATGTCACGCACAGTGCGCGCGTGGTCGGTTCGGGTGGACGCGGTTCCGAGGGCCATACCCGCAGGTTAGCCAGGGGGTGGCGGTCTCCCAACCGGATGGCGGAAATTTGCCCTGGAATGTCGACTTGTTGTCCACGCCTCGGACAGCCGGGCCTCGGCGGCCTCCCGCCGTCCGACTACCGGGATCGCAGCCGCTCGGCGAACTCCGCCGCCGCCGCGCCCGGGTCGTCGGCCTCGGTTATCGCCCGTACGACGACGACCCGGCGGGCGCCCGCCGCGAGCACCTCGTCCAGGTTGCCCAGGTCGACACCGCCGATGGCGAACCAGGGGCGCTCGGTGGCGAGCCCTGCCGTGTACCGGACCAGGTCGAGGCCGGGCGCGTGGCGGCCCGGCTTGGTGGGGGTCGGCCAGCAGGGGCCCGTGCAGAAGTAGTCGACGCCCTCCTGGACGGCGGCTGCCGCCGCCTCGGACTCGGCGTGCGTGGAACGGCCGACGAGCACGTCGGGGCCGAGGATCGCGCGGGCCGCCGGGACGGGCAGGTCGCCCTGGCCCAGGTGCAGGACGTCCGCGCGGGCCGCGTGGGCGACATCGGCGCGGTCGTTGACCGCGAGGAGTCTGCCGTGCCGGGCACAGGCGTCGGCGAAGACATGGAGGTGGTCCAGTTCCTCGGCCGCCTCCATGCCCTTGTCACGCAGCTGCACGATGTCGACACCACCGGCCAGCACGGCGTCCAGGAACTCGGCGAGATCGCCCTGCCGTCTGCGGGCGTCCGTGCAGAGGTACACCCTGGCGTCGGCGAGCCGGGCACGGGCGGTGCGGGTGTCGGCGGTCGCCCCGGGCACGGTGTCGGTCGTCTCGGGCATACGTGTGTCCCCCCGTGGGCGCGCCCACGGGGTGTTCTCCCGGGCGCGCCCCTGCGTGGTGTGGCGGTGTGCGGACAACCGTCCGCACACCGAACGGCTGGTCGGCTCAGACGGCGAGCGCCTGGGCGCGGCGCTTCACCTCCGTGCCGCGATTCTCACTGAGGGCCTGCGCGGGGGTGCCGGGCAGGCTCGGGTCGGGAGTGAAGAGCCACTCCAGCATCTCCTCGTCGGAGAAGCCGTCGTCCCGCAGGAGCGTCAGGGTGCCGGTGAGGCCCTTGACGACCTTCTGCTCGACCCCGTCGATAAATGCGGCGGGCACGTGCAGCGCACGGTTCTCACCACGGCGTACGGCGATCACTTGGCCATCCTTGACCAGCTGCCGGACGCGCGTCACCTCGATGTCGAGGATTTCCGCGATGTCGGGCAGCGTGAGCCAGGCAGGGACGAGAGCATCGGTCTTTGCGTCAATCTCGGTCACGGGACAAGCCTGCCATCCCGCACTGACAGTCGGAAGCGGGGCCCCTGCGACCTGGGCCGTTACGGTGGCGCCGAGGCCGTGTCGAGCCCCGTCGGACTACGCCGTGGCCGCCTTCAGCGGCCTGGACGGGTCGGTCAGCGCCTCGGCGTCCATCAGGGAACCCGCCTCGACCAGCCGGCGCCCCTGGGCCAGGTCCCGGGGGCGGCCCACGGCCAGCAGGGCGACCAGGCGGCCCTCCCGCAGCCAGCAGACCGTCCAGGCGGGGCCGGACGGGTCACCACGCCACAGGGTGGTGTCGGCGGACTGGTGGTGGCCGACGTACTGGACGAAACGGCCGAACTGCTCCGACCAGAAGTACGGGACCGGGTCGTAGGCCGCCGGGGACTCCCCGATGATGTTCGCGGCGACGGTTCGGGGTCCCTGGAGGGCGTTGTCCCAGTGGTGGACCAGAAGGCGCCGGCCATACCTTCCCGAAGGGAAGGATGCGCAGTCGCCGACCGCGTAGACGTCCGCCACGGAGGTGCGCAGGTGGTCGTCGGCGACGACCTCCCGGTGGTCGCCCAGGGCGATTCCCGAGCCGACGAGCCAGGCGGTGGCCGGGCGGGCGCCGATGCCGACGACGACGGCGCCCGCGGGCAGCCGAGAGCCGTCGTCGAGCACCACCGCGCCGGGCTCGACGCGTGCCACGCGCGCGTGGGTGCGCAACGAGGCGCCGCTGTCGGCGTACCAGGCGGCCATCGGCGCGGCCACCTCGGCGGGCAGGGCGCCCGCGAGCGGCCGGTCGGCGGCCTCGACGACGGTGACGGCGCAGCCCGCCTCGCGCGCGGCGGTGGCGAACTCGGCGCCGATCCAGCCGGCCCCGACGACCACGATGTCGTGCTGGCGCGCGAGGACGGGCCGCAGCCGCTCGGCGTCGTCGAGGGTACGCAGCAGATGTACACCGGGTACGCCCTCGGTGCCCGGCAGCCGGATCGGTTCGGCGCCGGTCGCGAGCACCAGGACGTCGTACGGGACCGGTCCCTCCGCGGTGTCCAGTTCGTGTTCGCCGGCGCGGACGCCCAGCACCTCGCGCCCGAGCAGCAGTTCGATGTCGAGGGCCTCGAAGTCGACGTCGAAGGCGGAGCCCTCCGCCTTGCCGAGCAGGACGGCCTTGGACAACGGCGGCCGGTCGTACGGTTGATGGGGTTCGGCGCCGAGGAGTGTGACGGTGCCGGTGAACCCCTGCTCCCGCAGCGCGACCGCGGTCTGCACCCCGGCCATGCCCGCGCCCACGACGACCACATGTCGGGGCCGCGACCCGCCTTCTGTGCCCTGTGCCTGCGTCTGCTCACTCACTCGATCACCATAGACAACTGACAAATTGTCAGTCAGGGGGCGCGGGAAGTGACCTACTGCACACCCGCGTCCTCGGCTCGTTCGACCTGTTCCACCACGCTCGTCCCGCTGCCCGGCTGCGACTCCCACTCCCAGGTCTCCGCCAACCGCACCCGCCCGTCGGGCAGTTCGGTCACCTCGGAGACACAGTGGCCGGAGGAGGTCGTCCCGTCGTGCTTCAGCTGCACGTACCGGAAGTCGAGACGGTCACCCTCCCGCGTACCCACGAGACGGCCGCGTACGACATCTCCGCCCGTGTACTCGGCCCAGATCTCACCGTCCCGCTCGTGGTAGGTGAACCGGGTGCGCGTACCCACCTGACCCGGCGCCTGGTCCGTGACCGGGGCGAGGACGAGACCGTCGAGCGAGCGGGGCATGGTCGGAGGCTCCCTTACATGTGAGTTGCTCTGCGGGCTAGGCTGATCAGCGTAAGCACTCGCGGGAGCCCGGACGCACCGGGCTGAGAGGGAGGCTGGGCGGCCTCCGACCGTACGAACCTGATCCGGGTCATGCCGGCGAAGGGAGGGGCTGGACGCCCATGTCGCGTACGCACACCTCGGACGTCGTTGTCGTCGGCGGCGGGATCATCGGGCTGGTGACGGCCTGGCGGGCCGCTCAGCGCGGGCTCGCCACGACCGTCGTGGATCCCGTGCCGGGCGGTGGGGCCGCACAGGTGGCGGCCGGCATGCTGGCCGCAGTCACGGAACTGCACCACGGCGAGCAGACCCTGCTGGGGCTGAACCTGGAGTCGGCCCGCCGCTATCCGGACTTCGTGGCCGAGCTCACCGAGCTGACCGGCCGCGACCTCGGCTACCGCCGTTGCGGCACACTCGCCGTCGCGCTCGACGCCGACGACCGCGCCGAACTGCGCGAACTGCACGCCCTGCAGCAGCGGTCGGGCCTGGAGTCGGAGTGGCTCTCGGGGCGTGAGTGCCGACGCCTGGAGCCGATGCTCGCGCCGGGCGTGCGAGGGGGTCTCCGGGTGGACGGCGACCACCAGATCGACCCGCGGCGGCTGGCCGCGGCGCTGGTGGACGTCTGCGAGCGGACCGGCGTGGTGCTGCGCCGGACGTGGGCCGAACGGCTCGACGTACGGCGGGGACGGGCCGCCGCGGTCACCGACTCCGCCGGCGACGAACTGGCCGCCGGATCGATCGTGCTGGCCGGAGGCAGCCTCAGCGGACGCCTCGCGGGGGTTCCGGAGGCCGTTCTGCCGCCCGTACGGCCCGTGAAGGGGCAGGTGGTCCGGGTGACCGTGCCGGAGCGGTACGCGCCGTTCCTGAGCCGGACCGTCCGGGCCGTGGTGCGCGGGAGCCAGGTCTATCTGGTGCCGCGTGAGAACGGGGAGCTGGTCGTCGGGGCGACGAGCGAGGAGCTGGGCTGGGACACGACCGTCACGGCGGGCGGCGTGTACGAGCTGTTGCGCGACGCCCATGAACTCGTCCCCGGGATCACCGAGCTGCCCCTGACGGAGACGCGGGCCGGACTGCGCCCCTGCTCCCCGGACAACGCGCCACTGCTCGGCCCGACCGCGCTGGAGGGACTTCTGGTGGCCACGGGCCACTACCGGAACGGCGTGCTGCTGACGCCGGTCACGGGAGACGCCATGGCCACCGTCCTGGCCACCGGTGAACTGCCCGACGAGGCCCGGGCCTTCACGCCCCGCCGGTTCGACACCGTACGCATGGAGCAGCTCGTATGAACATCCTGGTGAACGGCCTACGGCGCGAGGTCTCCCCCGACACCGCCCTCGACGCTCTGGTGCGGACCCTGACCCCGGCGCCCTCCGGGGTGGCCGCCGCGCTCAACGAAACCGTCGTCCCGCGCGCGCGGTGGTCGGCGACCCCCCTCTCCGAGGGGGACCGCGTCGAAGTCCTCACCGCCGTCCAGGGAGGCTGAGCCATGGCCGACGATCCCTTCGTCCTCGGTGGTACGACCTTCACGTCCCGGCTGATCATGGGTACGGGGGGTGCGCCCAGCCTCGACGTGCTGGAGCGGGCGCTGGTGGCCTCCGGCACGGAGCTGACGACGGTCGCGATGCGGCGCGTCGACCCGTCGGTGCACGGGTCGGTGCTGTCGGTGCTGGAGCGCCTCGGCATCCAGGTGCTGCCCAACACCGCGGGATGCTTCACCGCCGGCGAGGCCGTGCTGACGGCTCGGCTGGCCCGGGAGGCGCTCGGTACGGACGTGGTGAAACTGGAGGTCATCGCCGACGAGCGGACGCTGCTGCCGGATCCGGTCGAACTGCTGGACGCGGCGGAGGTGCTGGTGGAGGACGGCTTCACGGTGTTGCCGTACACGAACGACGACCCGGTACTGGCACGGAAGCTGGAGGACGTGGGGTGCGCCGCGGTCATGCCGCTGGGGTCGCCCATCGGGTCGGGGCTGGGGATCCGCAACCCGCACAACTTCCAGCTGATCGTGGAGCACGCGCGTGTGCCGGTGATTCTGGACGCCGGGGCCGGGACCGCGTCGGATGTGGCGTTGGCCATGGAGTTGGGGTGTGCGGGGGTGATGCTGGCGTCCGCCGTGACCCGGGCGCGGGAGCCGGTGTTGATGGCGGAGGGGATGCGGTACGGGGTTTCGGCGGGGAGGTTGGCCTACCGGGCGGGTCGGATTCCCCGGCGTCACTTTGCCACGGCGTCGTCGCCTGTTGCCGGGCTGGCGGCGTTGGATCCCGAGCGACCTGCTTTCTAGACACCCGGCGCTCCCCTCCCGTTTGATCTCCCACCCGTGCGCCACCCGCTTCGAGCCCGTTCACAGGTCCAGTTCTCCTGTGGGGGCTCCGCGCCATCGGCGGCCTTCCCGTGCGATCCGCGTCACAGGTCGGCTTCAGTCCCGCTGCTTTCCTGTGCGTTCCTGGCCGAAACTACGGCCTTGTCAGCGGCGGCTCGTACACTCACCTGCGTGGACACGACCCTTCAGGACCCTCTCGTCGGGCAGGTGCTCGACAGCCGCTATCGCGTCGACGCGCGGATCGCGGTCGGTGGGATGGCCACGGTCTACCGGGCCGTGGACACCCGCCTCGACCGTGTGCTCGCACTCAAGGTGATGCATCCGACACTCGCCGCCGACGTGTCCTTCGTCGAACGGTTCATCCGTGAAGCGAAGTCCGTGGCCCGGCTCGCGCACCCCAACGTCGTACAGGTCTTCGACCAGGGCGCGGACGGGTCGTACGTCTATCTGGCCATGGAGTACATCGCCGGCTGCACCCTGCGTGACGTGCTGCGCGAGCGCGGAGCGCTCCAGCCGAGGGCCGCGCTCGACATCCTGGAGCCCGTGCTCGCCGCCCTCGGTGCCGCGCACCGGGCCGGGTTCGTGCACCGCGACATGAAGCCCGAGAACGTGCTGATAGGGGACGACGGTCGGGTCAAGGTCGCCGACTTCGGGCTCGTGCGGGCCGTGGACACGGTCACCAACACGACGGGCTCCGTCCTCGGCACCGTCTCCTACCTCGCGCCCGAGCAGATCGAGAGCGGCACCACCGATCCCCGGGTCGACGTGTACGCCTGCGGCATCGTCCTCTACGAGATGCTGACCGGCGACCAGCCGCACTACGGCGACTCCCCCGCGCTGGTGCTCTACAAGCACCTGCACGAGGACGTGCCGCCGCCCTCGTCCCTCGTACCGGGGCTGGCCTTCGAGCTGGACGCGCTGGTCGCCTCGGCCACCGCGCGCAACGCGGACATCCGCCCGTACGACGCGGTGGCGCTGCTCTCGCAGGTCCTGGAGACGCGCGGCTCGCTCGACACCGACCAGTTGGACGCCGTACCGCCGCAGGCCATCACCTCGGGGCACGGCAACGCGGAGAACCTGACGAGTGTGATCCCGCGCGCGCTGTCCGTGCCGCGGCCCCTGCCCGTCAACGAGGACGAACCCCCGGTCGACGAGCGGCGGTTGAACCGGACCAGTGTGCTGGGTGCTGTCGGCGCTCCCCCGGCGCCCGCCCCGCCCTCCCGGCGGGCCGCGCGGAGTCCGAGACGACGTGCGCCGATCGCCATCCTCGTCGCCGCCGTACTGCTGGTCCTCGGTGTGGGTGCGGGCGTCTGGTACATCAACTCCGGGCAGTTCACGCATGTCCCGGCGGTGCTGACGCAGTCTGAGGCACAGGCGAGGGAGCGGCTGAAGAAAGCCGGGCTCGAGGCCACCAAGGAGGAGGCCTACAGCGACACGGTGGCTCGCGGAGCTGTCATCCGTACGGACCCCGACGTCAATGCGCGCATCCGGGTCAACGACACCGTGACGCTGACCATCTCCATGGGGCCGGAGACGGTGCCCGTGCCCCAGGTCACGGGCCTCCGCCTCGACAAGGCCAGAGCACTGCTGAAGCGGAACGGTCTGGAGCCGGGCATGGTCACCCGGGAGTTCAGCGAGGAGGTGCCCCGGGGTTCCGTGATCAGCACGAGCCCGGATCCCGGCACCGAGCGGCGCGCGGGTTCCGCGGTCGCCCTCGTCGTCAGCAAGGGCAGCCCGGTGGAGGTCTCCGACGTGACCGGCGCGAGCCTCGCCGACGCCCAGGCCGAGCTGGAGCAGGCGGGGCTCAAGGTCGAGGTCGCCACCAGGACCGTCACCTCGGACGAGTTCGAGAAGGGTCAGGTCGCCGTCCAGTCTCCGGTGGGCGGCAGCGAGGCGGCCGAGGGCGACACGGTCACGCTGACGGTCTCCAAGGGCCCCGAGATGATCGAGGTCCCGGACGTCGTGGGTGACAGCGTCGACGACGCGAGGACGGCCCTGGAGGGTGCCGGGTTCACGGTCGACGAGGACCGCGGGATCCTCGGGCTCTTCGGCGACACGGTGAAGAAGCAGTCCGTGGACGGCGGGGACACCGCCCCCAAGGGGTCGAAGATCACCATCACGATCCGCTGACGGGAGGCGGAGCGTCGCGTGACACCCTGAACGGGTGACCAGCAAGCAGCTCCGCAACCCCGTCGGCGGCCATGTTCCCGTGGCCGGCGGTCTCCACTCCGTCGGCCTGTCCTACGCCCGTGACCTCCAGGCCGAGACCGTGCAGGTCTTCGTCGCCAACCCGCGCGGCTGGGCGACACCCGTCGGCAGTCCCCGGCAGGACGAACAGTTCCGGGCGGCCTGCGCCGAGGGCGCGATCCCGGCGTACGTCCATGCCCCGTATCTGATCAACTTCGGCTCGCACACCGAGGCGACCGTCGAGCGGTCCGTGGAATCGTTGCGGCACTCGCTGCGACGCGGGCGGGAGATCGGCGCGCTGGGCGTGGTGGTGCACACCGGGAGCGCGACCGGCGGGCGGGAGCGGTCCGTGGCGCTCAAACAGGTACGGGAACATCTGCTGCCGCTGCTCGACGAGCTCACCCATGACGACGACCCGTATCTGCTTCTGGAGTCGACCGCCGGGCAGGGCTCCTCCCTCTGCTCGCGCACCTGGGACTTCGGGCCGTACTTCGAGGCGCTCGACGCCCATCCGAAGCTCGGCGTCTGTCTCGACACCTGCCACATCTTCGCCGCCGGGCACGACCTGACCGGGCCCACCGGAATGCACCAGACCCTCGATCTGCTCGTCGACACGGTCGGCGAGGGGCGGCTGAAGCTGATCCACGCCAACGACTCCAAGGACGTGGTCGGCGCGCACAAGGACCGGCACGAGAACATCGGCGCGGGCCATATCGGCGAGGATCCGTTCCGCGCGCTGATGACGCACCCCGCGACCGAGGGCGTACCTCTGATCATCGAGACGCCCGGCGGGAAGGAGGGGCATGCGGCGGACGTGGAGCGGCTGAAGAAACTCCGGGACGGATAGCGAATGCGGGAATACCCCAGGGGGGTATATTGCTGGCGAGTGCAGGCAACCGTGACCACGTGACACCGGGGGTACCCATGGAACACGAGACACACGCACACCAGCACACGCCGGCCGCGTCCTGGACCGTGGCCGTCCAGGCCACCCTTCACTGCCTCACCGGCTGCGCCATCGGCGAGGTGCTCGGCATGGTCGTCGGCACCGCGTTCGGCTGGGGGAATCTGCCCACCACCGTGCTGGCGATCGTGCTGGCCTTCGTCTTCGGCTACTCGCTCACCCTGCGCGGCGTTCTGAGGGCCGGCGTCGGCCTCCGTACGGCCGTCCGGGTGGCGTTGGCCGCGGACACGCTGTCGATCGCCGTGATGGAGCTGGTCGACAACGGCGTGATCGTGCTGTGGCCGGGCGCGATGGACGCCCAACTCGACGACCTGCTGTTCTGGGGCGCGCTGGCGATCTCACTGGCCATCGCCTTCGTCGTCACCACGCCGGTCAACAAGTGGACGATCGGCCGCGGCAAGGGCCACGCGGTCGTGCACCAGTACCACCACTGACCCCGGCGCCCCGGAGGCTCAGAGCTCGGGGCCGTCGCCCGGCTCCTCCTGGTACGAGTAGCGCTGCTCGCGCCAGGGGTCGCCGACGTTGTGGTAGCCGCGTTCCTCCCAGAAGCCGCGCCGGTCGGCGGTCATGTACTCGACCCCGCGCACCCACTTGGGGCCCTTCCAGGCGTACAGGTGGGGCACCACCAGCCGGAGGGGGAAGCCGTGTTCCGCGGTGAGGAGTTCGCCGTCCTTGTGGGTGGCGAAGATCGTGCGGTCGGAGACGAAGTCGGCCAGTCGGAGATTCGAGCTGAAGCCGTATTCCGCCCAGACCATGACATGCGTGGCCTCGGCCGCCGGCGGAGCGGCCTCGATGATCGTCCGTGCCGGAATTCCACCCCACTCGGCGCCGAGCATGCTGAACTTCGTGACGCAGTGCAGGTCGGCCATGACGGACGCGTACGGAAGGGCCGTGAACTCCGCGTGGTTCCAGCAGTGCTTCTCGCCGTCGGCCGTGGCGCCGAAAACCCTGAACTCCCAGCGCTCGGGGCGGAATTTGGGCACCGGCCCGTAATGGGTGACCGGCCAGCCGCGCTGCATGCGCTGCCCCGGCGGCAATTCGGGCTGTGCCGCACCTCCTGAATCGCGCTCTCCCGATTCATTTTCCACCGGCTGACCCATGACTCCATCCTGACAGACCACGAAGACCGCGCATGACCAGGCCGTCCAGAGTCCATCAAGTCCGGATAACTTGGACTAAGCATGCCCTTACTTACTAAGTACGCACTTACTGGACGATCTTCCTTGGCGATGCAATCATTCGGCGGCAACCTCCCCCAGTCCCCCGCTTGGAAGGAGCCTCTGCGATGCAGGGCGACCCCGAGGTCATCGAATTCCTCAACGAGCAGCTGACCGCCGAACTCACGGCGATCAACCAGTACTTCCTGCACGCGAAAATGCAGGAGAACTTCGGCTGGACGAAGCTCGCGAAGTACACGCGGCACGAGTCGATCGACGAGATGAAGCACGCGGAGATCCTCACCGACCGCATCCTGTTCCTGGAGGGCCTGCCGAACTACCAGCGGCTCTTCCATGTGCGGGTGGGACAGACGCTCACGGAGATGTTCCAGGCGGACCGGCAGGTCGAGGTCGAGGCGATCGACCGCCTCAAGCGCGGTGTCGAGGTCATGCGCGGCAAGGGCGACATCACGTCCGCGAACATCTTCGAGTCGATCCTCGCGGACGAGGAGCACCACATCGACTACCTGGACACCCAGCTGGAACTGGTGGAGAAGCTCGGCGAGGCGCTCTACATCGCGCAGCTGATCGAGCAGCCGGAGAGCTGAGAACCCTGTCCGGCCGGGTCAGGCCGCCTCGTCCAGCTGTTCGGCCAGGACCGGCGCGCCCTCGTCCACGAGCCCACGGGTCGGGTAGGCCCCCCTGCCCAGCAGCGCCTGGATACGTCGTACGCACGAGCCGCAGTCCGTGCCCGCCTTGCAGGCCGACGCTATCTGCCGGGGAGTACAGGCGCCGTCCGCCGCATGCTTCTTCACCTGGGCCTCGGTCACTCCGAAGCAGTTGCAGACGAACACGCGGGTCACCTCCCGACGGGGTACAAAGGCCGTGCCGTACCGAGGCCAAGGATGTCCGCAGACCCCCGCTTGATCGGTGAGGCAAACCTAACCTTACCCGGATCGCGGGTGCCCGAAAAGTGGTGTGGGGCGCGGATCGTATGTGATCCGCGCCCCACGGCACGCGCCGGTAACAGGCGCTACAACTGGTGATCTGCTACCGCTGGTCCCCTACTGGTCCCGGTACATCTCCGCGACGAGGAACGCCAGGTCGAGCGACTGGCTGCGGTTCAGCCGGGGGTCACAGGCCGTCTCGTAACGGTGGTGCAGGTCGTCGACGAAGATCTCGTCGCCGCCGCCCACGCACTCGGTGACGTCGTCGCCCGTCAGCTCCACATGGATACCGCCGGGGTGCGTACCCAGCTCCTTGTGGACCTCGAAGAAGCCCTTGACCTCGTCGAGCACGTCGTCGAAGCGGCGGGTCTTGTGACCGGAGGCCGCCTCGTAGGTGTTGCCGTGCATCGGGTCGGTGATCCAGGCGACGGTCGCGCCCGAGGCGGTGACCTTCTCGACCAGCTCGGGCAGCTTGTCGCGGACCTTGTCGGCGCCCATACGGACGATGAAGGTCAGCCGGCCCGGCTCACGGTCCGGGTCGAGAAGCTCGATGTACTGCAGCGCCTCCTCGGCCGTCGTCGTCGGGCCGAGCTTGATGCCGATGGGGTTGCGGATCTGCGAGGCGAACTCGATGTGCGCGTGGTCCAGCTGCCGGGTGCGCTCACCGATCCACACCATGTGCGCCGAGACGTCGTAGAGCCGTCCGGTGCGGGAGTCGACGCGGGTGAGCGCCGACTCGTAGTCCAGCAGCAGCGCCTCGTGCGAGGAGTAGAACTCGACCGTCTGGAACTCGGCCGGGTCCGTCCCGCAGGCACGCATGAAGTTCAGCGCGTTGTCGATCTCGCGGGCCAGCTGCTCGTACCGCTGTCCGGACGGGGACGACTTCACGAAGTCCTGGTTCCAGGCGTGCACCTGGCGCAGGTCGGCGTAGCCGCCGGTGGTGAAGGCGCGGACCAGGTTGAGCGTGGAGGCGGACGCGTTGTACATCCGCTTCAGCCGCTCGGGGTCCGGGATCCGGGACTTCTCGTCGAAGTCGAAGCCGTTGACCGAGTCACCGCGGTACGTCGGCAGGGTCACGCCGCCACGGGTCTCGGTGCCCTTGGAGCGCGGCTTCGAGTACTGACCCGCGATCCGGCCGACCTTCACCACCGGCACGGAGGCCGCGTACGTGAGGACGGCGCCCATCTGGAGGAGGGTCTTCAGCTTCGCGCGGATGTGGTCGGCCCCGACGGCGTCGAAGGACTCGGCGCAGTCGCCACCCTGGAGGAGGAACGCCTCTCCCTTGGCGACGGCCGCCATCCGGGCGCGCAGCTGGTCGCACTCGCCCGCGAAGACGAGCGGCGGATACGACTCGAGCTCCGCAACGACTGCGCGCAGAGCCTCGGTGTCGGGGTACTCGGGCTGCTGCGCCGCGGGCAGGTCTCGCCAGGTGTTGCCAGCGCTCGCGCTGGTCTTAGCGTTCACGGTCACGGCCCCAACATTACGGGGTCGTGTCGGGCGTCCATCCGCCTGCTCATCAAGTGAGACGCGGTTCGCTCGTTCGGGTCCGGTGAGCGGAACGGCCGGTCCGCGCGCCGGTTCACGATCCGCCCGCGTCCGCTGGTGTATGGTCCGTCGCATGTTCGCGCACTCGACCCAGAACCAGAACTGGTGGTGGCCCGCTCACTCGGCGGCCCACTGAATCGCGCGTACACAGGACTTCGCGAAGGCCGCCCGAGGGGCGGCCTTCGGTGTTTCCGCGGACTTCCGCACCGGGCCGTTCCTCCCACTCGACCGACGATGGATGAGGAACGAGGAACCATGCGCCTTGACCGGCTCCCGCACGACGACCGCCCGTTCGCCCTGCTCCGCCGCCGCACACCCGGCCACGATCACGATGTGGTCGAACTGCTGCTCGGCCCGGTGACCACGTACGACCGGCTCGCCGACATCCCCGACGAGGGACTCGCCCTCATCCCCTTCCGCCAGATCCGCGAGCGCGGCTTCGACGTCCGCGACGACGGCACCCCGCTCTCGGTGCTCACGCCCGAGGAGAGGTACGAGATCCCGCTGGCGGAGGCGCTCTCCCAGCTTCCCGCCCATGACGTGCGGGTCGAGGGCGGTGGCTTCGACGTCGGTGACGAGGAGTACGCGGAGATCGTCGGGCGGGTGCTGCGGGAGGAGATCGGGCGCGGCGAGGGGGCCAACTTCGTCATCCGGCGGACGTACGAGGGTGAGATCCCGGGGTTCGGACGCGCCGACGCCCTCGCGCTGTTCCGGCGGCTGCTGGTCGGGGAGCGGGGTGCGTACTGGACGTTCGTCGTGCACGACGGGGAGCGCACGCTGGTCGGGGCGAGCCCCGAGGTGCATGTGCGGATGTCCGGCGGGACCGTGGTGATGAACCCGATCAGCGGGACGTACCGCTATCCGGCCGAGGGGCCGACCCCCGAGCATCTGCTCTCCTTCCTCGCCGACGGCAAGGAGATCGAGGAGCTGTCGATGGTCGTCGACGAGGAGCTCAAGATGATGTGCACCGTCGGCGACATGGGCGGGGTCGTGGTGGGGCCACGGCTGAAGGAGATGGCCCATCTCGCGCACACGGAGTACGAGTTGCGGGGGCGGTCCTCGCTGGATGTGCGGGAGGTCCTGAAGGAGACCATGTTCGCGGCGACCGTGACCGGGTCCCCCGTGCAGAACGCCTGCCGGGTGATCGAGCGGCACGAGGTCGGCGGGCGTGGGTACTACGCGGGGGCGTTGGCGCTGGTCGGGCGGGATTCGGGGGGCGGGCGGGAAGGAGCTGTCGGGGCACAGACCCTCGACTCGCCGATCCTCATCCGGACCGCCGACATCTCCGCGGACGGACGGCTGCGGGTGCCGGTCGGTGCCACGCTCGTCCGTGGCTCGGACCCGGCGGGCGAGGTCGCCGAGACCCACGCGAAGGCGGCCGGGGTGCTGGCCGCGCTCGGTGTCGTACCGGGGAGGGCCCGGGAGGAGGGCGTACGGCCGCGGCTCATGGACGACGCCCGGGTGCGGGCCGCGCTGGACGGACGGCGGGCCTCACTGGCGCCGTTCTGGCTGCGGATGCAGGAGCGGACGCGGGAGCTGACCGGGCACGCCCTGGTCGTCGACGCCGAGGACACCTTCACGGCGATGCTCGCGCACGTCCTGCGCTCGTCGGGCCTCGATGTGACCGTGCGGCGCTACGACGAACCGGGACTGCGGGACGCCGTCGTACGGCATGAGGGGCCGCTGGTTCTCGGGCCCGGCCCCGGT
Source organism: Streptomyces sp. AK08-02 (assembly GCF_033795085.1). Classification (NCBI taxonomy): domain Bacteria; kingdom Bacillati; phylum Actinomycetota; class Actinomycetes; order Kitasatosporales; family Streptomycetaceae; genus Streptomyces; species Streptomyces sp. AK08-02. Next base: position 225,400 of record NZ_JARAZV010000017.1, read on the forward strand.
GATCCGGGTGACCTGGCCGACCCGAAGATGCGGTTCCTGCGTGAACTGACCACCGAGGTCGTGCGGGACCATCGGCACGGTGTCCTCGGGGTCTGTCTCGGGCACGAGCTGATCGCGGCGGAGCTGGGGCTGGGGATCGTACGCAAGGAGGTCCCCTACCAGGGCGCGCAGACGGAGATCGATCTGTTCGGTCGGGCGGAGACCGTCGGCTTCTACAACAGCTTCGTGGCGTACTGCGACGACGAGGCCGCCGGCGGGCTGGCGGCGCGCGAGGTCGAGGTCAGCCGGAGCGCGAGCGGGGAGGTGCACGCGCTGCGGGGGCCCGGGTTCGCGGGTGTGCAGTTCCATCCGGAGTCGGTGCTGACGCTGAACGGGGCGAGTGTCGTACGGGAGTTGGTGGCGGAGGTGCAGTCCCTGCGAGCGCGGTAGTTCTCGCCCGCGGGTCCGGTGGGGGCTTGTCGCGCGGTTCCCCGCACCCCTGAAAAGCAGGGGCGCGGGGAACCGCGCGCACGGCCACACACCGCTCTCAGCCGAAGAACACGCCGGCCTCCTCGTACAGCTTCGGGTCGACCGTCTTGAGTCTCGCCGTGGCCTCCGCGATCGGGACACGGACGATGTCCGTGCCGCGCAGGGCGACCATCTTGCCGAAGTCGCCGTCGCGGACCGCCTCGATGGCGTGCAGGCCGAAGCGGGTGGCGAGCCAGCGGTCGAAGGCGCTGGGGGTGCCACCGCGCTGGATGTGGCCCAGCACCGTGGTGCGCGCCTCCTTGCCCGTCCGTTTCTCGATCTCCTTGGCCAGCCATTCGCCGACGCCGGACAGGCGCACATGCCCGAAGGAGTCGAGGGTCTGGTCCTTCAGCACCATGTCGCCGTCCTTGGGCATGGCTCCCTCCGCGACGACCACGATCGGGGCGTACGACGACCTGAAGCGCGAGGTCACCCAGGCGCACACCTGCTCGGTGTCGAAGCGCTGTTCGGGGATGAGGATGACGTTGGCCCCGCCGGCGAGGCCCGAGTGGAGGGCGATCCAGCCGGCGTGGCGGCCCATCACCTCGCAGACCAGAACGCGCATGTGCGACTCGGCGGTGGTGTGCAGACGGTCGATCGCCTCCGTCGCGATACCGACCGCGGTGTCGAAGCCGAAGGTGTAGTCGGTGGCGGACAGGTCGTTGTCGATCGTCTTCGGTACGGCGACGACCGGCACCCCGTACTCGTCGTTGAGGCGGGCCGCGACGCCGAGGGTGTCCTCGCCACCGATGGCGATGAGCGCGTCGACCCCCATCGAGGCGAGGTTCTCCCGGATCCGGGCTATGCCGTTCTCCTGCTTGAGGGGATTGGTCCGCGAGGAGCCGAGGATGGTGCCGCCGCGCGGGAGGATGCCGCGTACGGCGGGGATGTCGAGGCGCACACCGGCGCCCTCCAGCGGACCTCGCCAGCCGTCCCGGAAGCCGACGAACTCGTACTCGTACTCCTGTACGCCCTTGCGGACGACGGCCCGGATGACGGCGTTGAGCCCGGGGCAGTCGCCGCCTCCGGTGAGTACTCCGACGCGCATGGAAATGTCCCTTCGCCGCGGATGCCTGCCAAGCTCACGCTAATGGTGATGCAGGTCACTTTGGGATGGGCGGGAAGGTCAATTCCGGTGAATTGTGCGGTAGTTGATCTCGGCCGGACCGGCGTACGGGATGCGGGCGCGGCCTATTCGTCGTCGTCCAGGCCGCGCTGTATGGCGTACCGCACCAGTTCCACCCTGTTGTGCAACTGCAGCTTGCCCAGGGTGTTCTGGACGTGGTTCTGGACCGTGCGGTGGGAGATGACCAGGCGCTCGGCGATCTGCTTGTAGCTCAGCCCCTTGGCCACCAGCCGCAGCACCTCCGTCTCCCGGTCGGTGAGCTGCGGGGCCCTGGGCTCGTCGGGACCCACGGCCGGATCCGGGTCGGAGGCCAGCCGGCGGTACTCGCCGAGGACCAGACCGGCCAGCCCCGGCGTGAACACCGGGTCACCGACCGCCGTACGGCGCACCGCGTCGACGAGTTCCTCCGTCGAGGCCGACTTCAGCAGATAGCCGGTCGCGCCCGACTTCACCGCCTCCAGGACGTCCGCGTGCTCGCCGCTCGCCGAGAGGACCAGGACACGCAGGGCGGGGTTGAAACCGACGAGCTCCTTGCAGACCTGGACGCCTGGCTTGGCGGGCAGGTTCAGGTCAAGCACGAGCACGTCCGGTGAGACGGCGCGGGCCCGGCGTACGGCCTGCTCGCCGTCGCCCGCCGTGGCGACCACGTCGAACCCGGACTCGGCCAGGTCGCGGGCGACCGCGTCGCGCCACATGGGGTGGTCGTCCACGACCATGACCCGCAGGGGGCCTCGGCCGCCTCCCCCGATCCCCGTCCCGTTCCCGCTCATGGCCTCGTTCTCGTTGCCGTTCTCGTTGCCGTTCTCGTTCGCGGTGTCCGTCATCGCCGCTCCGCCTTCCCCCGTGCCGTTCCCATGTCCTTCGGTACCGTCAGTTCGACCTCGGTGCCCTGCCCCGGCACCGAGATCAGTTCGGCGTCGCCTCCGAGGTCGCGCAGCCGGCCGCGGATCGACTGGGCCACGCCGAGCCGCCCCTCGCCCTCGGCCTGCGCGAGCCGCCCGTCCGGGATGCCCGGCCCGTCGTCGCGCACGGTCACGACGACCGAGTCCGGCTCGTCCTCGACGAGGATCCAGGCCCGGGCACCCTCCCCGGCATGCTTCCGTACGTTGTCCAGGGCGGCGCCGACCGCGGCGGCCAGCTCCTTCGCGGCGGCCCGGGCGAGCGGGACGGGGGCGCCGGGCTCGGAGAGCGTGATCGTCGAGGTGGCGTACGGCACGAGCAGGGTGCGCAGGTCCACCGGGTCCGGCGAGTCCGGCTCTCCCGCGGCGTGCACGGCCGCCCCGGACGCCGGGGCCCCCGACTCCGGTACGAGGCCGCCGGAGACGAGAGCGCGCAGCGCGACCTCCTGCTCGCCGGCCATCCGGCCCAGTTCGCCCGCCTCGCCGCCGAGCACCGCGCCACGCCGCTGCACCATCGCCAGTACCTGCAGGACGCTGTCGTGGATGTCCCGGGCGAGCCGCTCCCGTTCACGGGTCGCCGCCTCGATCTCCAGGGCGCGGGCGAGGGTGCGCTCGGAGGCGCGGGCGACCTCGACGACGTACCCGATGGCTATGGAGGCGACCCACACCAGGATCACGTTGTGGACGGTGTCACGGGCCGGGGTGCCGCGCTCGATCAGGTTCACGACGGCGACCAGCGTCGAGGCGAAGGCCGCCCAGCGCCAGCCGCCCTTGATCGCGAAGGCCAGGACGGCGCCCGCGGTCCATATCGACGGCAGGGTCGGGCCGCCCGACTGGACGCGTTCGTGGGTGTCGGCGATGGGCGTGAGGAGGATGCCTGTGAGGGCGATCGTGAGGTCGGCGGCGAGGAAGCGCTTGGTGCAGCTGGCCGCGTTCGCGACCCAGGGCAGGGTGAGCAGGGTCCAGAGGAACAGGACGCAGTAGTAGGCGACGGCGACCCAGGGACGCCGGAACCCGTCGTAGGCGGTGGCGAAGAACCCCACCGCGTACAGCATGGTGAGCACCCGGTAGCCGGCCAGCGCGCGCCACAGCGGCTGCTCGACCGACATCCGCATGACTTTCGGACGTCCGGCTTTCTCACGTACGGCTCTCTCGCGTACGGCCATGTCCCCGCCCATCCCCGAACCCGCCCCCTGGTACCGCTATTTGTTGCCCGACCGTTCCTTCTCCAGGGCTTTCTGCGCCTGCTTCTCCGCCTTCGCCGCCTCCGAGATCCGGCGCTTGGCGGCCGACGCGTAGATGTCGACGTACTCCTGGCCGGAGAGCTTCATGATCTCGTACATGACCTCGTCGGTCACGGCCCGGAGCACGAAGCGGTCGTGTTCCATGCCGTTGTACCGGCTGAAGTCGAGGGGCTTGCCGATACGGATGCCGGGGCGCATCAGCTTGGGCATCACCTTGCCCGGCGGCTGGATCTTCTCGGTGTCGATCATCGCCACCGGGATGACCGGCGCCCCGGTGGCCAGTGCCACGCGCGCGAGGCCGCCGGGCTTGCCCCGGTACAGGCGGCCGTCCGGTGAGCGTGTGCCCTCCGGGTAGATGCCGAACAGCTCACCGCGCTCGATGACGTCGACCCCGCTCTTGATGGCGGCCTCGCCCGCGCCGCGCGCCCCGGAGCGGTCCACGGGGAGCTGGCCGACGCCCTTGAAGAAGGCGGCGGTCAGCCGGCCCTTGAGCCCCGGGGTCGTGAAGTACTCGGCCTTCGCGATGAAGGTGACCTTGCGGTCGAGGACCGCGGGGAGGAAGAACGAGTCGGAGAAGGACAGATGGTTGCTCGCCAGGATCGCCGGGCCGTCGGCCGGAACGTTCTCCAGGCCCTCCACCCAGGGCCTGAAGGCGACCTTCAGTGGGACCCCGACGGAAACCTTCATCGCGCCGTACAGCAACCGACTGCCTCCTGTGTCTGTGGATCAGACCTTAACCCGCGGCACTGTCAAACAACCCGACGGCCCTGGTCGGTGTCAGTGCGGTCGCGTACGGTGAAGTACGCCTCGAAGCCTCGTGGCTTCCCCGCGTGATCACCCACCCCAGTCACCCACCCCATGAACAGGAGACCGATGGTGCCGGTCCTTCCTGGAGCCGAGCCGTACCGCCATGAGGGCGGGGAGGTCGGAGTCCTGCTCTGCCACGGTTTCACCGGTTCCCCGCAGTCGCTGCGCCCCTGGGCGGAGTACCTCGCCGAGCGTGGACTGACCGTCTCGCTGCCGCTGCTGCCCGGGCACGGCACGCGCTGGGAGGACATGCAGCTCACCGGCTGGCAGGACTGGTACGCGGAGGTGGACCGCGAGCTGCGCGCGCTGCTGGAGCGCTGCACCCAGGTGTTCGTCTTCGGCCTGTCGATGGGCGGCGCGCTGACCCTGCGGCTCGCCGCGCGGTACGGCGACCGGATCAGCGGCATCGTGGTCGTCAACCCGGCGAACAAGGTGCACGGTCTTGCCGGGTACGCCCTTCCGGTGGTGCGTCATCTCGTGCCCTCGGTGCCCGGCATCGTGAGCGACATCAAGAAGGAGGGCGTCGCCGAGGTCGGCTACCCCAGGGTTCCGCTGCACGCGGCGCACTCGATGCGGACGTTCTACCGCCTGGTCGACGGCGAACTGCCGCAGGTCACCCAGCCGATGCTGCTGCTGCGCAGCCGGGCGGACCATGTGGTGCCGGCGGCGGACTCCGCCCGGGTGCTGAGCCGGGTGTCGTCCACGGACGTGGCGGAGATCGTGCTGGAACAGAGCTACCACGTCGCGACGTTGGACCATGATGCGGACAGGATCTTCGAGGAGAGCCACGCGTTCGTCCTCCGGCTCGCACCCGCGGCCGGCAAGGAGTCCAGGGACACAGAGGACAGTGAGGGCTCGGTTGGGCCTGGTGCCGGCGATGCGCGGGTGCCGCGCCAGAGCCGGCAGGGAGACCAAGTGGGGCAGCAGGAAGGGACGGCCACGGGTGGCTGAGCACGACTCCGACCGCGAGCCGGAGGAGAAGGGTGTGCCCTTCGACGAGGCGGCCGCGTGGGCCGCGATCGTGGAGGCGTACGGCGACGAGCCGCCGGACCCGCCGGGCGCCAAGCCGTTCAAGTCCGTCGAGGATCTGGCGCTGCTCGAACCGGACACCAACGACGACACGGGGGACCCGGTCGACCCCGACCCGAAGGGCAACGCCGACAAGGTGGCCAAGGGCGACGGCCAGCCCGTGAAGCCGCTGGGCAGCTCCGTCGCCTTCGCGCCGGGCGTCGGCGGCCCGCGCGACTACTCGACGCCGGACGCGTCGGAGGACGACTTCGACGATGACGACGAGGGCCACTTCGTGCCGCCGGAGCCGCCTGCGCTGCCGGCCTCCGACACGACCGCCCGGTTCGCCTGGCTGGCGGTGCTCGGCGGTCCGGTGCTGCTGTTGCTCGCCGTGCTCCTGGGCTGGGACATGACCTGGTGGCTGACGACGCTGGCCATCGGCGGGTTCCTCGGCGGTTTCGCGACGCTGGTGATGCGGATGAAGGGCGACGAGGACGACGAGCAGGATCCGGGGCGGGGCGCGGTGGTCTGACGACCACCGTCCGGCTCACCGTCCTACTCGGAGGACGATCCAGGAGTCCGGGACACGGGGATTCTGAGGGCGGCCAGGACCGGCAGATGGTCCGTGGCCGCCCTCAGGTCTGTCTCCGTCACGCCGGGAAGCCCCGTCGGCACCCCGCAGCCGAGGACCTCGATGCCGGACGTGGCCAGGATGGCGTCGATCCGCTGGTGGGGGTCGGCGGGCGTCGAGGTGAGCTCCGTACCCCAGGGGGCGGTGGCCCAGCAGTCCTGGAGGCCGGCGGCCAGGCGCCGGAAGCTGCGGCCGGTGGGGCGTTCGTTGAGGTCGCCGCCCGCGACGGCGTGCGGTACGTCCAGCGCGGCGAGGCGGTCGAGGAGCAGGCCCGACTGCTCGTACCGCTCGTCCTTCTGCAGGCTGAGGTGGCAGCTCAGTACGCCGAGCCGGGCGTCCCCGAAGCGGACGACCGCCGTCGCGAAGCCGCGCCGGTGGTGGCCGGGGGTGAGGGGGAGAAGGACGTCCTCGGTGTGTTCGACGGTCGCGCGCAGGGAGCAGAGCACGGCGGGGCCGGCCGCGGTGGCGCCGCCGGTGAGGAGTACCTGGCCGGAGGCGGCTGCGAGGCGGGCGAGTTTCTTGCGCCAGCGGAAGAAACGGGGGGCTTCCTGGATGAGGACGAGGTCGGGGGCGCAGGCGGTGATGACTCTTGCGAGGGCGGTGGTGTCGTCTCGCATGGAGCGGATGTTGTAGCTGAGGACTCGGATGACGGCGGAACCGTCGGGGTTCGTGTGGGAGTTGGGGAGCGGGGAGTTCGTCGCCATGGGGGTCAAGATACGGAGGTGGGGTAAGGGATGGCGGGAACTCGCCGTGGGGGGTGCGGTGGTTGGCCGTCCGACGGGCTCACTGTGGCTTGTCGCGCAGTTCCCCGCGCCCCTAAAAGCAAAGCTGCTCGCCGTCCCCTTCTTCGGAGGGGACGGCGAGCAGCCACAGGTACCGGGGTTCTACATGATCGGGTCGGGTTCTCTTGCCAGGTCCGCCGCGCCCACCATGCCTGCCTTGTTGCCCAGTTGGGCGGCGATGACCTCGGCGACGGGGCGCCAGTTGCCGCCCACCAGCCAGCGCTTGTAGGACCTGCGGATGGGGTCGAGGACCAGTTCGCCCTCGTCCGAGAGTCCGCCGCCGACGATGAAGGCGGAGGGGTCGAAGAGGGAGGCCAGGTCGGCGAGGCCGGAGCCGGCCCAGCGGGCCAGTTCGCGGTAGGAGTCGACGGCGACGGCGTCGCCCTGTCTCGCGGCCATCGAGATGTGCTTGCCCTCGATGCCCTCGGGGGTGCCGTCGCCGAGGGACAGCAGCAGTTCGGCGTTCTCCGGGGTCGCGTTGGCGCGCTGCTTGGCGTAGCGCACCAGGGCGCGTCCCGACGCGTACTGCTCCCAGCAGCCCTGGCTGCCGCAGCCGCACAGCAGCCCGTCCGGGACCACGCGGATGTGCCCGAACTCGGCGGCCACGCCGAAGTGGCCGCGGCGCAGCTTGTTGCCGATGATGATGCCGCCGCCGAGACCGGTGCCGAGGGTGATGCAGATGACGTTGCGGTGGCCCTTGCCCGCGCCGAACTTGTACTCGCCCCAGGCCGCCGCGTTCGCGTCGTTCTCGACGACGACCGGCAGGCCCACGCGTGCCTCGACCTTGTCCTTCAGCGGTTCCTCGCGCCAGTCGATGTTGGGAGCGAAGTAGACCGTGGATCGCTGGCGGTTCACGTATCCGGCGGCGCCGATGCCGACGCCCACGATCTCGTGCCCGGCGCGCGCGCCCTCGACGGCGGCGGCGATGGCGTCCACGATGCCCTCGGGCGTGCCCGGGGTCGGCACCTTGTGGGTCGAGAGGATGTTGCCTTCCTCGTCGACCACGCCGGCCGCGATCTTCGTGCCGCCGATGTCGACGCCGATGGTGAGTCCCATGAATCCCTCAGTTTCGGTCGAGCCCCGCTACGGGCAACGGTACCCGAGGCACTGTCTCCGGGTTCCCGTCGTCCGTACGGTGGGCGGCCCGGCGGGACATGACTGAGGGGTCTCAGTGGCGGTGTCGGTGCGGGTGGCGGTGGCGGTTTCGGTGGCGGTCAGTCCAGGTCGATGCGTTCGGCGGAGCCGGAACCGGTGCCCTCGCCGCCGTCCTCGTCGCGGGTCCTCGCTCGCTCGGCCTGCCGGGTCGTCCAACGGCGTTCCTGGGACTGGGCGGCCGAGCGGTAGGCGGCGAGCAGTTCGTTGCCCGCGGCTGCCAGGTGGTCGAAGACGTCCGGGTTCCGTTCGATCACCGGTTCGACGGCGGCCTTGGCCTGCTGGACCACCTGCCGCACCACCTGCTGGGCGGTGCCCTGGGCGACCGCGCCGAGCAGCGGTGACTGGAGGGACGACAGCTTGTCCGAGACCGCGTCGACGAGTTTGCGCAGTTCCTCGGCGGCGGAGCCGGGCGGCGGGCCGTACTGGGCCCGGCGGCGCGCCTTCTCCGCCGCGAGGTCCTCGGCGCAGGCCTTCGCCCACGCGTCGGCGTCGGTGTCGGGCCTCTCGTACGGTGCTTCGTCGGCCGCCTCTCCCCGAGCGGCGTCGAATGTGGGGCGCTCTTCGCTCATGGCGGACTCCTGACTACGGTTCGTCTCTCCGACGGTACCCGAATGGACGTACGCGGTTCATCGTCCCTGCGGCCAGAGATCCGGGTCCGGCGCGAAACGGATCCTCAGCTCTCCGTCGCGCAGGGCGGCGCCGGCCACCGAGCAGCGGCGCAGGGCCGAGGGCAGCGGCACGATACGGCGGAACGGGCCCACGGTGAGGACGAGTTCGTCGCCGCGCCGGACCAGGTCGAGCTCGTCGCGTATCGCTCCGGGCAGCGGGATGTGCCAGACGAGCACGCGGTCGTCGGCGGTGGGGGTCTCCCCGCTCGACGAGGGCGGTCGGGACTCGGACAGGTCGGTCACGGGCCACTCGACGGTGGCGGGGGTCCGGTTGACGACGGGGGCGTGCAGTGCGGCCAGATCGCCGGTGCCTCGCGGGTCGTGTCCGAGGTGCGGTACCTGGTGGAGGGCGTGCGTCTCCTGCCACTCCTCCAGGGTCTTGCGCTGCTGGGCGGTGACGGAGGCGAGCCAGGGATCGGTCGAGGGTTCCGGCAGGACGCGGTTGGCGATCAGGGCGTCCGCGCGCAGGCCGCGCAGGGCGAGTCCCACGGTCGCGGCGCGTACGGCGTCGGCGCCGGCCGGGCCGGGTTCGGCGACCAGTCGTACGACGGTGTCCCGGTCCTCGACGACCGCGGTGACGGCGGCCAGTTCCACGTCCCAGCGGGCGGCGGCCTCGTACAGCCACTCCGCGGGCATCGGGACGCCGGCGAGGCGGCCCAGTACGGGGCGCAGGGCGCGGGCGGCCTGGCGTTCGGCCGGGAGGAGGCGGCGCAGGTAGCGGCGGAGTTCGTCGGGCAGGGCGAGGAGGGCGAGCGCCTGCGGGGTGGGCGGGAGGTCGACGACGAGGAGGTCGTACGCCTCGGAGAGCGCGGCGTCGCGCAGGGCGCGCAGCAGGGCGAGTTCCTCGGCGCCGGGGAGGGGGGTGAGTTCCTCGGGGTCGAGCCGGGAGGCGCCCAGGAAGTCGAGGACGTTGGCGCCGCGGTCCTGGAAGGCGGTGAGGTCGGCGCGGAAGCGTTCCGCCGCGTCGGGTCGCCAGGCGGTGAGATGGGGCGTCCCCGGTACGGATACGGGGGTGGGGCCCGTGGGGGTGCCGAGGGCGGCGCCGAGGGTGTCGGTGCGGTCGGTGCTGAGGACGAGGGTGGGGGTGCCGTCGCGCGCCGCGGTCAGTGCGGTGGCCGCGGCGAGGGTGGTGCGGCCCGAGCCGCCGGGGCCGGTGAGCAGGATTGTGCGCATGTGGGTGAACGGTACCGGTGTTGCCGCCCGCCCCTGGGGGCTGCGCCCCCAGACCCCCGCTCCGGCCCTGAACGGGCCTTGTCCTCAATCGCCGGACGGGCTGGTTGGTACCGGCCGGCGCTGGAGGTTGCGGAGCCGGCGCTGGAGGAGCGGACGGCAGCGCGTCTCGAGGATGTCTGGCAAACGGGCTGGAAACGGGTGGATGGGTGGGAAAACTACTTGGGTTCCTCCACCCGCTTCTTCAGGCCTGCCAGCGCGCGGTCGATGATGACCTTCTCCGCCTTGCGCTTGATCATGCCGAGCATCGGGATCTTGACGTCCACCGTCAACTGGTAGGTGACCTCGGTCGCCCCGGCGCCCGCCGGCTTCAGGATGTACGAGCCGTCCAGCGCACGCAGCATCTGCGACTTGACCAGGGTCCAGGAGACCTCGTTGTCGCCGGTCCAGGTGTAGCCGAGGGTCTGGTCGTCCTTGATCGCGCCGGCGTCCATGACCAGGCGGACCTGCTCGGCGCGGCCCTGGGCGTCGGTCTTCAGGACCTCGGCCTCCTTCACCTCGCCGGTCCAGTCCGGGTAACGGGCGAAGTCGGCGATCACCGCCATCACCTCGTCGGGTGCCGCCTCGATCGTGATGCTCGAACTGGTGAATTCCGCCATCGAAGTGGCTCCTCCAGATGCGGTCCGGTGAGGGAGGGTCGGTGCGCACGTACGTGCAGCGTGAAGGCTACCCCGCCCGGGGCGGGCCGTTGTCACCCGGACCCGGTCACCATTCGAGCACCCACGGCTGCCCGCTCCCCGCGAAGTGCCCCACGTTCACGCACTCCGTGCCGCCGATCCGCATCCGCCGGGCCAGCGGCTGGTGGACGTGGCCGAACAGGGCGTACCGGGGGCGCGTACGCCGGATCGCGTCGAGCAGGGCGCGGCTGCCGCGTTCGAAACGGCGCGCGACCGTGTCGTACACCAGCTCCGGGACCTCCGGCGGAATGTGCGTGCACAGCACGTCGACCTCGCCGACCGCCTCGATCTTCGCCGCGTACTCCTCGTCGCTGATCTCGTACGGCGTGCGCATCTGCGTCCGGAGGCCGCCGCCGACGAAGCCGAAGGTCCGGCCCCCGATCTCCACCCGCTCCCCGTCCAGTACACGGGTGCCCGGTCCGGCGTACTCCGGCCACAGTGTCGGCATGTCGACGTTGCCGTAGGTGGCGTACGTCGGGGTCGGGAGCGCGGCGAACAGTTCGGCGTACTGCTTGCGCACCGCCTTCTCGATCACCGTCGCCCGGTCCGCGCCGACGCCGGCCCACAGCCGGGCCCCGAGTTCGCGCGCCTCCTCGAAGCGGCGGGCGGTGCGCAGCGACACGAGGCGGCTCGCGTTCTCGGCGCCGAAGAGGTCGGGGAAGATGCCGCGCGAGTGGTCGGCGTAGTCGAGGAAGAGGACCAGGTCCCCCAGACAGATCAGGGCGTCCGCGCCCACACCGGCCACGGCCAGGTCGCGCACGTTGCCGTGCACGTCGCTGACCACGTGAACGCGCGTCCTCTTCGCATGGGGGTTGCCCCGCGGTGTGGGTGCCATGGCGATCAAGGGTAGGCGTGTGCGGTGCGGGTGAACAGAAGAGGGGGGTCGCTCACGCTTACTGGTCAGTCAAGAAAACCGTGCACTACTGTGCGTTAAAAGACACCAACCCGTGTGATGCCGCGAACATCTCGGCGGTCCCCCTGTCGTAGAGGCCATACCGGCGGGTAACGTCCGGGCAGTCCAGTCGTACTCAGGATTTCAACTACGAGATCCGCGAGTACTTGCCCGAGCCATGGACCGCACCGTCGCATCGCACAACGTCGTGGCGCCGGCGCCCTATGAGGAGCAGCAGTCTTGCGCGAGTTCAGCCTTCCGGCTTTGTACGAGGTCCCCGCGGACGGAAATCTGACCGACATCGTCCGCCGAAACGCCGCGCAGCATCCGGATGTCGCCGTCATCGCCCGCAAGGTGGACGGCGCCTGGCAGGACGTGACGGCCACGACCTTCCTCGCCGAGGTGCTCACCGCCGCGAAGGGCCTCATCGCCTCCGGGATCGCGCAGGGCGACCGGGTCGCCCTGATGTCCCGGACGCGGTACGAGTGGACCCTGTTCGACTTCGCGATCTGGTGCGCGGGCGCGGTGACGGTACCCGTGTACGAGACCAGCTCCGCCGAGCAGGTGCAGTGGATCCTCAGCGACTCCGGGGCCACCGCGGTCATCGTGGAGTTGGACGCCCACGCCGCCTCCGTCGAGTCGGTGCGCGACCGACTGCCCGACCTGAAGCACGTCTGGCAGATCGACGCGGGCGCGGTGGAGGAGCTGGGGCGGGCGGGCCAGGACGTCAGCGACGCGGCCGTCGAGGAACGCGGTGCGCGGACGAAGGCCGACGACCCGGCGACCATCGTGTACACGAGCGGTACGACCGGCCGGCCCAAGGGCTGTGTGCTGACGCACCGCAGCTTCTTCGCCGAGTGCGGCAACGTCGTCGAGCGGCTGCGGCCTCTCTTCCGGACCGGCGAGTGCTCGGTCCTCCTCTTCCTGCCGCTCGCGCACGTCTTCGGCCGGCTGGTGCAGATCGCGCCCATGATGGCGCCGATCAAGCTGGGCATGGTCCCGGACATCAAGAACCTCACCGACGAACTGGCCTCGTTCCGGCCGACGTTGATCCTCGGTGTGCCGCGTGTCTTCGAGAAGGTCTACAACTCGGCGCGGGCCAAGGCGCAGGCGGACGGCAAGGGCAAGATCTTCGACAAGGCCGCCGACACGGCGATCCTGTACAGCCGGGCGCTGGACACCCCCTCCGGTCCGTCCCTCGGGCTGAAGATCAAGTACAGGACGTTCGACAAGCTCGTCTACAGCAAGCTGCGCGCGGTCCTCGGCGGCAAGGGCGAGTACGCCATCTCCGGCGGCGCCCCGCTCGGTGAGCGGCTCGGGCACTTCTTCCGCGGGATCGGCTTCACGGTCCTTGAGGGCTACGGCCTCACCGAGTCCTGTGCGGCGACCGCGTTCAACCCGTGGGACCGGCAGAAGATCGGCTCGGTCGGCCAGCCGCTGCCCGGCTCGGTCGTGCGCATCGCCGACGACGGCGAGGTGCTCCTGCACGGCGAGCACCTCTTCAAGGAGTACTGGAACAACCCCGGTGCGACCGAGGAGGCGCTGGCCGACGGCTGGTTCCACACCGGCGACATCGGCACCCTCGACGAGGACGGCTTCCTGAGCATCACCGGCCGCAAGAAGGAGATCATCGTCACCGCGGGCGGCAAGAACGTCGCCCCGGCCGTGATCGAGGACCGTATCCGCGCGCACGCGCTGGTCGGGGAGTGCATGGTGGTGGGTGACGGGCGGCCGTTCGTGGGCGCGCTGGTCACCATCGACGAGGAGTTCCTGGGGCGTTGGGCCGCCGAGCACGGCAAACCGGCCGGGTCCACCGCGGCGTCGCTCGCCCATGACCCGGATCTCCTCGCGGTGATCCAGGGCGCGGTCGACGACGGCAACGCCGCGGTGTCGAAAGCGGAATCGGTGCGGAAGTTCCGCATTCTGGCCTCCCAGTTCACCGAGGAGTCGGGCCACCTGACGCCGTCCCTGAAGCTCAAGCGCAATGTGGTGGCGAAGGACTACGCGGACGAGATCGAGGCGATCTACCAGAGTTAGTACAGGAGTTGATGCGGGCGCCGGTACGCGAGCCGGTGCCGGACCTGGCTCATGGCGCGGTGTCCTCGGCGAGGACCCGCGCCATCGTGCGTTCCGCGAGCGCGGTGATCGTCACGAACGGGTTCACCCCGATCGAGCCGGGCACCAGCGATCCGTCGGTGATGTACAGCTTCGAATACCCCTTCACCCGCCCGTAGTTGTCGGTCGCCTTGCCCAACACGCAGCCGCCCAGCGGGTGGTAGGTGAAGTCGTCGGCGAACACCTTGTTGCCGGAGCCGAACAGGTCGTACCGGTAGATGGTGGAGTTGGCCGCGTTGATCCGGTCGAACAGCTTCTTCGCCATGGCGACGGACACCGCGCTCTGGGCGGCGCTCCAGCCGAGCCGTGCCGAGTCGGTCGCCGCGTCGTAGGTGAACGACGCCCGCTCCGGATTCTTGGTGAGCGCCAGATAGAGACTCACCCAGTGCTCCAACCCCGTTGGCAGCGGGGCGATCTCGGCGAAGACGGGGTTGTCGGCGTTGGCCCAGTCGTCGATGCCCATCACCGGCATCGTCGACTGGTTCGCCCCGACCGTGTCCCACAGATGGTTGGCCCGCCCGAGCATCACGTTGCCGTTGGTCCCCCAGCCGGTCCCCACGCTGGAGTTGAGCGCGGGCAGCGTGCCCGTCTCCCGGGCCCGGACGAGGAGTTCGGTGGTCCCGATGCTGCCGCCGCCGAGGAACAGATAGGTGCACCCGTACTGCTTGGTCTGGACGACCGCGCCGGTGTCGTCGATCCGGTCGGCGGTCAGGACGTACGTCCCGTCGGCGGCCCTGGTGATCGCCCTGACCCGTTCCATGGTGGTGATGGTGACGTTGCCGGTGCCCAGCGCCGAGGCGAGGTACGTCTTGTCGAGGCTGCGCTTGCCGTAGTTGTTGCCGTAGATGACCTCCTGCCCGAGCGCCGACTTGGTCGCCGTGCCGGCCGCCTCGCGCTGCATGTAGTCGAAGTCGTAGACGCTGGGTACGAAGGTGGTCTTCAGGCCGGTCTTCTCCGCGTGCTTGCGGGAGACCCGGGTGAAGCGGTACCACTCCGTGGACTCGAACCAGGCGGGGTCGACGCTGTTGACGCCGAGCATCGCGCGGGCCCTCGGGAAGTAGGTCCCGTACATCTCGGCGGAGTTGACGCCGGGGAACTGCTCGGCGAAGTAGGACTGGAGCGGGGTGACGGCCATGCTCCCGTTGACCAGCGAACCGCCGCCGACCCCGCGGCCGAGGAACACGGACATGTCGTCGTAGTGCACACGGTCCAGGGCGCCGGGATAGAGGGGGATGTCCTTGTTGACGACGTCCAGCCACAGGAAGCTGGCCAGCGGCGCCTCCGTGCGGGTCTTGAACCACATGGAGCGCTTGTCGGGGGCGGCGGTGGAGCAGAAGATCTTGCCGTCGGCGCCCGTGGTGTTCCAGAGGCGGCCCATCTCGATCACGAGAGTGCGGATGCCTGCCTGGCCGAGGCGGAGCGCGGCGACCGCTCCGCCGTATCCGGAACCGATGACGATCGCGGGAGCGGACTCGACGGCGGCGGGTTCGACGGCCTGGGCGGACTGGAGGCCGACACGGGTGAATCCGAGGGCGGCGGCCGTCTGGAAGGCGGCCATGCCCAGTATTTGACGTCTCGTCAGCTGATGCTGCATCAACTGACGGTGTATCAGCTTTTCTGTCATGAGCGCAGCATCGGCGGAATTTCGACTTCCGCCTAGTAGGTGCGTACCTATATGTATTCACCTTTGCCGACGGCCCTGACCCCAGCCGTCACAGCAGCTCCTTCAGCTCCTCCGCGAGCAGATCCCAGCGCCACTTCTCCTCGACCCAGGCCCGCCCCCGCTCCCCCATCCGGGCGCGCAGTTCGGCGTCGCCGAGCAGCACGGTGATCCGGTCGGCGGCCTCCTCCACCGAGGTGCCGCGCACCACCCAGCCGGTCTCGCCGTCCAGGACCGCGTCCGGCGCGCCCCCCGAGTCACCGGCGACCACCGGCAGCCCCGTCGCGGACGCCTCCAGGTAGACGATCCCGAGGCCCTCGACATCGAGACCGCCCCGGCGCGTCCGGCACGGCATCGCGAACACGTCACCGGCGCCGTAGTGGGCGGGCAGCTCGGCCCAGGGCACCGGACCGGTGAAGCGGACCGAGTCGGCGACGCCGGTCTCGTGCGCGAGCTTGCGCAGTTCCCGCGCGTAGGGTCCGCCTCCGACGATCAGCAGCACCGTCTCCGGCTCGACCGCGAGGATGCGGGGCATCGCCAGGATCAGCGTGTCCTGCCCCTTGCGCGGGACCAGCCGCGAGACGCACACGACCACGGGCCGGTCGGTGAGCCCGAGCCGGGCACGGACCGCCTCGCCCCCCGACCCCGGGTGGAAGGTCTTCTCGTCGACCCCGGGCGGCAGCTGGACCATCCGCCGGGCCGCCCCCGGGGTCAGCGCGGTGGCGATCCGCGACCGCGTGTACTCGCCCAGGTAGGTGATCGTGTCCGTCGACTCGCCGATCCTGCGCAGCAGTTGACGTGCCGCCGGCAGCTGCGCCCACCCGGCCTCGTGACCGTGGGTCGTCGCCACCAGCCGCTCGGCGCCCGCCTTCCGCAGGGCCGGCGCCATCAGCCCGAGCGGCGCCGCCGCCCCGAACCACACCGACGCGCACCCGTGTTCACGCAGCAGTCCCACGGCCCGCCCGGTGACCGCGGGCGTCGGCAGCAGCATCGTCGTCCGGTCGCGTACGACGGTGAAGGGCTGCTCGGCGTCGAAGGCGGCCGTGGCGCGGGCACCCTCGGGGCCGCGCTTCCAGGTGGAGGCGTAGACGACGAGGCGGTCGGGGTCGAGCCGTAGCGCCATGTTGTGCAGGAAGGCCTGGATACCGCCCGGCCGGGGCGGGAAGTCGTTCGTCACGATCAGGGTCTTGTGCACGCCGCCGACCCTACCGAACCGTCCCCGGCACCCTCCCAGAACCCTCACAGGAGTCCAGCCCCGTTTGATGGCGATCGCACAGCCGCTCGGGAGACCATGGCCGCTCATCGGTCGACACCCGAATATCTGGTCGAGAAGAACCAGCCACGAGGGACGGACAGGGGTTCAGGTGGACATCGCGCGCAGAAGACGACCGCGGCTCCCCGTGGCACCGCTGGGCACCTGGGGCCTGACCCGGCTGCTCCTGCTGCTGTTCGTGTTCAAGGTGGTCGTCTTCCCCGGCCCGGACGTCACCAGCGACGTCTCGGTGATCTACCACGGCTGGTACGAGGTGCTGAGCCGCGGCACCTTCCCGCTGGCCGACGTCACCTGGCAGTACCCGCCCGCCGCCGCCCTGGCGATCCTCTCGCCCGGCGTCCTGCCCTTCCTGGACTACGCGTCGGCGTTCTTCGTCCTGGCCGCTCTCGCCGACCTCGTCGTCCTGTCCCTGCTCCTGTACGCGGGCGGACGCCCCGGCCGATCGTCGCGCGGCGCCTGGGTGTGGGTGGTGGGCGTTCCCCTGCTGGGCCCGACCGTCTACGCCCGGTACGACGTCATGGTGACCGCCGTGGCCGTGGCCGCGCTGCTCGCGGGCGCCCGGCATCCGCGCCTCATGGGCGCCCTGGCGGGCTTCGGGGCGCTGCTGAAGGTCTGGCCCGCGCTGCTGCTCGTGGGGGCCGCAGGGCGCCGGGCATGGGCCTGGGCGGCCCTCACCGCGGCCGCTCTGACGTCCGTGTTCGCGGTGACCATGCCCGGCGCCTTCGCCTTCCTGACCTTCCAGGGCGACCGGGGCACCGAGGTGGAGTCGGTGGGCGCCCTCGTCTTCCATGTCTGGCGGCGGTTCGGCTGGGAGGGCCGGGTGGCGCTGAACTACGGCTCCATCGAGTTCCTCGGCCCGTTCGTGGGCACGGTGAGCACGGTGGCGCTGCTGCTGACCGTCGTCGCCTTCGGCTGGCTGCTGCTGTGGCGGCTGCGCGCCACCCGCTTCCTTCCGCACACCCTCGCGGACGCGGCCTTCGTGGCGGTGCTGCTGTTCACGGTGACCAGCCGGGTGATCAGCCCGCAGTACATGGTGTGGCTGGTCGGCCTGGCCGCCGTCTGCCTCTGCTTCCGCGCCACCGGCATGACCCTGCCCGCCGGCCTGGTCGTCGTCGCCTGTCTGGTGACGGTCCTGGAGTTCCCCGTCGGCTTCGGGCACGTGGTCGCGAGCGACACCTACGGCACGACCCTTCTGTTCACCCGCAACGGCCTGCTGATCGCCGCCACCCTCACGGCGGCGCTGCGGCTGTGGCGCACGACGGTCCCGCGCCGGGCGCAGCTCCCGCCGCTGCCGGACCGGACCGGCCGCGCCCGGGAGACTCAACCGAGCTGAGCGCGGAGGTACTCCCGCCACAGGCCCGTGAACTCCGCCGGCGTCGTCCCCAGCACCTTCGCCAGCGCCCCCCGGACGGCCCCCGCCCGCTTCCCGTGCGCCCCCACGGCCCGGTAGAACTCGCCGAGCCGCACCTCGCCCCACCGGTCGGCGATCAGCCGGCACGCCAGCCAGCCGCCCTCGTACGCCTGGGCCAGCTTCGCCGCGTCCCCGCCGAAGCCGAAGTCCGCGTCCACGGGAAGCGCGTCCGGCACCTGGCCCGCGACGACGGCGCGGGCCAGTTCGGGCGCCGCCTGGACGGCCGTACGGCCCGTGGACCGGTAGCCGACCCAGTCCGCGTACCCCTCGGAGAGCCACAGAGGTGTGGCCGCCGAGGTGGCGGTACGGGTCGCGACATGCGTGGTCTCGTGGGTGAGCACGACCTGCTTGCCGAAACCGCCGAGCACGCCGTACGCCTCGGGGTTGACGATGATCCGGTCCGCTGGCGCCGTCGGCGACCCGCCGGCCTCCCCGGTCGTGACCGCCGCGATCCCCCGGTACGCGGAGGACGGCGCCCCGAGCAGCCCCGCCATCCCCTCCAGCGACTTCGGTACGAGGATCACGACCCGCTTCGTCCACGCCCCGCCCCACGCGTCCGTCACCGCGGGCACGGCACGGTCGGCGAGGCCCGCGTACCGGCGCAGCAGGTCCGGTGGCTGCCCGACCCCCAGCACGAGGCTGTGCGCCCCTCGTACGGCCTCGACGGTCCCCTCATCCCACAGCTGCCGGGCCGTCCCGCGCGCGGGCTCGTCGTCGTCGACGTACCACCGGCCGTCGTCCCGCCGGGTGAGGCGCAGCGTGCGCCCGGCCTTCACAGGGGCCTTGTCGATGCCCTGGACGCGGTAGCTCAGCTCAACGTCGGCGGTGGCCCCGTCGGCGGTGCGGTGCAGGGCGGTCAGGCGGTACGACCAGGCCGCCAGCGGGAGCGCGCGCAGCCGCGTGAACTGCGCAGCCGCACCGGTGCGCGCGTACGCCGTCCCGTCGCCGGCGAGGACGGCCGCCGAGCGCCGGTCCAGCAGCCGTCGGACGTCGGCGGACGCGGTGTCGGTCCCCGGCCGGCCGCCGCACGCCACGAGGGCGGTCAGCGAGCCGACCAGCAGCCAGAGAATCGCGCCCCTGACCCGCCACGCACCCCACGCACGCCTTCGACCAGCCACGCCGACGATCGTACGGCCCGACTGTCTGGAAGCCGAGACGACCTGGACGACCGGGAGGTCCGGGGAGCGCTGACGTCCCGGCGGCTCAGACCCTGGTGACCGACGACACCGGCATCATGCCCACCGGGTCGTACCGCACCGGCGCTCCCGGATAGGGGGCGTGGATGACCTGGCCGTTGCCCACGTACATGCCGACATGACTGGCGTCTGACCGGTAGGTGACGAGGTCGCCGGGCTGGGCCTGGGAGAGCGGGACCTGCTGCCCGGCGTACCGCTGGGCCTGCGAGGTGCGCGGCAGGGAGACCCCGGCCTTCGCGTACGACCACTGCATCAGGCCCGAACAGTCGAAGCCGGAGGGCCCGTTGGAGCCCCAGACGTACGGACTGCCCAGCGCGGCACGGGCCGCGGCGACGGCGGTCGCCGCACGGGCGCTCGGCGCGGCGGCGTTGCCGGGGTCGGGCAGGTCGGCGCGGTCGGAACGCGAGGCCCGGTCGTAGGCGGCCCGGTCGGCGGACGGCAGCGAGTTGAGCAGCTCCCGCGCCTTCGCGAGCTTCTGCTCGACGGTCCGCTTGTGGGTGGCGACGGCCTTGCGGCTCCGGTCGAGCTCGGTGAGCTTGCCGGTGGCCTCCGCGCGCTCCTGGGCGAGCTCCCGCATGGCTGCCTGGAGTTCCCTCAGCTCGGCGGCCTGGTGGACGTTGATCCGGTCGAGCGCGGCGGCCTTCGCGAGGTACTCGTCCGGGTCGTCGGAGAACAGCAGCGCGAGCGAGGGGTCGAGGCCGCCGGCCCGGTACTGGGCGCCCGCGAGCGAACCGAGCGTCTCCCGCATGGTGTTGATACGCAGTTGCTGCCGGGCGATCCGGTCCTGGGCCCGGGTCACCTGCTCGCGCAGCGCGTCGGCGCGCTCGTCGGCCCGGTTGTAGGACTCGGTGGCCTTCTCGGCCTCCGTGTACAGCCGGTCCACCTCGGCCCGGGTGTGGTCGGTCGGCGCGGCGGTGGCCGAGGGCACGGCCGCGCCGAGAGCGGCGGCTGCGACGGACAGCACGCAGAGCGCGGCGCTGGCTCCCCGGTCGAACCCGGACGGTGCAAGGCGGCGATGGAACCCCACGAGAAGCCGCACTCCTTCCGCTGGCGGACGCATGTGTTCCCCCGGTGTCGGGGGGCGCGGCAGACAGTAACCGGGCCACCACACGCGGACCAACGACCTCGACGGCCACACACGGTGACGCCCCGCCTATGACGCAGGTCATGGGCGGGGCGTGGGGTCAGCGGACCGTGTCGGGATTCGCCCGTTCGGGCGTCAACGTGTCCTGATCTTGAACAGACCCGGAAGGAGTACGACGATCCGATCCGTCGAAGAGAGGATCAGATCCGTACGCCGAACTGGAACGGCATGTTGTCGATCGACTCGTACCGCACGACCGTGCCGCTGCGCGGCGCGTGCAGGACCTGGCCGTTGCCGGCGTAGAAGCCGACGTGGTGGTGGTCGCTGTAGAAGATGACCAGGTCACCGACCTGCAGATCGCTCTGCGAGTAGATGCGCGTACCGGCGTTGGCCTGTTCCTGCGAGGTGCGGGGGATCTGGATGCCGGCCTGGGCGAACGCCCACGAGGTGAGGCCCGAGCAGTCGAAGGAGCCGGGGCCCGAGGCGCCGTAGACGTACGGCGAGCCGATCACGCTCTGGGCGGCGGCGTACGCGGACCCGGCGCGGCCCGTGACGGCGCCGCCGCCCGAGTCGTCGAGGGCGGAGCGCGCGCTGGCGCGGCTGGCGCGGGCGTCGGCGGCGGCGAGGGCCGCCTTCTCCGCGGCCGTCATGGAGTTGAGGAGCTTCTGCGCCTCGGCGAGCCTGCCCTGGACTTCCTTCTTCTTCTTGGCCAGCTCGGTGCGGGTGTCCGCGAGGTCCTCGAGCTTCTCGCTGGCCTCGGAGCGCTGCTGGGCGAGCGCGCGCTGCTTCTCCTGGACCTTCTTGAGCGACTCGACCTGCTGAGCGCTCAGCTGGTCCATCGTGGACGCCTTGTCGAGGTAGTCGTCCGGGTCGGCGGAGAGGAAGAGCTGCACGGAGGGGTCGATGCCACCGGAGCGGTACTGGGCGGCGGCGGCGAGTCCGAGGCCGTCGCGCAGCTCGTTGAGGTCCGCCTGCCCGCGGGCGACGTTGTCCTGGAGGGCGGAGATCTCCTTCTCCAGCCGGTTCTGCTTCTCCTCGGCCCCGTTGAGCTTCTCGGTGGCCTGCTCGGCCTGCTCGTAGAGCTTGTCGACCTTTGCCTTGACCTCGTCCTTGCTCGGCTTCTCACTCGGCGCGGCGTTGGCGGCGTTGGCGCTGAGGGCCACGGCGGCTGCCGCGGCGGTGGTGAGCACGGTCACGCGGGTGCGGCTCGGCTGCTTCGGTCGACGATGGGACGCCACGGAGGCGAACTCCTTCTTCTCCCGCCGTCACTCCCTTTGAGTGATCACCCGAGCGGAGGTTCGAGGCCTGACCCTAGTGACCTTCTTGTGATCACTTCAAATCCTGAGGTGAAAAATGTTTGTCACACCGTGCATTCTTTACGTACAACTCACGTGCGGTAATGCCCGATTGACACTACGTTGCGTGACAGTTCCACCAATTCGGGCATTCGGCGCTTATGTTGTCAGCCGCCCGAGAACCGCTTCAGCAGCACCACCGAAGCCACCGGACGGGCCCCGGCCTTGGCGATCCCGTCGGCCACCTCGCGGTCCGTGGACACGACGATGACCGGTCTGCCGGGCGGCTCCGCGCGCACCAGCTGACGGATCAACTCGTCGGCGGTGACACCGGCCTTGGAAAACAGGACGCGCACCCCGCGCGGCGGCGCCAGCAGCACCGGAGCCGCCAGTTCGGCCCCGTCGAAGACACAGGTCATCTCGGCCCCGGTCTGCGCGGCGAGCTGCGACAGCTGCCCCAGCAGCCGGAGCCGCTGCTTCTCCAACGGCATCTGCGGATAGCCGGTCTTCGTCACGTTGTAGCCGTCGACGACCAGATGCGCCTGCGGCAGCGCCAGCAACTGGTCGAGAATCGCCGGATCGTTCTCGGACAGCGCCCTGGCGGCGATGTCCTTCGGCGTCATCCGCCCCGGCTCGACCGCGTCCACGGTCTCGGCGGGACGCACCGACACCGGCGGCAGCGCCAGCTCCCGCCGCAGCCCCTGCGCCGCGTCGAGCACGGTGTCCAGCAGCAGCCGTACGCGCATGTCCTCGACGCTGCGCCCTTCCCGGGCGGCCCGTCTGCTGGCCTCCAGCGCGGCCTCGACCTCGGTCAGCCGCCCCTTGAGCCGCCGTGCCTCACTCTCCGCCGCGGAGACCTGTGTGTGCCCGTCGGTGCGTACGGTCTCCATCTCGGCGTGCACCTTGCGCAGGGCCGCCTCGCCGCGCTTGACGTCACTGAGGGCCGCGCGCAGCTTTCGGTGCAGCGACTCGGTTTCCTTCTTGGCCGACTCCAGCTCCGCGCGCAGCCGCTCGGTCTCCGTACGGGTCTGTCCCCGGGCGACGGCCAGTTCCTCGCGCAGCCGCTCCAGCTCGGCCCGGCTCTCGTCGTCGGCGCGCTCGGCGTCGGCGCGCTGCGCCTCCTCGCCGGCCGCGGTGACGAGCTTCACCCAGCCCGTGGGGCGCAGCACATAGGCCGCGGCGGCCACGTCCAGCGGATCGGCGGCCGGGGGCGGCGAACCGGCGTCGAGAGCGCCCGCCAGCTCCGGCTGGGCCTCCCTCAGCTTCTCCCCGATGCGCTGCCGGAACAGCGTGTCGGTCTCCAGTGCGGCGGCCATCGCGTTGCCGGCGAACTTGGCCCGCCGGTTGGGCGCGAACCGCGCGTACTGCCGCAGCTGGGCGGGCAGTTCGGCGACGGTGAGTCCGCCGAACCCGTCGGAGACGATCTGCACGACGCGCCTGCGCACGCCGTCGGGCAGCGGGCGGTCGAGCACCTCGGCGGCGCCGTCGCCCGGCTCCCCGCCTGTGGTCTCCACCATCCGTCACCCCAACCGATTCCGGTGCGGGGCCGGCTCCTGTCAGGAGCCGGCGCCCGGCCTGTCCACGAGTTCCACCTGATCCACGGCGTTGCACCAACGGCAGCGCACCGACTCGATGGTCTCACTGACCACCTCGCGCTCCTCCACCTTGGGATCTCCCGCGAGGTCGAGGTGCACGTACTCCACGACCTTCGAGGAGCGGGTCACGTCGAAACGCGTGAGGTTGCCGCAGAGAGCACAGCGCCACCGGGTCGTGTCGGTCGGCAGAGGAACCGTCATCGTGGATATGTTCGCTTTCCTTCTAGTATCCGTGCTGCGCCAGATTGCCTGGAGCGTGTGGCTCGTAACCCTAAGGCCTGGCGGGTACCCACCGCCCGTCCGTCCACAGCGGCGAGGCGGTCTGTGCTGTTCAGTCCTGTTACGTCATGCTCTGTGTCCATGATCGGCGAGTTCGAAAAGTGGCGTACGACGGTCCGCAGCTCGGTCCGCGCCCGGTCGGCGCCGGTGACGTACGGGCTGATCGCCGTCTGCTGTCTGCTCTTCGTCATCGGCCCCGCCTCGGGCCTCAACCCGGGCTACGGCACCGGGGACGCCCTGCTGGCCGCCCAGCGGGCCTACTTCCGCCGCTGGGGCGTGGTCCCCGCCGACCTCTTCACCGGCGCCCCGCGAGCCACACTGACCCCCGCCACGGCACTGTTCGTGCACGGCAGCTGGGTCCACCTGCTGGGCAACATGCTCTTCCTCTACGTCTTCGGCGCGATGACCGAGGAACGCCTCGGCCACCTGGAGTTCGCCCTCTTCTACGTGGGCTGCGGCTGTCTCGCCCTGCTGGGTTACGCCGCCGCCAACGCCGACTCGCAGCAGACGCTGGTGGGGGCGTCCGGCGCGATCTCGGCGATCCTGGGCGCGTTCCTGTACCTGTTCCCCGGCGCCCGCGTCACGAGCCTCCTGCCGTTCCTCTTCTTCCTGCCGCTGCGCTTCCCGGCCTGGCTGACCCTGCCGTTCTGGGCGACCCTCCAGTGGGTGGCGGCGGGCCGGGCCTCCTCCGGGCCGGGGGTGGCGTATCTGGCGCACGTGGTGGGGTTCGGGCTCGGCTTCGCCTACGCGTGGGTGCGATATCGCCGTACGACTAGAGTGAGGCCCGCCCCAGCGACGGCCACCGAGGGAGAGAACCAGCCGTGATCACCGCGATCGTGCTCATCAGGACCAGCGTGGACCGGATCCCCGAGATCGCGGAACGGATCGCCGCGCTGGAGTCCGTCAGCGAGGTCTTCTCCGTGACGGGCACGTACGACCTGATCGCCATGGTCCGGGTGAAGCGGCACGAGGACCTCGCCGAGGTCATCCCCGGCAGCATCAGCAAGATCCCGGGCGTGGAGGGCACGGACACCCACGTGGCGTTCCGGACGTACTCCCAGCACGACCTGGAGGCGGCGTTCGCGATCGGCCTCGACAGCTGACCTCTCCAGCCCGTCCGGCACCCCCCAGCCCGTCCGGCGTTTGAGGACGAGGCCGTTCAGGCCGAAAGGGGGGTCTGGGGGCGCAGCCCCCAGGGACAGGATGGGACGGGTAAGGGCGGCGGGGGCGATCAAACCGCCGGCACGCAGCGCCCGTCCTCGGTCCGGTACTGCCAACGCGCCCCGTCCCGCACAAGCTCCTTCACCGCACCCACGAACCGCTCCACATGCTCGTCAGGCGTCCCCGCCCCGAAGCTGACCCGGATCGCGTTGAGTGACTTCTCCCCGGGGGCGGCCTCAGGGGCGCCGCACTCTCCCTGGCTCTGCGGGTCACTGCCCAGCAGCGTCCGCACCAGCGGGTGCGCGCAGAACAGCCCGTCCCGCACCCCGATCCCGTACTCCGCGGAGAGCGCCGCGGCGAAGTGCGAGCTGTTCCAGCCCTCGACGACGAACGAGATGACGCCGACGCGCGGGGCGTCGTCCCCGAACAGCGAGAGCACCCTGACCTCGGGCACCTCGGCCAGTCCCGCCCGCACGGTGTCGATCAGCCGCTGCTCCCGGGCCACCAGCGAGTCGAAGCCGGCCGCGGTGAGGGCCTTGCAGGCGGCGGCGATCGAGTAGGCGCCGATGACGTTCGGCGAGCCGGCCTCGTGCCGGGCGGCGGTGTCGTGCCACTCCACGTCCACTCCCCCGTCCGTGCGCCGCGTGACCTTGCGGCTGGCGCCGCCGCCCGCGAGGTACGGCTCGGCGGCGCGCAGCCAGTCGGCGCGGCCGGCCAGGACACCGGACCCGAAGGGCGCGTACAGCTTGTGGCCGGAGAAGGCGACCCAGTCGACGTCCAGGTCCTGGACGGAGACCGGGTGGTGCGGGGCGAGCTGGGCGGCGTCCAGGACGATCCGGGCGCCGTGGGCGTGGGCGGCGGCGGCCAGCTCCCGTACGGGCCACAGCTCGCCGGTGACGTTCGAGGCGCCGGTGACGCAGACGAGGGCCGGGCCCTGCGGGTCTCGGGCCGCGAGGGCCTCCCGCAGGGTGGTGACGGCCTGCTCGGGGGTGCGCGGGGCGTTGAGGTAGGTGACCTGGGCGTCCCGCCAGGGCAGCAGCGAGGCGTGGTGCTCGGTCTCGAAGACGAAGACCTGGCAGCCGTCGGGGAGGGCGGCGGCGAGCAGGTTCAGGGAGTCGGTGGTGGACCGGGTGAAGATCAGCTGGTCGTCGGCGCGGCAGTCCAGGAACTCCGTGACCGTCCTGCGGGCGTTCTCGAAGAGGTCCGTCGACAGCTGGGAGAGGTAGCCGGCACCCCGGTGGACGCTGCCGTAGTAGGGCGCGTACGCGGCCACGTCGTCCCAGACCCGCTGGAGCGCCGGGGCGCTGGCGGCGTAGTCGAGCGCGGCGTAGGTGACCTCGCCGCCGGTGACGAGCGGGACGGTGACATCGCTGCCCAGAACGGACAGGGGGGCACAAACGACCCGGTCGGTGGCAACGGTGGAGACAGACATGGCGAACTCCCGTGAGAGGCAAGAGGAATCGCTGTGCGAGCGGACATGGCTCAGCACAGGAAAGATGCGGAACGGATGAAAGGGGTGCGCGGAGGCGGGGCTCGGCAGCCCTATCGCATTCGCTTGCTCACGGAAGACTCCCTCGAACGACCAGGACCCCTGGTGTCGAGAGGGGCCCGCGCTTGCCGTAAGCCTTGCTGCCTACGGCCTGGTCTTCATCCCGGGGCACCCCGCCACGGACGGAGGGTTGCCGGACAGTCGGCCGGGGCCTCATGACTGTCACTCATGACCTGGTACAGAACGTAACGGAGGTGATCGGCGTCCCGCAACCCGTGTCCGGATCGCGGGACGCTCCTCGCCAGGGAACTTCTGTGCGAGGGCTACGCGTTGCTGGCCGCCGACCACCGCTCCAGCGTCTTCTTCGCCGCCCCCGAGTCGATGGCCTCGGCGGCCTTCGCCATCCCGGCGCCGATCTGCTCGGCCAGGGATCCCGGGCCGGGGTCCAGCGCCACCAGCGCCGCCGCCGAGTTGAGCAGCACGGCATCCCGTACGGGCCCGGTCTCGCCGTCGAGGAGCCGCCGGGCGACCGCCGCGTTGTACGAGGCGTCACCGCCGCGCAGGGCCTCCACCGGGACCAGTTCGATACCGACGTCGCGCGGGTCGAAGGTCTCCTCCGTCACCTTGCCGTCCCGGACGACCCATACGCGGGACGTGGCGGTGATCGTCAGTTCGTCGAGTCCGTCGTCGCCCCGGAACACCAGGGACGAGTTGCCGCGTTCGGCGAAGACACCGGCGACGATGGGTGCCATCCGGGGGTCGGCGACCCCGACCGCCTGCGCCCTGACCTTCGCCGGGTTGGTCAGCGGGCCCAGGATGTTGAAGACCGTCCGGATGCCCAACTGGCCGCGCGCGGCGCCCACATGACGCATCGCCGGATGGAACCTGGCCGCGAAGCAGAAGGTGATCCCGGCCTCCTCGGCGACCTCGGCCACGCGCTTCGGGGTCAGCTCCAGGTTGACCCCGAGCTGCCCCAGCACATCCGACGCGCCGGAGGCCGAGGAGGCCGCCCGGTTGCCGTGCTTGACGACCTTGGCGCCCGTGCCGGCGATGACGATCGCCGACATGGTGGAGATGTTGACCGTGTTGGCGCCGTCGCCGCCGGTGCCGACGATGTCGACGGTCGGCCCCGGCACCTCGATGACGTTGGCGTGCTCGTACATCGCCTGGACGAACCCGGCGATCTCCTGGACGGTCTCGCCCTTGGCCCGCAGCGCGACCACGAACCCGGCGATCTGCGCGTCGGTCGCCTCGCCCCGCATGATCAGGTTCATCGCCCAGGCGGTGTCGGCGGCGGTCAGGTCGTGGCCGTCGAGCAGGCCGTTCAGCACGCGGGGCCAGGAACGGACCGCCGCGGTGTCGCCTCCGGCGGGGTTCACAGCGCTCATCTGCCGCTCCTGGGTCGGTCCGGCGGGACTCTCCGCGGGACTCCTGGTAGGGAATGGGGACACCCTATCCAGCCCGGCGACACGACGAAGGGCCCCGTCCGAGGTACGGACGGGGCCCTTCTGCCGTGTGTGGCGAAGCGAGGTGATCAGTGGTGGCCGTGGCCGCTCGTGATCTCCTTGTACTCCTCGACGGTGGGCTTGGCGATCTGGTTGTCCTCGCCGTAGTACGACTTACTGAGCTTGGCGCGCAGCTTCTCCACGCCCTTCACCTTGCGCTCGACGCCGTTCTCGTCGACGGTCGAGCCGATCAGGGCCGGCGCGTACTGCTCGTGCGCGGTGAGCGTGTGCAGGGCCTCCTGGCTGAGCGGCTCGTGCACCTCGATGAACTCACCGTGCGGCAGGCGCTTGATGATGCCCGACTCGCGGCCGTGCAGCACCTTGTCCTTGTCGCGGCGCTGGAGGCCGAGGCAGATCCGCTTGGTGACGATGAACGCGATGACCGGCCCGACGAAGAAGGAGATCCGCACGAACCAGGTGATCGCGTTGAGCGACAGGTGGAAGTGCGTGGCCCAGAGGTCGTTCCCACCACCGATCAGCAGCACCATGTACCAGGTGATCCACGCGACACCGAACGCCGTACGCGTCGGCGCGTTGCGCGGGCGGTCCAGGATGTGGTGCTCGCTCTTGTCGCCGGTGATCCAGGACTCGATGAACGGGTAGACCGCGATCACGACGAGGACCATCGGGAAGACGATCGTCAGCGGGATGAACACACCCGGGGCGAACGTGTGCCCCCAGATGTTGAACTCCCAGCCCGGCATGACACGGATCAGACCCTCGGAGAAGCCCATGTACCAGTCGGGCTGGGCGCCGGTCGACACCTGGTCCGGCCGGTAGGGACCCATGGCCCAGATCGGGTTGATCGAGGCGATGGCCGCGATGACCGCGATGACACCGAAGACCAGGAAGAAGAAGCCTCCGGCCTTCGCCATGTAGACCGGCAGCAACGGCATACCGACGACGTTGTTGTTGGTCTTTCCGGGGCCCGCGAACTGCGTGTGCTTGTGGTAGAAGACCAGGATCAGGTGGGCCACCATCAGCCCGAGCATGATGCCCGGCAGCACCAGGATGTGGATCGAGTAGAAGCGGGCCACGAAGTCGCCGCCCGGGAACTCGCCGCCGAAGAGGAAGAACGACATGTACGTGCCCACGACCGGCACGGACAGGATCGCGCCCTCCATGAAGCGCACACCGGTGCCGGAGAGCAGGTCGTCCGGGAGCGAGTAGCCGGTGAACCCGGTGAACATGCCCAGGACGAACAGCAGGAACCCGAACAGCCAGTTGACCTCGCGGGGCTTGCGGAACGCACCCGTGAAGAACACGCGCATCATGTGCACGAACATGCCGGCGAGGAAGATCAGCGCCGCCCAGTGGTGGATCTGCCGGATCAGCAGACCACCGCGCACATCGAACGAGATGTGCATGGTCGAGTTGAACGCCTCGGACATCAGCTGGCCCTGCAGCGGGATGTAGCTGCCGTGGTACTCCACCTCGTTCATCGACGGGTGGAAGAACAGCGTCAGATACACACCCGTGAGGATGATGATGATGAAGCTGTACATGCAGACTTCACCGAGCATGAACGACCAGTGGTCGGGGAAGATCTTGCGCATGTTGGCCTTGGCCAGGGAGTAGATCCCCAGCCGGCCGTCGGCCCAGTCGGCGACACGTTCACCGGCCGGTGCCTTCTCGCGCGACGAGCGCGCGTCGGAGTTTGCCGTAGTACTCATCCGCGCTCCCAGAACGAAGGACCGACGGGCTCGGAGAAGTCGCCGAGGGCCTCAAGGTAGCCGTCGTCGTTCACACCGATGCGCAGCTGCGGCAGGGCGTGACCGGCGGGGCCGAAGATCACCCGGGCGCCGTCGGAGAGGTCGAAGGTGGACTGGTGACAGGGGCAGAGCACGTGGTGCGTCTGCTGCTCGTACAGGGAGATCGGGCAACCGACGTGGGTGCAGATCTTCGAGTACGCCACGATGCCCTCGTGGGACCACTCGAGCTCGCGCTTGTCCTTGATGTTGTCCGGCTGAATGCGGACGATCATCAGGGCGGCCTTGGCGATCTCGGTCTGGAACTCCTCGTCGTGCTCCTCCAGGCCCTCGGGCTTGGCGAAGGTGAGCGAACCGACCGCGACGTCCGAGGGACGCAGCGGCTCGTTCGTGTTCATGTTGACGAGCAGCTTGCCCTTGGACCAGATGGTGTGGCGAAGCTTCGTACCGGGCAGCGGGCCGAGGTCGCGCAGCAGCATGACGCCGGAGAGCGGGAACAGGGCCATCGCGCCGAACATCGTGTTGCGGACCAGCTTGCGCCGGCCGATCGCGGACTCCTTGGCGCCCTGCTTGAAGTCGGCCAGGACCTGCGCCCTGACCTCGGGCGGTGCCGCGATCTCGTGGCGCTCGGCGATGAGCTCCTCGTCGGACATCAGGGTGCGGGCCCAGTGGACCGCGCCCGCGCCGATCATGAAGAGCGCGATCCCGAGGGACATGCCCAGCGCGAAGTTCAGCGCGCTGATGTGCCCGATCGGGAAGACGTAGATCGACTTGTCCGACGGGATCGCCACGTACGAGACGATGAAGGCGACGGTGGCCAGCATCGACAGCGTGAACAGGAAGGCGATCGCACGCTCGGAACGCTTGGCGGCCCGCTCGTCGATGTCCTGGACGCGGTGTTCGTGGGGCGGCAGCCCCGGGTCCGCGAACGGGTTCTTCTCGTCCGCGACACCCACGGCACCGTGCTCGTGCTCGTTGTGTGATGCAGCCTGCACAGCGGGCAGGTCCTTTTCTGGAAGGTCTTGGCTACTCATGACTTCTTGGCCTTTGCGGTCCGAGCGGCGACCCAAACGGCGACCGCGATGAGCGCTCCGAGGCCGAAGATCCAGGCGAACAGGCCTTCACTGACCGGTCCGAGACCGCCCAGGCCGAGGCCGCCGGGCTCGACGGTGTCCTCGCCGTTGACCGCGTCGAGGTACGCGATGATGTCCTTCTTGTTCTTCTCCGACAGCGTCGTGTCGGGGAAGGACGGCATGTTCTGCGGGCCGCTCTGCATGGCCTCGTAGATGTGCTTCGGGGCGACACCCTCAAGGTCCGGGGCGAACTTGCCGTGCGTGAGCGCACCGCCCTTGCCGGTGAAGTTGTGGCACTGGGCGCAGTTGGTGCGGAAGAGCTCGCCACCCTTGGCGATGTCCGCTCCGTCGGGCCCGTACTGCTCCTCGGTCGGCACGGAGGGACCGCTGCCCAGCGACGCGATGTACGTCGCGAGCTGGTCGATCTGCGCCTGCGAGTAGATGTTCTTCTTCTTCGGGATCTGCGCGCCCTGCGAGGTCGCGGCCGGCATGCGGCCGGTCGCCACCTGGAAGTCGACCGCCGCGGCGCCGACACCCACCAGGCTCGGACCGTCGGAGGACCCCTGACCGCCGGTGCCGTGGCAGCTTGCGCAGCCCACGGAGTACAGCCGCTGTCCCTCGGTGATGGTGAGGGACTGGGCGGTCTCATCGGCCACTGCCTGCCGCGTGGGGTTGAGCGTGCCGTACAGCCCCCCGACGGCCGCCAGCGCGATGAGTAGGACGACGACCGCCGCCAGGGGATGGCGTCGTCGTGCGGAGAGCTTTTTCACGGATTACCCCGGTGTCAGGATCTTCAGCGTCGAGTCTTCTGGAGGTATCGGGCGGACCCGATGTGAGGATCGGGCGGGCCCGGCTACTTGATCATGTAGATCGTGGCGAAGAGCCCGATCCAGACGACGTCGACGAAGTGCCAGTAGTAGGACACGACGATCGCGGCGGTCGCCTGCTCATGGGTGAACCTCTTCGCCGCGTACGTCCTGCCGAGGACGAACAGGAAAGCGATGAGACCGCCCGTCACGTGCATACCGTGGAAGCCGGTGGTCAGGTAGAACACCGAGCCGTACGGGTCGGAGGAGAGCGAGAGCCCGTCCTTCTTGACCAGCTCGGTGTACTCGAAGACCTGGCCGCCGATGAAGATCGCACCCATGACAAAGGTGACGATGAACCACATCCGGAGCTTCTTCACGTCACCGCGCTCGGCGGCGAACACGCCGAGCTGGCAGGTGAGGGAGGAGAGCACCAGGATCGTGGTGTTCGCCGCGGAGAACGGGAAGTTCAGGCTTGACGCCATCTCCTTCCAGTGATCCGGACCGGTCACCGATCGCAGGGTGAAGTACATCGCGAAGAGGGCCGCGAAGAACATCAGCTCGGAACTCAGCCAGATGATGGTTCCGACGCTGGTGAGGTTCGGCCGGTTGACCGACGGGTGCGCGTGCCCGGTTTCTACTGTCGTTGCTGTCGCCACGACCGACATTATGTCGGTCGCTTATCCCGCCCTCACGCCGGGGGGTGCCGTTCGGGGTGTCTGTGGGGTGTGTCCAGCCCGTATGGCCCATCGGACGGCCGTTGAAGCGGTGTTCAGACAGAGGGTCCGAAGGAGTAGCATCCGGCCCAACGGACCCGGTCCGTCTGTCCGTACGACGCTGATGTCTCGGAGGAACAATGCAGCCGACCGCCACGGTGCTGGTCTACAGCGACGACTCCAACACCCGCGAGCAGGTGCGGTTGGCGACGGGGCGGCGACCCGCTCCCGACGTTCCCCTGGTCGAGTTCCTCGAGTGCGCGACGCCCGCCGCTGTCCTGAAGGAGCTGGACAAGGGCGGGATCGACCTCTGTGTGCTGGACGGAGAGGCCGTGCCCATGGGGGGCATGGGGGTGTGCCGGCAGATCAAGGACGAGATCTTCCAGTGTCCGCCGGTGCTGTTGCTGATCGGGCGGCCGCAGGACGCGTGGCTGGCGACGTGGAGTCGGGCCGACGCGGCGGTCACCCTGCCGGTGGATCCGGTGGAGTTCGCGTCGGCGCTGGCTTCTTTGTTGCGGGTCAAAAAGGCCTTGAGCGCCTAGTGGGGTGGGGCGCCCGGTTTCATGGGCGGGTGCGGGTGCGCTGTGGCTTGTCGCGCAGTTCCCCGCGCCCCTGGATACCGCGCCCCTCGTCAGATGCTTTCCGGGGTCAGGCGTACCTGGTTGGCCGGAAGTGAGCCCTCCGGAGAAGTGGTCGTGAGGGCGCTTCCGCCCTGCCACTTCGGCCAGTCCAGGTTCCAGTCGCCGAAGCCGTTGCCGAAGGTCTCCATGGTGTTGCCGTCGGAGTTGACGACCTTGACGACGTCTCCCTCGCGGACGTTGTCGTAGAACCACTCGGCGTTGCTGGTGCTCATGCCGGTGCAGCCGTGGCTGACGTTGGCGGACCCCTGGGAGCCCTCGGACCAGGGGGCGGCGTGGACGTACTCGCCGCTCCAGGTCACCCTGGTGGCGTAGTAGACGGGCAGGTCGTACGAGTCGGCGCTGCCCTCGGCTATGCCGATGCTGGTGCCGCGCATGCGTACGAAGTACTCCTTGCCGAGTACGACCTTGACGCCGTTGCGGGTGTCGAAGCCCGGCTTGCCCGTGGTGACGGGGATGGTGTTGATCACCTTGTCGTTCTTGTAGACGGTCATCTCGTGGGACGACGCGTCCGTGACGGCTATGACCCGGTCGCCGGTGGTGAACTTCAGGGGCTTGGCCTGGCCGCCCCAGAGCCGGTCGGTGATCTTGAGGCCGGGAAGGTTGCTGCGCACCTGGACGGTGGCCTTGGCGGGCCAGTACTCCTTGGGCCGGTAGTGGAGTTCCTTGTCGTCCACCCAGTGCCACGCGCCCTCGGTGGTGGGGGTCGAGTCCACCTTGAGGGCGCGCTCGACTATCGCGCGCTGCGCCTTCCCCCGTACGGGCTCGCTGAGTTGGGCCGTCACGGGCTGACCCACGCCGTAGGTGCCCGTCTTGGGGCCGAACGTGACGTTCAGGCGCTTCTTGGTGGTCGGCCTGCTGGTGTCGAAGGTGCGCGTCCCGCGGCCGGGGGCGCCGTCCTCGTCCTCCGTGCTCACCCGGACCGTGTAGCGGGCACCTGCGGCCAGCGGGGAGGTGCTGTGCCAGCTGCTGCCGTCGGCGGAGAGTTCGCCCGCCACATAGCGTCCGGCGGCGTCGACGGCCGTGACGTCGGTGATGCGGTCGTCCGAGTCGTCGGAGGTGACCTCCAGGGGCTTGTCGGGGTCGGCCTTCTTGCCGTCGCCCACGGCGCCGCCGAAGGAGATCTGTTCAGCGGCGTCGTACGGCTCCGCCGAGAGGGGGTGGCCGTCGGAGCCGCAGGCGGTGGTGGACGCGCCCAGGGCGGCCACCAGGAGGGTGCAGCTGACGACCGTACGGTTTCGCGGTGAGTGCCTCATGCCCTCAACGTAAGAACGTGCGTCGTCCTCGGCGCGGCGGGTGATCCGTGCGAGGGAACGAGGGTGTGGCAAAAGAGGGAGCCCGGACCCTCCTGACGGAGTGTCCGGGCTCCCCTGAGCACTGAGCGTGTTACTGGGTGCGGTTCTCGCCGCGGTAGTACTCGAAGACCCAGCCCCACAGGCCGATCAGGAGAATGGGGGCCGAGAAGAACGCCAGCCACCAGCCGATCGCGACGCTCAGGAACAGGAGCGCGCCACCGATGCCCAACGCGAGCGGCTGCCAGCTGTGCGGGCTGAAGAACCCGACCTCACCGGCGTCGTCCGCGACGTCGGCCTCCTTGTTGTCCTGCGCGCCCACGTCGACCCGCCGGGCCGTGAAGGCCAGGTAGTAGCCGACCATGATGCACAGGCCGAAGGCCAGGAAGAGCGCCGTGGTGCCGGCCGGCTCCTTCGACCACACGCCGTAGACGATCGCCATGGCGAGGACGAAGACGGCGAGCCAGATGAACATCTTGCCCTGGACCTTCACTTGCCCGCCTCCTTGCCGCCGGCGAGAGCCTTCTCGCCGTGACCGGCGTTCTCCAGCTGGTCCAGCGCTGCGATCTCAGGGTGGTGCAGGTCGAACGCCGGGGATTCGCTGCGGATCCGCGGCAGGGTGAGGAAGTTGTGCCGCGGGGGCGGGCAGGACGTGGCCCACTCCAGCGAACGGCCGTAACCCCAGGGGTCGTCGACCTCGACCTTCTTGCCGTACTTCGCGGTCTTCCACACGTTGTAGAGGAACGGGAGCACGGACAGACCGAGCAGGAACGAGCTGATCGTCGAGATCGTGTTCAGCGCGGTGAAGCCGTCCGCCGCGAGGTAGTCCGCGTACCGGCGCGGCATGCCCTCGGCGCCCAGCCAGTGCTGGACGAGGAAGGTGCCGTGGAAGCCGATGAACAGGGTCCAGAACGTGATCTTGCCGAGGCGCTCGTCGAGCATCTTGCCGGTCATCTTCGGCCACCAGAAGTGGAAGCCGGAGAACATCGCGAAGACGACGGTGCCGAAGACGACGTAGTGGAAGTGCGCCACCACGAAGTAGGAGTCCGAGACGTGGAAGTCCATCGGGGGCGACGCCAGGATGACACCGGTCAGACCACCGAAGGTGAAGGTGATCAGGAAGCCGGTGGCCCAGAGCATCGGGGTCTCGAACGACAAGGACCCCTTCCACATCGTTCCGATCCAGTTGAAGAACTTCACGCCCGTCGGAACGGCGATGAGGAACGTCATGAAGGAGAAGAACGGCAGCAGTACACCGCCGGTGACGTACATGTGGTGGGCCCACACGGTCACGGACAGACCCGCGATGGCGATGGTCGCGCCGATCAGGCCCATGTAGCCGAACATCGGCTTACGGGAGAAGACCGGGATGACCTCGCTGATGATGCCGAAGAACGGCAGCGCGATGATGTACACCTCTGGATGCCCGAAGAACCAGAACAGGTGCTGCCACAACAGGGCACCACCATTGGCGGCATCGAAGATGTGTGCGCCGAATTTCCGATCCGCCTCCAGCGCGAAGAGCGCGGCGGCGAGGACGGGGAAGGCCAGCAGGACGAGGACCGCGGTCAGCAGCACGTTCCACACGAAGATCGGCATGCGGAACATGGTCATGCCCGGTGCGCGCATGCAGATGATCGTGGTGATGAAGTTGACCGCGCCGAGGATGGTGCCGAAGCCGGAGAAGGCCAGACCCATGATCCACAGGTCGGCGCCGATGCCCGGGGAGCGCACGGCGTCGGAGAGCGGCGAGTAGGCGAACCAGCCGAAGTCGGCCGCCCCGGAGGGGGTGAGGAACCCGCCGACCGCGATGGTCGAGCCGAACAGGTACAGCCAGTAGGCGAACATGTTCAGCCGCGGGAACGCGACGTCGGGGGCGCCGATCTGCAGCGGCATGATCCAGTTGGTGAAACCGGCGAACAGCGGCGTCGCGAACATCAGCAGCATGATCGTGCCGTGCATCGTGAACGCCTGGTTGAACTGCTCGTTCGACATGATCTGCAGACCCGGCCGGGCCAGCTCGGCGCGCATGAAGAGCGCCATCACGCCACCGATGCAGAAGAACGCGAACGACGTCACCAGATACAGCGTGCCGATCGTCTTGTGGTCCGTGGTGGTGAGCCACTTGATGACCACGTTGCCGGGCTGCTTGCGCCGTACCGGCAGCTCGTTCTCGTACGAGTCCTCAGCTGCGGCGGCACCCTGGGGTTCGTTGGTGATGCTCACAGGTTTGTCGTCTCCCGGTTCTTCTCGTGGCTCGTCTGCGCGATGCCGGCGGGAATGTAACCGGTCTGCCCCTTCTTCGCGAGGTCCTTGAGGTGCTGCTCGTAGCGCTCGGGGGAGACGACCTTCACGTTGAACAGCATCCGGGAGTGGTCGACGCCGCAGAGCTCCGCGCACTTGCCCAGGAAGGTGCCCTCCTTGTTGGGGGTCACCTGGAAGGCGTTGGTGTGGCCCGGGATGACGTCCTGCTTCATCAGGAACGGCACCACCCAGAAGGAGTGGATGACGTCACGCGAGGTGAGGACGAAGCGGACCGTCTTGCCCTTGGGGAGCCAGAGGGTCGGGCCGGGGTTGCCGGTCTGCGGGTTCCTCGTACCGGGCGTGCCGACGTCGTAGACGCCACCGGCGTTGGCCGGGAAGTCCTTCTTGAACCGGTCCGGAATGGCTGCCAGGTTCTCGTCGGTGTTCGCGTCCCCGGTGGAACCCGGCACCTGCTCGATGTAGTTGAAGCCCCAGCTCCACTGGAAGCCCACGACGTTGACCGTGAGGTCCGGCTTCTTGGAGGTGTCGAGGAGCTTCGACTCGTCACGTGCCGTGAAGTAGAAGAGCACCGAGACGATGATCAGCGGAACCACGGTGTACAGCGCCTCGATGGGCATGTTGTACCGGGTCTGCGGAGGTACTTCGACCTTGGTGCGGCTGCGCCGGTGGAACATGGCGCTCCACAGGATCAGGCCCCAGACCAGCACGCCGGTGGCGAGCGCGGCTGCCCAGGATCCCTGCCACAGGGAGAGGATCCGCGGAGCCTCTTCCGTGGTCGGGGTGGGCATACCAAGGCGGGGGAAGTCCTTGTATGTGCAACCGGTCGCGGTCGCGAGGACCAGGCCCGCAGTCAATGCCTGCAGCAGCTTCCGCCGCAACGGGCGCCGCGGCGTGGGGGTACCGCCCGCGCCCCCCAGGGCGTGGGGGAGGTCGGAGCCGTTGGGACTCACGTAGCGCCTTCCCGAGAGTCTCGCCCGCGCGGATTGGCTGCGGCCTGCCTACTCGGTGGTCGGTCGCCGCCCTGCGTCGGGCAGGGGTTTGGATGTTTATGCGGACCAAACCCTACTGGACGCAATTTGGGGTCGCGCGGGGAGGGTCCCCAACGCGCCGGGGGTCACCCCGAAGGGGTCTGATGGGGGGTCGGGCGCCCAATGGGGTGGGGGGTTCTGTTGGTTGGCGGGTGCGCGTCGCGTGTGGCTGGTCGCGCGGTTCCCCGCGCCCCTTCGGTAGGACCGCGTACCCCCCGCGGAGGACTTAGCGTTGGTGTGTGTCCTACTTCGATGCCGCGTCCTCCGCTCCCCTTCACCCTGTTGCCCGGCAGGCGCTGCTGGCGTCCTTGGACGAGGGGTGGGCCGATCCCGCACGTCTGTACAGGGAGGGACGGCGGGCTCGGATGTTGCTGGACGCCGCTCGGGAGACCGCGGCGGAGGCGGTCGGATGCCGGTCCGATGAGCTGACGTTCACGTCGTCGGGCACACGGGCCGTTCACACCGGTGTGGCGGGCGCTCTCGCGGGGCGGCGGCGCGTCGGACGTCACCTGATCGTGTCGGCGGTCGAACACTCGTCTGTCCTCCATTCGGCGGAGGAGTGGGAGGCGACGGGCGGCGAGGTGACGACCGTGGCGGTGGATCGCGCCGGTGCCGTGGCCGCCCGGGCGTACGAGGCCGCCGTACGGCCCGACACCGCGTTGGCGTGTCTCCAGTCGGCCAACCACGAGGTGGGGACGGAGCAGCCGGTGGCGGAGGTGGCCGAGGTGTGCCGGGCGGCCGGGGTGCCGTTGCTGGTGGACGCGGCGCAGTCGCTCGGCTGGGCGGCGGTCGCGGGGCCCTGGTCGCTGCTGACCGCGAGTGCCCATAAGTGGGGTGGGCCGTCAGGGGTCGGACTGCTCGCCGTCCGCAAGGGGGTGCGGTTCGCCGTCCAAGGGCCCGTGGACGAGCGGGAGTCGGGGCGGGCGGCCGGGTTCGAGAACCTGCCGGCGATCGTCGCGGCGGCGGCCTCGCTCCGCGCGATGCGGGCCGAGGCGGCCCAGGAGGCGGTGCGGCTGCGGGAACTGACAGAGCGGATCCGGGCGCGCGTGCCCCAGCTGGTGACGGACGTGGAGGTGGTCGGCGATCCGGTGCGACGACTGCCCGGTGTCGTCACCTTCTCCTGTCTCTATGTCGACGGGGAGACTCTGCTGCACGAGCTGGACCGCGCCGGTTTCTCCGTTTCCTCCGGCTCGTCCTGTACGAGCAGCACGTTGACGCCGAGCCATGTGCTGAGGGCGATGGGGGTGCTGAGCGAGGGCAACGTGCGGGTGTCGTTGCCGCTCGGGACCCCGGCCGAGGAGGTCGACCGGTTCCTGTCCACGCTGCCGGACGCGGTGGCGACCGTACGGGAGAAGCTGGGCGCTCCGACTCCGGTGACGGTACGGCAGGAGGGCGCGCTCACCGTGGACGCCCTCGGCAAGCGGTGCCCGATCCCGGTGATCGAGCTGGCGAAGGTGATCGGCGATGTGCCAGTGGGCGCCACGATCCGAGTCCTCTCGGACGACGAGGCGGCCCGCCTGGACATTCCCGCGTGGTGCGAGATGCGGGAACAGGAGTACGTGGGCGAGGAGCAGGCGGACCAAGGCACGGCGTACCTGATCCGCCGGTTGAGTTGAGGGGCCTGTCCTTAGGGGCGCGGGGAACTGCGCGACCAGCCCCCACGCACCCGCGCCCGACGAACTCAGCCCAGATACCCCTGAACCTCCACCGCGGCCTCATCCCCATAAGCCTTACGGAACCGCTCAAGGAAATTGACCCGCCGCAACTGGTACTCCTGCGTTCCGACAGTCTCGATCACCAGAGTCGCCAGCATGCAGCCGACCTGCGCGGCACGCTCCAGGGAGACGCCCCAGGCCAGACCGGACAGGAACCCCGCGCGGAAGGCGTCGCCGACACCCGTGGGCTCGACCTTCGCCTCCTCCTCCGGGCAGCCGACCAGGATCGGCTCCTCACCGGCACGCTCGATGCGCACACCCTTCGAACCGAGGGTGGTCACCCGGGTACCGACCTTGGCCAAGATCTCCGCGTCGGACCAGCCGGTCTTCGACTCGATGAGGCCCTTCTCGTACTCGTTCGAGAAGAGGTACGCGGCACCCTCCAGCAGGACCTTGATGTCGTCGCCGCCCATGCGGGCGATCTGCTGGGAGAAGTCGGCGGCGAACGGGATGGACCGCGAGCGGCACTCCTCGGTGTGGCGGAGCATCGCCTCCGGGTCGTCCGCGCCGATCGAGACCAGGTCGAGTCCGCCGACGCGGTCGGCGACGGTCTTGAGCTCGATCAGCCGGGCCTCGCTCATGGCGCCGGTGTAGAAGGAGCCGATCTGGTTGTGGTCTGCGTCGTTGGTGCACACGAAACGGGCGGTGTGCAGCGTCTCGGAGATCCGCACCGATTCGGTGTCCACTCCGTGACGGTCGAGCCAGGCGCGGTACTCGTCGAAGTCGGAGCCGGCGGCCCCGACCAGGATCGGCCTGGTGCCGAGCTGACCCATGCCGAAGGCGATGTTCGCGCCCACGCCACCTCGGCGTACGTCGAGGTTGTCGACCAGGAAGGAGAGGGAGACCGTGTGCAGCTGGTCCGCGACGAGCTGGTCGGCGAAACGGCCGGGGAAGGTCATGAGGTGGTCGGTGGCGATGGAGCCGGTGACTGCGATACGCACGGCGAGGACACTCTCCTGCGAGGGGAAGGGTGATTGACAGTTCACGCTACCCGGTCGGCCCGCGCTCGCTGTAGCGGCAAAACTACCCGATAGTAGATCTTTCTCGGCCGGGTATGCGGTGCATACGGTTCCGGTATGACGAACTTCAAGGTCCATCAGGCTCTTCAGGTCCAGCACGTGCACTCGGGACCGGGTGCCGCTCCGCACGACCTCGAAGGGGATCTGGCCTCCCTGCGCGGCGACTGCGCCCGGATGGCGCCGCACTGGACCGCCCCGGACCGGATCACCGCCCTGCCCGTCTCCCCGTCCCGTATCCACGGGGTGACCGTCCCGTCGGCCTCGGCGCGGCTGGTGGAGGCGATGCCGGAGTACGGCGGCTGACGGGCCGGGAGCGCCGGTACTCCGACGGCCACGGCGTCGACCACCTCGTCGCCCGCCCGGTCGACCAGCGCTCGACGGGAACCGTGCGCTCCCCCGCCGCGTCCCATCGCTGTCCCCCGTAAAGAGGACACGGCGTACGACCCGCCGGTGCCTGTCGGTGACAGGGCCGGGCCGGTCGGGACAGCCGGGACAGCTGGGAGCCGAAGGAGCGATGCGGTGAACACCGAGCGACCCGATCACGACGACGCCGCCGACGACGAGACGGCGGCCACCGGGGCCGACACGGACGGCGGCACGGAGGCCGGCACGGACGGCGCCACCGCGCCCACGCCGGAGGAGAGCGACGCCGAGCGCCCGTCCCGGCGCCGGTCCCCGGTGCTGGTCGCCTCGGTCGCCGCCGCGGTGCTGCTCGTCGGGGGCGGCGGGGCGTACCTCGCCACCAGCGCGGTCGGCGGCTCGAAGGACGACGACCGTACGGGCGCCTCGGCGCCGGGCGGCGACGGCACCACTCCCCCGCCGCTGGCCCTCGACGGCTACACCAGGGGCGGCGGTACGGGTGACACGACCGGCACGGGCGGTACGAACGGCATCGCGCCCGGCGAGCCCGACCCGAACGGCGTGACCTACCGGGCGGACGGCACGCTGCCCGCCGGGCCCTCGTCGGCGCCGGTGTACACGATGGCGAAGAACGCCCAGGGAGAGATCACGGCCGCCGAGGTGACCCGGCTGGCCAAGGCCCTCGGGGTCGCGGGCAAGCCGGTACAGGAGGCCGAGGACTGGCTGGTCGGCACGGCGCACGACGGGACCGGTCCCTTTCTGCGAGTGAACAGGCACGCCCCGGGAACCTGGTCCTTCAGTCGGTATCTGCTCGGCGGTCCCGACAACTGCAGGAGCACGACCGTGTGCGCGCAGAAGTCCGGCGCCGAGGGGACGACCGTCGATCCGGTGAGCGAGGCGGCGGCGAAGAAGGCCGCGGCGCCGGTTCTGAAGGCGGTCGGCCAGGACGACGCGAAGCTGGACGCGAGCCAGGTCCTGGGCACCCAGCGGGTGGTGAACGCCGATCCGGTGGTCGGCGGCCTGCCCACCTACGGCTGGACAACCGGTCTCCAGGTCAGCGCGCAGGGCGAAGTGGTGTCCGGCAGCGGCCAGTTGTCGACGCCGGTGAAGAGCGACACGTATCCGGTGCTCGGTGCGAAGGCCACTCTGGCCCTGCTCAACGAGCCGGGGGCCGTGGCGACCCCGGAGCACCGTATGGGGATCGGGGGCTGCGCCAGCCCCGTACCGCTGAAGGACCGTCTGGAGGCGCCGTGCGGTACGGCCACGGGGACGACGCGACAGAAGGAGTCGCTCACCGTCGACAAGGCGGTGTTCGGGCTGGCCTCGCACACCGTGTCGGGGCGGCCGGCGCTCGTGCCGTCATGGCTGTTCGAGGTACGGGCGCAGGGTGCCGCGAAGGGTTACACGGTGACGTACCCGGCGATCGACCCCCGCTACCTGGCCGGTTCCGGTTCCGGGTCGAGCGCGGAGCCGTCCCCGACGGCCTCGCCGACCGCGCCGGGCGACGAGCCGACGTCCGGGACGACGACACATGACATGAAGATCGAGGGCTACACGGTCTCCGGCGACGGCAAGGAGCTGACCGTGGGCTTCTGGGGCGGGGTGTGCAGCAAGTACGCGGCGTCGGCGAAGGAGAACGGCGAGGTGAAGGTGACCGTGACCTCGACGACGAAGAAGGGCACGATCTGCATCATGCTCGCCAAGGCGACGTACGAGACGGTGCGGTTGGACGAGCCGCTGGGTGACCGGAAGGTAGTGGGTCCGGAGGGACAGACGATCCCCGAGGGCGACTTCGCCAAGAGGTAGCCCGGTGGCCGGTGGCCCGGTAACCCGGTAACCCGCAGGCCTGTTCGGCTCGCGATCATCCGCTTACGCGTGAAGGCGGCGCCCCCGTCGGAGGGGGCGCCGCCTTCACGCGCACGACGTGCGTATGAGTCCGGGTTTAGCTGAAGGAGTCACCGCAGGCGCAGGAGCCCGTCGCGTTCGGGTTGTCGATCGTGAAGCCCTGCTTCTCGATGGTGTCGACGAAGTCGATGGAGGCGCCGCCGAGGTAGGGGGCGCTCATACGGTCGGTGACGACCTTGACGCCGTCGAAGTCCTTGAGAACGTCACCGTCGAGGGAACGCTCGTCGAAGAACAGCTGGTAGCGCAGACCCGAGCAACCGCCGGGCTGGACCGCGACACGCAGGGCGAGGTCCTCGCGGCCTTCCTGGTCGAGCAGGGCCTTGACCTTCGCCGCGGCGGCGTCGGACAGGATGATGCCGTCGGTGACGGTGCTGGTCTCGTCCGATACGGACATCTACATCTCTCCCGGGTTGTACGGAGACTTCTGCCGACGAGTGCAACCGGCGGGGCCGCGGATTCATTCCGGGCCGAGAGTCTGTTCTTTCCGTTCTTCTCCCCTCCATGCTCGCACACGCGCGGAAACGCGAACAGCGGCCTGTGGACGGCCCGCATCCGTACTCCGGGATTCATGTCACATCGACGCTATGAACCTCGTCAAAGTGACGTGAAGGGGTTACGATAGATAACGTCAATTCGACGAAAAGGCGTGACCGGAAGAACAGAAAGGGTGCGTGTCGTGACCACCGCCCAGACGCAGGACCTCGACGTACAGCCGACGCCCCTCGCCCTGCTGCTCCTCGGCCGTGAGGCCGACACGAGGAGCGAGCGCGGCGTGGACTGCCCCGGGGACCTGCCCTCCCCCTCCGACCCGGACCTGGTGGCACGCGCGCGTGCCGCCAAGGAGAAGCTCGGCGACAAGGTCTTCGTCCTCGGCCACCACTACCAGCGCGACGAGGTCATCCAGTTCGCGGACGTCACGGGCGACTCCTTCAAGCTGGCCCGGGACGCGGCGGCGCGTCCGGAGGCGGAGTACATCGTGTTCTGCGGTGTCCACTTCATGGCGGAGTCCGCGGACATCCTGACCGGCGACGACCAGAAGGTGGTCCTGCCCGACCTGGCCGCCGGCTGCTCGATGGCGGACATGGCGACGGCCGAGCAGGTCGCCGAGTGCTGGGACGTCCTGACGGAGGCCGGGGTGGCCGACCAGGTCGTGCCCGTGTCCTACATGAACTCCTCGGCGGACATCAAGGCGTTCACGGGCAGGCACGGCGGCACGATCTGTACGTCGTCCAATGCCGAGCGCGCCCTCCAGTGGGCGTTCGAGCAGGGCGAGCCCGACTCGACGAAGGTCCTGTTCCTGCCGGACCAGCACCTCGGCCGCAACACGGCGGTACGGGACATGGGGATGTCGCTGGACGACTGCGTCCTCTACAACCCGCACAAGCCGAACGGCGGCCTGACGACGGAGCAGCTGCGCGCCGCGAAGATGATCCTGTGGCGCGGCCACTGCTCGGTGCACGGCCGGTTCAGCGTGGACTCGGTGAACGACGTCCGCGCCCGGATCCCCGGTGTGAACGTCCTGGTACACCCCGAGTGCAAGCACGAGGTGGTCGAAGCTGCGGACTACGTCGGTTCGACCGAGTACATCATCAAGGCGCTGGAGGCGGCTCCGGCCGGCTCGAAGTGGGCCATCGGCACGGAGCTGAACCTGGTACGCCGCCTGGCGAACCGTTTCGCTCCCGAGGGCAAGGAGGTCGTCTTCCTCGACAAGACGGTCTGCTTCTGCTCGACGATGAACCGCATCGACCTCCCTCACCTGGTCTGGACCCTGGAGTCCCTGGCCGAGGGCAAGCTGGTGAACCGGATCACGGTGGACCGCGAGACGGAGAAGTTCGCGAAGCTGGCGCTGGAGCGGATGCTGGCGCTGCCGTAGGCGGCGTGGGCGGGTGAGCGGCGCCACTCGTGTCCGTTTCGGGTGCGCTCACGTTCTTGGGGATGTACTTATTAGATACGTATCCCTAAGAACAAGGCAGACAGAGGGCGGCAGGGTGTGTGCACACCCTGCCGCCCTCTCGTCCATCAGCTCGGCGGCTCACCGGCGGTTCAGACTCCCGCGGGCTCCCGTACCTCCGCCTTCGGCTCCCGCTTCGCCGCCTTCTTCTTCGCCCGGCGTTCCTTGCGCAGTTCCACCAGTGTGTACAGGGTCGGAACGAGCAGCAGGGTCAAGGCCGTTGACGTGATCAGGCCGCCGATGACG
This sequence comes from Streptomyces sp. AK08-02, assembly GCF_033795085.1. Lineage (NCBI taxonomy): Bacteria > Bacillati > Actinomycetota > Actinomycetes > Kitasatosporales > Streptomycetaceae > Streptomyces > Streptomyces sp. AK08-02. The sequence goes on from NZ_JARAZV010000017.1 coordinate 269,812, forward strand.
ACCACTGCCAGCGGCTGGGCGATGAAGCCTCCCTCGCCTGTTACTCCCAGCGCCATCGGGAGGAGGGCGAAGATCGTCGCCAGGGCCGTCATCAGGATCGGGCGGAGGCGGTGACGGCCGCCCTCCACCACCGCTTCGACCACTCCGTAGCCCTGGGCGCGGTACTGGTTGATCAGGTCGATCAGCACGATCGCGTTCGTCACCACGATGCCGATCAGCATCAGCATGCCGATCATCGCCGGGACGCCCATCGGGGTGCCCGTGGCGACCAGCAGGCCGATCGCGCCCGTTGCCGCGAACGGGATCGACACCAGGAGGATCATCGGCTGGATCAATGAGCGGAACGTGGCCACCAGGAGCATGAAGACGATCGCGATCGCCGCCAGCATCGCCAGCGCCAGGTTCTTGAACGCGTCGTCCTGGTCCGACGACACGCCGCCGATCTCCGCCGTCGCACCTGCGGGGAGCTTCAACGCGTCCAGCTTCGAGGTGAGGTCGGCGCTGACCGCGCCCGTGTTGTCGCCGGTCGGGCGGGCCGTGATCGTCGCGGCCCGCTGGCCGTCGATCCGGGTCATCGACACCGGGCCGTCGACCAGCTGTACGTCCGCGATGTCACCCAGCTTCACCGCGCCCAAGCGCAGCGCCTTCAGCTCGGCCAGTGTCCCGGCCGGCTTCGCCGACCTGATGACGACGTCGCGCTCGGTGTCGTCCAGAGTCGCCTTGGCGGCCGTCGTGCCCTTGACCGCCTCGGCCACCGCCGCGCCCAGCGTCTGCTGGTTGTAACCGGCCGCAGCCGCCCTGGAGTTGGCCCGCACCGAGATGCGCGGCACGCTCTGCGCCAGGTTGCTGGTGACGTCGGTGACGTCGTCCAGGCCCGCCACCGTGTCGCGTACCTCGTCCGCCGCCTTGCGCAGGGTGTCCGCGTCGGCCGCCTTCACGACCACCTTCAGGTCCTGGCTGCCGAAGCCGTCACCGGCCGCGATGGTGGTCGTACCGATGCCGGAGAGTTTCGCCAGCCCTTCCTCGATGCTGTCCTGGACGTCGTCCGCCGACGCCGAGTCCTCCAGCATGACCTGGTAGGAGGCCTGGTTGGTGTCCGTGCCGCCGCCGAAGGCCGCCAGGAAGCCGGACGAACCGATCGTCACCTGGTAGTCCTTGACGCCCTTCACGTCCGCGAGCAGTCGCTCGACCTTCTTCGCCTGGACGTCCGTCGCCGCCAGGCTCGTCCCCGGCTTCAACTGCTGCTTGACGGTGAGGACTTCCTGCTCGCCCTGGTCGAAGAAGTTGGTCTTCAGGAGCGGGGCCATGCCGAATGTGCCGATGAGGACCACCGCCGCGATCGCCACGCTCGTCAGACGGCGACGGGTCGCGAAGCGCAGGACAGGGACGTACACGCGCTGGAGCCTGCTCTTCGCCTCCTTCTCCTCCGCCAGCCTGCGGGCCTCGTCCGCGTCGTCCGGGGTGTCCTTCGGGGCTCGCAGGAACCAGTAGGACAGGACCGGGACGACCGTGAGGGAGACCAGGAGCGACGCCAGCAGAGCCGCCGTCACCGTCAGGCTGAACGCGCCGAACAGCTGGCCCACCATGCCGCCGACCAGGCCGATCGGCAGGAAGACGGCAACCGTGGTGAGCGTGGACGAGGTGACCGCGCCGGCCACCTCACGGACCGCCTTGAGGATGGCCTCCTGGCGCTCCTCGCCGTAGCCGAGATGGCGCTTGATGTTCTCCAGGACCACGATCGAGTCGTCGACGACCCGGCCGATCGCGATCGTCAGCGCGCCCAGCGTCAGCATGTTCAGGGACAGGTCGCGCGTCCAGAGGACTATCAGGGCCAGGACCACCGAGAGCGGGATCGAGACCGCCGTGACCAGGGTCGAGCGGACCGACGCCAGGAATACCAGGATGACGATCACCGCGAAGAGCAGACCGAGGCCGCCCTCCGTCGTCAGGCCCTTGATGGACTTCGCCACCGCCGGACCCTGGTCGCTGACCACCGTGATGGTCGCGCCGGTGCCCACGTCCTTGCGCATGTCGGCGAGCTTGTCCCCGACCGCGTCGGAGATCGCCACCGCGCTGCCGTCGTTGTCCATCGTGACGGTGACGGCGAGGCTGGGCTTGCCGTCCGTACGCGTGATCGAGTCGGCCTTGGCGGACTCCTGCTTGACGGTCGCCACGTCGGCGAGGCGAACCGGCTTGGTCCTGGAACCGGGCGCGCCCGCGACCATCAGGTCCGCGATCTGCTTCACCGAGGTGAGGCCGCCGCCGACCTGGACCGTGCGGTTGGTGCCGGCCTCGTCGAAGGAGCCCGCCGGTACGGTCGCGCCGCCCGCCTGGAGTGCCTGGGCGAGGGCGGCGGAGTTGAGGCCCGCCGCCGTCAGTTTCCGCTCGTCCGGGGTGACCGTGACCTGAACGTCCCGTACGCCGTCGACCGTGACCTGGCCGACGCCGTCGATGGCCCGCAGGTCGGGGACCACCGTGCGGTCGAGCCGGTCGGCGAGGGCCTGCTGGTCCTGGTCGGAGGTGACGGCGAGGACGACGGTCGGGATGTCGTCCGTCGAACCGGCGACCACCTGCGGGTCCACACCGTCCGGGAGGAGCACACGGGCCCGGTTGACGGCCTGCTGGACATCGGCGACGAGCTGCTTGGTGTCGTTGCCGTAGTCGAAGGACGCGGTGATGAGGGCGTTGCCCTCGCTGGCGGTGGAGGTGACTCCGGTGATGCCGTCGACGCCTTCGAGGTTGTCCTCGATCGGCTCGACGACCTGCTTCTCGACCACATCGGGGGACGCACCCTGGTACGGCGCCAGGACGGACACCACCGGGAGTTCGATGGTGGGCAGCAGCTGTTGCTTGAGCTGCGGTATCGCTATCGCTCCGAAGACGATCGCGACGATCGACATCAGGCCTATCAGGGCCCGTTGCGCGAGGCTGAACCTGGACAGCCAGGACATGGGTGAGCGTCTCTCTTCTGTGGCCCGAGCGGAGGAAGGACGCACGGGACACACCTACACGTCTGCGTGGGTGTGTCACCCATATGAGCGCCCGCCCCTACACCCTGGGCCATGGAACACCCCCGGTCCCTAGCTCCCAGGTCCCGTTTCCTTACCCGGTCCCTACTCCGACCGCAGTACGCCCCGCGGAACTCACTCCACCCTTGGACGTACCAGGCCCGACTCGTAGGCGATGACGACGAGTTGGGCCCGGTCCCGGGCGCCCAGCTTGGCCATGGCCCGGTTGACGTGCGTCTTCACCGTCAGCGGGCTGACCTCGAGGCGCTCCGCGATCTCGTCGTTGGAGTGTCCGCCGGCCACCTGCACCAGCACCTCGCGCTCCCGCCCGGTCAGCGCGTCCAGCCGGTCGGCGCGGGCGGGATCCCTGCCGTCGTCCAGCACTTCGCCCTGGGCGAGGAACTGGGCGATCAGCCCCTTGGTGGCAGCCGGCGACAGCAGCGCCTCGCCCCCGGCGGCGACCCGGATCGCGCTGAGCAGTTCCTCGGGTTCGGCGCCCTTGCCGAGGAACCCGGACGCGCCCGCGCGCAGGGACTGCACCACGTACTCGTCGACCTCGAACGTCGTCAGCATCACCACCCGTACATGCGCGAGCCCAGGATCCGCGCTGATCAGCCGGGTCGCGGCCAGTCCGTCGGTGCCCGGCATCCGGATGTCCATCAGTACGACGTCGGCACGCTGTTCCCGCGCGAGGCGCACCGCCTCCGCCCCGTCGGACGCCTCCCCGACCACCTCCATGTCGGCCTCCGAGTCCACGAGCACGCGGAAGGCGCTGCGCAGCAGTGCCTGGTCGTCGGCGAGCAGGACACGGATCGTCATACACGGTCCTTACGTATGGGTGTGCGGTCAGGCGGTTCGCTGTACGGGGCTGCCCGCGCCGTCCGCGGGACGCGGGCTGCTCTTCACCGGCAGGATCGCATGTACGCGGAAGCCGCCTCCGTAGCGGGGACCGGTCGTACAGTTGCCGCCGACCGCGGTGACCCGCTCCCGCATCCCGAGCAACCCGTGCCCGCCGCCCTCCTCCGGGCCCTCCGGACCTTCCTGCCTCTCCTGGCCCGCTCCCCGCCCCGGCCCGTTGTCCAGCACGGTGATCTCGATCTTCGGCCCCACCCGTACGACGCTGACCTCGGCCTTCGCCTCCGGTCCCGCATGTTTCTGTACGTTCGTCAGGGCTTCCTGGATCACCCGGTAGGCGGCCAGGTCGATGGCCGCGGGGAGGGTGGTGTCCTGGTCGGCGCGGGCCACCTCGACCTGGAGTCCGGCGTTGTGGAAGGTGCCGACCAGCTCGTCGAGCCGGTGCAGACCGGGAGCGGGTTCGGTGGGCGCCGCCGGGTCACCGGACTGGCGCAGCAGGCCGACGGTCGCGCGCAGCTCGTTCAACGCCGAGCGGCTGGCCTCCCGTACGTGGGCGAGGGCTTCCTTGGCCTGGTCGGGGCGCTTGTCCATGACGTGCGCGGCGACTCCGGCCTGGACGTTGACGAGGGCGATGTGGTGGGCGACCACGTCGTGCAGGTCACGGGCGATACGCAGCCGCTCCTCGGCCACGCGGCGGCGGGCCTCCTCCTCGCGGGTGCGTTCGGCACGCTCGGCGCGCTCCCTGATGGCGACGATGAAGGCGCGGCGGCTGCGTACGGCGTCCCCCGCGGTCGCGGCCATGCCGGTCCAGGCGAAGATGCCGAGGTTTTCCTGCGCGTACCAGGGCAGGGGGCCGGCCAGCATCGCGGAACCGGTGAGGACGGTCATCGTGAGGAGGCCGACGCGCCAGCTGGTGGTGCGGTCGGTGGTCGAGGCGACGGTGTAGAGGGCGATCACCGCGGACATCGCGACGGGGGCGCGGGGATCGGCGGTGACCGACTCGACGAGGGAGGCGGTACCGGTGAACGCGAGCACCTTCATGGGGGCGCGGCGGCGGAGGACGAGTGCCGCGGCGCCGAGCACCATGAGGATCAGGCTGAGGGCGTCGGGGGTGCGGGCGGTCCAGGCGCCGCGGTGTGGGCCGTGGGGGTCGACGAACGAGGCGCCCAGCATGCACAGAAGGACGGCTGCCGCGAGGGCCACGTCCAGCGCGAGAGGGTGTGCTTTCAGGTGGCATCGGGCGCGCTGGAGTGTGCTCACGGTCGCCAACGGTACGGCGTACGGGTGAGTGGGTGGGAAACACGGCCGGGGCTGCGCCCACCTGCGCGGTTCACCCCGGGATCAGTCCGTCGTCGCTCAGCAGTTCCCGGACCTCCTCCAGCGTCGCGTCCGGCGACGGGAGGATCAGTTCCGAGGGTTCCAGCGAGTCGTCGGGCAAGGGCTCGCCCAGTTCGCGGACCTTGGACAGAAGCGCCTGGAGGGTGCGGCGGAAGCCGGGGCCGTCGCCGATCTCCATCTCCGCCAGGAGCACGTCGTCCAGCTTGTTCAGTTCGGTGAGGTGGCTGTCCGCCAGCCTCACCTGGCCCTCCCCCATGATCCGTACGATCATGTCGCCCTCCTCAGGCGTGGCCTACAGACGCGGGTCACCGCTGTGGGTCACCGCGCTGCGGGTTACTGCTTGTCGAAACGCGGGGTGTCCTTCGGCTGCTGCGACTGCTGCTGACCCGCGCCGCCCTCGATGGCCTGCTGCCCCGACGACGAACCTCCGGCCAGCTCCGCCTTCATGCGCTGCAGCTCCAGCTCAACGTCCGTGCCACCGGACAGTCGGTCCAGCTCGGCCTGGATGTCGTCCTTCGCCATGCCCGTGGGGTCGTCGAGGGCGCCCGAGGCGAGCAGCTCGTCGATCGCGCCGGCCCGCGCCTGGAGCTGTGCCGTCTTGTCCTCGGCACGCTGGATCGCCAGGCCCACGTCGCCCATCTCCTCGGAGATGCCGGTGAAGGCCTCGCCGATCCGGGTCTGGGCCTGGGCGGCGGTGTACGTCGCCTTGATCGTCTCCTTCTTGGTGCGGAAGGCGTCGACCTTGGCCTGGAGGCGCTGCGAGGCGAGGGTGAGCTTCTCCTCCTCGCCCTGGAGGGTCTGGTGCTGTGTCTCCAGGTCCGTGACCTGCTGCTGGAGGGCGGCGCGGCGCGAGAGCGCCTCGCGGGCCAGGTCCTCACGGCCCAGCGCGAGCGCCTTGCGGCCCTGGTCCTCCAGCGTGGAGGACTGCTTGTTCAGCTGGGCGAGCTGCAGTTCCAGCCGCTTGCGGCTGGTCGCCACGTCGGCGACTCCGCGGCGCACCTTCTGGAGCAGCTCCAGCTGTTTCTGGTACGAGTAATCGAGGGTTTCGCGCGGGTCCTCGGCCCGGTCAAGGGCCTTGTTCGCCTTCGCGCGGAAGATCATCCCCATACGCTTCATGACACCGCTCATGGGCTTCGCGCGCCCCCTTCTGACGGACTCCAGCTCCAGCACCTGCAACAGGACCAACAGTACGGGCCCTGCCTCCATTACCGCACTGTTCCGGGCCCGATGCGCTCATCCCCAAGGACGACCGCGATCTGTCCCACTCCGGCGTAGGGAGTAGGTGACCCCCTACCGCTTGTCTCTACAGACGCCCGGTGTTGCCGGATCGTTCCCCACTCGGCTGGGGTCCATGCCCCGATACCCCGTACCCTTGGGTTTTGTGTTCCGTAGCCGTGCCAAGGAAGAGAAGGCCCCCGCCGACAAGGCGCTGGTGACCGACTCCAAGCAGACCCGTGACCCGCAGGCCCCGAAGGGCAGGCCCACTCCCAAGCGGAGTCAGGCCCAGTCCCAGCGCCGCAGCGTGGCCAGTACTCCGACGACGCGTAAGGAGGGGGCCAAGCGGCAGCGCGACGAGCGCCGTGCCGCGATGGATCGGCAGCGCCAGGCGCTCGCCAGCGGGGACGAGCGATATCTCCCCGCCCGCGACAAGGGACCGGTGCGCCGTTTCGCGCGCGATTTCGTGGACTCGCGCTTCTGTGTCGCCGAGTTCTTCCTGCCGATGGCCGTGATCATCCTCGTGCTGAGCATGGTGCGGGTCGGTGCGCTGCAGAGCATCGCGCTGCTGCTGTGGCTCTTCGTGATCGTGCTGATCATCGTCGACTCGGTCTTCATCGCGTTCCGGATGAAGAAGCAGCTGGCCGCCCGCTACCCGAACGAGCGGACGAAGGGCGCGGTCGCCTACGCGCTGATGCGCTCTCTCCAGATGCGTCGCCTCCGGCTGCCCAAGCCTCAGGTCAAGCGCGGAGAGCGGCCCTGAGCACTACGTCGTTCTCCGGGGGCGCGGCGGATGCCTGGCTGCACAGGCTGGGCGGGCTGCGGAATGTCGTACGGCAGGAACTGGTGGCCCGGCAGCTCGACGAGCAGATAGCCGGGCGGTTCCCGGTCGGGCAGCGGCTGCGGGTGCTCGACGTCGGTATGGGTCAGGGCACGCAGGCGCTGCGGCTGGCCCGGGCCGGCCATCACGTCACCGGTGTCGAGAAGGACCCGAGGATGCTCGACGCGGCGCGTGAGGCGCTCACCGCCGAGCCCGAGGGCATCCGTGAGCGCGTCCGGCTCCTGGAGAGCGACGGCCGCGACACGGGGGTGCACTTCCTGCCGGGCAGCTTCGACGTCGTGCTCTGTCATGGCGTACTGATGTACGTCGAACTGCCGGACGCGCTGCTGGCGGGGCTGGCGCGGATGCTGGCGCCGGGCGGGCTGCTGTCGCTGCTGGTGCGCAACGGCGACGCGCTGGCGATGCGGTCGGGGCTCGCCGGGGACTGGGCGGGTGCGCTCGGTGCCTTCGACACGGACTCGTACGTCAACCGGCTCGGGCTTGAGGTGCGCGCCGACCGGCTGTCCACCCTCACCGGCACGCTCGCCGGGATCGGGGCGCCGTTGCACGCGTGGTACGGGGTGCGGGTGTTCACGGACACGGCGTCCGACGATGCGGAGATGCCCTCTGCTTCTGACGTCGATGCGCTGCTGGCCGTGGAGGAGCGGGCGGGGCGGACGGATCCCTATCGGCAGGTGGCCGCGTTGCTGCACCTGTGCGGGGTTCGGGGTTGAGCGGTTGTTCGTCGGCCGCCGGCCGGTGGGGGCTGGTCGCGCAGTTCCCCGCGCCCCTGTAGGGGCGCCCTTCGGGACGCCCCTACCAAGTGCCGCTACGCCTCCTGGGCCTCGCGCAGGCTCATCGGGCCGTAGATCTTTGTGGTGTCCTCGAACAGGTGCACCTGTTCCGCGCCGCCTGCGAGAAGGTCCTTCCAGTACTCACCGATCCAGGACTCGGCGTCCCCCTGCGTCGTGAACTCCTCGGGCTCCACCGCGGGCTGGACCTCCGCCCCGTCGGTGTTCTCGAACCGCCACGTCCATGCCGCCATGTACGCCTCCAAGATATGAACCGCTGCAGACCAGGAGCCGGATCTTGATCCGGCTCCTGTGTCCGAGAGCCTAGAGCCTAGAGCCTGTCCGGCGGATCATGCCGGGGACGCGGGGCTTGGCACCGCGAGCGTCTTCCGGCCTGATCCGCCGGACAGGCTCGGCCGGACGCGCAAGACCAGCGGGGACACGCGAAAATCAGGTTTGTGGAACTCACTCTGCTCGGCACCGGTGCCCCCGCGGGTCTCCCGCGCCCCGACTGTGCGTGCGCGGCCTGCGCCGGCGCGCTCGGCGGGAACGCGCGGGCGGCCACCGCGCTGCTCGTCGACGGCACGCTGCTGCTCGACCTCACCCCCGGCGCCGTACTGGCGGCGGCGCGCGCCGGGCACTCGCTGGGCGGGGTACGGCAGGTGCTGCTGTCGCATCCGCACGACGGGCCCGCCGTGGAGGTGCCGGCGGGCCTGCCACAGCCCGGACGGGTGCCGGACGGGCGGGAGTTGGCGCTGCTGACCGGGCACCGGGTGCGCGCGGTCCCGATGGACTCCCACGGCACGGGATACGCGGTGACCGGCCCGGACGGACAGCGGCTGCTGTATCTGCCGCCGGGCGCGGCACCGGCCGGGCTCGACGCGAACGGTCCCTCGTACGACATGGTCCTCGCGGACGTCGTCGGGCGGCCCGACGCCCTGGCCCGGCTGCGGGCGGCGGGCGCGCTCGGCCCGGCCACGGATGTCGTCGCCGTCCACCTGGACCATGACGTTCCCCCGGGCGCCGAGCTGCGGCGCAGGCTCGCGGCGGCGGGCGCGCGGGCGGTGCCGGACGGTACGACGTTGACGGTCGGCGTCTACGAGGACGTACCGGACGTGCCCCGGCGGACGCTGGTGCTGGGCGGGGCGCGGTCGGGCAAGTCGGTGGAGGCAGAGCGGCGGCTGGAGGCGTTCCCCGACGTGCTGTACGTGGCCACGGGCGGGACACGCAACGGGGACGGGGAGTGGGCGGCGCGGGTGCACGCGCATCGGGAGCGGCGGCCGGGGTCGTGGCGTACCACCGAGACCTGTGACCTCGTACCGCTGCTGAAGGACGACGGCGCGCCGCTGCTCATCGACTGTCTGTCGCTGTGGCTGACGGACGCGATGGACGAGGTCGGGGCGTGGGACGACGCGGAGTGGGCCGGGGGCGGTGAGCGGGAGTTGCGGCGGCGGGTGCGGGAGTTGACGGCGGCGGTGCGTTCCACGCGGCGAAGCGTTGTCGCCGTGTCGAACGAGGTGGGGTCGGGGATCGTGCCGGCCACGGCGTCCGGGCGGCGGTACCGGGACGAGCTCGGGCGGCTGAACTCGGCGTTCGGGGCGGAGTGTGAGCACGTGCTGTTGGTGGTGGCCGGGCAGGCGGTTGTGCTGCGGGGTTGAGAGGTGCACGTCAGCAGCCTGCTGTTCGGCTGCAGGCCCGGTGGGGGCTGATCGCGCAGTTCCCCGCGCCCCTTAAGGGGCTGTCGCGCCCCTCCTCGCGATGATTCGGTAGGTGTTCGCGAAGCGGGTGCGGCGCAGGAAGGGGGCCAGGGCGTGGTCCAGAGCCGTGGTCAGGGCCAAGAATGGGGTCGCCGCCCGGAGCAGGGGTGTGCGGCGGGCCGGGAGTGCTCGGGTGAGGGCCACGGTGAGGGCGCCCGTCAGGTCGTACGGGATGTGGGGTTGTCGGCGGTCCGTCGCGACGATCGCGCAGTGCTGGGACTCCAGTTCCGCCACCAGGTTGGCCAGCGGCATGAGGTGGAGGTGGCCGGGCTGGGCGTACCAGGGCCACCACCTGCCCAGCAGGGTGCCGAACGCGCAGTGCGGGTCCGGGACCTCGATCAGTAGGTGGCCGCCGGGGCGCAGGGCCGTGAGGGCCGCGCGGAGTTCCTCGCGGGGGTCCGGGGTGTGTTCCAGGTGATGGAACATGCTGACGACGTCGTAGCGGGCCCTCAGTCGGTTGACGATGGCCGGGTCGGTGAGGTGGCCCCGGTAGGCCTCCTCGATGTGGCCGGCGGTACGGGCCTTCTGGACGAGGCGCGTGGTGTCCACGCCGTCGAAGGCCGTGTACGGGAAATGGCGCTTCGCCGCCGCCGGGAAGGCCCCGTCGCCCGTCCCGACGTCGAGCCAGCTCTCCGGTTCGCGGAAGGCGAGCATCGCCCGGGCCGCCGCGCGGTGTCTGCCGGGCGCGACGGGGTGGCAGGCCGCGGGCAGGTCCTGATGGTGAAGGGCGAGGCCCTCCGCCGTGAGGCGCGGGTTCTGGAAGGCATGGGCGCAGTCGCGGCACTCGTCGACGACGAACGTGCCCGGGCCTCCCAGTCCGCGCTGCCGCGGGTCGGGCGTGCGCAGGCGGGTGCGCAGCCGTTTGGAACCGCACCAGGGGCAGTCCTCGCGGCGCGGCTCGTGGAACCCGTCGGTCTCCGGTGGGACGGTCGCTTTCGAGGCGGGGGACATGGGCGGCTCCTGCTGAAGCGGTGCACTGCTGCGGTGCGCTGAAGCGCCGTGCGACATTACGCATCAAAACGTTACGTAGGGGATAGCCGTCCCGGGTGCAATGACATGGCTCCAACGTGACGGCGCCCTGTTCGATCGCTGCCGGTACTGTTCGGCGAATGAGCTCGCTTAATCTCGACGACTTCACCGATCTGATCGAGCGCCCCGACGGCGGTGTGCGCCGCGACGCGGAGGCGCGACGGGAGCGCCAGATCGTGCCGCCCGGGTCGCTCGGGCGCCTCGACGACCTGGGTGAGTGGCTGGCGGCGGCACAGTCCTCGGTGCCGGTGCGGCCCGTCGAACGACCGCGTGTGGTGCTGTTCGCGGGGGATCACGGGATCGCCGGGCAGGGCGTGTCGGCGCGCCCCGCCGGCAGTGCCGAGCGGTCCGTGCGGGCGGTTCTCGACGGCTCCAGCCCCGTCGCCGTGCTCGCGCGGCGGCTCGGGGTTCCCGTACGGGTCGTCGACATGGCTCTGGACTGCGAGCCGGAGGCGCTGCCCGCCGAGGTCGCGGGGCACCGGACACGGCGTGGCAGCGGGCGGATCGACGTCGAGGACGCGTTGACCCCCGAGGAGGCGGAGGCCGCCTTCCTGGCGGGGGTCGCCGTGGCCGACGAGGAAGCCGACTCCGGTACGGATCTGGTGGTCCTGGGCGATGTGAGCGTGGGCGGGACCACGGCCGCGTCGGTGCTGGTGGCCGCGCTGTGCGGGACGGACGCGTCCGTCGTCACGGGGCGGGGCGGGCTGCCGATCGACGACCTGGCGTGGATGCGCAAGTGCGCCGCGATCCGCGACGCGCTGCGGCGCGCCCGGCCGGTGCTCGGGGACCAGTTGCAGCTGCTGGCGACGGTGGGCGGAGCCGACCTCGCCGCGATGACCGGGTTCCTGCTGCAGAGCGCGGTGCGCAAGATGCCGGTGATCCTGGACGGCGTGGTGTCGGCCGCGTGCGCGCTGGTCGGGCAGCGGGTCGCCTTCCGGGCGCCGGACTGGTGGCTCGCCGGCCACAGCAGCGGTGAGCCGGCCCAGGCGAAGGCCCTGGACCGGATGGCGCTGGAGCCGCTGCTCGACCACGGGGTGACCGTGGGTGAGGGAGCCGGGGCACTGCTGGCCCTCCCGCTGGTCCAGGCAGCGGCGGCACTGGCCGCGGAGCTGCCGGAGAAGCCTGAGGCCCTGGAGACCCCGAAGAGCCCGGAGGCCTCCAAGACCGAGGACGCCGAGGACGCGGAGAAGCCGCAGGAGCCCGAAGCCGTCTGACCGGACGGCCACCCGGCCACCCGGCCACCGACGGGCATATGGGGCATGTCATGCGACATGCCCCATATGATCACTCCCCATGGGAGATACCCGGCTCACGCCCAACGTTCAGCGAAGTGCCAGTACCACCGCCTCGCGGCGGGCCGCCGCGTTCGCCGTCTGGTATCTGCGGGTCGTCACCTTCGTCAACCTGCTCAGCGCGGTGTGGGTCTCCTTCGGGAACGACGTACGGCGGCACAACGAGGAGAACTTCTTCACGCCGTACCTGCTGACCGCCGGCTTCGCCTCCGGTGTGTTCACGATGTTCCTCGCGATCACCATGCGGCGCCGCAAGCGGGCCGCCTGGATCCTGAACATCGTGATCAGCTCGCTGTTCCTGCTGCTGTTCGGCTTCGCCATGTTCTTCGCGGAGATCCGGGAGCACGCGCAGAACTGGATCTCGCTCGTCCTGACCGCCGCCTTCGTCGCCGCGCTCGTCGTGGGGCGGAGGGAGTTCTACGCCAAGGGCGACCGCTCCAACCCGCGGCTCGCCGCCGCCGTCGCGGTCGGCGGCCTGCTCGTCTGCTCCCTCCTCGCGGCGCTCCTGGTCACGGTCGCCAACGAGGCGCACGACACCCACCGTTCGACGTTCCTGGAGCGCTGGGGCTACGGCACGATGCGGCTGATCTCCGTCGCCGCCGACGACTCGGGCTTCGCCGGGATCTCCACGCCCAACTGGGTCGACGTCGTCATCAACGTCATCAGTACGGTGCTGATCCTCGCCGTCTTCTACGCCGCCTTCCGCTCCCGCCGTGCCGTCGACCCTCTCACCGAGGACGACGAGGCCCGGCTGCGCGCCCTCCTCGACCGGCAGGGCGACCGCGACTCCCTCGGCTACTTCGCCCTGCGCCGCGAGAAGAGCGTCATCTGGTCCCCCACCGGCAAGGCCGCCGTCACGTACCGCGCCCTGGGCGGGGTCTCCCTGGCCGCCGGTGATCCGATCGGCGACCCCGAGGCCTGGCCCGGCGCCATCGAACCGTGGCTCGCCGAGGCCCGCGCACACGGCTGGATCCCGGCCGTGATGGGGGCCGGCGAGGAGGCCGGCACGGTGTACGCGCGGCACGGCCTGGACGCCCTCGAACTCGGCGACGAGGCCCTCGTGGAGACCGCCGAGTTCACCTTGGACGGACGGGCCATGCGCACCGTCCGGCAGGCCTACAACCGGGTCAAACGGGCTGGTTACACGGTGCGCATCCGGCGCCACGCCGACATCCCGGCCGCCGAGATGACCTACCTCCTCCGGCGCGCCGACGACTGGCGGGACGGCGCCACCGAACGCGGGTTCAGCATGGCGCTGGGGCGGCTCGGCGATCCGGCCGACGGGCAGTGCGTGATGCTCGAATGCATCGACAGCCGCGCGGGCGAGGCGGGTGAGTTGAGGGCGCTGCTCTCCTTCGTGCCCTGGGGGCCGCGTGGGCTGTCGCTCGACCTCATGCGGCGCGACCGCGACTCCGACAACGGGCTGATGGAGTTCATGGTGATCGAACTTCTCCAGCGTGCGCAGGAGATCGGGATCACTCAGGTCTCACTCAACTTCGCGATGTTCCGTTCCGTCTTCGAACGTGGCGGGCGCATCGGCGCGGGGCCGGTGCTGAGGCTGTGGCGCTCGCTGCTCAGCTTCTTCTCCCGCTGGTGGCAGATCGAGTCGCTGTACCGCGCCAACGCGAAGTACCGGCCCATCTGGGAGCCCCGGTTCCTGCTCTTCGAGAAGAGCGCGGACCTGCCGCGCATCGGCATCGCCGCGGCGCGCGCGGAGGGCTTCCTGGAGGCGCCGGGACTGCCGAAGTGGGTGCACCGCAGGCACCTGGAGTCGAAGAGATGAGCACGTGGACGAACACGCACGGATGAGGACCGGGGCATGAGCACGGTCGTCCGCCTGGCCCGGGCCGAATGGGGGCGGCTGTACGTCACCGTCCGTGGGCCCCTGCTCCGGCGGCGGTGGCGGGCGCTGCCCATGACGCTCGGTGTCGTGTGTCTGACCGCGCTCGTCCAGTTCACGCAGAACCGGTCCTGGGGTTACGGATTCGTCCAGGACGTCGGTGCCGTCCGTGCCGAGGACCCTCTCGGGCTCGCCCTGCTGCGCACCCCGCTCTCCCTCTTCGTGCCCGCCCCCGACCTGCCGGTCTGGGGCGCCCTCGCGCAGATCCTGATCGTCTTCGGTCTCGCCGAGATCTGCCTCGGCTGGTGGCGCACCCTCACCATCGCGTACGTCGCCACCCTCGCCGGCACGCTCTACGCGCGCGTGGGCGTCGCCGTGGGCCCGGCGGGCTTCCTGGGGCTGCCCGGCACTGACGCGCACGTCGTGGACACGGGTCCGTCGGCGGCCGTGGTGGGCCTCGCCGTGTTCCTGGGGTGGCGCTACCGGGCGTATGTGACCGCGGGTGCGGTGATCGTCGCGATGGTGGTGGAGGTGGTCCTGAAGGACAACCTGGCGGGCAAGGAACATCTGGCGGCCATCGTGGCCGTACTCGTCCTGTGCGGGGTCTCGGCGCTGCGTCACCGGCGCACGGCGGGAGCGCGGGCCGGTTCGGGGTCGGGTTTGCCGCCGATCAGGTCCTGGACACGGCGCCGGGGGCCGATCCAGCGGCGGTCGTGGCGGTAGGCGCGCAGGGTCGAGCGTGAGCGGGCGCGGGGGCGGCGGCCGTAGAAGCGCTTGGCCCAGGGGGAGCCCGGGCGGGCCAGGCGGAGCGCGCAGAGGATCGCGACGAAGGGGACGATCACGCCGAAGATCGCCGTGCGGGCCTTGCCCTTGCTCAGGGCGATCAGCGAGAAGAGGAAGTTGACGCCGACGCTGGCCATGGCCTCGCCCCGGTTCTGGACGTCCTCGTCACTGAGGTCGTTCACCCCGAACGGCAGGAAGCCCAGGAGGACCAGCCCGACCAGTGCCGCCGTCAGCACCACGACCTCGACGCTCTGCCGGCCGGCCTCGCTCCAGTAGACGTCGTCCAGGTGCAGGATCAGCGCGAACTCGTCGAGCACCAGGCCCGCGCCCATCCCGAACAACACCGCGCACAGACCCGCGCCGAACCCGTGCTGCCCGCTGGTAACGGCCCCGAACCCGCCCACGACCGTCAGCACGACCCCGGGCACGACGTGATGGATGTGCATCCCGCCCGCCTTGACGTTCCCGAACGGTCCCTTGCCCGCGCGGATCATCCGGGTGACGACCCGGGTGATGAGGAACGTCAGTACGAAGGCGGCGAGCGCCAGGAGCAGCGGCAGCTTGCCCGGTTCGACGATGTTCCGATCCAGCCAATGACCCATGAGCGCACTTTATCCAGGTATCACCCGACAAGTACTGGTTGTACGCCGCCGACCTGGGCAGTTCCCAACCCGCCGGGTACTCTGCGCCGGTGTCCACGCCTCCGCCCCAGACCACGCCGTCCGGCCCGCTCACCCCTCTCACCGGGCTCCGGTTCGCCTTCGGGACGCTGACCGTGCTGCCGGTGAGGGTGATCCGCTGGGACCGGGACGCGGCGCGCGGCGGCATGCTGTGGGCGCCGGTGGTGGGCCTGACCGTCGGCGCGTGTGCCGCCGGGGTCGGGCTGGTCATGCTGTTCCTGGGCGCCGGCGCCCTGCTCGCCGCCGTCGCCACGGCCGCCGTGCCCGCCGTCCTCACCCGGGGTCTGCATCTCGACGGTCTCGCGGACACCGCCGATGGTCTCGGCAGCGGCAAGCCCGCCGAGGACGCGCTGCGCGTCATGAAGCAGTCGGACATCGGCCCGTTCGGTGTGCTGGCCCTCGTGTTCGTGCTGCTGGCCCAGGTGGCGGCGCTCGCGGAGGCGTACGGCGACTCCGGGGCCCGGGGCGCCCTCGCGGCCGTCGTCTCGGCGACCGCCGCCCGGCTGGCCCTCACCCTGGCCGCCCGTACCGGTGTGCCGCCCGCCCGGCCCGAGGGGCTGGGGGCGGCGGTGGCGGGAACGGTGCCCGTGCGCTCCGCGCTGCTGGTGGCGGTCCTGGTGACGATCGCGGCGGCCGGCTTCGGCGCGTTCTTCGGGGCGTTCGACATCGTCCGTACCGCCTTCGCGGTCATCGCGGGCTGCGCCGCCGCCGAACGCCTGCTGCAGCGCTGCACACGCCGTTTCGGTGGGGTCACCGGCGATGTCTTCGGCGCCCTCGCGGAGACGGCCGCGACGGCCGCACTGATCGTGCTGGCGTTGCGCTGAGGCTGCTCACGTTCGCGGGAATGAGCGAAACCGGCTGCCGAGCGTAGGCTCGTGCCGGGTGTACCACCCCCGGTGCCGACCGCCCTCCAAGGCCGGATTTAGGGTCGCTCGTCGGGCCTGGTCGACCCATTCCACTCGGCCACAGAGTCTCTTCAGACGGACTTTTCAGACGGAAGCGAGAAATCACCACCGTGACTGCTCTCACTCTCAGCACCGCTGCGGCGCCCGGCCTTCGGGCCGACGCGATCGTCGTCGGTGTCGCCAAGAGCGGCAAGGGCCCGGTCGTCGCACCGGGCGCCGAGGCCGTGGACAAGGCGTACGACGGCAAGCTCGCCGACGTCCTGGGGACCCTCGGTGCCTCCGGCGCCGAGGGCGAGGTGACCAAGCTGCCCGCTCCGGCAGGCTTCAAGGCACCCATCGTCGTGGCCGTCGGCCTGGGCAAGCTGCCCGAGAAGGACGAGACCTTCGGCGCCGAGGCCCTGCGACGGGCCGCCGGTGTGGCCGCCCGCACCCTCGCCGGTGCCAAGAAGGCCGCCTTCGCCCTGCCCATCGAGGACGCGGCCGACGCCGGCGCGATCGGCGAGGGCGCCCTGCTCGGGGCGTACTCCTTCGACGCGTACAAGGAGATCGGCAAGGACGGCAAGGACGCGAAGACCGGCAAGGGGCCGCTCGGAGAGGTCACCCTGCTCGGCGGCAAGCCGCGCGACGCCGCGTTCAAGGCGGCCGTCGCCCGTGCCACCGCCGTGACCGAGGAGCTCAACCGGGCCCGCGACCTGATCAACACCCCGCCGAACGACCTCAACCCGGAGGCTTTCGCCGCCGTCGCGCAGGCCGCGGCCGAGGAGCACGGCATCGAGGTGCTGGTGCTCGACGAGGAGGCGCTGGAGGAGGGCGGCTACGGCGGCATCCTCGGCGTCGGCATCGGCTCCGCCGCCGGGCCCCGGCTGGTGAAGCTGACGTACACGCACGAGGCGGCGAGCAAGCACCTCGCCTTCGTCGGCAAGGGCATCACCTACGACTCGGGCGGCATCTCGCTCAAGCCCGCCGGGCACAACGAGACGATGAAGTGCGACATGAGCGGTGCGGCGGCGGTCTTCGCCGCGGTCGTCGCCGCCGCGCGGCTCGGCCTCCAGGTCAACGTCACCGGCTGGCTGGCGCTCGCCGAGAACATGCCGTCAGGCTCCGCCACCCGTCCCGGTGACGTGCTGCGCATGTACAGCGGCAAGACCGTCGAGGTCCTCAACACCGACGCCGAGGGCCGTCTCGTCCTCGCGGACGCCCTGTGGGCCGCCTCGGCGGAGAAGCCGGACGCGATCGTCGACGTGGCGACGCTGACCGGCGCGATGGTGCTGGCGCTGGGCAGCCGGACGTACGGGATCATGGCGAACGACGACGCGTTCCGCTCCGCGGTGCACGAGGCCGCCGAGGAGGTCGGGGAGCCGGCGTGGCCGATGCCGCTGCCGGACCACCTGAAGAAGGGCATGGACTCGCCCACGGCCGACATCGCGAACATGGGTGAGCGGGCCGGCGGCGGGCTGGTCGCGGGGCTGTTCCTGCGGGAGTTCGTGGGTGAGGGGATCACCTGGGCGCACCTGGACATCGCGGGGCCCGCGTTCAACGAGGGGGGACCCTTCGGATACACCCCCAAGGGTGGGACCGGGACCGCGGTTCGTACGTTGGTGCGGCTGGCCGAGCTGACCGCTGCCGGCGATCTGGGCTGAGGGTGTTTTAGGGGGTTTGGGCAGCGGGACCTCGTGGGCGGGTAGTCCGGGGTCCCGCTGCGCCTCACAGCTCGATACCGGGTGCGGTCCGGCGGGTGCGGGTCGTGTGTGGTCGATCGCGCAGTTCCCCGCGCCCCTGAAGGTAGGACATCGCGCCGCCCTCCTACACGTGTGGGGCGTCTCTCACACAGGCCCGGCGTCTCGTCCGGCTCCGACAAGTGCGAAGATGGGCTCGGCAGGACAGGGCCCCCACCACAGGGCCGAAGGAAGAGCGGCCGGACACCAGCCGCCGCCCGGTCACTGACGACCGGCGTACGGCGCAATGCATGGAGGACGTGACGTGGCGAACGACGCCAGCACCGTTTTCGACCTAGTGATCCTCGGCGGTGGCAGTGGCGGTTACGCCGCGGCGCTGCGCGGGGCCCAGCTGGGGCTTGACGTCGCCCTGATCGAGAAGGACAAGGTCGGCGGCACCTGCCTGCACCGGGGATGCATCCCCACCAAGGCCCTGCTGCACGCGGGCGAGATCGCCGACCAGGCCCGCGAGAGCGAGCAGTTCGGCGTGAAGACCACCTTCGAGGGCATCGACGTCCAGGGGGTCCACAAGTACAAGGACGAGGTCATCTCGGGCCTGTACAAGGGACTCCAGGGCCTCATCGCCTCTCGCAAGGTCACCTACATCGAGGGTGCGGGCCGGCTCTCCTCCCCCACCTCCGTCGACGTGAACGGGCAGCGGATCCAGGGCCGCCACGTCCTGCTGGCGACCGGCTCCGTGCCGAAGTCGCTGCCGGGCCTGGAGATCGACGGCAACCGGATCATCTCCTCGGACCACGCCCTCGTCCTGGACCGGGTGCCGCAGTCGGCGATCGTCCTCGGCGGCGGTGTCATCGGCGTCGAGTTCGCCTCCGCGTGGAAGTCCTTCGGTACGGACGTCACGATCATCGAGGGCCTGAAGCACCTGGCCCCCCTGGAGGACGAGAACTCCTCCAAGCTTCTTGAGCGCGCGTTCCGCAAGCGCGGCATCAAGTTCAACCTGGGCACCTTCTTCTCGAAGGCCGAGTACACCGCGAACGGTGTCAAGGTCACCCTCGCCGACGGCAAGGAGTTCGAGGCCGAGGTGCTGCTCGTCGCCGTGGGCCGCGGTCCGGTCTCGGCCGGCATCGGCTACGAGGAGCAGGGCGTCGCGATGGACCGCGGCTACGTCCTGGTCGACGAGTACATGCGGACGAACGTCCCGACGATCTCCGCCGTCGGTGACCTGGTCCCGACGCTCCAGCTCGCGCACGTCGGCTTCGCCGAGGGCATCCTGGTGGCAGAGCGTCTGGCCGGTCTGAAGGCCGTACCGATCGACTACGACGGCGTGCCCCGGGTGACGTACTGCCACCCCGAGGTCGCCTCCGTGGGCATCACCGAGGCCAAGGCCAAGGAGATCTACGGTGCGGACAAGGTCGTCGCTCTGAAGTACAGCCTCGCGGGCAACGGCAAGAGCAAGATCCTCAAGACCGCGGGCGAGATCAAGCTCGTCCAGGTCAAGGACGGTGCCGTGGTCGGCGTCCACATGGTCGGCGACCGCATGGGCGAGCAGGTCGGCGAAGCCCAGCTGATCTACAACTGGGAGGCGCTGCCGTCCGAGGTCGCGCAGCTCATCCACGCCCACCCGACGCAGAGCGAGGCGCTCGGCGAGGCCCACCTGGCCCTGGCCGGCAAGCCGCTGCACGCCCACGACTGACCCTCGGTCGACGGACGACGACACAGACTTCCGCAATTTCGTAAGGAGCAACCGAAACCATGGCGGTTTCCGTAACCCTTCCGGCGCTCGGTGAGAGCGTCACCGAGGGCACTGTCACCCGGTGGCTGAAGGCCGAGGGCGAGCGCGTCGAGGCCGACGAGCCGCTGCTGGAGGTGTCGACCGACAAGGTCGACACCGAGATCCCCTCGCCCGTCTCCGGCATCCTCGCGTCCATCAAGGTCGCCGAGGACGAGACCGTTGAGGTCGGCGCCGAGCTGGCCCTCATCGACGACGGCACGGGCGCGCCCGCGGCCGCCCCCGCCCCGGCGGAGGTCGCCCCTCCGGCGCCCGCCCCCGCCGAGCCGGCCCCGGCCGTCCAGCCGTCCACCGAGCAGGCGGCTCCGGCCCCCGCTCCCACCGCCGAGGCCGCCTCCGGCGGCGGCTCCGCCGAGGGCACGGACGTCGTCCTGCCCGCGCTCGGCGAGTCCGTCACCGAGGGCACCGTCACCCGCTGGCTGAAGTCGGTCGGCGAGGAGGTCGCGGAGGACGAGCCCCTGCTGGAGGTCTCCACCGACAAGGTCGACACCGAGATCCCGGCACCGGTCGCCGGCGTCCTGCTGGAGATCGTGGTCGGCGAGGACGAGACCGCCGAGGTCGGCGCCAAGCTGGCCGTGATCGGCGCCCCGGGTGCCGCTCCGGCGGCTGCCCCGGCTCCGGCCGCACCGGCTCCGGCGCCCGCCGCCGCTGCCCCGGCGCCCGCTCCGGC
>NZ_JARAZV010000057.1:0-639 GCF_033795085.1 Streptomyces sp. AK08-02
GACTCTCGCTCTCCTCCAGGAACTGGCCGTCGCGACGGGCGTGTTCGGGTTGCGGGATGCCATGTTCCGGGGTGAGAAGATCAATATCACCGAGGACCGGGCGGTGCTGCACACGGCGTTGCGGGCGCCGCGGGGCGCGGTGGTCGAGGTCGATGGTGAGAACGTGGTGCCGGCGGTGCACGCGGTGCTGGACCGGATGGGTGGGTTCGCGCAGCGGGTGCGGTCGGGTGAGTGGACCGGTCACACGGGCCGGCGGATCCGGAATGTCGTCAACATCGGTATCGGTGGCTCGGATCTGGGTCCGGCGATGGCGTATGAGGCGTTGCGGGCTTTTACGGCGCGGGAGTTGACGTTCCGTTTCGTGTCGAACGTGGACGGCGCGGATCTGCACGAGGCGGTGCGGGACCTGGATCCGGCCGAGACTCTGTTCATCGTGGCGTCGAAGACGTTCACGACGATCGAGACGATCACGAACGCGACGTCGGCCCGGTCGTGGCTGCTGGCGGGGCTCGGTGGTGACGAGAAGGCGGTCGCCCGGCATTTCGTGGCGCTGTCGACGAACGAGGGGAAGGTCGCCGGCTTCGGGATCGACACGGCGAACATGTTCGAGTTCTGGGACTGGGTCGGCGGCCGGTACTC
>NZ_JARAZV010000058.1:0-634 GCF_033795085.1 Streptomyces sp. AK08-02
TTTTCCAGTGGGTGGTGAGGGTGTGGACGGTGTCGTGGTCGCCGCTGATGACGAGGGAGGTGGGGGAGTTGATGGCGGCGATGGTGACGGTGGGGGTGAGGGTGGGGGTGATTTCTTCGGGGGTGGCCTGGATGGCGGCCATGGCGCCGTGGGTGGGGGTGGATTGCATGAGGTGGGCGCGTGCGGTGACGAGGGTGGCGGCGTCGTGGAGGCTGAGGATGCCGGCGACGTGTGCGGCGGTGATTTCGCCGATGGAGTGGCCGATGAGGTAGTGGGGGGTGAGGCCGTGGTGGGTGAGGAGGTGGTGGAGGGCGGTCTGGTAGGCGAAGAGGGCGGGTTGGGTGTGTTGGGTCTGGTTGAGGAGGTGGGGGTTGGTGCCCCACATGATGTCGCGCAGGCCGTGGGGGAGGTGGGACAGGACGGTGTCGAGGGCGTCGGCGAAGACGGGGTGGTGGGTGTAGAGGTCGCGGCCCATTCCGAGGCGTTGTGAGCCTTGTCCGGAGAACACGAAGGCTGTTTTGCCGGTGCGGTCGGTGGTGCCGCGTACCAGGCCGGGGGCGGGCATTCCGGCGGCGAGGGCGCGTAGCCCGTCGAGCAGTTCCTCCCGGTCGGTGCCCACCACCGCGGCACGGTG
>NZ_JARAZV010000018.1:0-279066 GCF_033795085.1 Streptomyces sp. AK08-02
GGTGCCGCGTACCAGGCCGGGGGCGGGCATTCCGGCGGCGAGGGCGCGTAGCCCGTCGAGCAGTTCCTCCCGGTCGGTGCCCACCACCGCGGCACGGTGGTCGAGGTGCGCACGGCCGGTCGCCAGCGAGCGGCCGATCTCCGCCGGGTCGAGGTCCAGCTCCGACAGGGCACGGGCCTGGTCGCGCAGCGCGTCCTCGGACTTCGCCGACAGCAGCCACGGCAGCACCGCGGGAGTCTGCGCGGCGGCGGGCGCCGGCACCGGTGGCGCCTGCTCCAGCACGACGTGCGCGTTGGTGCCGCTCATCCCGAACGCCGACACCCCGGCCCGGCGCGGGCGGCCGGTCTCCGGCCACGCGGTCGACTCGGTCAGCAGGCTCACAGCGCCCGCGGACCAGTCCACGTGCGGGGTCGGCTCACCGACGTGCAGCGTCCTGGGCAGCACGCCGTGCCGCATCGCCATGACGGTCTTGATCACTCCGGCCACGCCGGAGGCCGCCTGCGTGTGACCGATGTTCGACTTCACCGAGCCGAGCCACAGCGGCTCCTCGCGCTCCTGGCCGTAGGTGGCCAGCAGCGCCTGCGCCTCGATCGGGTCGCCCAGCGTGGTGCCGGTGCCGTGCGCCTCGACGGCGTCGATCTCGGCCGGGGTGAGCCGGGCGTCGGCGAGCGCGGCCTCGATGACGCGCCGCTGGGAGGGGCCGTTGGGGGCGGTGAGCCCGTTGGTCGCGCCGTCCTGGTTGACCGCCGAGCCGCGGACGAGACCCAGGATCTGGTGGCCGTTGCGCCGTGCGTCCGACAGCCGCTCCAGCAGCAGCAGACCGGCACCCTCGGAGAACCCGGTGCCGTCGGCGTCCGCGGAGAACGCCTTGCAGCGGCCGTCCTCCGACAGCCCACGCTGCCGCGCGAAGTGCACGTACATCATCGGGGTGGACATGATGGCCACGCCGCCGGCCAGCGCGAGGTCGCACTCGCCCGAGCGCAGCGCCTGGGCGGCGAGGTGCAGCGCCACCAGCGACGAGGAGCAGGCGGTGTCCACCGACACCGCGGGACCCTCGAAGCCGAACACGTACGACAGCCGCCCGGACACCACGCTGCCGGCGCTGCCGGTGCCGATGTATCCCTCCAGGTCGGCGGGCGGGGCGAAGCGGGTGCCGTAGTCGGTGTAGATCAGGCCGGTGAACACGCCGGTACGGCTGCCGCGCAGGGAGGTCGGGTCGATCCCGGCGCGCTCGAACGTCTCCCAGGCGGTCTCCAGCAGCAGCCGCTGCTGGGGGTCGACGGCCAGCGCCTCGCGGGGCGAGATGCCGAAGAACGCGGGGTCGAAGTCACCGGCGTCGAAGACGAATCCGCCGTGCCGGGTGTAGGTCGTGCCCGCGTGGTCGGGGTCGGGGTGGTAGAGGTTGTCCAGGTCCCAGCCGCGATCGGTCGGGAACGTCGTCATGGCGTCCGTGCCGGAGGCGACCAGTTCCCACAGGTCCTCCGGGGAGCGGACCCCGCCCGGGTAACGGCAGCCCATCGCCACCAGGGCGATCGGCTCGTCCACGGTGGTCGTGCGCCGCGGCGCGGGCGCCGCGGCGCCGCGCTCGCCGGACAGCTCGGCCAGCAGGTGGCCGGCCACCGCGACCGGACTGGGGTGGTCGAAGACCAGGGTCGCGGACAGCTTGAGGCCGGTGGCGGCGTTGAGCCGGTTGCGCAGCTCCACACCGGTCAGCGAGTCGAAGCCCAGCTCCCGGAAAGCCTGCTCCTCGCGCAGACCGTCGGCCCCGCTGTGGCCG
Organism: Streptomyces sp. AK08-02; assembly: GCF_033795085.1. NCBI lineage: Bacteria > Bacillati > Actinomycetota > Actinomycetes > Kitasatosporales > Streptomycetaceae > Streptomyces > Streptomyces sp. AK08-02. The sequence goes on from NZ_JARAZV010000018.1 coordinate 1,778, forward strand.
AGCACAGCCGCGGCGTGCATGAGCACCAGGTCCCGCAGCAGCCGGTCGCGTTCGGCCTCCGGCAGTCCGGCCAGCCGCGCGGCGAGGTCGGCGTCACCCGCGGCGGCCTGGGTCCTGCCGCGGACCAGCCCGCGCAGCACCGCGGGCACGGCCGCGGCCGAGCGGCGGGCGGCGGCCAGTTCGATCCGGGCCGTCACCAGGCGGGGTTCCTCGCCGAACAGCACCGGCAGGTCCAGCCCGTCCACCGACGCGCAGGCGACCGTACGGGCCGGGTTGCCCTGGGCGCCGCGCCGGCGGGTGAGCGCGTCGAGGAAGGACGCCGGTTCGCCCGGGGCCGAGCCGGTCGCGGCCCCGGCGGGCGTCAGGACGACGAAGTGGGCGACGCCCGGCAGGCGGGTGGCCGCGTCCACCGCCCAGGCGGCCTCGATCAGGGCGTCGGGCGCCGCCGTGCCGTCCGCGTCGGCGGTGGTGTGCACGACCGCGGACAGCGGGTGCTCGGCCGGTACGACGGCCAGGGCGGCGTCGAGACCGTCGGCCGGGTCGGCGTGGACCAGCACGTGCGCCAGGCCGAGGCGGCCGGTCAGGTGCCGCGCGAGCGGCTCGGCGCCGGGCCCGGTCACCAGCACGGTGCCCTCGGGAGCGGAGGGTGCCGGGCCGGGGCGGTGCCGGACCAGACGGGGGGCCAGCACGTCGCCGCCGCGTACGGCGATCCGAGGCTCGCCCGCGGCCAGTGCCCGCAGGGCCAGCCCGGCCGGCTCGTCCGCGTCCGTGTCGGGCCCGGCGGCGCGGGGGCCGTCCTCGGGGGCCGTCCCGGTGCCGTCGACGTCGATCAGCACGAACGCGTCGGGGCGGGCGGCCAAGGCGGTGGAGACCGTGCTCCAGGCCGCGGCGCCCGCGAGGTCGGCCGGCTCCTCGCCGGCCAGTGCCGCGACGGCGCCGTGGCCGACGACGGCCAGCAGGCCGTCGGCGGGCAGCGCCGCGACCGCCGCGCGCGCCTCCGCGACCGCCGCGCGGACCTCGTCGATCCCGGTGCCCGGGGCCACGGACAGGACCGTGACCTCGGGCACCTCCTGCTCCGGGGCCGCGGGCAGGGTGGTCGGCACCCAGTCGAGCGCGTACAGCGGGTCGCCGGTGCGCTGCACCAGCTGGTCCGGACGGACCGAGCGGGTGACGACCGCCTCGGCCTCGATCACGGGACGGCCCGCGGGGTCGACGGCCAGCAGTGCGAACGAGTCGTCGGGACGTCGGGAGATCCGCACCCGCAGGGCGGTCGCGCCCACCGCGTGCAGCCGCACCCCGGACCAGGCGAAGGGCAGCGAGATCTCCTCGTCCGCGGTCCGCTCGTGCGGGATCTCCAGGAACCGGCTCTGCAGCGCGGCGTCCAGGAGCACCGGGTGGATGGCGTGACCGGAGACGTCCGCGGCCACCTCGACGTCGGCGTACAGGTCGTCGCCGTCCCGCCAGGCGCCGCGCAGGCCGCGGAACACCTCCTCGTAGCCGATCGACCGCTCCGCCAGACGCTCGTACAGGCCCTCCACCGGCAGCGCCACGGCCGTGGCCGGGGGCCGCAGGTGGTCGTCGGCGGGGGCGGACTCCGGAGCGGGGGCGAGGACGCCGGTGGCGTGCCTGACCCACAGCGCGTCCTCGGCGTCGGCGCGGGAGTGGATCTCCAGACCGCGCCGGCCCGCCGCGTCGGCGCACGAGGCGCTCACCCGGAACCGCAGCGCGGCGGCCTCCGGGACGGCCAGCGGGGCCTCCAGGGTCAGTTCCTCGACCGTGCCGCCGCCCAGCAGATCGACGGTGTGCAGCGCGAGGTCGACGTACGCGGTGCCCGGCAGGAGCGCGTTGCCCAGCACGGAGTGCCCGGCCAGCCACGAGTGACCGGCGGGCATCTGACGGCCGGTCAGCACCAGTCCGCCGTCGGCGAGTTCGAGCGCGGCGTCGAGCAGCGGGTGTTCCGCCGCGGTCAGGCCGGCCGAGGTCACGTCGCCGCCGGCGGGCCGCACCAGCCAGTACCGCTCCCGCTCGAAGGGGTAGGCGGGCAGTTCCGCCCGGGGCCCGTCGGGCGCGACGACCGTGCTCCAGTCCACGGCCAGCCCGCGGGTGTGACCGGTGGCGAGCGCGGTGTGGAAGTGCGCCAGGGTGTCGCCGTCGCGGCGGAGCGTGCGGATCACCGCGGCGGTCTCGGGCAGGGAGTCCTGCAAGGGGCCGTTGAGCACCGAGTGCGGCGAGATCTCCACGAAGTGCGTGTGGCCGGTGCGGGCCAGCTCGGCGACCACCGGCTGGAGCAGGACCGGCCGGCGCAGATTGCGGTACCAGTACCCGGCGTCGACCTCCGAGCCGTCGAGCAGCTCGCCGGTGACCGTGGAGTGGAAGGCGATCGCGGTGCCGCGCGGACGCACCGGGGCCAGCAGGTCGAGCAGTTCCCGCTCGATCGCCTCGACGTGCCCGGAGTGCGAGGCGTAGTCCACCGGGATGCGGCGCACTCGGACCCCGTCCGCCTCCAGCGCCGCGGTCACCTCCTCCACGGCGGCGGTCTCACCGGAGATCACCGTGGCCGAGGGGCCGTTGACGGCGGCCACGAAGACCCGCCCGCGCCACGGTTCGAGCCGCTCCTCCACCTGCTCGGCGGGGGCCGCCACCTGGGACATCGAGCCCTGGCCTGCCAGCGCGACCAGGGCCTTGGAGCGCAGCGCCACCACGCGCGCGCCGTCCTCGAGGGAGAGCGCGCCGGCCACCGTGGCGGCGGCGATCTCGCCCTGGGAGTGGCCGATCACCGTGTCGGGCGTCACCCCGTGCGCCTGCCACAGGGCGGCCAGCGACACCATGACCGCCCACAGCGCGGGCTGGACGACGTCCACCCGCTCCAGCGCCTCGGCGTCGCCGAGCGCCTGGGTCAGGGTCCAGTCGGCGAACGGCGCGAGCGCGGCCTCGCACTCGCCCAGCCGCGCGGCGAACACCGGTGACTGGGCCGCCAGTTCGAGACCCATGCCGGCCCACTGCGACCCCTGGCCGGGGAAGACGAACACGGTCTTGCCGGTGCGGCCCGGGACGGCGCCGGCCGTCACACCCGGCGCCGACTCGCCCGCCGCCAGAGCGGTGAGCCCGGCGGTCAGCTCCTCGCGCGATCCGGCGACCACGGCGGCACGGTGGTCGAAGTGGGTACGGCTGAAGGCCAGGGTGCGGGCGGCGTCCGCGGGGTGCGTCACGGCGTCGGCGGCGGCCGCCGACAGACGGCGGGCCTGCTCGCGGACGGCCTCCTCGCTCCGGGCCGACAGCAGCCAAGTGACGGGGGCGGGCGCGTCGGAGGACGCGTCGGCCGTCTCGGATCCGGTGGCCGCCGCGGGTATCTCCTGCCCGGCGTCGCCGTCGGCGTCCTCCCGCTCGGACGGCGCCTGCTCCAGGATGACGTGCGCGTTGGTGCCGCTGATGCCGAACGAGGAGACCGCGGCCCGGCGCGGGCGGCCGGTCTCGGGCCACGGCTCCGCCTCGTTGAGCAGTTCCACCGCACCGGTCGACCAGTCGATGTTGGGGCTGGGCTCCTCGGCGTGCAGCGTCCTGGGCAGCACCCCGTGCCGCATCGCCATGATCATCTTGATGACGCCGGCGGCGCCGGCCGCGGCCTGCGTGTGGCCGATGTTGGACTTGACCGACCCCAGCTTCAGCGGCTGTCCCTCGCGCTGCCGGCCGTAGGTGCCGAGCAGGGCGTGCGCCTCGATCGGGTCGCCCAGCGTGGTGCCGGTGCCGTGCCCCTCGACCACGTCGACGTCCGCGGTGGTGAGCCCGGCGTCGGACAGCGCCTCGCGGATCACCCGCTGCTGCGAGGGACCGCTCGGCGCGGAGAGCCGACTGCTGGCGCCGTCCTGGTTGACCGCGGTGCCGCGGACCAGGCCGAGGACGCGGTGCCCGTTGCGCCGCGCGTCGGACAGCCGCTCCAGGAGCAGCAGACCCGCGCCCTCGCCCCAGCCGGTGCCGTCCGCGTCGGCGGAGTACGCCTTGCAGCGGCCGTCGAGCGACAGGCCGCGCTGCCGGCTGAACTCCACGAACAGACCCGGCGTCGAGATCACGGTGACCCCGCCGGCCAGCGCCAGGTCGCACTCTCCGTCGCGCAGCGACTGCGCGGCCAGGTGCAGGGCGACCAACGACGACGAGCAGGCCGTGTCCACGGTGACGGCCGGGCCCTCAAGCCCCAGGACGTACGAGATGCGGCCGGAGGCGACGCTGCCGGCGCTGCCGGTGCCCAGGTAGCCCTCCAGCTCCTCCGGCATCTGGTGCAGGCCGTTGCCGTAGTCGTCGTACATCACACCGGCGAACACCGCGGTGCGCGAGCCGCGCAGCGTCGCCGGGACGATGCCCGCGTGCTCGAACGCCTCCCAGGCGGTCTCCAGCAGCAGCCGCTGCTGCGGGTCGGTGGCCAGCGCCTCGCGCGGCGACATCCCGAAGAAGGGGGCGTCGAACTCCCCGGCGTCGTAGAGGAATCCGCCGCGCCGGGTGTGGGTGGTGCCCGGGTGGTCCGGGTCGGGGTCGTACAGGCCCTCGTTGTCCCAGCCGCGGTCGGTGGGGAAGTCACCGATCGCGTCGGTACCGGAAGCGACCAGGGCCCACAGGTCCTCCGGCGAACGCACCTCGCCCGGATAGCGGCACCCGATGCCGACCACCGCGAGCGGCTCGCTCTTCGCCGACTCCAGCCGCTTCAGGCGCTCGTTCGCCTGACGCAGTTCCAGGGTGGTGCGCTTCAGATAGTCGCGGAGCTTGTCCTCGTTGGCCATGGGGTCCAGGTACCTCTCATCGAGGGCGATCTTCCGAGTCAATATCGCGAGCAGGGCTAATAGCGCTCTAACCAACCTCTAAAGGCGGCAGGGGGGCGGCGGAATAGTTCATGCCGAGTGAATGCCGCACGGCGTGCGGGCGCCGCCGGCAAGACCCCGAAAAGCAAAGCGAATCGCGGCACGGGAAAATCCCGGGAAAAAAGGGGAGGGTGAATTCCGGTAACACCCTCCGCCCTTCGGCGCCCTGAGTCGTTCGGGGCGCGCACGGGCAAAGAGAAGGGGAGGGGCGGCCCGGCGGCCGCCCCTCCCCTTAGGGGTTCGCTCCCGTCGTTCCCCGATGCCTACCGGCGGCTCAGCTCGCGGGTGAGCAGGTCGGCGACGAGCGGGAAGAACACCTCCGGCGAGTCCTGCTGGAAGAAGTGACCGCCGGGCACGGTGTGCACGTCGCAGCTCACGGTGGTGTGCCGCGCCCAGCCGTCCACCACGTCCAGCGGCAGCAGCGGGTCGCGGTCGCCGGCGAAGACGTCGACCGGGCAGGGCAGCGGATCTCCGGCGGCCCGGTGGCTGTGGCAGATCTTCAGGTCGTCGCGGAGCAGGGCGAGCGCCGACCGCACCCACTCCGGGTAGCGCAGCAGCTCCTGAGACATGCCGCCCAGGTTCACCAGCCACTGCGCGAGCCCGTCGTCGGACAGGTTGAGGGCTTCGGTCACGGGGGCAAGAAGGTGGGGCGGGGGGAAGGCGCCGACCATCAGCCGCTGCGGCAGGCTCGCTCCGCGCGCGGCCCGCAGCCGCGTCAGGTGGTAGGCGATGATCGCGCCCATGCTGTGCCCGTAGAAGGCGTACGGGCCGCTCTCCAGCAACGGGTCGAGGCTGCGGTCGAGGTCGGCGGCCAGCTCGTGCACGCTGGTGAACCTGGGCTCCTGGACGCGCCGTTCGCGGCCGGGCAGCTGGACCGGCAGCACGGTGACGTCCGGGCCGAGGAGCCGCTGCCAGGTTCCGAAGGCCGAGGCGCCGCCGCCGGCGTGCGGGAAGCACAGCAGACGCACGGCGGTGCCCGGCGCGGCCGACGGCGGCAGATAGGCGCTGATCGTCTGAGGCATGGCCGGCCGCTCAGCTCTTGAGCAGGTCGACGACGGCCCCGGCCATGTCCTTGTCGGACAGCAGGGTTCCGTGGTCGGCCTCGATGGTGATCTCGCGTCCGACCTCGATCTCCACACCGGCGCTGCGCATGGCGTTCAGACCGCTGAGCGCGCTGGTGGAGTTGAAGGCGACCGCCGAGCGCCACTGCTCGCGCGGGTCGATCTCGCTGGCGGCGGCCAGGTAGCAGAGGAAGGAGTCGAAGACACCGAACAGCTCCTCGCGCCGGGTCTCGTCGAGCCCGAGCCGCTCCAGCGCCGGCATGCCGAACTCCCGCATCAGCCGCAGCAGCTCGTCCTTGAGCTCCACCGCGTCGGTGATGCGCTGGAAGGCCTCCTCGCCGATGGAGCGCGCCTCGGCGATCTCCGGGGCCGACAGGGTGTCGGACAGGAACCCGATCACCTTGTGGAACTGCCAGAACAGTGTCTGGGCGGTGGACAGTTCGGGGTCGAAGACCACCAGCGGCGGCACTTCCTGGTACCGGCCGATCCGCTCGGCCAGCGCGCCGGCGTACACGGCGCCACCGCAGAAGCCCAGGACGGCGTGCACCTTGGGGCGCTCCGTCTCCAGGCGGGCCGCCCAGTGGTCGACGTAGTCGGCGCCGGACAGGGACTGTCCCGGCGCGACGTTCGGCGGTACGGACTCCCAGACCTCGAAGGCCGACCCCATGTTCGCCACCAGATCGGAAAAGCGTGCTTCGGGTCGACCGGTGGTGTCGAAGTCGACGGCAAGCACTATTCCCTCGGGGCTGTCGCTCTCCACCAAGGTCTTCCACGTGCCTGATGCGGTCACCATTTCTCCTTGGTCACAGGCCGACGGACATGCGACGAGGCTACCGTGGGCGGTGTATCGATCCCCACCCCGGACCACCCCTAACGCACCCCTATCCGGGTCCTGGGAAAACCGTAGGGGTGACCCCGGAGAAGTTCCTTTTCATATCGCTGGGACAAAAACCTCCCGGCGTCTTGAGACGCTTTTCCGGCAGGGCCCGAAACAAACGCCTGGCCGGCAGCGAAGTCGGAGGAGGTGTAAGCATTCAGAAGGTTGAGTGCGAGGTGCCTGCCTGACGATGTGACAGATGGTGGGTGCGGCCGGCCGGCCAGGACCCAGCTGAAGATCTCCGGCTGCCACCAGTCCGACGACGGTGCCACGGCCTGGCTCAGCGTGCGCTCCTACCTGGACTCCGCCCGCAAACACGGCATCGGCGCCTTCGAAGCCATCCACCGCGCCTTCACCGGCAACCTCTGGATGCCCACCCATCGCCCAGAGCGCCTGCCCAGGCACCTCACACCCTGGCAGCACTTCGCCCCGCCGCGTGGCGGCGGGGCGAGGCGAAGCGAAACGCGGGCCCGGATCGACCGGCGGCGTCCTGGCCGGCGGTGCGTCAGAGGTGCAGGCCCTGGGAGAGAAGGGCGAGCTGGTTGTCGTACAGCGCCGTCAGATCACCGACGCCGTCGTGTTCCACCCAGTGCCAGATCACGGTGGTGAGCACCGCGATGATGGCCGCGGCGACGCACTTGACCTCCAGGTCGTCGCCGTCGCGACCGGTGCGCTCGGCGATCAGCTGGGCGATGGCGGCCTGGCTCTGCAACTGCTCCTCCAGCGAACGCGCCCGGATCGACGGGACGCTGAAGGTCAGCCGGGTGCGGAAGAGCAGTTCCTCCCGGTCGCTGGCCAGCAGTCTGGCCAGCGAGTCGGACAGGGCGTGCCGTACGGCGTCCACGATCGGCTCGTCCACCGGGCGGTTGCCCAGGGCGTCACCGAGCATGGAGTCGTACTCGTCCATGAGGACGACGTCCTCCTTGGTGGGGAAGTACCGGAAGAACGTGCTTTGCGAGACCTCGGCGGCCGCTGCGATCTGGTCGACGGACGTCGCGTCGTAGCCCTGCTCGGCGAAGAGCCGGAACGCCTCGCGCCGGATGCTCCGCCAAGTCTTCAGCTTCTTGCGTTCGCGCAGACCGAGGGTCGATGTCGCGGGCATGGTGGAGATCTCTCTGGCGTTCATACCAGCGATTCTCCGCGTTCGTTGGTGGTGCTGCCATCCTCCGTGTCCTGGGCCGTGCCGTCGGCGGCCGCCTGCGCCTTCTTCGCCGCCTCGGCCGCCTCGGCCTTCTCGGCCTTCCTGGCCTCCTCGGACTCCTTGGCCTTCAGCAGCGCCGGGTCCTGCGACCGGGCGGGCAGGAACACCACGGCGAGGACGGCGGCCACCAACGAGGACACCGCGCACACCAGGAGCACCAGGCCCATGCCGTGGACGAAGGCGCTGTGCGCGGAGGCGAGCAGGGCCTTGTCCTGGAGCTCGGCGGCCACCGCGTCGGCGCCGAGCACCGAGTCGCGCGCGGCGTGGGCCGCGGGCGCCGGCAGGTTGTCGGTGGACAGCCGGTCGAGGTAGCGCGAGCTGAGCAGGCTGCCCAGCACGGCCACGCCGAGCACGCCGCCGACCTGCTGCAGCGTCTCCAGCAGGCTGGTGCCCGCGCCGGAGCGCTCCGGCGGCAGCGAGGACATCACCAGGGTGGTGGCCGGCACGATCGCCAGGCCGAAGCCGAGACCGGTCATGGTCAGCCACAGCGCCACCGACCCGTAGCCGTCGCCGTTCTCGGTGAAGGAGCCGAGCAGGCCGCCGCCGGCGAGCAGCAGCAGGCCGATCGGGATGATGATGCGCGTCCCGAGCTTGGAGACCAGGCCGTCACTGAGCGCGGCGGCCCCCATCAGGCCGCCGATCATCGGGAGCAGCCGCAGGCCGGTGCCGAAGGCGTTGGCGCCGAGCACGCCCTGGAGGTACTGGGGCAGCACGAACAGGATGCCCACCACGGCGAACTGGACGAAGACCGCGATCAGCGAGCCCCAGCCGAACCGGTGGTCGCTGAACAGCTTGAGGTTGACCAGCGGGTGGGAGATGCGCCGCTGGTGGAGCACGAAGCCGGCCAGCAGCACGATGCCGGCGGTCAGCGAGCCGGTCACCTGCACGTCGTCCCAGCCCTTGGTCGGCTGCAGGATGGTGCCGTACACCAGGACGGTGATGCCCACGGCGCTGAGGACGGTGCCGATCAGGTCGAACGAGCCGTGCTTCTCCTCGACAGGGGTCAGGCCGGCGGCGCGCGCGGCCTCCGCCTCGTGGCGCCTGCTGTCGTTGGGCAGCAGCCACACGCCGGCGATCAGTGCGGCGACGACCACGGGGACGTTGAAGACGAAGACGGAACCCCACCAGAAGTGGTTCAGCAGCCAGCCGCCGACCAGCGGGCCGATCGGCAGGCCGAGCGCGGTGGCGCCGGTCCAGGTGGCGATGGCCTTCTGCAGCTCGTCCTGGGCGAAGATCTTCGGCAGGATCGCCATCGACAGCGGTGTGATGATGGCGGCGGCCAGGCCGAGCACGGCGCGGACGGCGATCACCGCGCCGGTGCTGTCGACCAGCGCACCGGACACGGATGCCACGCCGAACAGCGCGATGCCGCAGACCAGCAGCTTCTTGTGTCCGAAGCGGTCGCCGAGCATGCCGATCGGGAGCATGGCGGCGGACAGGGCCAGCAGATAGCCGCCGCTGATCCACTGCAACTGGGCGCTGTTGGCGCCCAGTTCCTGCGCGATGGACGGCAGGGCCACGTTGATGATGGTCCCGTCCAGACCGATGATCAGCACGCACAGCGTCAGCGCGGCCAGCGCCCACCAGCGGCGGGGCGAGGACGCGAGTGCGGGGGGTGGTGAGGGAGCGGCATCCGAGACTGCGGCAGACATGACGACCTCCGGCAGGATTCAGCGACTTGTGAGTGGTACGGAGAACTCCGCATCATGGAAGCTACTGATGTTGGGGGTAACTGTCAAACTAAAGTCGCCATCATCTGCGTGTTGCATGTTAAAGAGGGTTGCCGTCGGCTTGCCGCAACCTCGGAAGCGGGGGAGCGGGGTGCGCGTCCGCAGGAGCGGACCCGGCGTCCGGGCAGGTCGGACGGCCCGGCGCTGGTGCGGCCGGCTCGTCGGCACGGCCGCCACGGGCGGGTCCTACGGGCCGGTCGACTCCGGTCCGGCGGGTCCGGCGGGTCCGGCGGGTCCTGCGGGCCTGGCGAGATGTACGTGTCCGACGGGTCCGGTGGCGGCGGCGGGTCGTGCGGGACCTGTCGGTTGTCCGGGACCCGGGCGCCCCACGGGACGTGTGGGCCGGGCTCAGGCCGGGGTGTTCCCGCGGCCGAGCAGAGCGCCGATACGGCCGCGCGCCCGTGCCGCGCCCCACATCAGACCCAGGGTGCGGGTCCGCAGGTCCTTGGCGTTCCGCATGCGCAGCAGCGACCAGGTCAGCCAGAACTTGTTCTCGCCGGAGTGGCCCGGCGAGCCGTGCACGTCGTCGTGGGCGAGCACGCTCACCCGTCGCACGGTCTCGCGGAGCAGGCGCGGGTCGGCCGGCGGGATCACCTCGTCCCGCAGACTCTCCAGATAAGCCACCGGGATGTCCAGCGACGCCAGCCGGTCCGCGGGCAACGCCCAGTCCTCCATCCGTGCCAGATCCACGCCGGTGAGGTGGGTGAGGCTGTCCACGGTCACCCGGGGCAGGTCCTTGCGCCACGCCGCGTCCGTGAAGAACGCGCTGACCGGCGCGCCCACCGTGACGACACCCCTGATCCGGGGGTCGTCCATCGCACACCGCAGCGCCTGGTGGCCGCTGAAGCTCATCGCCAGCGCGTAGGTGCGCGACACGTCCGCCCGGTCGGCCACCGCGTCCAGCACGGCGGACAGGAAGCGCCAGCTGTGGCGGTCGTAGGAGACCTCGTTCTCGCCGACCCCGGGCATCTCCAGACCGATGGCCGTGTAGCCGAGCCGGGCGAACACCGGCAGGGAGGGCGCCCACTGCTCCTTGACGGTGAGGAAGCCGCCCATCACCAGCACCACCGGCCGACGCTGACCCGGGGTCAGGCCGGCGGCCCAGGCGCCCACCCGGCGCCCCTCGAACTGCAGGTCAAGGCGGTGCACGTCCTGGCCGGCGCGCCACCGTTCGAAGGCGGCCAGCGACTTGTCGTACGCCTCCTGGCGGCCGGGGCCGTCCACGAAGGGGAAGCGCGCCATCAGGTAGTGGCGAGCCGCCTCCACGTCCTTGCCCCGCGCGGTGAGCAGATCACCTTGCGCGAGCCACTCGCCGGACCACGAGCCCGGCCCTTCGCCGTCGGTGCGGACGCGGTCCAGCAACTGCCGGTACCCGGCGATCTCCAGGCTCCTGGCGTGCACACCCACGTACCGCTTCAGCTCGTCCACGTCGTTCATGCGCCCACTCCGTCGCTGGACGGGACGGCCTCGACGGACTCCACCACCGGCCCCTCCGGAGCGCGGAAGCCTTCCAGCGCCTCCTTGAGGTCGGCCAGCACGTCGGCGGCCTCGGCGCCGTCGATGACCCGATGGTCGAAGGTCAGGGACAGCCGCAGCACCGGAGCGGCCACCACCTCCCCGTCGCGCACCACCGGCCGCTGGGCGATGCGCCCCACGCCCAGCGTGATGGTGGTGCCGCCCACCGAGTAGAAGTCGTCCACCGGCCGGTGCCCGAGCGACGTCACCGCGAACGTGCCGAACGACTCGCCCCGGCGACCCAGCGGCCGCACGCCGAGCCGGAACAGCAGCCCGCCCACCGGCCGCGGCACACCCTGCAGCACCCGGGCGCCCGCGAACTCCGGCATGTTCGCCGGGTCGCCGTCGCGCAGGTGGCTCACCCGCTCCTGCACCTCGGCCAGCGAACTGCGCTCCAGGCCCGGCAGCACGGCGGACAGCACGATCCGCTGACCGCGCACCGTCCGGTCCAGGGTCAGCTTGCCGTTGGCGCCGGAATAGCGGGCCACCCGCGGCCGGACGCGCCCGCGGACCGCGGCGTTCGCCTCCGGATGCGCGACCAGCACACGTGCCGCGGTGTGCAGCACGTACGTCACGATGGAGTACTTGTGGGCGGTGGAGTCGGCGCCGGTGCCGTTCCGGTGGTCGAGCACCGCGCTCATGTCCACGTCCGTGCCCAGGAAGACGGGGGAGATCGCGCGTATCTCGCTGAGGAAGGCCAGCGTGTGCCTTCGTTCTTTGGCCATGGCGGTGATCTGCATCCCGCCACGGTCCCCGAGCCGGCTAACCCGGTCCTTGCCATGCGCTAAAACCGGCGCCCGCCCTCCCGGGGAGCCGCGGGACCACGGCGGCACAAGGCCGCGGACAGCCGGGCATTTAGCCGGACCTTAGCCGCATTCCCGATGCTGATCCCCGACCCCGAGGCCCCCCGGATGTCGGTGCGTGTGCCGACGGCCCCGGGCCGTCTTCGGGAGCACACGGACCCCATGAGAAGAGGCGTCGACATGACCGGCACCGAGACGGGCACGGAGGTGCTCGCGGACAGCTCGCCGCGGCTGAGTTCCTCCGGTGTCCGCAGGGCCCAGCAGCGGCTGGCGGGACGGGTGGCGCGGACGCCGGTGATCCGCTCCGAGGAACTGGACCGGCGCGCCGGGGCCCGGCTGTGGCTCAAGGCCGAGAACCTGCAGCGCGGCGGATCGTTCAAGATGCGCGGCGCGCTGCTGGCCGTGGAACGGCTCGTGGCGGCCGACAGCCGGGGCGTGGTGGCCCAGAGCACCGGCAACCACGCGATCGCGGTGGCCGTGGCCGCCCAGGAGTGCGGCCTGCCCGCGACCCTCGTGCTGCCGGAGGACGCCGCGCCCACGAAGGTGCGCCGCATCCGCGACACCGGCGCCGAATGCCTTCAGGCCGGCACCACGCTCGCCGACCGGATCGCGGTCGTGGAGCGGATTCGGGCGCTGCGCGGCCTGGACGTCATCGACCCCTACGAGGACATCGACGTGGTCCTCGGTCAGGGCACGGCGACCGCCGAACTGCTGGACGGCGTGGCCACCGCGGGCGGCTGGCTGGACGCGGTGGTGATCCCCGTCGGGGGCGGCAGCGCGGTCGCCGGTGCGTGCCTGGTCACCGCCGGTACCGGCATCGAGGTGATCGGCGCGGAGCCGGACGCCGTGCCGGCGCTCAGCGAGGCACTGCGGGCCGGAGCGCCGGTGACCGTGCCGGCCCGGGCCACCATCGCGGACGGGCTGCGCCCCGACCGCATCGGGAAGCTGCCCTTCGACGTGGCCCGGCACGCCGTGACCGACGTGGTGCGGGTCGAGGAGGACGCCATCGCCGACGCGATGCGCACCGTGCTCACCGAGTGCCGGCTGCTGGTCGAACCGGCCGCGGCCACCGCCGTCGCCGCGGCGCTGCGGATCGCCTGGCGCGGGGGCCGCACCGACGTCGGCGTCCTGCTCTCCGGAGGCAACGTCGAACCTTCTCTCGTCGCCTCCCTGCTCGGCGACGAGGCCCTGCCTGCTTCCGCCTGACACGGAAGCGGGCGACTGGGCCGTACCGGCCTCAGCCCGACCGCGGCGGGCGACTGGGCCGTACCGGGCTCAGCCCGACCATGGCGGGCGACTGGGCCGTACCGGGCTCAGCCCGACCATGGCGGGCGACTGGGCCGTACCCGCCGCCTGACGGAGAGGCGGGCGACGAGCCGTACCGGCCTCCGCTCGACCGCGGCGCCCGGCCGCCCCCTTCGAACCCCTGGGTTCCCCGCTCCGCCACCCGGACCGCGCCGCCCGTGGCCCCCCCCACGGGCGGCGCATCACATCCACACAGGGGGTCACCTACGCACCCGTACACCCCCCTACCGGCAGGGGGGTGTACGGGTGCGTAGGGGCTTTTCCGGGGTTACCCACCCCCTTCACGGCTTCCTAGACTCCGCAGCGAAATCCCGAGTCAGTGAAAGCAGTGAAGGGGACGTGCCGTGACGAGTGCCACGAAGACCGGCGGGGACTGGGTCCGCCGCTTCCACCGGTCGCCGGACTCCGCCGCCCGGCTGGTGTGTTTTCCGCACGCGGGCGGATCGGCGACCTACTACTTCCCGCTGTCGGAGCGACTCGCCCCGGCCGTGGAGACACTGGCACTGCAGTACCCGGGCCGGCAGGACCGCGCCAAGGAGCCGGCCCTGCGCAGCCTCGCCGAACTCGCCGACCGCTCCTTCGAGGCACTGTCGCAGTGGAACCTCGGGGACAAGCCCCTGATCCTGTTCGGCCACAGCCTGGGATCGGTGCTCGCCTTCGAGACCGCCCGCCGCCTCCAGGACGCCGGCACCGCACCGGCCCGGGTGTTCACCTCCGGCTACCCGGCCCCGTCGGTGCTGCGCGGCGGCGACATCCACCGGCGCGGCGACGCGGGCATCATCGAGGAACTGCGCACCGTGGGCGGCACCGACCCGGTGTGGCTGGAGAACGCCGAGTTCATGGCGACCGTCCTGCCCGCGCTCCAGGCCGACTACACCGCCATCGAGACGCACCCCCGCCAGATCGGCGCCCGCCTCGACTCCCCGCTCACGATGCTGGTAGGCGACGACGACCCGCACACCACCGAGGCGGAGGCCCGGTCCTGGGCCGACCACACCACGGCCGCCTTCGACCTCAAAGTGTTCCCCGGCGGCCACTTCTACCTGGACAAGTACCCGACCGAGATCGCCGACCTGATCACCGGTGCCGTCAAGGAGATCACCGGCTGACCCCCGCACGGGGACGACAGGCACGAAGCACTCGCAGGTCAAACGCAGACAAGGAGAACTGAGCGGTGAGGTACGAACTCCTGGGGAACCTGCGCGTCGTCGACGGGCCGCAGATCTCGTCCATCGGTGCGCAGAAAATCGAGATCCTGTTTGCCACGCTGCTCGCCAACGCCGACCACGTGGTCTCGTCCAGTCAGCTGATGAACGAGATCTGGGGCAAGCAGCCGCCCCGCCGCGCCCTGGCCGGCCTGCACGTCTACGTGTCGGAGCTGCGCAAGTTCCTGCACCGGCCGGACCGGGCGCAGAGCCCGATCATCACACGTGTGCCGGGCTACGGGTTGCGGTTGGACGGCGACGAGCTGGACTCCGAGATCTTCCTGGCACTGGCGGGCGTCGCCCGCCGGCTGGTGCGCGAGCGGCGCTACGAGGAGGCCCGGGAATCGCTCGAGGAGGCGCTGGCGCTGTGGCGCGGCCCCGCGCTCGGCGACCTGGGCCAGGGCCCGGTGCTCAGCAGCTTCGCGACCCGGCTGACCGAGACGCGGCTGGAGTGCCTGGAGATGCTGATGGACGTCCAGTTGGAGCGCGGCCGGCACCGCGAGGTGATCGGCATGCTGTACACCATCACCGCGGAGAACCCGCTGCGGGAGACGTTCCACCGTCAGCTGATGCTGGCGCTGTACCGCTCCGAGCGCCGCGCGGACGCCCTCAAGGTGTACCAGTCCACCCGCCGCGTGCTCATCGAGGAGCTGGGCCTCGAACCGTGCACGCCGATGCGGGAGTTGCACGAGGCGATCCTGCGTTCGGACGTGCTGGAGCCCGTCGGCCTGTGACGGGCGCGCCGCGCCGAAGGGCCCCGGGGCATCCCCGGGGCCCTTCGGCCGTCCGCGCCACGACGGGCGCCCGGACCGCTCAGGCCGGGCGGGCGTCCGCCGCGTCCCCGGCCCCGTCGTCGTCCGTGTCCGCGCCGTCACCGGCGCCGGACCGCAGGATCCCGGCGATGGCGGCGGGGGAGGGGCTGGCGAAGAGATCGGCCAGCTTGACCTGGACGCCGTACTCCTCCTCGATGCGCTGCAGGAGCTTCGCGCCCAGCAGCGAATGACCGCCGCTGGTGAAGAAGTTGGAGTCGGGACCGACGTCGTCGTGGCCGAGCAGGTCGCGCCAGAGCCCGATCAGATCGCGCACGAGCGGGTCGGCCGGCTCGTCCCCCGCCGCGGCGGGGGAACCCTCCGCGGACCGGGCGGCACCGGAGTCGACGGACATGGCCAGGGCCTCCAGGGCGAGATGGTCGACCTTCTCGTTGGCGTTGACCGGCAGGGCGTCCAGCACGGTGAACTCCTGCGGCACCGCGGCGCGCGGCAGTTCGGCGCGCGCGAAGTCCCAGAGGCTGTCGGCCAGGCCCTCGCCCGCGTCCGGGGCGGCTTCCACGAACACCAACAGCCGGCCGTCGGAGCTGCGGTCGCCGACCACGACCGCGGCGGCCCCCTTCACCCCCGGATGGCCGAGCAGGGTCGCCTCGATCTCGCCCAGCTCGATGCGGTTGCCGCGCAGCTTCACCTGCCGGTCGGCACGGCCGAGGAGTTCGAAGGTGCCGTCGGGCAGCCACCGGCCCAGGTCGCCCGAGCGGTAGAACCGCCCGTAGCGCGGATGCTCGCCGAAACGCTCGGCGTTCAGTTCCGGACGGCCCAGATACCCCAGGCACACGCCGTCCCCGGCGATGCACACCTCACCGCGCACACCTACCGGCAGCTCCCTGCCGTCCGGCGCGAGCACGAACATGCGGATGTTCTGGATGGGCCCACCGACCGAGATACGGTCGTCCAGGTCGTCGGGGACCACGCCCCAGGTGCACCACGTGATGGTCTCGGTGGGCCCGT
The DNA here is from genome assembly GCF_033795085.1 of Streptomyces sp. AK08-02. NCBI lineage: Bacteria > Bacillati > Actinomycetota > Actinomycetes > Kitasatosporales > Streptomycetaceae > Streptomyces > Streptomyces sp. AK08-02. Next base: position 18,100 of record NZ_JARAZV010000018.1, read on the forward strand.
ACGCGTTGACGACCTCGGCACCGGCCGCGAGCAGCCGCTTGGCCAGGACGACCGGCACGGGTTCCGCCCCCGTCACCACGATACGGCCGGCCAGGCGGTCGGCGACGTCGTCGTACACCATGCGCAAGGTGGTGGGCGTCGCCTGGAGGATCCGGGGCGCGTAACGGTCGATCAGCTCCCGCAGCACCTTGCCGTCGGTGCGCGCCTCGTCGGGCGCCACGACGATCCGGCCGCCCGAGTACAGCGGCACGTAGTGCTCCAGGTTCGCCATGTCGAAGGCGAAGGTGGTCATCCACAGCGTGGCGTCCTCGGGGGTGGCCCGCAGCCGCACCGTGTAGTCCGAGGCGATGTTGGAGATCGCCCGGTGCGGGAGCAGCGCGCCCTTGGGCCGGCCGCTGGAACCCGAGGTGTAGATGAGATACGCCGGGGACTCCGGGTCCAGGCGGACCGGGAGGTCCGCGAGCGGCTCCTCGGGCGCGGCGTCCGCGATCGCGGGCAGCGCCAGCCGGGGCAGCTCGGCGGCGCCGGGCAGCGGCAGCTCCCGGTCGGTGAAGACCGCCTTGGCGCCGGAGTCGGCCAGCAGGTACGCCACCCGTTGCGCCGGATGCTCGGGGTCGACCGGCAGGTAGGCGGCTCCGGTCAGCCACACGCCGAGCACGGCGGCCGTCAGCTCCGGGGAGCGGGACGCCGCGATGGCGACCACGTCACCGGGGCCCACGCCGGCGGCGGCGAGGGTGGCGTGGGCGGCGCGGCCGGCCTCCCACAGCCGCCGGTAGCCGATCTCGCGCTCGCCGTGCTGGACGGCGACCGCGACCGGGGTGGCGCCCGCGTGGCGGTGCACGGCCTCCAGGACGTTCGCCGGGCCGGGCGGCGAGTACACGACGGCGGTGTCGTTGGCCGTGTCGATGACCGCGTGGTCCTGCTCGCTCCACACCAGCAGCTCGCCGACGGGCCGGTCGACGTCCGCGGCGATGGCCGGCAGCAGCGCCTCGTAGCGCAGCAGCAGCGCCTCGGCGTCGGCGGGGCTGAACTTCTCGGTCGAGTAGCGGGCGGTGACCTGGACGACGTCCGGCGAGGACGCGACGAAGAACTCCAGGTCGTACTTGCTGTAGCCGTTCTCGATCACGATCGGGCGGGCGGCCTGCCCGGCGATCTCGAAGTGGGTCAGCTCCAGCTGCGGGAAGTAGTTGAACAGATGCCGGGCGAGGCGGTTGCGCCACGTCGATCCGGCCCGCGGCAGCAGGCCCGCGATGGTGTCCTCCGGCACCGCGGCGTGCGTGAGCGCGCCGAAGTAGGTGTCGCGGACCCGCCGGACCAGAGTGCGGAAGCCGTCCTCGGGTTCGACCCGCACGCGCAGCGGCAGCACGTTGGTGTGGTGGCCCACGGTGCGCGGCGCCTCGGGCGGCCGGACGCTGACCGGGGAGCCCACGTTCAGGTCGGGACCCGCGCCGTGCGCGGCCAGCAGCACGTCGAACAGGGTCAGCAGGACCACGGCCTCCGGGGCGCGCACCTCCCGCTGGAGGGCGCGCAGCACCGTCCTGGCCTCCGGCGACAGCGTGCGCACCAGCTGGTCGCCCTTGAGGGTGGGGTCGGCCGCGTCCGCGGCGCCGCACCACAGGTCGAGGCCGTCGGGGTCGAAGCCCTCCAGCTGCCCGCGCCAGAACTCCACGTCCGCCTCGCCGGGTTCCGGCTCGTGGAACGCGGCCACCGGCTCCAACAGGGCGGCCGGCGCCTCGCGGCCCGCGGCGAGTTCGCCGTACAGCGCGACGATCTCCTCCAGCAGCGTGGTGCCGGAGATGATGTCGTAGTCCAGGTGGTGGACGGCCAGACAGAGCACGTCACCGTCGGCGTGGTGGAAGAGCCCGGCCCTGACCAGCGGCCGTCCGTCGAAGGCGAAGCGACGGTTGACGAAGGGCAGCAGCCCTTCCGCGAGCGCGTCCGACGGCACGTCGGGGCCGTCGGACTCCTCCAGCGGCACGTCGAAGCCGTCGGCCGGAACGACGCCTTTCTCCAGCTCCGCCCCGTTCGCGAAGTAGACGGTCCTGAGAACCTCGTACCTGCGGAACAGAATCGACAGGGTGCGGCGGACCGCCGCGCCATCGAGTCTCCCTTCCGTCTGGAATGCAAGGCTCAGATTGTTGGCCGCGCTGTCGGGCACCAGCCGTTCCAGCAACCACATGGCCTGCTCTTTACGAGTGGCCGCTCCGATATTTTCCGCAGATCGGGTGCCGGGCTGCACTGCGGGTCCCAATGGGTCCTCCCTACAGGGCCAGATGTGAAACAAGTCATATACTGTCCGCGGCTATCGCCGCCTTTCCCGACACCATACGATCCGCCCACCCCGAGCGGGCACCCCTAATGGCTTTCCACTCCCTTACCGGAACGTCTGCTGCCCCTAACAGTCCCCTCATAGGGGTGGTAGGGGTTACGTCCGTACATGGCCCGCCACCTAGGCTGTTCAAGGTTCTGGAGTCGGAATCAAAGGGAATTGTGCCGTCGTACAGCCGTCCGCGGCGCACTCCCGCCAGCTTTCCAGCCGACGTCCGCCGGCACCCGCACCGACCGTGGGCTGCGGGTTCGGCCGGTCGGCCGATGTTTTTACCAACGGATCCTCCACGATGTCGTGGGGGCCTTGTCCGGCCGCTTATCCGTCGCTTTAGCCATCGCCAAGTGGCCCATTAGCGACGCCTCCAATACTCGGGTACATGGGGGATTCAATGCTTATTGACGCTGTCGCCATCATTGGTATTTCCTGCCGTTTTCCGAAGGCCCCGGACCCCGGTGCCTTCTGGGATCTGCTGCGGCGTGGTGCCGACGGCATCACGGATTATCCCCCGGATCGCCGGGGCGGTGCGGAATTCGATGCGATTCCTACCCGCGGTGGATTCCTGGACCGGATCGACACCTTCGATCCGGTCTTCTTCGGTGTCTCGCCCCGCGAGGCGACCCTGATGGACCCCCAGCAACGCCTGATGCTCGAGCTCGCCTGGGAAGGGCTGGAGGACGCCGGGATCGTTCCCGAGAATCTGCACGGTTCGCAGACCAGTGTGTTCGTGGGCGCCATCGCCGGCGACTACAGCACGCTGCTGCACCAGCGCGGTGTCGACGCGATCACCCCGCACACCGTCACCGGCCTGAACCGGGGCATCATCGCCAACCGGATCTCCTACACGCTCGGCCTGCACGGCCCCAGCCTCACCGTGGACGCCGCGCAGTCCTCCGCGCTGGTCGCCGTCCACATGGCGTGCGAGAGCCTGCGCAGCGGGGAGTCCGACCTCGCGATCGCCGGCGGCGTCAACCTGATCGTCACCCCCGACAGCACCCTGAGCCTGACCCGTTTCGGCGGCCTGTCCCCCGACGGCGTCAGCTACACCTTCGACGCGCGTGCCAACGGGTACGTCCGGGGAGAGGGCGGCGGCGCCGTCGTCCTCAAGCGCCTCGACCGGGCCCTCGCTGACGGCGACCACATCCACGCGGTCGTCCGCGGCAGCGCAGTCAACAACGACGGCGCCACCGACGGCCTGACGGTGCCCAGCGCACAGGCGCAGGAGACGGTGCTGCGGCGCGCCCACCAGCGGGCCGGCGTGGACCCGGGCCAGATCCAGTACGTCGAACTGCACGGCACCGGCACCCGGGTCGGCGACCCGATCGAGGCCGCCGCGCTCGGCGCCGCCATCGGCCGGGCCCGCCCCGAGGGCTCGCCGCTGCTGGTCGGCTCCGCGAAGACCAACGTCGGCCACCTGGAGGGCGCGGCCGGCATCGTCGGCCTGATCAAGGCCGCCCTGGCGATCAGCCACCGCGAACTGCCGCCGAGCCTCAACTTCGCCACCCCCAACCCCGACATCGACTTCGACGCCCTGAACCTGCGGGTGCGCACCGAGCAGGGCCCGTGGCCCGAGGGTCCGCTCCTGGCGGGCGTCTCCTCCTTCGGCATGGGCGGGACGAACGCGCACGTCGTGCTGGCCGAGCCGCCGACGGCCGCCGAGGCGGCGACCCCGGCCCCGGCCGGTGAGCGGCCGGCGACGGCGGACGCTCCCGTGGTGTGGCCGCTGTCGGCCAAGTCGCCGACGGCGCTCCGGGCGCAGGCCCGGCGGCTGCGGGCCTGGGCGGCCGAACACCCGGACGCGGGCGTGGCGGACGTCGCCCACGCGCTCGTGACCACCCGCTCGCTGTTCGACCACCGGGCGGTCGTCCTGCCCGGACCCGACGGCACACCCGAGGAGCGGTCCGAGGCACTGCGGGCCCTCGCCGAGGGAACTCCGCACGGCCGGGTCGTGACCGGCACCGCGAGTCATCCGGGGAAGCTGGCGTATCTCTTCACGGGGCAGGGTTCGCAGCGGGTGGGTATGGGCGTCGAACTGCGTGCCGCGTTCCCGGTGTTCGCCGCCGCCTACGACGAAGTCCTCACCCACTTCGACCCGAAGCTCCCCGACATCATCGCCACCAGCCCCGACGGACTCCTCGACACCACCCTGCACACCCAGCCCGCACTCTTCGCCCTCGAAGTAGCCCTCTTCCGGCTCCTGGAAAGCCACGGCCTCACCCCGGACCTGCTCGCCGGACACTCCATCGGCGAACTCGCCGCCGCACACGTCGCCGGCATCCTCAGCCTCGAAGACGCCACCACCCTCGTCAGCGCACGCGCCCGCCTCATGCACAACACCCAGGACGGCGCCATGGCCACCCTCCAGGCCACCGAGGACGACATCCTTCCCCACCTGGGCGACAACCTGACCATCGCCGCCGTCAACGCCCCCGACTCCACCGTCATCGCCGGCGACACCACAGCCGTCCACACACTCACCGCCACGTGGAAGGAACAGGGCCGCAAGGCGAAGGTCCTCAACACCCGGCGTGCCTTCCACTCCGCCCACATGGACCCCGCCCTCGACGCCTTCCGCACCGTCGCGGAAACACTCACCTACCACCCCCCGACCATCCCCATCGTCTCCACCCTCACCGGCCGACTCGACACCGACCTCACCGACCCCGACTACTGGGTCCGCCAACTCCGCCACACCGTCCGCTTCCACGACGCGCTGGTGACTCTGGACGCGGAGGGCGCCGGTATCTATGTGGAGTTGGGCCCGGACGCGACCCTGACCACGCTGACCCGGACCGCGTATCCCGAGGCCGTCGCCGCGGCGACCCTGACACGCCAGCGTGCCGAGACGGACAGTGCGCTGAGCGCCCTGGCCACCGCGCACACCCACGGCCACACCGTGACCTGGCCGACCCGGGGCACACACGTCGGCCTGCCCACCTACCCGTTCCAGCGCCGCCGCTACTGGATCGAGACGACCGAGCCCGAGCACTCCGGCGCACGCGCCACGGCACCGGCCGCGGAACCGGCGGCGGAGGAGCCGGCCGAGGAAGATCTCACGTCGGCGCAGCGGCTGGCGCGGCTCAGCGGGGAGGAACTGGAGCAGGCGCTCCAGGAGTTGGTCCTCACGAGCATGACCATCACGCTCGGCCATGTCACGGGGGAGGCGATCGACGCCTCCGGGACCTTCCGCGACCTGGGCTTCGACTCCTCGCTCTCGCTGGAGCTGCGTACCCGGCTGTCCCAGTGGACCGGCCTGAACCTGGCCGCGGGGCTGCTCTACGACCATCCCACGCCGGCCGCGCTGGTCCGCCACCTGCGGACCGAGCTGTCGAACGAGGACACGGCCGAGCGGATCGTGTCGGCGGTGGCGCTCGACGAGCCCGTGGCCGTGGTCGGCATGGCCTGCCGCTACCCCGGCGACGTCAACTCGCCCGAGGAGCTGTGGCGGCTGGTGTCCGAGGGCCGGGACGCGATCGGCGACTTCCCGGAGAACCGCGGCTGGGACCTCGCCGCGCTCTACGACCCCGATCCCGCGCACAGCGGCACCACGTACGCCCGAGCCGGCGGTTTCCTTTACGACGCCGGTGAGTTCGACCCCGAGTTCTTCGGGATCTCGCCGCGCGAGGCCGCGGCGATGGACCCGCAGCAGCGGCTGCTCCTCGAGACGTCCTGGGAGACGCTGGAGCGGGCCGGTCTCGACCCGACGGCGCTCGGCGGCAGCCAGGTCGGCGTGTTCGTCGGCGCGATGTCCCAGGAGTACGGCCCGCGGCTGCACGAGCCGGCCGAGGGCATGGAGGGTTATTTGCTGACCGGCAGCACGGTCAGCGTGGCGTCCGGCCGCATCTCGTACACGTACGGCTTCGAGGGACCGGCCGTCACGGTGGACACGGCGTGCTCGTCGTCGCTGGTGGCCCTGCACCTGGCCGCCCAGGCACTGCGGCAGGGCGAGTGCTCGCTCGCGCTGGCCGGCGGCGCCGCGGTGATGGCCACGCCCGGCATGCTCGTGGAGTTCAGCCGGCAGCGCGGGCTCGCCCCGGACGGGCGCTGCAAGGCGTTCTCGGCGGACGCGGACGGCACCGGCTGGGCCGAGGGCGTCGGCATGCTGCTGCTGGAGCGGTTGTCCGACGCGCGGCGCAACGGCCACCAGGTCCTCGCCGTGATCCGCGGTTCCGCGATCAACCAGGACGGCGCGTCGAACGGCCTGACAGCGCCCAACGGCCCCTCCCAGCAGCGCGTGATCAGGACGGCGCTGGCGAACGCCGGGCTCTCCTCCGGAGACGTGGACGCGGTCGAGGCGCACGGCACCGGCACGAAGCTCGGCGACCCGATCGAGGCGCAGGCCCTGATCAACACCTACGGCCAGGACCGTGCGGAGGACCGGCCGTTGTGGCTGGGCTCGCTGAAGTCCAACATCGGCCACACCCAGGCAGCGGCCGGTGTGGGCGGCGTGATCAAGATGGTGATGGCCATGCGGCACGGGCTGCTGCCGCGTACCCTGCACGCGGACGAGCCGTCACCGCACATCGAGTGGTCGGCGGGCGCGGTGTCGCTGCTGTCGCAGGCGCGGCCGTGGGAGACCGACGGGCGTCCGCGCCGCGCCGGTGTGTCGTCGTTCGGCATCAGCGGCACCAACGCGCACGTCATCCTGGAGGAGGCCCCCGGCGCGGAACCCGAGCCGGAGTCCGCCGCACCGCCGGCGCCTGTGACCGCCGACGCCGGGCAGGACGCGGGGGCCGAGGACGTCCGGGAGTCCGTGCCGGATGCCGACGGCGCACTGCCGCTGCCGTTCGTCCTGTCCGCCAAGACGGAGGAGGCGGTGCGCGACCAGGCGCGCCGCCTCAGCGACCTGCTCACCGGACGACCGGAGCTGCCGGCGGCCCGGGTCGCCCGCGCACTCGCCCGCAAGCCGCACTTCGCGCACCGCGCGGTCGTACTCGCCCCCGAGGCGCTGGACGCGCTGGCGGCCGGCACACCGCACCCCGATGCGGTCACCGGCACCGCGGTCTCGGGCAGGGCGGTGTTCGTCTTCCCCGGGCAGGGCTCGCAGTGGCCGGCGATGGGACAGCACCTGCTGGCCACCGACCCCGTCTTCGCCCGGCACATCGCGGCGTGCACGGCGGCCTTCGCACCGCACGCGTCGGACTGGAACCTCACCGAGGTGCTGACGGGCCAGGACCCGGAGCTGCTGGAACGCGTCGACGTCGTCCAGCCGGTGCTGTTCGCCGTCATGACGGGCCTCGCCGCCATCTGGCGGCACCACGGCGTCGTTCCCGACGCGGTGGTCGGCCACTCCCAGGGCGAGATCGCCGCCGCGTACACCGCGGGCGCCCTCACCCTGGAGGACGCCGCCAAGACCGTCATCCTGCGCGCACAGGCCCTCATCGCCCTGCAGAACACCGGCGGCATGGCCTCGGTGCCTCTGCCGGTCGCGGAGCTGGAACCGCTCCTGACCGCGGACACCCACGTCGCCGCCCGCAATTCCCCCACCACGACGATCGTCTCGGGCACGTCGGAGGCCATCGACGCCCTGACGGCACTGTGCCGGGAGCGCGGCGTCGACGCCCGCAAGATCCCCGTCAACTACGCCTCGCACTGCCCGCACGTCCAGCCCCTGCACGACGAGCTGATCGCCGCCCTCACACCGCTGGCCCCCCGGGCCGCCGAAGGCATCGCCTTCTACTCCACGGTCACCACCGAGCCGATCGACACCACGACGCTCACCCCCGAATACTGGTTCACCAATCTCCGCAGCCCCGTCCAACTGCACGAGACGATCGTGCGGCTGCGCGCGGACGGCTACCGGCGCTTCATCGAGGCCAGCCCGCACCCCGTGCTGCTGCCCTCCCTCAACCAGACGTTCGAAGGCGACACCTCGGTGGCGCTGCACCCCACCCTGCGCCGGCACCATGGCGACCACTTCCCGCGCGCCCTGGCCCACGTGGAGGCGCACGGGCTGACGCCCGACCGGCACGAATCCGCCGAGCCTGGCCCGCTCCCCGAGCTGCCCACCTACCCCTTCCAGCGCCGGCACTACTGGATCGAGACGCCGCAGTTCGCCACCGAGCCTTCGCAGCTCGGCCTCACCGCCGTCGGCCACCCGCTGCTCGCCGCCTCGGTGAACGCCGCGGAGGACGGGACGACGCTGCTCAGCGGCCTGGTGTCGCGGCAGGCGCAGCCCTGGCTGGTGGACCACGCGGTGGCCGGCACGGTGCTGCTGCCGGGCACCGCGTTCGTGGAACTCGCGTTGGCCGCGGGCGACCGCGTGGCCGCCGCGCTGCTGGAGGAGCTCACCCTGGAGGCGCCGCTGGTGGTGCCGGAGACGGGTGGCGTGCGGATCCAGGTCCAGGCCGGAGCACCCGGCGAGGACGGCCGCAGGACCGTCGGCGTGTACTCGCGGGCCGACGACGACACCCCGTGGACCCGGCACGCCACCGGCACCCTCGCCCCCGACACGGAGGGCGCGCGGGACCTGACGGACTGGCCGCCGCGGGGCGCCACCGCCCTCGGCACCGACGAGGCGTACGACCTGCTGGCCGCCCACGGCTACGAGTACGGCCCCCTCTTCCAGGGACTGCGGGCACTGTGGCGACGCGGCGAGGAACTGTTCGCGGAGGTCGCGCTCCCCGAGGGCACCGGCGTCGACGGCTTCGGCATCCACCCCGCCCTCCTCGACGCCGCCCTGCACCCGGCGGTGCTGGAACCGCTGGGCCGCCTGGCCGGGCCGACCGGCGAGATCCCGCTGCCGTTCGCCTGGTCGGGGGTACGGCTGCACGCCACCGGGGCGACCGAACTGCGCGTCGCACTGGTCCCCGGCGGGCCCGACACCTACGGCCTGGTGGCCGCGGACGGTTCCGGCGCGCCGGTGGCGTCGGTGGACGGACTGACCCTGCGGCCGATCGCGGCGAGCGCCCTGGGCGCCCGGCACGACGACCTGTACACCGTGGAGTGGCGCCCCGTGCCCATGCCGCAGGACACCGCCGGCTCCGACGGCTGGGGCCTGCTCACCCGGGCGCTCGCGCACCCGTCCGAGGACGTGCCCGCTGTTCTGGTGCACGTGCTGCCGCCCGCCGCACAACAGGACGACATACCGGCCGCGGCACGGGCCGCCCTGCACGACACCCTGACGCTGGTCCAGCGATGGCTGGCCGAGGACCGCTTCGCCGACTCCCGGCTCGCGGTCGTCACCCGCGGCGCCGTGGCCGTCCACGAGGACGGAACCGACCTGGCGGACCTCGCCCACGCACCGGTGCACGGCCTGCTGCGCACCGCTCAGGCCGAGCACCCGGGCCGGATCGTGGTCGTGGACGTCGACCACCCGGCGGTCTCCGGCGACGCCACGGACGACGGCACCACCGGCGTCGGCGCGCGGGCCGTCGCCGCCGCACTCGCCTCCGGCGAGCCCGAACTCGCCGTCCGCGACGGCGGGGCATGGGCGCCGCGCCTGATCCGCGCACTGCCGGCGGCCGGCACCGAGGCCGGAAGCACCGAGGACACCTCGGCCGGCCTCCTCGACCCGCACGGCACGGTGCTCGTCACCGGCGCCACCGGCACCCTCGGCCGACTGGTGGCCCGGCACCTGGTCACCGTCCACGGCGCCCGCAGGCTCCTGCTGATCAGCCGCAGCGGCCGGTCGGCACCGGGCGCTGCGGAACTGCGCGCCGAACTCGCCGACCTGGGCGCGCACGTGACCATCGCGGCCTGCGACGCCGCCGACACGGTCAGCCTGGCCGGGCTGCTGGCCACCGTGCCCGCCTCACACCCGCTCACCGCGGTCTTCCACACCGCCGGCGTCCTGGACGACGCCACCGTCGCCGGCCTCACCGGCGAGCAACTGGACGCCGTGCTGCGCCCCAAGATGGACGCGGCCTGGAACCTGCACGAACTCACCGGTGACGTCGACCGGTTCGTGCTCTTCTCCTCCGTCGTGGGCATCGTCGGCGGCGCCGGCCAGGCCAACTACGCCGCCGCGAACACCTTCCTCGACGCGCTCGCCGCCCGGCGCCGCGCGCTCGGCCTGCCCGCCGTCGCCCTGGCCTGGGGCCTGTGGGAGCAGGCCAGCGGCATGACCTCGGCGATGACCGACGCCGACCGGGCCCGGATGGCCCGCGGCGGCATCCTCCCGCTGCCCTCGGCGCGCGGCCTCGAACTGCTCGACGCGGCGGTCTCCACCCAGCGGCCACTGGTCGTGCCCGCACGCGTCGACCTGTCCGCCGTCCGCGCGCTGCCGTCGATCCCCGCGGCCTTCCGTGCCCTGGTACGGCCGACCGTGCGCAGGGCCGTCGCCTCCGTGGGCGGCGGCACCTCGTGGGCCCGGCGAACCGCCGCCCTCCCCGCCGACCAGCGCCAAGGCGCGGTCCTCGACCTCGTCAGGGCCCAGGTCGCGACCGTCCTCGGCCACGCCACACCGCAGAGCATCGACGCCGAACGCGCCTTCAAGGAACTGGGCTTCGACTCGCTGACCGCGGTGGAGCTGCGCAACCGGCTCATCACCGCGACCGGCCTGCGGCTGTCCAGCACCCTGGTCTTCGACTACCCCACGCTCAGCACCCTCACCGGCCACCTGCTGGCCGAGGTCACCGGCGTCGAAACGGCCGCCCCGGCAACCGTCGCACCGACGGCGCCGCTCGACGACGACCCGATCGTCGTCGTCGGCATGGCCTGCCGCTTCCCCGGCGGGGTCCGCTCGCCGGAGGACCTGTGGCGGCTGGTCACCGACGGCGTGGACGCGATCGGCGACTTCCCCGACAACCGCGGCTGGGACCTGGACGACCTCTACGACCCTGACCCGGACAAGGAGGGCAAGGCCTACGCCAAGGAGGGCGGCTTCCTCTACGACGTCGCCCGGTTCGACGCCGAGTTCTTCGGGATCTCCCCGCGCGAGGCGCTGGCCACCGACCCGCAGCAGCGCCTGCTGCTGGAGACCGCCTGGGAGACGTTCGAGCGGGCGGGCATCGACCCGGCCGGGCTGCGCGGCAGCCGCACCGGCGTGTTCGCCGGCGTGATGTACAACGACTACCGCTGGCGGCTGCGCGACGAGGCCCCCGACGGCTTCGAGGCCTACCTCGGCAACGGCAGCGCGCCGAGCATCGCGTCCGGACGGGTGTCGTACACCTTCGGCTTCGAGGGCCCGGCCGTCACAGTGGACACGGCGTGCTCGTCCTCCCTGGTCGCCCTGCACCTGGCCGCCCAGTCGCTGCGCAACGGCGAGTGCGACCTCGCGCTGGCCGGCGGTGTGACCGTGATGGCCACTCCCGCACCGTTCATCGAGTTCAGCAGACAGCGGGGGCTCGCGCCCGACGGCCGCTCCAAGTCCTTCTCCGCCGAGGCGAACGGCGCCGGCTGGAGCGAGGGCGTCGGCCTGCTGCTCGTCGAACGCCTCTCCGACGCAGAGCGGTTGGGCCACGAGGTGCTGGCCGTCGTGCGCGGGACCGCGGTGAACCAGGACGGTGCGTCGAACGGCCTGACCGCCCCCAACGGCCCTTCCCAGCAGCGGATGATCAGGACGGCGCTGGCCAACGCCGGTCTGACGACCGCCGATGTGGACGCGGTGGAGGCGCACGGCACAGGCACCGCGCTCGGCGACCCGATCGAGGCGCAGGCGCTGCTCGCGACCTACGGTCAGGGCCGGCCCGAGGGCCGGCCGCTGTGGCTGGGCTCGCTGAAGTCCAACATCGGTCACACGCAGGCCGCCGCCGGCGTCGCCGGCATCATCAAGATGGTCATGGCACTGCGCAACCGCGAGCTGCCGAAGACCCTGCACGTCGACGAGCCCTCGCCGCACGTGGACTGGACGGCCGGCGCGGTCTCCCTGCTGAGCGAGGCCCGTACCTGGGACGAGGTGGACGACCGGCCGCGCCGCGCGGCGGTGTCCTCGTTCGGGATCAGCGGCACCAACGCGCACGTGATCCTGGAGGAGGCGCACGCGGGTGTGGACGGCGCGCCGGAGCCGGCGGAGGATGCCGCGCCCGGGACCGCTGTGTCGCCGGTGTGGTCGTTGTCGGCGAAGTCCGAGGCGGCGTTGCGTGACCAGGGCCGTCGGCTGTTGGAGTGGCTGGCTGAGAACCCGGACGTGGGCGTGGCGGACGTCGCGCATTCGCTCGCGGGCCGCACGCTGTTCGACCACCGTGCGGTGGTGCTGCCGGGTGAGCGCGTCGAAGCACTCACTGCCCTGGCCTCCGGGACCTCGTCCCGTGGCACCGTGACCGGCACCGCGAGTCATCCGGGGAAGCTGGCGTATCTCTTCACGGGGCAGGGTTCGCAGCGGGTGGGTATGGGCGTCGAACTGCGTGCCGCGTTCCCGGTGTTCGCCGCCGCCTACGACGAAGTCCTCACCCACTTCGACCCGAAGCTCCCCGACATCATCGCCACCAGCCCCGACGGACTCCTCGACACCACCCTGCACACCCAGCCCGCACTCTTCGCCCTCGAAGTAGCCCTCTTCCGGCTCCTGGAAAGCCACGGCCTGACCCCGGACCTGCTCGCCGGACACTCCATCGGTGAACTCGCCGCCGCACACGTCGCCGGTGTTCTCAGCCTCGAAGACGCCGCCACCCTCGTCAGCGCACGGGCCCGCCTCATGCACGACACCCAGGACGGCGCCATGGCCACCCTCCAGGGCACCGAGGACGACATCCTTCCCCACCTGGGCGACAACCTGACCATCGCCGCGGTCAACGCCCCCGACTCCACCGTCATCGCCGGCGACACCACAGCCGTCCACGCACTCACCAACACGTGGAAGGAACAGGGCCGCAAGGCGAAGGTCCTCAACACCCGGCGTGCCTTCCATTCCGCCCACATGGACCCCGCTCTCGACGCCTTCCGCACCGTCGCGGAATCACTCACCTACCACCCCCCGACGATCCCCATCGTCTCCACCCTCACCGGCCGACTCGATGCCGACCTCACCGACCCCGACTACTGGGTCCGCCAACTCCGCCACACCGTGCGCTTCCACGACGCGCTGGTGACTCTGGACGCGGAGGGCGCCGGTATCTATGTGGAGTTGGGCCCGGACGCGACCCTGACCACGCTGACCCGTTCCGCGTATCCCGGGGCCGTCGCCGCGGCGACCCTCGCACCCCGGCGTGCCGAGACGGACAGTGCGCTGAGCGCCCTGGCCACCGCGCACACCCACGGCCACACCGTGACCTGGCCGACCCGGGGCACACACGTCGGCCTGCCCACCTACCCGTTCCAGTACGAGAACTACTGGCTGGAGCCGGCGCCGGGCAAGGCACACGGGAACGTCGAGGCGGCCGGGCTCGGGGCACAGACGCACGGGCTGCTCGGTGCGGCAGTGGAACTGGCGGAGGGGGACGGCGTCGTCTTCACCGGCCTGCTCTCGCTGCGCACACAGTCGTGGCTCGCCGACCACGCCGTACTGGGCACGGCGCTGCTGCCCGGGACCGCGTTCGTGGAGATGGCGCTGCACGCCGGCGCGCAGGTCGGCCACGGCACCGTGGACGAGCTGACCATCGAGGCCCCGCTGGTCCTGCCGGAACAGGGCGCCGTGCAGCTGCAGTTGAGCGTCGGCGCACCCGACGCCGACAGCCGTCGCACGGTCGCCGTGCACTCCCGCCCCGCGACCGACGAGGGCGTCTGGACGCGGCACGCGACGGGTCGCCTGCTGGCGGGCGGCGCCCAGCCTGAGCAGATCGGCTGGACACCCGTCGGGACGGTCGTGGACGTCGCGGACCTGGCCGAGCGGACCGCGACGGCCGGACTCGACTACGGGCCGGCGTTCCAGGGAATCACCGCGGTCTGGCAGCAGGGGCACGACACCTGGCTGGAGGTAGAGCTGCCCGAGGACCGGTGGTCCGAGGCCGGGCGCTTCGGACCGCACCCGGCGCTGCTGGACGCCGCTCTGCGTCCACTGGCGCTCGGCGCGAAGGACGGCACCGTACGGCTGCCGTTCAGCTGGTCCGGAGTGCGCCGGTTCCCCGGCTCCGGTTCCGCGGTCACCGCGCTGCGGGTCCGGCTCTCGGAGCGGGCGCCGGACACGGTGGCGCTGACGGTGACCGAGCCGACGGGCGAAGTCCTCCTGGAGGCAGAGGCGTTGACGCTGCGCGGCGTCGAGCCGGGCCGGCTCACCGCCGGGCGCACCCCGCTGTACGCGGTGGAGTGGGTCCCCGTGGACCTGGCCGGCGCCGGGGAGACGGACCTGCCCGAGGTGGTCGAGGCGCCGGTGACGGAGACCGGTGCGGACGACCTCGCCGCCGCCGCGCACGCCGCCGTCGCCTGGCTGCTGGACGCGGTGCAGTCCCGATCGTCGGAGGACGGCCGCCTGGCGGTCGTCACCCGCAACGCCGTCGGCGACGGGCCGCGGGACCCCGCGCACACCGCACTGTGGGGCTTCGTCCGCTCCGTGAGGGCCGAACGCCCACGCCGGTACGTACTGGTGGACACCGACGGGACCGAGGCGTCGCGGCAGGTGCTCGCCGACGCCCTGCGCAGCGGCGAGCCGGAACTGCTCATCCGCGACGGAAAGGTGCGCGCGGCCCGGCTGAACCACGCGGAGCCGGAGACCGCTCCCCCGTTCGACCCGGAGGGCACGGTGCTCATCACCGGCGCCACCGGAGCGCTCGGCCGGGAAGTGGCCCGGCACCTGGTGGCCCGGCACGACGTCAGGCGGCTGCTGCTCACCAGCCGGCGCGGACCCGATGCGCCCGGCGCCGCCGAACTGCGGGCCGAACTCGCCGAGTCGGGCGCGGACGTCACGATCGCCGCCTGCGACGCGGCCGACCCGGACGCCCTCGCCGCCCTGCTCGCCGAACACCCGGTGGATTCCGTGCTGCACGTGGCGGGCGTCCTGGACGACGGCGTGGTGGCCTCGCTGACCCCCGAACGGCTCGCGAGCGTCCTGCGGCCCAAGGTCGACGCCGCCTGGAACCTCCACCGGCTCGCCGGTGACGTGCGGCACTTCGTGCTCTTCTCCTCCGTCGCGGGTGTCCTCGGCAATGCGGGGCAGGCCGCCTACGGCGCCGCCAACGCCTTCCTCGACGGCCTCGCCGAGCACCGGGCCGGACTCGGTCTGCCCGCCGCGTCGTTCGCGTGGGGACTGTGGGAGACCGAGCAGGGCATGGCCGGCGGCCTCGGCGAACGCGAGCGGGTGCGGCTGTCCCGTATCGGACTCGCGCCGATGCCGGTCGAGCAGGGCCTCGCGGCCCTCGACGCCCGGCTGGCGGCGACCACGACCACGGCCGCGGCGTTCGACACCGCGGCGCTGCGCGTTCAGGCCACCTCGGGCCGGCTGCCGGCCCTGTTCGGCAGTCTGGTCAGGGCGCCGAGACGTCCCGAGCAGACCACGCGGACGGCGGTGTCCATGCTGGACCTGGTGCTGGCCACCGCCGCGGACGTGCTCGGCCACCGCGACGCGTCGGGCATCGCCGCCGAACGCCCGTTCAACGAGCTGGGCTTCGACTCGCTGACCGCGGTGGAGCTGCGCAACCGGCTCAGCGCCGCGACCGGACGCCGGCTTCCCACCACGGTCATCTTCGACCACCCGTCCCCGGCGGCGCTCGCCGCCGAACTGGAGGGCGGCAAGACGGTCGCCCGCACGGCGCCCACCACCCCGGTCGCCGCGGACGAGCCGATCGCCATCGTGGGTCTGGCCTGCCGTTACCCCGGTGGAGTGCGCTCGCCGGAGGACCTGTGGCGGCTGGTCGCCGACGGCGTGGACGCGATCGGCGACTTCCCCGACAACCGCGGCTGGGACGCCGGGCTCTACGACCCGGACCCCGGTCACGCCGGAACCACGTACACCCGCAACGGCGGCTTCCTGCACGACGCGGGCGACTTCGACGCGGCGTTCTTCGGGATGTCACCGCGCGAGGCGCTGGCCACCGACCCGCAGCAGCGTCTGCTGCTGGAGACCGCCTGGGAGACGTTCGAGCGGGCGGGCATCGACCCTGCGGCACTGCGTGGGGACGCGGTCGGCGTGTTCACCGGCATCATGTACAGCGACTACGCGTCCCGGCTCCAGCACGCGCCGCGCGACTTCGAGGGCTACCTCAGCAACGGCAGCGCGCCGAGCATCGCGTCCGGACGGGTCTCCTACACCTTCGGCTTCGAGGGCCCGGCCGTCACAGTGGACACGGCGTGCTCGTCCTCCCTGGTCGCCCTGCACCTGGCCGCCCAGTCGCTGCGCAACGGCGAGTGCGACCTCGCGCTGGCCGGCGGGGCCACGGTGATGGCCACGCCCACCACCTTCGTGGAGTTCAGCCGGCAGCGGGGGCTCGCGCCCGACGGGCGCTGCAAGGCGTTCTCGGCGGACGCGGACGGCACCGGCTGGAGCGAGGGCGTCGGCCTGCTGCTCGTCGAACGCCTCTCCGACGCAGAGCGGTTGGGCCACGAGGTGCTGGCCGTCGTGCGCGGTTCGGCGGTGAACCAGGACGGTGCGTCGAACGGCCTGACCGCCCCCAACGGCCCTTCCCAGCAGCGCGTGATCAGGACGGCGCTGGCCAACGCCGGTCTGACGACCGCCGATGTGGACGCGGTCGAGGCGCACGGCACCGGCACGGCCCTCGGCGACCCGATCGAGGCGCAGGCGCTGCTCGCGACCTACGGTCAGGGCCGGCCCGAGGGGCAGCCGCTGTGGCTGGGCTCGCTGAAGTCCAACATCGGTCACACGCAGGCCGCCGCCGGCGTCGCCGGCATTATCAAGATGGTCATGGCGATGCGGGCGGGCGTCCTGCCGCGCACACTGTTCGCGGACGAGCCCTCGCCGCACGTGGACTGGACGGCCGGCGCGGTCGCCCTGCTGAGCGAGGCCCGCACGTGGGACGAGGTGGACGACCGGCCGCGCCGCGCGGCGGTGTCGTCCTTCGGGATCAGCGGCACCAACGCGCACGTGATCCTGGAGGCGCCCCAGACCCCTGCGGACGAGCCGCAGGCTCCCACGGAGGCGGAGCCCGCCGCCGTGGACGGTGCACTCGAACCCGCGCCCGGGACCGCTGTGTCGCCGGTGTGGTCGTTGTCGGCGAAGTCCGAGGCGGCGTTGCGTGACCAGGGCCGTCGGCTGTTGGAGTGGCTGGCTGAGAACCCGGACGTGGGCGTGGCGGACGTCGCGCATTCGCTCGCGGGCCGCACGCTGTTCGACCACCGTGCGGTGGTGCTGCCGGGTGAGCGCGTCGAAGCACTCACTGCCCTGGCCTCCGGGACCTCGTCCCGTGGCACCGTGACCGGCACCGCGAGTCATCCGGGGAAGCTGGCGTATCTCTTCACGGGGCAGGGTTCGCAGCGGGTGGGTATGGGCGTCGAACTGCGTGCCGCGTTCCCGGTGTTCGCCGCCGCCTACGACGAAGTCCTCACCCACTTCGACCCGAAGCTCCCCGACATCATCGCCACCAGCCCCGACGGACTCCTCGACACCACCCTGCACACCCAGCCCGCACTCTTCGCCCTCGAAGTGGCCCTCTTCCGGCTCCTGGAAAGCCACGGCCTCACCCCGGACCTGCTCGCCGGACACTCCATCGGCGAACTCGCCGCCGCACACGTCGCCGGCATCCTCAGCCTCGAAGACGCCACCACCCTCGTCAGCGCACGCGCCCGCCTCATGCACAACACCCAGGACGGCGCCATGGCCACCCTCCAGGCCACCGAGGACGACATCCTTCCCCACCTGGGCGACAACCTGACCATCGCCGCCGTCAACGCCCCCGACTCCACCGTCATCGCCGGCGACACCACAGCCGTCCACACACTCACCAACACGTGGAAGGAACACGGCCGCAAAGCGAAAATCCTCAACACCCGGCGCGCCTTCCACTCCGCCCACATGGACCCCGCCCTCGACGCCTTCCGCACCGTCGCCGAAACACTCACCTACCACCCCCCGACCATCCCCATCGTCTCCACCCTCACCGGCCGACTCGACACCGACCTCACCGACCCCGACTACTGGGTCCGCCAACTCCGCCACACCGTGCGCTTCCACGACGCGCTGGTGACTCTGGACGCGGAGGGCGCCGGTATCTATGTGGAGTTGGGCCCGGACGCGACCCTGACCACGCTGACCCGGACCGCGTATCCCGAGGCCGTCGCCGCGGCGACCCTCGCACCCCGGCGTGCCGAGACGGACAGTGCGCTGAGCGCCCTGGCCACCGCGCACACCCACGGCCACACCGTGACCTGGCCGACCCGGGGGCGCCGGCTCGAGCTGCCGCCGTACGCCTTCCAGCGGCAGACGTACTGGATCGAGTTGCCGGAGACCACCGGGAGCGCGGCGGACCTGGGGCTGGACGCGACCGACCACCCGCTGCTGGGAGCGGCC
The DNA here is from genome assembly GCF_033795085.1 of Streptomyces sp. AK08-02. Classification (NCBI taxonomy): domain Bacteria; kingdom Bacillati; phylum Actinomycetota; class Actinomycetes; order Kitasatosporales; family Streptomycetaceae; genus Streptomyces; species Streptomyces sp. AK08-02. Next base: position 36,699 of record NZ_JARAZV010000018.1, read on the forward strand.
GTACTCCTGCCGGAGGACGGCGGAGCGGTGCTCACCGGACGGCTGTCGGTGCGCAGCCACCCGTGGCTCGCCGACCATGCCGTGCGCGGCGCCGTGCTCGTACCCGGTACGGCGATCGCCGAGATGGCGCTGCACGCGGGCGGCACCCTGGGCTGCGGTCGGCTGGCGGACCTGACGCTGCGGGCGCCCCTGAGGATCCCGGACGGCGGCGCGGCGCGGGTGCAGGTCACCGTCGGCGCCGCCGACACCGACGGGCGGCGTCCGGTGACCGTGGAGTCGCGCGACGGCGAGTCCGCGGTCGTCCTCGCCAAGGGCGCCCTGGCCGCCGGGGACGCCGTGCCGGCGGGGCCGAGCACGACGGCGCCACAGGACGCGGAGCCGGTGGACCTGGACGGACTCTACGAGCGGCTGGCCGCGGCCGGCCTGGAGTACGGTCCCGCGTTCCAGGGGCTGCGTGCCGCGTGGCGGCACGGCGAGGACGTCTACGTCGAGGCCGTACTGCCCGACGCGGCGGGGGCGGACGCCTTCGCGCTGCACCCGGCCCTGCTCGACGTCGTGCTGCACCCGATGGCGTTCGCCGAGGACACCCCGGCCGGTGAGGTCCGGCTGCCGGCCGCCTGGTCGGAGGTGGCGGTGCACGCCACGGGCGCCCGCACCGTGCGGGCCCGGCTGGCGCCGGCCGGTCCCGGCGACGTCGCCGTGACGGTCACGGACGCCTCGGGCGGTCCGGTCGCGGACGGCGTGCTCACGGTGCATGCGCTGCGCCCGGAACGCCTGGTGGCGCGGACCGGCCGGACTCTCGACAGCCTCTACCACGTGGACTGGGTGCGCCTGCCGGTCCCGGAGGCCGACGCCACCGCCCTCGGCGCGACGCCCCCCGCGGTCGTGGACGCGGCGGGTCTCGCCGCGGTCGGCGCCGCGGACACGGTCGTCGCGCACGTGCCCGCTCCGGCGCCGGGCGACGACGCCCCGGCACAGGCCGCCGCCGCGCTGGCGTGGGCACTGGAGCTGGCGCAGGCGTGGCTGGCGGAGGACCGGTTCGCCGCGTCGCGGCTGGTGCTGGTCACCGAGGGAGCGACGGGCGACCGGCCGCGCGGCCTCGCGCACGCCGCGGTGTGGGGTCTGGGCCGCTCGGCGCAGACCGAGAACCCCGGGCGCTTCGTCCTGGTGGACCTCGGGACCGCGCCGGATCCGGCCACCGCCGCGCTCGCCGACGCCCTGGCGACCGGGGAGCCGCAGCTCGCGGTGCGGGACGGCGCGCTGTTCGTGCCGCGCCTGGCCCGCGCCGACGCGGCGCCGGACGACGCCGACACCCCGCTGCCGGGCACCGAGGGAACGGTGCTGGTCAGCGGCGCGACCGGGGAGCTGGGCGGCCTCGTCGCCCGGCACCTGGTCACCGCGTACGGGGTCAAACGCCTGCTGCTCGTCAGCCGGCGCGGTCCCGACGCGCCCGGCGCCGACGACCTGCGGGCCGGGCTCGCCGACCTGGGCGCCGAGGCCGTCCTCGTCTCCTGCGACCTCGCCGACCCCGAGGCCACCGCGCGGCTCCTGGACGCCCATCCGGTGACCGGCGTCGTGCACGCCGCCGGCGCCCTCGACGACGCCACGCTCGCCTCGCTCACCCCCGAGCGGATCGCCACCGTGCTGCGTCCCAAGGCCGACGCCGCCTGGAACCTGCACCGGCTCGCAGGCGACGTCGAGTTGTTCGCGCTGTTCTCCTCGGTTTCGGGCACGCTCGGCGGCGCCGGACAGGCCAACTACGCGGCGGCCAACGCCTTCCTCGACGCGCTGGCAGCCCAGCGGCGCGCTGAGGGCAGGGCGGCGGTGTCGTTCGCCTGGGGCCTGTGGGCCCAGGAGGGCGGCATGACCGGCAAGCTGGGCCAGGCGGACCTCGCGCGGATGAGCCGGATCGGCATCCTGCCCATCGAACGGCCGCTCGGTCTGGCGCTGTTCGACGCGGGTCTGCGCTCCCAGCGGGCGACGCTCGTCCCGGCCCGGCTCGACCCGTCGGCGCCGAGCGAGCCCTCCCCGTTGCTGCGTGGTCTGATCCGCACGCCGGTGCGCCGCACGGCGGCGGTGGGCGGCGACTCGGCGCCGGCCGGCATCGGGCTCGCCGAGCAACTGGCCGGACTGCGGCCGGACGAGCGCGCGGAACTGCTGCGCGACCTCGTGCTCGGACACGTCGCCGAGGTGCTCGGGCACCCGGACACCAGCGCGCTTGACGCCGAACGCGGGCTGCTCGACCAGGGACTGGACTCGCTCACCGCGGTCGAGCTGCGCAACCGGCTCAGCGCCGCGGTGGGCCACCACCTGCCCAGCACCCTGATCTTCGACCAGCCGACGGTCGTGGCGCTGGCCGGCTACCTCGACGCCGAGGTGCTGCCCGCGCCCGTCTCCGGCCTGGCCGAACTGGACCGGCTCGAGGAGCTGCTGCTCTCCCTGCCGACCGGGGACGGCCGGCGCGGCCTGCTCGCGCAGCGCCTCCAGGACGTGCTGGTGAAGGCGGGCTTCCAGGTGTCCGACGACACCGAGCTGCTGGACGGCGCCTCGGACGACGAGCTGTTCGACTTCATCGACAAGGAGTTCGGCAACAAGTAGCCGCCCGGTGCGGGGTGGGGCCAGGCGGCCCCGCCCCGCACCGCCTTCGGCAGACGGCGGCGAAAGCCAGGAAGGAAGCCGCACAGTCGCACGACGAGACGAGAGGGCGGCCCGGGAGATCCCGGGCCGCCCTCTCGTCTCGTCGTGCGCCGCCGTCAGTTGCCCCGGCGCTCCCACTCCTCGGCGAGCAGCCGGTAGGACCGCACCCGGTCGCTGTGCCGGTGGGTGATGGTGGTGACGGCCAGCTCACGCGCCCCAGTGGCGTCGCGCAGCTGCTCCAGCCGGTCCGCCACGGTGCTCGGCGAGCCGACCAGCTGGGTGGCGACCCGGTCCCGTACCAGCTCGCGGTCGTCCTCGGTCCACTCGTGCGCCGCGACCTCCTCGGGCGAGGGGAACGGGATCGCGCCCGCGCCCGTGCGGATGCCGTACACCCACAGGCCGTAGCCGGCGGCCAGTTCGGCGGCCTCCTCGTCGGTCTCGCCCACGACGACGTCGGCCGAGACCGAGAGGTAGGGCTCGTCGAGTTCGGGGGAGGGGCGGAACGCGGCCCGGTACGCCTCGACCGCGTCGAGCACCGTCGTGGGACTGAGGTGGTAGCTGGCGGCGAAGCGCATACCCCGCTCCCCGGCGAGGGTCGCGCTGGACCCTCCGGAGGCGCCGAGGATCCACAGCTGCACGGCGGCGCCCTCGCCGGGGAAGGCGCGGGCCGGGGTGCCCTCGAACGTGTGGGTGCCGGCCAGCAGGCCGGTGATGGTGCTGATCTGGGTCTCGTAGTCCGGCGTGTAGGCCCCCGGCTGCTGGAGCAGGTCGAGGAGCAGTTCGAGCTTGCCCTTGGAGCTTGCCATCAGCCGGCTCACGTCGAACTGCTTCGGGATCAGCAGCCCGTTGGGCGTGTACCGGTCGACCGAGTGGGGTCCCTCCCTGAGCCGGTCGGCGAAGGCCGAGTCGGCGGCCGCGGTGCTTGCCCCGGTCGGGGCCTCCGGCGCGGCGGTCGGCGGCTTGGGCCGGCCGATGGAGCGGCCGAGGCCGAGGTCGAGACGGCCGGGGTAGGCGGCGTCGAGCAGCCCGAACTCCTCGACCACGGCGAGCGGTTGACGGTGTCCGAGCTGGACTCCCGCCGAACCGAGCCGGATGGTGCTGGTGGCGGCGGCGACCAGGGAGATGGCGACCGAGGGCGAGGCTCCGAGCACGCCCGGGTTCAGGTGGTGCTCGGCGAACCAGTACCGCTGGTAGCCGAAGCGCTCGGCCTGCTGGGCCAGTTCGACGGCGTTGCGCACCGCGGTGCCGATGCTGTCACCGCTGCTTCGGGGTATGAGGTCCAGAACGGCCAGGGGTGTGCGGGGCATGCGGATGTCCTCCGTGTGGATGGGTCGGTGGTCGTCGTGGCCGCCGGGTCGCCGGACTACCCGGCGGCCGGGCCGCCGGGTACGCGTACTGCCTGGAAGACGATGCCCGGGCGCGACCGGAATCCGAGCGATTCGTACAGGCGGATGGCGGACGTGTTCTCGGCGGCGGCGTGCAGGAACGGCGTGTCGCCGCGCTGCCGGATGCCGTGGGCGACCGCGCGCACCAGGCGGGTGGCCAGTCCCCGGCCGCGGTGGGCGCTGTCGGTGCAGACCGCGCTGATCTCCGTCCAGCCCGGCGGCCGCAGCCGCTCGCCGGCCAGGGCGATCAGCTCGCCGTTGTGGCGGAAGCCCAGGTACTCGCCGAGCTCGATGCCGCGCGGCAGGAACGGTCCCGGGTCGGTCCGCTCGACCAGGGCGAGCATCTCGGGCACGTCGGCGGCGGTGAGCCGGATCGCCTCCTCGTCGGGGGTGGCGTCGACGCCGTCGTCCACGAGCTGCGCTCCGGGGCCCTGGTAGAGGAGTTCCCAGCCGTCCGGGGGCGGCGCGCCGGTCCCGGCGAACGCGATGACGGCGCCGGGCCCCATCAGGGCGGCGACGTCGGCCCAGTCCCGCGCCTCGGGGCGGTCGGGCAGCGCGACGAACGGGCACACCTCGGGGTCGTAGCGCAGCGCCCTGCCGCGGCTCTGCGCAAGGTGCGCGTGCGGGCCGGCGAGCGAGCTGTGCACGGGGTTGTCGAGCGGGTGGCCGCCGGTGGCCCCGGCGTCGGCACCCGGGGCGGACCCGGTGGAGGGGGTCGTCGTCATGCGCGCACCTCCCTGGCCGGGGCGGGCAGCGGCGCCAGACCGAGATGGTCGCGCAGGGTGCTTCCCTCGTAGTCGGCGCGGAACACGCCGCGCTCCTGGAGCAGCGGCACCACCCGGTCCACGAACGGGTCGAGCCCGCCCGGGGTGATGTGCGGGATGAGGATGAACCCGTCGGCGGCGTCCTGCTGGACGAAACGGTTCATCGACTCAGCGACCGTGGCCGGCGCGCCGACGAACGTCTGCCGGCCGATGACCTCGATGACCAGCTCCCGGGTGGTCAGCTTCTCCGCCTCGGCCTTGGCCCGCCACGCCCGCGCCGCGGCGAGCGGGTCGCGGTACATCGGCACCCGGCCCGGCGAGAGGGCCTCGGTGTCCACCGCCGGGTCCGTCCCGGGCAGCGGACCGTCCGGGTCGTGGCCGGACAGGTCGCGGTTCCACACCAGTTCGAGGAACCTGATCGCGGTGGCCGGCGACACCTGGGCGAGCCGCACCGCGCGGGCGAGTTCCTCGGCCTCGCGGTCGGTGTCGCCGATCACGAAGGTGGCCCCGGGCATGATCAGCAGTTCCTCGGGAGTGCGGCCGAAGCGGGCCAGCCGCCCCTTCACGTCGCTGTAGAAGGCCCGGCCTTCGTCGAACGTGCTGTGCCGGGACACGATGACGTCCGCGCCGGCCGCGGCGAAGTCGCGGCCCCGCTCGGAGTCGCCGGCCTGGAAGATCACCGGCCGGCCCTGGGGACCGCGCGGCACGTTGAACCGGCCGGCGATGTCGAAGTGCGCGTCGTGGTGGGCGAACACGCCGGGGTTCGGATCGGAGAGGAACACGCCCGCCTCCTGGTCGGCGACGAGCTCGTCGCCGCGCCAGGAGGCGAACAGCTCGTGCGCGGTGTGCAGGAACGCTTCCGCGCGCGCGTAGCGGTCCTCCTCGGCGAGGTAGCCGCCGCGGCGGAAGTTCTCGCCGGTGAAGGCGTCCCAGGAGGTGACCACGTTCCATCCGGCGCGGCCCGCCGACAGGTGGTCGAGGCTGGCGAACTGCCGGGCCACCTCGTACGGTTCGTTGAAGGTGGAGTTGATCGTGCCGGTCAGTCCGAGCCGGTCGGTGACGGCGGCCAGCGCGGCGAGGACCGTGAACGTGTCGGGCCGCCCGGCCACGTCCAGGTCGTGGATGAGCCCGTTGTGCTCGCGCAGCCGCAGGCCCTCGGCGAGGAACAGGAAGTCGAACTTCCCGCGTTCCGCGGTCTGCGCGAAATGCCGGAAGGAGTCGAAGTCGGTCTGGCTCCCGGCGGCGGGATCGCTCCACACGGTCGTGTTGTTCACGGCGGGGAACGCCGCGGCGAGATGGAGTTGTCTGCTCGGCTTGCCCATATGCAGTCCTGCCTCGAGGTCCTGGTGGTCGGTGCGCCCGGCTCAGGCGGTCGCGTAGCGGCCGGCGGGCCGGGGCAGGCCGAGCAGGCCGCGCAGGGTGCCGGCCTGGTAGGCGGTACGGAAGAGGCCGCGGCGCCGCAGTTCGCCGGCCAGGTCCCGGGCGATCCGGGGCAGGTCGTGCGCGGCGACGGCCGGCCGCAGCCGGAAGCCGGTCAGCCCGGCCTGCCGCCACTCCTCCATCAGGTCGGTCAGCCCGGACGCGGTGCCGGTGAAGACCAGCGCGTCGCTCTCGTAGGCGGCGCCGGCCCGTTCGTCGAGGCGGCCCAGCCGGTCGGCCGCCGCCTGCTCGGACTCGTCGAGGAGGACGACGAGTTCGCCGAACACGTGCAGACCGTCGCCGTCGCGGCCGGCCGCCTCCTGCTCGGCGCGGACCTGCCCGGCGATGTCGGCGGCGTCGGCCGCGTCGCGCGGCGTGACGAAGCCGACGTCGGCCGCGCGGGCGATCAGCCGGTACGAGACACCGGAGTGGCCGAGCGAGACCACGAGGGGCTGACCCTGCGGCGGACGGGGCGTGGTCGAGGGGCCCTTGACGGAGAACCAGCGGCCCTCGAAGTCGATGGTGTGCAGCCTGCCGGGGTCGGCCACCGGACCGGTGTCCGCGCCGTCCTCCCGGCTGTCCCACAGCCGACGCAGCACCTCGACGTAGTCGGCGGCCTCGTCGAAGTGGTCGAGCCCGGCCTGCTGGACCTCGGGCTCCTCCAGATTGTCCATGTGCTGCGTCGGGAAGTCGCGGCGGCCGAAGTGGTCCTGCTCGTCGGCCCGTCCGGCTGCCTGCACCCGTACGCCGGCCCGCCCGCCGCTGAGATGGTCCAGCGTGGCGATCGCCCGGGACAGGTGGAACGGCTCGGTGTGCGTGACGATCGCCGTCGGCACGATGCCGATGTGCCGGGTGTGCGGGGCGACGCGGGCGGCGGTGAGGACCGCGTCCAGCCGTCCGCGCACCCGGTCGGTCCGCCGGTCCGGTTCGAAGTAGTCGTCGGACTGCAGCCGCAGGGAGTCCTCGATGGTCACGAAGTCCAGCAGGCCGCCTTCGGCCTCGGCGACGACGTCGCGCCAGTAACCGGCGGTGAAGAGCGCGTCCGGGCGGGCGCCCGGCTCGCGCCAGGCCGCCGGATGCCACCCTGCTCCGTCGAGGGCGACCGCGAGATGCAGGGGGCGTGATGACTCGAGCACGGCGGGCTTCGCTTTCGTGAGCGGTCACGCGTGGAACCGGCACGGGACCGCGTGACGGGGAACGGCGGGAGGAATCGGCGGGGCAGTGAAACCGGAATTACCAGGGAACACGGAAGGGAATAGCGAGGTGTTACGGGCGGCGGCCCCGCCGAGACCGTCACCTGAGGTGGACTGCCACTTAATGGAGGGACGCCCATCTGTCGGCCAGCATCGGATATGACCCCGTCACCTGATCAGAACTTAACCCTCGGAGCTCTTCCCTGTCCACCTTGTTGCGGATATTTCGCCACTTCAGAACGGGTTTAACGCGGCTTTAGAATTCCGGTGCGGAGGGATTTCCCGAGCGCCGAATAGGTGAATTCCCCTGTCCAGTACTCCGGCTGCGGATCGCGCTCTTGGGGCGCGGAGAGTGGTCGCGGGTGGTGGCTGTGCGTGAGTGCGTCGGGTGGCGGCGCCGTTCGACGGACCGGCTCGTGCGGCGGGCAGGGCGGTGAGCGGTGGGCAGGCGTGGCGGGCGCGGCCCGCCGGACCCGAAGGGCGACGACGGACACGGTGCCCGGCCGGCCCTGTGAGCGCGGTCCGACTCCGGTGAGCGCGGGGCGGCTCCCGTGAGCGCGGGCCGGTGAGTTGAAGTGGCTTCGGGGGCAGGCGAGTTCGCCGCGCGAGCCCCGGCTCCGGCCTTCGCCGGTGTCCGGGCCGTTCGATCGCAGTTTGGGCCGGTTGGCCCACGCTTGTCGGAGTGGGTGAGGTGGACGGCGGCCCGACGGCTGACCCGGTGTCAACCCCTCCGCGGACGAACGGACTTCGCCCGGGGTACCGACCTGCAAACGGACCGGCAAACCCGTCGTGGCCGCCTCGAAGCCCGCCCCGCCCGCGTGGGTGGAATCCGGCCTGGGACCCGTAGCCGCCCGCTTTTCGCACCTTCGCGCGACGCGTGGCGGCCTCCGGTGGACGCGTCGGCGTCCACACCGGCCCGACCAGCAAGATCGCGCTCCGCCGCCGTCACCTGGGTAACGAACCCGCAATAAAAGATTGGTGGAAATCCGCGACCGAACATGTCAGAATCGGCCCGTTAACGATAATTGATTTACGTGGGCTGGCAAGTGTGCTCCTGAGGCGGGGTGTTCCGGCAGGAGGCGCATCGCCGTCACGGTGCGAGGCATTCGCATTCGGCGGGACGGCTACCGGCGAGGGAAGGTGGTGCTGACGGGTGGTGCCGGATGCCACTGTCGGCTTCTCGGCCGAGGACACCTCCAGGCCCCGTCAATTGTTCCGATCTGTGCCCGATTCTCCCCTTTGGCCAGGGTGGGGGCGATCTCGTCGCCACACAGTCGCTTGGTTGCGGTGCGTTGTAGATGGGGTGTTTGTCGCCAGTGGCGGACCGGACGTCAGGGCGCGGCCCCGCATCGGATACTGCGGCGTTGATCGGGCGATTTCCCAAGCAATGGCAAAGGGGACTCCATAATCAGGCAATTACGGGGGAGTGTTTGATGTCGTTGGTTGAACGAGATAGTGAGATCTCCGCGCTCGACGGACTGCTCGGCGAAACGCTGACGGGCAACGGCGGAGTGGCTGTCGTGACCGGGCCGGTGGCGAGCGGCAAGACGGCCCTTCTGCTGGAACTCGCCGAGCGCACCGTCGCGGCCGGCGGTGTCTTCCTCAGCGCGACCGGCTCACGGGCCGAGCGCACCCTGCCGCTGGGCCTGGTCAGTCAGCTGCTGTACGGCGCGGACATCCCCGCTGACGCGCTGGACGAGGTGCAGTCGGCGCTCGACGGCACCCTGGCCGCCGTCGCGTATGAGCAAACGGGCCCGGGGGAGACGGAGTTCCAGGACCTGGGCGGCGCCGTCGGCGTGTCTCCCGGCACCCTGCACCGGCTCAGCAAGGTCTTCTTCGACCTCGCCGCGGAAGGACCGCTGGTGATCGGCGTCGACGACGCCCACTACGCCGACGCGGCCTCTCTGCTGGTGCTGTTGCACCTGGCGCACCGGCTGCGCACGGCGCCCATCATGCTGGTCTTCACCCAGTGCAGCCGCCCGCACGCCCACCGCACCCTGTTCCAGACCGAACTGATGCACCGGCTCGACTGCGTGAGTGTGCAGCTGCGCGTGCTGAGCGAGGCCGGCGTGCGCGCGGTGCTCACCGAACGCTTCGGCGAGAGCGGACAGTTCCTCGCCGCCGACTTCCACCGGATCAGCGGCGGCAATCCGCTCCTGGTCAGGGCGCTGGCCGACGACCACCAGTCCTGTCAGACCGCGCCGGGCACCGCGCCGGCCGGCGAGGCGTTCGGCCGGGCGGTCGCGACCTGCCTGTTCCGCTGCGAGATCACCATGCGGGACGCGGCGCACGCGCTCGCGGTGCTCGGCGACGACGCCGATCCTCAGGTGGCCGCCGACATGCTCGGCCTCACCGCCGAGGCCGCGGCGGACGTACTGCGCTCGCTGAAGGAGGCCGGCCTGCTCCTGGACGGCCGCTTCCGCCACGAGAGCGTGCGGACCGCGGTGCTGCGCGCCATGGCCCCCGAGCGGCCCGCCGCGCTGCACGCCCGTGCCGCGGCGGCGCTGCGCAACCGGCACGCGACCGCCGGGCAGATAGGCCGGCACCTCGTCGCCGCCGGGCGCAGCGAGGAGGCCTGGGTGCTGGAGACGCTCCGGCAGGCCGCCGAGGAGGCACTGCGCAGCGACGACGTCGTCCTCGCGGTGGACTGCCTGTGCGCGGCGCTCGACATGTGCGACCACTGCGGGACCAGCGCGCAGATCCGCTCGGCGCTGATGCGCGCCGAGTGGCGGATCAACCCCGCGGTCGCCGCCCGCCACCTGCCGGAACTGTACGAGGCCGCGCGCGTCGGCCGGCTGGACTGCCGCGACCTGACCGCCCTGGTGACCCAGTTGCTGTGGCAGGGCAGGCTGGAGCAGGGGGCGGAGGTCCTGGACGGCATCGGCGCCCAACTGGCGAAGCACGGGGTGACGCCCGGACGGGAGGCGCTGACCATCACGCTGATGGTGTCCCAGGCCTTTCCCGAGCTGGCGGCACGTCTGCTGCCGTCCGCGTCGCGCTCCGAGCCCCCCGTTCCCGAGAGCGCCAACAGCCCGTACCTGCGAGCGGCCGCCTCACTGTCGGGCGTCCTCGTCGGCGACTTCGGCCAGGACGTCGTGGAGGCCGCAGAGGGGGTGCTGCAGGGCTGCCGGCTGGACGAGGACACCCTCAGCCCCCTGATCGTGGCCCTGACGGCGCTGATCTACGCCGGCCACGACGAGCGCGCCCTTCTATGGTGCCGACGGCTGGCCGAGGAGGCCGCCAACCGCAACGCCCCCATGTGGACCGCCCTCCTGGGCGCGCTCCAGTCCCTCAGCCACCTGCGGCGCGGGGAGCTGAACGCGGCCGAGAAGTGCGCCCGCAGCGCGCTGGCGCTGATACCGGTGCAGAGCTGGGCGGCGGCGGCCGGGCTGCCGCTGTCCGCCGCGGTGACCGCGCTCACCGCACTCGGCCGCCCGGACGAGGCGGCCGAGCTGCTGTCGGTCCCCGTGCCCGACGTGGCCTTCCGCACCCCCGGTGGCCTGCTCTACCTCCAGGCCCGGGGCCGGCACCACCTGGCCGCGGGCCGGGTCCAGGCCGCACTCAGCGACTTCCTGCGCTGCGGGGAACTGATGCGGAAGTGGAACCTGGACGCGTGGAACCTGGTCGCCTGGCGCGTCGAGGCGGCGGCCGCGACGCTGCGCCTGGGCCGGGACCAGGAGGCCCGCCAGCTCCTGGAGGAGCAGCTGACCCTGACGCCCCTGCACGACCACCGCACACGCGGCCGGGCCCTGTCCCTGCTGGCCGTCACGGTCAGCGACCTGCGCGAGCGGGCGCGACTGCTCGCCCAGGCCCTGGACAGCTTGCGCTCCGGCGGCGACTGGTACGAGCAGTTGCGCGCCGCGACCGACCTCGGCCACACGTACGAGCAGATGGGCGACCAGGCGGCGGCCCGCACCGAGTACGGCCGCGTCCGGCTCCTCGCGGAGCTGTGCGGGCTGTCCTGCAACGCCACCAGCGGGTCGAAGCAGCAGGCGAAGCCCGCCGCCGCGCCGCCGCCCGGGTCCATCGACAGCCCCGCACTCACCGCGCTGCAGGCGTTCCTGCAGCCGCTGCCCGGGGCGCCCCCGCGGCTGCCCGCGCTGCCCCAGGGCGCCCCGGGCGGCGACTCGGCCGCCGTGACCGCCCCGAACGGGCTCCCGCCGGGCATGCGCGGACACATCCTGCGCAAGCCGCAGCCCGGCTCGGCGGAACAGCTCACCCGCGCGGAGCGAAGAGTGGTCGAACTGGCAGCCGACGGTCACACGAACCGTCAGATCGCCAGCAAACTGTTCATCACCGTCAGCACCGTGGAGCAGCATCTGACCCGCGCCTACCGCAAACTGCGGGTGAACCGCCGTTCGGACCTGCCGCTCCACCTGCTGCCCGACGTGGCCGGCTGACACTCGCGCCGCCGGGGGAGGCCCGCGCCGCCGGGAGGGGAAAGGGGCCCGACCGCGCACACCTCCGAAGCCGACGGAGGAGACCCCTGCCCGCCGGGCGCCGACCGGACCACCGGTCGGCGCCCGGCGGGCCCCGTACGGCGGCCCGGGCGACCCGCCGGAAAGGAGGCGGGAACCCACCGGGAGCCGCTGACGGGGGCCTGTCGGACCGTCAGCGCAGGGGAGTCGTGGGCCACAGGGGTTCGGTGGCTCGGTCCTCAGCCTGGCGCAGGACACGCAGGACGTTGCGGCCGGTCAGCGCCTCCAGTTCGGGCCGGGACCAGCCGCGGTCGGCGAGTTCGCGCAGCAGGTTGGGGTAGCCGGAGACGTCGGCGAGACCCGTCGGCTGGTGGTCCACTCCGTCGTAGTCGCCGCCGAGACCGATGTGGTCGATTCCGGCCACCTCGCGGGCGTGCTCCACGTGGTCGGCGACCTGGGCGACGGTCGCCTCGGGACGGGGGTGCGCCGTGAGCCAGCTAGTCAGCCGCTCGGCGGGCGCCACGGCGAAGCCCCGCGCGACTTCCTCGGCGACCAGCTTCGGGTCCTCGCCGGGGCGCGGTGCGCGCGGCCAGCCCCAGGACGCGTCGGACAGGCCGAGGCGTGCGCGTTCGTCCCGGAGCGCGCGGTCCCAGGCGGCGACGTCGGCGGAGACGAAGGACGGCACGAAGGTCAGCTGGATCACGCCCCCGTTGCCGGCCAGCAGTTCCAGCACCTCGTCGCTCACGTTGCGGGGGTGGTCGTTGAGGGCCCGCGCGGAGGAGTGGCTGAACAGGACCGGGGCGGTGGTCACGGCGAGGGCGGCGCGCTGGGTGGACTCGGCGACGTGGGAGAGGTCCACCAGGACGCCGGTGCGGTTGAGTTCCGCGACGATCGCGCGGCCCATGTCGTTGAGGCCGCCGACCACGGGTTCGTCGGTGGCCGAATCGGCCCAGGAGGTGTTGTCGTTGTGGGTCAGGGTCACGTAGCGCACGCCGAGCCGGGCGAACGACCGCAGGACGCCGGGCGACTCGGCGAGGCTGTGGCCGCCCTCGATGCCGAGCAGGGAGGCTATGCGTCCCTCGGCGAAGGCGCTCTCGACGTCGGCCGCGGTGTAGGCGATGCGCAGCGTGTCGGGATAGCGGGCGGCGAGCCGGTAGACGGCGTCGATCTGCTCCAGGGTGGAGACCACGGCCTCGGGTTCGGGCAGTGCGGAGGACACGTACACGGACCAGAACTGCGCGCCGACTCCGCCGGCGCGCAGCCGGGGCAGATCGGTGTGCAGATCGGGCAGGCCGTGGTCGAAACCCTCGACGCTGTAGCCGGTCAGTGCGCGCAGCGCCACCGGCAGGTCGTTGTGGCCGTCGAAGACGGGTGTGCCGCGCAGTACTTCGTCGATCAACGAGCCGTCCGTCATGAGTCGGCCGCTCCTTCCTCCGTGGGACGTTGACGGTGCCCAGCCTGCCGTATCGGGGCGGGCGTCGGCAGGAACTGCCGCGAGCCGACGGGCCGAGCGTCGCGAGACGGTCAGCACCCGTGCCGACCGACTCCGCAGGCGTACGGGGATGTCATGAAATCGCCTCGCCCCGGCCGGATCGCTCCGTCGAACACGGCATGCGCACGTGTGCCCGCCGCCCCGGTGCGTCCGCATCCACACGTCCGCTCCGACCGGCCGCAGGCCCCTTCCGTCACCCCTGCGTCACCCACGCGCTCGACGCGGGCCGCCGGCCCTTCGCCCTCGACCGGCTCGGGACCGGCGGGTGCGTCTCCCTGCGGGCGCGCGCCGGCCACGGTCCGTGACCGGACCGAGGCGGTGCACCGCTCGCTCGACAGACCCCAACCAGCCGTCAGCCATTGGCCGCTGACAGGCGATCAGGCAGGCGTCGGGCCGCACCTCCCGCTCCGGCGGGGGTGCGGCCCTTCGCGTACGTGTACTCTCCGCGCCCCTACACCCAGCCCCGTTGCGCGGCCCGTACCCCCAGCTGGAACCGGCTCGACGCGCCCAGCCGGTCCTGCAGCTCGCTCACCCGTCGGCGCAGGATTCGCAGGCTCACGCCCAGGTGGCGGGCCACGGCCTCGTCCTTCAGTCCGGCCGTCAGCAGCCGGGTCAACGTCCTCTCGCTCTCGGAGAGTTCACCGTCGTCCACCGCCTGGCCCAGCGGAGTCGCCTGCTGCCAGGCCATCTCGAAGAGCTTCTGCAGGGCCTCGGTCACCGCCGAGTGCCAGATCACGACGGCGCAGTAGCCGCCGGCCACGGAGGCGGTCAGCGGCAGCAGCGCCCGGCATCCGTCGACCACCAGCAGCTTGAGCGGGACGGAAGGCAACACCCGGGCCTGCTCGCCGAGTTCGACCATCGTCAAGGCGCGGGACAGGACCTTCGGATCCTCCAGGCCGGTCGCCGCGTAGATCCCACGGGAGACGATCCCGCGGTTGAGCAGATCGGCCTGGAGATCCACCTGTGGACCGGCCGGGGCGAGATACGGCGGTGTGTCGAAAAGGCACACCTCGTGCTCCGCGCGCGCGTACATCTCCTCCAGGCGTGCCGCGATGGCGCCCTCGCCGGACGCCACCTCGACCAGCCGGGACGGCTCCTCACGCAGCAGCCCCGCCTCGTACGCGGTCGCCATCTCCTCGGCGGTGGAGGCCAGCAGTTCGGACTCCGTCTCGCGCCGCCGGATCAGCCCGCGGATCGCCACCCGGGGGTCGACCGCCCGTAACCCGCCCATGGAGTCCGGTGGTTGCAGCAGACCGAGCGTGAGAAGCCGGTTGCAGGCCTCGCGGACCCGGGCCGGGGAGGCACCGGTCAGCAGCGCCCAGCCGGCCGCGCCGGCGTCGGGCTGGTTGAGGACGGCCTGATACAACCGCTCGTCGAACGCGGAGACCCCCACCGCGGCCCAGGGGCTCGCGACAGGGGTCTCCCTTGCCGTGTCGTATGCCGTGTTCACCATGGCCCGGCACGTTAGACGATCTTTGTTAAGGATTTTCGCAATGTTTGACGAAGGTCGCCTACTTCAGGCCGAACGCCCGTGCGACCGTCTGGTCGACCGTGTTGCCGTCCCGGTCGGCGGCCCGTACGCGCAGCGACACGAACCCGGCGCCCTTCTTCGGGTGCTTGAGCTCCGCCCTGCCGTTCTTGACCTTCACTTCCTTCCAGGAGGTGCCGTCGTCGTACGAGACCCAGGCCTTCAGGGAACCGGCGGTGACGCCGCCCGACTGGTTCCGGACGGAGAGGCCGAGCTTCGACGTGTGTCCGGCCTTCGCGCTGTTGAGGAGGTTGAGCCCGGCCACGTCGTAGTCGACCGAGAGCAGCCCGAGCGCCGTCTGTTGGTCCGTGTGCGCCGAGGCGAAGGACCATTCGGTGTGGGTGCCGGTGGAGTACGCCGCCCAGTCGGCCGTGCGCTGTGCGTCGACCACGAGGCGGTACGAGGACTTCGCCGCCGGGACGGTGAAGGTGCCGTAGCCGCCGAGCGCGGTGTCGCCGACCAACTGCCCGTCCGCGTACAGCTTGCCCTTCGCGGTGTCCAGGACGTTGTCCACGGATCCGTAGTGGCCCGGTGTCGCATCGCTCAACTCCGGGATGCGGAAGGTGAGTTTGTCACCGGTGCGCTGGGAAAGGCCGTACTGCTGTGCGGTCGCCGGGCGGACGACCTGGCCCAGCCAGTCCTCGGCGGGCTGCCTGCCCGCCTTTTCGAAGGTCCGCACGACACCCCGCTGAGGCTGGCTCGCCTTCCAGTTGGGATAGACGGCGTGCCAGATCCGGGTGTCGGAGACGTTGTAGTACTCGGTGCGCTCCGTGCCGAGCTGTACGTTGGTGGTGGTCGCGATGTCGGCCGACTGCCAGGGGCGGTACCGGTACACGGCGTCCTTGCCGACATCACCGGCCCGGGCCCCGAGGTAGCGAACCGTCTGTTTCACCGTGTTGGAGCTGTTCAGGTTGTACGTCTGGTCGGCCGAGACGCCCCCCACCTGCGGGAACATCACGCTGTACACGTACGGACTGACCGGAGTGCCGGTCAGCTTCAGCTTGACCTGCTTCCCGCTCTTCAGCAGGGCGCCGAGCTTCGCGCCGGCCTCGCCGGTGGCGAGCATCAGCGGGATGGTCATGCTCTGCACGGAACCGAGCCAGTACCCGGGCGTCTCCTGGTAGGCGAGGACGTAACCGGCCCCGGCCGCGGTCGCGTTGGTCAGTGCCTCGTCCGCCCTCTTGCCGGCGCCCACGTGGACGACGGCCACCTTCCCCTTGACGTCGAGTCCCTCGAAGTCGGCCGCGGTTCCGGCGCCCGCGTCCACCGCCCGCACCGTGTGGTCACCGCTGACCTTCACGGGGAGGCCGCTGTACGTCTGCGCGTAGTCGAGGGGCAGCGCGTACTTCTCCGGGCCGGTGACGCTCGCCGTCAGCTCCTTGGCGTACAGACGGAACTTCGAGGAGAACTCGAACATGCCCTGGGTGACCTTCTCGGTGGGCGCCACATAGACGTGGTCGGTCCACCAGCCCTGGCTGTAGGTCACCCCCAGGCCAGTGCCCGGGCCTTCCCGGTGCCAGGTGGTGGTGAAGCCCCGGAACTCGGAGTCCTCCTTGGTCTTCGGCTTGATCTCGACCGCCTTGCGGGCGTCGAGGACGACCTCGGTGTCCTTGTCGACCTCGATCTCAGGATCACCGACGATCGAGGTTTCGACCTCCAGTCCGGCCGCGTCCCGCTTGGAGATCCAGGACGCCGTGGAATACGTACCGGCCGGCACCTTGAAGGTGTAGCCCTGGCCGATGAACCCGTAGGTGTCCGCGTACGCGCCGTTCAGCTCCTGCAGCATGAAGAGCGACGCGGATGTGGACGGCTTGCCGTCGCGGCCCAGCAGCGACACCTTCAGGTCGTAGGTCTTCGGCAGCTTCTCGAAGCCGACGGCGGTGGTGACGAGAACACCGTCGGCGCTCGCGGTGATGTGGCCCGTGTACCGGCCCGTCGCCTCCTTGGCCGGGTCGACCGTGACCGCGACGCTGGCGGTGCCCTTCGCCGGGACGGTGACCGTGTCCGCGTTCAGTACGGCGTCGCGAAGTGACGAGGACACCTTCAACTCCACCGCTTTGTCAGTGGTGTTGGTGTACGTGATGTCCTTGGCGGCGACCTCGGTGTCGGCCTCCTCGTACTTGCCGAAGCTCAGTGCCGGGGTCGCGAAGACGCCCTGATTCACGGCCCGTACGGCGTCGACCCGGCCGTCGCCCTGCTGGAAGACGTCGGCGTCCGGCATGGTCTTCGCCGTGGTCGCCAGCGCCTGCTTGAGCTGCCGGCCCGTCCAGTCGGGGTGGGCCTGGGCGACCAGCGCCGCGGCACCCGCGACATGCGGGGTGGCCATCGACGTACCGCTCGACGTCGTGTAGTAGTCGTCGACCGGCGTGCCCATGGTGGTGCCGGCGGCGCGGGCCGCGGTGATGCCCGCGCCCGGTGCGGTGATCTCCGGCTTGACCGCGTAGTCGCCGGCGCGCGGGCCCCGGCTGGAGAAATAGGCCAGCTTGTCGGACTTGTCGACGGCGCCGACCGTCAGCGCCGAGTCGGCGATGCCCGGGGTGCCGACGGTCTGCTCGGCCGGACCGGAGTTGCCCGCAGCGATCACGAAGAGGGTGCCGGTGGACTCGGACAGCTCGTCGACGGTCTCGCTCAGGATGTCGGAGGGCCCGGTGGCGTCACCGCCCAGCGACATCGACACGATCTTCGCCCCGGAGTGGGCCGCCCAGTCCATGCCCGCGATGATCCACGAGTCCTGGCCGTGGCCGGTGTTGTCGAGCACCTTGCCGACGAACAGATCGGCGCCCGGCGCGACGCCCTTGCGCTTGCCGCCGGAGGCCGCGCCGGAGCCGACGATCGTGGACGCCACATGGGTGCCGTGGCCGTGACCGTCCTGCACCGTCTCGCCCGGTACGAAGCTCTGCGTCTCGGCGATCTTCCCCGCCAGATCCGGGTGCCCGGTGTCCACACCGGTGTCCAGGACGGCGACGTCGACGCCCTTGCCGTCGTAGCCCGACTTCCACACCTCGGGTGCGCCGATCTGCTCCACGCTGACGTCGAGGGACGCCTGCACCTTGCCGTCGAGCCAGAGCTTGTCGATGCCCTCGCCGAGCTGCTTCGCGGCCTTCGCGGTGGGTGCGGTGCCGAGCGCGGGAGCGATGTCGGCCCAGAACGAGGTCGACTTCTTCGCGCTCAGCGCGGCCCCGTCGATCGCGGGCAGCCTGAGCGTCCGGCGTGCGCCCTCGGGGGTCGCGCTGCCGCTCCTGTACGTCGCGATCACCGGCGTGGTGCCGGTCTTCGAGTCCGCGTACCCCTGCTTGACCAGCTGGGTGACATTGAAGAGGGCCGGGTCGAGGCGGCCCGCCTGGATCAGCGGGATCGCGTCCGCCGGCAGGACGCTGACCTCGCCCTTCTTCTCGCTGGAGAGGAAGGTGGCCGCCTCACGGCCCTTGCCGCGCTCGACCTCGACGGCGGATCTGCCGTCGGGCCCGGTGGTGACGGAAACCGTGTCGCCGGTGATGAGGGTGACGGTCTGGGTGTCGGTGTGCGGTGTCTGCGTGCTGCCCGGTTCGATGGCCGGGGACACGGGACCTGCCGCCGCGGGCGTGACCGCCCCGGCGAGCAGCCCGGCCGCTCCGGCCACGGCCCAAAGGGCGTGGAGTCTTCGCATGTGTGGACGTCCTCCCCTGAACGCTGAAACGCCTCCGCCCTCGTGGCGCGGAAGCCAGTGATCAGCGTGGGCTCGGGACGAGAGCGGCTCAAGGGATTCGTGTGGCCGGGGAGTGCCAATGCCACCTTCGGCCAGGGCAGTTGACCGCGTCCCACGGCCGTCACCCAGCCTGAACACAGGGTTCCCCCAGGAAACCGGGACACGATTCGTACATGTCTGGCACCAACGGGGTTCGCGGCCGTCACATCCGTGTGCTGATCGTCGACGACGAACCGGCGCTCACGGAACTGTCGTGCGTGGCCGTCACCGAGGCGGGCCGGCGGCCCCACCCGGCTGCCGACGGCGAGAGCGCGCCGCGCACCGCTTGCTCCCGCGCCCCGCACGGCGTCGTCCTCGGCGGCACGCTGCCCGACCTCGGCGGCCTCCAGGTGCCGCGCACGCCGCGGTACGGGAGCCCCGGGCTGCCCGTCCCGACGCTCACCGCCCGCGATGCTCGCGTGCACCGTCTCGACGGACCGGAGGCGGGCGCCGACGGCCACGCCACCGAGCCGTTCTCCCCGGAGGAGGTCGACGGCGCCCCCGTCCGGCTCACCGCCAAGGAGTTCGACCTGCGCAGCCCGCTGATGGGCCATCCGCGCCAGGTGCTCGGCAAGGGGCGGATCCTCGAACACGTGTGGACCACCTGCTTCGACAGCGCCGACGAGTTCGTCGAGGTGTACGGCTCCGGCCCGCGCCGCGGGATCGACAGGGGCCGGGCGCCGATAACGCACACCCCGCGCGGGCTCGGGTGCGCGATCAGGCCGGGGGAGGACGGGAGATGACCGTACGTCTGCGCGGGCGCTCACTGCGGACCCGCCTGCTGTTCCTCATCGGGGTCACCCTGACCGTGGTCTGCGCGGCCATGGCGGCCACCACCGTCCTCGCCCAGCACAAGTACCTGCTGGGCAACCTCGACGAGCGGGTCGCGGGCGCCGTCGCGCGCAGCCAGGGCGGCGCCGAGCTCCACCCCGAACTGGACACCGACCTCGGCTTCCTCGACGAGAACGGCCAGCCCACCGGAACCCTGGCCGCCCGGCTCGCCGCCGACGGCACCCTGCTCACCGCCCAGGTCGTCACCCAGGACGAGGCGCCTCGGGACCTGACCGCCGCTCAGCGGTCGGCACTCACGGGCATCAAGGCCGACGGCTCGATGCACACCCGTACCGTGCCGGGACTCGGCACCTACCGGATCACCGCGGTGGGCGGCAGCGCGGACAACGGTGTGCGGGTGCTGACCGGGCTGCCCATGGACGACGTCCAGAACATGATCCGGGATCTGGTCGTTGCCGAAGCCGTGGTCGCCGCCGTCGGACTGACGATCGCGGGCTGTGTCTGCGCGGTGGTCATACGGCGCCAACTGCGGCCCCTGGGACGGGTCGCCGCCACCGCGGTCGAGGTCTCGCGCGTGCCACTGGGCCGGGGCGCGGTCATCGGCCTCACCCGCGTCCCCGAACGCGACACCGACCCGGGGAGCGAGGCCGGCCAGGTCGGCGCCGCCCTCAACCGGATGATCGACCACGTGGAGTCGTCGCTCGCCGAACGCGAGGCCGGCGAGGAACGCATGCGGCGCTTCCTGTCCGACGCCAGCCATGAACTCCGTACCCCGCTCGCCTCGATCGCCGGATACGCGGAACTCATGAACCGGGGTACACAGCGCATCGAGCCGACGCTGGCCTGGCGACGTGTGTCGGCGGAGTCGGCGCGGATGACGGGGCTGGTGGAGGACCTGCTGCTGCTCGCCCGGCTCGACGAGGGACGGCCGTTGCGGTCGGCCGAGGTGGACCTCGCCGCGACGGTCGCCGAGTCGGTGTGGGACGCGCGGGCCGCGGGCGAGCACCACAACTGGCAACTGGCCCTGCTCCTCGACTCCCCGGCGCCGGTCCTCGGCGACGAGGCCCGGCTGCGCCAGGTGATGACCAACCTGCTGACCAACGCACGGGTCCACACGCCCGCCGGCACGACGGTGGTGGCCTCGGCGGAGGTCGTGGGCGAGCGGTGTGTCATCCGCGTGCGCGACGACGGCCCCGGAATCCCGCCGCACCTGCTCCCGTCCGTCTTCGAACGCTTCACCCGAGCCGATGTCTCCCGCTCCCGCAGCGGTTCTCAGAACGGGGGTTCGGGCCTCGGCCTCGCCATCGTGGCGGCCGTGGTGGCCGCGCACGGGGGCCGCGTCGACGTGGAAAGCGCTCCGGGGCGCACCGAGTTCACGATCGAGCTGCCCATCGCGAGCCCGGCCCCGCGGACCACGCACCGACCTGACCTCCGTACGGCCGTTCGGCGGTGAGAGCGCGACCGCGCCCCGGGAGCTCCAGTCATCCGGGGGCGGCCCTTGTGCGTCAGGCGTTTACATCTTCACCCCGCGGCGCTAGCTTCGATGGTGAGTGAGGTGGGAGCGCTCCCACACCGAGCGGACCGGAACCCGTAAGCGGGAACCGCTCCCGCCTCACCACCCCCCACGTGCCACCCCCACGCATCACCCCGTGCGCATCGCGCAGCACGCGCGCCCCCAGTCGGGCGCGCCCCTTCACCCGCACGTTCCGTACGTACCGCACGACGTACGGCGCACCGCGTACGACTGAAGGAGATCATGACATGGACCTGACATTAGCATCAACCTCCCCACCCTCCCCCCGCACCCCACGCCGATTACCGCTCCCCACCCGGGGCAGAGCCCTCCTCCTCGTCCTCCTGGCCCTGCTCACCGCGATCCCGGCCCTCGGTCTGGTCGTCACGGCGGGCGGCGACGCGGAGGCCCACGGCACCCCGATGAAACCCGGCAGCCGTACCTTCCTGTGCTGGGAGGACGCACTCACCGACACCGGTGAGATCAAGGCGATCAACCCGGCCTGCAAGACGGCCCAACAGGTCAGCGGGACAACGCCGTTCTACAACTGGTTCTCGGTGCTGCGCTCGGACGGCGCGGGCCGCACCCGGGGCTTCGTCCCGGACGGCCAGCTGTGCAGCGGCGGCAACACCAACTTCACCGGGTTCAACACCCCCAGCGCCGACTGGCCGTTGACCCACCTCACCTCGGGCGCCAACGTCGACTTCTCGTACAACGCGTGGGCGGCGCACCCGGGTTGGTTCTACGTCTACATCACCAAGGACGGCTTCGACCCGACCAAGACCCTCACCTGGGACGCGCTGGAGTCCCAGCCGTTCCTGAGCGTCGACCACCCGCCGCTCAACGGCACCCCGGGCAACGTCGAGGCCAACTACTCCTGGAACGGCAAGCTTCCGGCGAACAAGTCCGGGCGTCACCTCATCTACATGGTGTGGCAGCGTTCCGACAGCGCGGAGACCTTCTACTCATGCTCCGACGTCGTCTTCGACGGCGGCAACGGCGAGGTGACGGGCATCAAGGACCCCGGCAACCCGCCCACCGAGCCCCCGCCCGGCGCCTGCACCGCCACTCGTCGTACGACGGGCAGCTGGAACGGCGGCTACCAGTCCGAGGTGACCGTCACCAACTCCGGCAACGTGCCCATGCTCGGCTGGATGGTCGACTGGTCGCTCCCGGCGGGCCAGGCTGTCGACAGCCTCTGGAACGGCAACGCGACGTACAACGGCCAGGCGGTGATGGTCCACAACGCCAACTGGAACGGCTCGCTGGATCCGGGCAGAACCACGACGTTCGGGTACGTCGTCCGAGGCTCGGGTGGTGATACGGCAACTACCCTGCCCTGCCGGGTCGGTTAGACCGGCGGGGCCGCACCGCGACTGAGAGACCGCTCAGGGCGGACCCGGTGGCTGTAGGCCACCGGGTCCGCGAGCCGGGCCCGCACGGGGGATGAGGCCCGGGGAAGTGCGTATTCGGGGGGTGGCCCACCGGACGAGACAACGTTGTCCGGTGGTCCGAACATCACTCTATCGCCCCAACGGACAACATCGTCAAGCCGGTTGCTCCCCCGCAGGAGTACACCCGGTACCCCGCGCGCGTGACCCGCGTGCGTGTCTTCTCGGAGGCGCACGCCCTCCCGTGGTACCGCTGGCGCACGTCACTGTCCCCGCGGCTTGTGCGACCTGTGGTGCGCGACCCGTCCGAAGGAGGAGGGGCCGCGTCATGCGTGTCCGCCCTGCGTCCCTGCTGCTGGCCGCCGCCCTGGCGCTCCTCGGCCTCCCCGCCCCGACGCCGGCGGCGACAGCGGCGACAGCGGCGAACCTCTTGGTCGAGGATCCGACCCCGTACGTCGACCCGCTCATCGGCACCAGGAACGGCGGCGATGTCTTCCCGGGCGCGGTCGTCCCGTTCGGCATGCTCTCCTGGAGCCCGGAGAACACCCGGGGCGACGCCACCCGGACGGCGGCCCCCGGTGGCTACCACTACGACGCCAACCGCATCCGAGGGTTCAGCCTCACCCACATGTCCGGTACGGGCTGCGCGGGCGGCAGCGGTGACATCCCGTTCTTCCCGTATGCCGGCCAGGTCACCTCCTCCCCGGCGAGCGACACCGAGGACGCGGTGTACGCGGCCGACTTCAGCCACGCCGACGAGACGGCGGAGCCCGGCCGCTACACGGTGAGTATGGCGTCCGGGGTCACCGCCGACCTCACCGCGACCACCCGCACAGGCTCCGCACGCTTCACCTACCCGCCCGGGCGACCGGCGTCGATGCTGATCCGTACCGCCAACTCCGAGGTGGGCTCGACGGATTCGACGGTCACGATCGACCCCGCCGCCCGCACGGTCTCCGGCTCGGTCACCTCCGGCAACTTCTGCGGCCACCTCGACCCGGAAGGCCGACGCCCCTACTACACCCTCCACTTCACGGCCCGCTTCGACCGCGACTTCAGGGCGACGGGCACCTGGCAGGACGACCGGCTGAGCCCGGGTACCACCTCCGCGTCCGGCGGAACAGGTGGCTTCACCGCGAACAGCGGCCGACCCGTGGCGGGCAAAGGGGCGGGCGGCTACGTGGAGTTCGAGCCCGGCGCGGGCCCGGTGGGCGTCAAGGTCGGTATCTCGTACGTCAGTCGGGCAGGCGCGGAGGCCAACCTCGCGGCCGAGAACCCGCAGGACCGCTCCTTCGCCTCGGTCGAGTCCGCGGCCCGGCAGGCCTGGCGGGACAGGCTGGCCGCCATCAAGGTCGGCGGCGGCACGGAAGCCGAGCGCACCACCTTCTACACCGCCCTCTACCACTGCCTTCTCCACCCGAACGTCATCAGCGACACCGACCGCCGATACCGGGGCGCCGACGGCGAGGTCCATCTGGTCCGCGCGAGCCACGACCACCAGTACGGCACCTTCTCCGGCTGGGACGTATACCGCTCCCAGGTCCAGCTGCTCACCCTCCTCGACCCCGACACCGGCTCGGACATCGCCCAGTCCCTCTACGAACTCGCCCGCCAGAACGGCGGGTTGTGGGACCGCTGGCTGCACGGCGCGAGCGGCACCCACGTCATGAACGGCGACCCCTCGCCCGCCACCCTGGCCGGCATCCGCGCCTTCGGCGGCAGGAACTTCGACCTGCGGGGCGCGCTGGACTCACTGCTGCGGGCGGCGACGACCCCGACCCGCCAGGATCTGTCACCGGCCGGCAGACCGGTCCTGTCGGTCGGCCAACGCCCTTCCCTGGACGCCTACTTGGCGCACCACTACATGCCGTCCGTGTCCAACGCGTGGGGCGGCGCCGCAGAGACGCTGGAGATGTCGGGCGCGGACTTCGCCCTCGCCGAACTGGCCCGCGCTGCAGGGCGGACGAGGACGGCGGACACCTTCATGAAGCGCGCCCAGTGGTGGCAGAACAACTTCGACATCGCGGCCCACCCGAGTGGCGGCTACATCACCAACCGCAAGGTGGACGCCAGCTGGGTCCCCGGTTTCACCCCGGCCACCGGCAACGGCTTCGTCGAGGGTACGGCGGCCCAGTACACCTGGATGGTCCCGCACAACCCGGCGGGCCTGTTCGCGGCGATGGGCGGCACCGCCACGGCGGTCGACCGCCTGGACGCCTTCTTCCACCACGCCGACGGCAGCTGGGCGCTCACCGGCAGCGGCGGCGAGAAGTCCGAGCTGGACAACGAACCCTCGGTCAACGTCCCCTACCTGTACGCCTACGCGGGCGCACCGTACAAGACACAGGAGACGGTCCGCGCGGCGATGACGAGGCTCTGGTCGACGCGCCCGGACGGCATCCCCGGCAACGACGACCTGGGCGCGATGTCCTCCTGGTACGTCTTCGCCGCGCTCGGCATGTACCCACAGGTGCCGTCCAGGGCCGAACTGGTCCTGGCCTCGCCCCTGTTCCCGAGGACCGAGATCAACCGCCCGCATGGCAACGACATCTCGATCCGTGCGGAGGGAGCGGCGGCGGATGCACCGTACGTCCAGTCCCTCGCCGTCAACGGCCGAACGAGCGACCGCCCCTGGCTCCCGGCGTCCTTCGTCCGGCGCGGCGGCACCCTGGACTACACCCTCGCCGCCACCCCGAACCCCACCTGGGGCGCCGCTCCGTCCGACGCCCCGCCGTCCTTCCGGGCGGGGGAGCAGCCGTACCAGATCGGCGTCGGCCCCACCAAGGCGACGATCGCACCGGGTGGCAGCGCGGGCGTGGACATCCGGGCGCTGTCCCTTAGTGCCGCCGCCCCGGGCCCGGAGGTGCGCTTCGAGGTGGAGACACCGACCGGCATGACGGCAACGCCCGCCTCCGGCAAGGTTGTCGGTGGCGCACAGCGGATCACGCTCGCCGTGCCGCCCACCGTGGCGGAGGGCTTCTACGAGGCGAGAGTCAAGGTGACATCGACGGCCACGGCGTACGAGCAGCCGATCTCCCTGACGGTGGCCGCCCCGGGATCCCTCCTCGCCGCCTACGACAACACCGGCACCTCCGACGACACCGGCGACCACACGGAGGCCGACTACGACGGCGGCGGCTGGAGCTACTCGCGCCAGGCCCTGGCAGCGGCGGGCCTTACCCCGGGCACGCGGGGCAGGCTGGCGACGGGCCTGGCCTTCACCTGGCCGGCCTCGCCGCCGGGCCGCCCCGACAACGCGTCGGCGACCGCCCAGACGATCCAACTCCCGCCTCCGGCAACCCAGTTGTCGTTCATCGGCAGCGCGGTCTTCGGCAACCAGCGGACGACGGCGACCGTCACCTACACGGACGGCACCACCGACCCGGTCGAACTCGCCCTTACCGACTGGACACTGGGCGGCGGCACGGGCACCGTCCAGTACGGCAACGAGGTCGTCGCGCGGACCCCGTACCGGAACGTCTCGGGAGCGGGCCGGGACCCGGTCGGGACGTACGTCTTCGCGACGAGGCCGTTCCAGGCACCGGCGGGCCGGAGCATCGCGAGCGTGCGGCTCCCGGCGGACGCAGATCTGCACGTCTTCACCCTCGCGACCGGCTGACGGTCGCCGCCTCTTGTGGGACACGGCGTGGCGCGCAACCATCGTTGGATGGGGCAACGGCCCAACCTTCCTGCGGAGTTCAGGTCCGAGGCGCGTGTTGCCTTCGCGTTCCTCGTCGAAAACGAGGGTTTCGCCGAGCCGAACGAGGACCACTTGGGGCTGACTTACCGCCGCGCGGATCTGGAGGTGTGCCTCTGGATCCACTCGGGACGACCTGAACCCGGCGTGTCGACACATCTGAACCCGATCGCGCCGGACGGTACGAGGGGACGAGCTGTGTGGCTGGAGGACATCTACACCGCCACCGGTTGCGGCCCACCTCAGGACGTACCCCGCTCAGTCCACAACCGGCGCTCCATGCTCAAGCGCGTCCACCAACACGCCGACGCCCTGCGCCGGTTGCTGCCCCGCCTCCCCGCCCGCTTCCCCGATCCCTGACTGGTGAAGCGGGCGTTGGACGTGGTGGTCAGCCCAGCAACTCCACCTCCGCCAGCGTCGACTCACCGTCGAGGACCAGTCGGTACCGCTCGTACGAGCCCCCGGAAGCCACCGAGAACGCCCGGGTCTGCCGGTCCCACCGGAACGACTGGCCCGAACGCCGGTCCAGGGTCGCCCAGTTCGTGCCGTCGGAGGAACCCTGCAGCTTCCAGCCCGTCGGGGCCTCGGTCCGGTCCGAGGACGTCAGCGTGTACTGAACGGCCTTCGTCGCACCGGCGACCGGCAGGCTCACGGACCTCACCGTCGCGTCCGTCGCCGACGTGTTGTCGAACAGCGCGCCCTCACCCTCCACCACATCCGCCCGTGGTGTCGGCACCTCGTCGTCCTGGGTGATCGAGACCGGCGCCGCGTTCCTGGACGCCCCCCAGTTCGACGGTTCGGGGCCCATGTCGAACTCCAGGGTTCCACCTTGGGAGACGATCGAGTGGGGGAGCGAAGTCGACGTCCACGGAAGGCCGTTGACCTTCAGCCCCTGCACGTACACATTCCGGGCGCTGTTGTCCGGGGCCTCGACCACCAGGTCCCGGCCGTTCTCCAGGTGCAGCTTCGCCTTCGTGAACAGCGGGGAGCCGACGGCGTACTCGCCGCTGCCCATGACCAGCGGGTAGAAGCCGAGCGCCGAGAACAGGTACCAGGCCGACTGCTCGCCGTTGTCCTCGTCGCCGTGGTAGCCCTGGCCGATCTCGCTGCCCGTGTAGAGGCGGGAGAGGATCTCGCGGACGTTCTTCTGCGTCTTCCAGGGCCGGCCGGCCGCGTCGTACATGTAGGTGACGTGGTGGGCAACCTGGTTGGAGTGGCCGTACATGCCCATCCGGACGTCCCGGGCCTCCGTCATCTCGTGGATGACCCCGCCGTACGAGCCCACGAACTCCGGTGAGGCCGTCTCCGGGGTGTCGAAGTAGGCGTCGAGCTTGTCCGCCAGGCCTGCCCGGCCGCCGTACAGATTGGCCAGACCCCGGCTGTCCTGCGGGGCGGTGAAGGCGTACCCCCAGCCGTTCGTCTCCGTGTAGTCGTGGCCCCAGACGCGCGGATCGTACGCCGACGACTCCACCCGCCAGTCGCCCCGCGCGTTCCGCCCCTGGAAGAAGCCGGCCCTCCTGTCGAACAACCGCACATAGTCCTGGGCCCGGTTGAGGAAGTACTCGGACTCCTCCTTGTACCGTTGCCCGCCCGTCTGCCGGTACAGCTCCTGGCCCATCCGGGCGATGCCGTAGTCGTTGAGGTAGCCCTCCAGCGCCCACGACAGGCCCTCGCGCGTCTCGGTGCTCGTGTAGCCGAGGAAGGGCGAGGTCGCCATGCCCTTACGGCCCACGCCGGACATGGGGGGCACGACCGTGGCGTTCTTCACGGCCGCGTCGTACGCCGACTTCGCGTCGAAACCGACGCCCTTCACATACGCGTCGGCGAACGCCACGTCCGACGAGGTCCCCGTCATCAGGTCCGCGTACCCGGGGGAGGACCACCGCGAGGTCCAGCCGCCGTCCTTGTACTGCTGCACGAACCCGTCGACCATCTCGCCCGCTTGACGAGGTGTCAGGAGCGAGTAGGACGGCCAGGTCGTCCGATACGTGTCCCAGAAGCCGTTGTTGACGTACACCTTGCCGTCGACGATCTTCGCCCCGGTGTGCGTCGGGGTGTCGGGGCCCGGCATCGGTGAGAACGGAGACGCGTACTGGTACTTCGAACCGACCTTCTCGAAGCCGGAGTTGGGGTAGAGATACAGCCGGTACAGACTGGAGTACAGCGTCGTCAGCTGGTCCGGCGTCGCCCCCTCCACCTCGACCTTCCCGAGCAGCCCGTCCCACTGCCGCTGCGCGCCGGCCCGTACCGCCTCGAAGGACGTACCGTCCGGAATCTCCTGCCGCAGATTGGCCTTGGCCTGCTCGACGCTGATCAGTGAGGTGGCGATCCGCAGCGTCACGGTCCCGTCCGGCGCCGGCTCGAACCGGAGACGGCCCTTGACCCCGCTCGACGACCCCTCCGTCACCACCGCGTCGTCGTCGAACACCCCGTACACGAACAGCCGGGTCGCCCCCGCCGACAGCCCCGACCTCACATCCGAGTAGCCGGTGAAGGAGCCGTTCTCCGGGTCGAGGGTCAGGCCCGCCTGGTCGGTGACGTTGTCGAACAGGACACTCGCGTCGGCGCCGGGGTAGGTGAAGCGCAGGACCGCCGCGTGGTCGGTCGGCGTCATCTCGGCCTTGACGCCGTTCTCGAACCGCACCCCGTAGTAGTAGGGCCGGGCGGTCTCGTTCTCGTGCCGGAAGGCCAGCGCCCGTGCCGCACGGCCGGTGTCCGGGGTGCCGGCGGCGGCGGACGGCATCACCTGGAAGGTCTGCCGGTCACCCATCCAGGGACTCGGCTCATGACTCGCGCTGAACGCCTGGATCGTCGGCAGGTTGTCGGCGTTGTTGGCCCGCGCGTAGTCGTACAGCCAGCTCAGCGAGCCCGCGTTGGTCACCGGCGTCCAGAAGTTGAAACCGTGCGGCACGGCTGTCGCCGGGAAGTCGTTGCCCCGCGAGAAGCCGCCGCTGGAGTTGGTGCCCCGCGTCGTCACCGCGTAGTCGGACAGGTGTTCCCGTGGCGGCTCGGGAGCGACGGTCCGCAGCGCCACGTCGTCGAGCCAGCCGCGGGACCTCGCGGGCCCGGTTGGCGAGTCGTACGCCACCAGCACCCGGTCGACGGTCTTTCCCCGCGCCACCGTCCCGATCCGCGAGGCCACATGGTTCCACTGGTTGACGTACAACCCCTTCGCCGCGCCCTGCCCCCGGGGCGTCAGGGGAAAGCCGTGCTGGTCGAGGGCCGACAGCTCACTCAGCAGCGTGCCGTCCGTGAAGGCCAGGTCCACCGACACGTTCGTGGCGTCGTAGTCGAGATCGCCGTCCGCCATCGACGGGAAGACCCGGTACGACAGTTCGGTGTCCGGTTCGACGGCCACGTTCACGTCGAACACCTTGTTGGACGAGTACGCCCGCCCGTCCGCCCGGTGTGTACCGGCGTACCGCAGCGCCCGTTTGCCCGTGAAACCGGCGCGGGCCTTCGCGGTCGGTGAGCCGCTCGGGCCGTTGTCGACCAGCGACAGCATGTCCCGGGGTACCGGCGCGTCGCCGCCGCCCGTCGAGAACTGGACATCGGCGAGCTGCGTGATGGCGCCCCCGTTGTTGCGTCCGATGTCGAGCCGGAAGTGCCGGAAGGCGGCAGGCGACGACAGGTCGTACGACCTGGTCTGGAACCGCTCGGTGAACGACACACCCGCGCGGGTGTCGAGGGTCCGCCAGCCCGTCGTACCGTCCGCCGAGCCCTGGAGGGTCCAGTCGGCGGGGTCGCGCTCGGCGTGGTCGTTGGCCGAGGTCAGCGCGTAGGTGACGACCCTGACCGGCTCGTCCAGGTCGAACTCCGCCCAGCCGTTCGGCGCGAAGGTGAGCCACTTGGTGCCCGGCACCCCGTCGACGAGGTTCTCCTTCACCTCGCCCCCGCCGGTGTTCTCGCCGCTCGCCCGTACGTCGGTCACGTGATCGGTCGCGTTGCCCGGGATGCCGCTGCTGTACCCGCCGTCGACACCGGAGGCCCGCTTCGTGCCGTCCGGCCCGGTGTCGACAGTGTTCAGCCAGTCCGGCGCCGCGTCACCGGCCTCGAACGAGGAGACGAACTCCTGGTCGGCGGCCGGTGCGCGGCCCGGCAGAGCGGTCGCCGCACCCTGCCCGCCGATCACCAGTGCGAACATCGCAGCGATGGCCGGAATTGATCCGAACGCCCATCCGTACCGAGCCCTGTACCGAACTCCCTGCCGCATACGAGAGCACCCTCCCTACCGCTGGACAACGTTGTCACCTTGGCTGCGCAGGAACCAGTAGGGAGTGAAGTGACCAGTGGTGTCAAGGGTGTTGGGTGTGGCATTCGGGCCCAATATCGCGAATTTCCCAGGCAAAGAGATGGGCCCGGTCCACATATTTCCGCGAGGTCTCAACTCGGAAAAGACCCGCGGCCAACCCTGCATTCGATCTTGCCCCTTTGACGGGAAGTGGACTATACCTGTCGGCATCTGCCACTGTTCGACCGGTCGACGCCCGGTGCGAGGGGAGCCGGAAGGGTGGTTTGACGTGCCGAACGCGCGGCCTACCGGGTTTTTCCTCCGATCAGGGCACATCACGCACTAAGTACTTCCTGCACGACCCAGTTCGACCCGATCGCGGTGCCGGGAGGATCCGGTTCACCGCCTGAGTCCTGGAGAAGGCGAGGACTTGAGCATGGGATCCACCTCCGACGAGAGCCGCACCCCCGAGCGCATGACCGGCACCACCCCCGTCAACGGCCTCGGCCGCCGCGACCTGATTCTGCGGTCCGCGGCACTCGGCCTGGTCTCCGTCCCCACGATGAGCTTCCTGTCCGCCTGTGCGAGCAGCGGCGGAGGAGACGAGGACAAGGCCAAGGCGGGCAAGAAGACCGCCCAGAACCCGCTGGCCGTCAACGACACCGCCCAGCTGGAGTTCGTGCTCTTCGACGGCGGCTTCGGCAAGGAGTACGCCGAGGACGCGGTCAAGGTCTACGAGCAGAACTTCCCCAAGGCGAAGGTCAAGTTCTCCGCCACCCAGAAGATCCAGTCCACGCTCCAGCCCCGCTTCAACCAGGGGACTCCGCCGGACCTGATCGACAACTCCGGCGCCGAGCAGATGGACATGGGTGTCCTGGCCGGCAAGAACCAGCTCGCCGACCTCACCCCACTGCTCGACGCCCCGTCCTTCGACGACCCGAACAAGAAGGTCCGCGACACACTGCGGCCGGGCATCGTCGAGATGGGCCAGCTGGAGGGCGACCCGGTCTGGATCATGTACTACGCCTACACGGTGTACGGCGTCTGGTACTCCCAGAAGGCCCTGGACAACCTCGACGCCACGTACCCGGAGACCTGGGACGAGATGCTCGCCGTGTGCGAGAAGGCCAAGAAAAAGGGCATCGCCGGCTGGACCTACGCGGGCAAGTACCCGTACTACCTGCCCTTCTCGCTCTACGCGATGATCGGCAAGGTCGGCGGCGTCGAGGTCCTCAACGCCATCGACAACCTGGAGCCGAACGCCTGGAAGAACCCGGCTGTCAAGGCCTGCTTCGAGGCGTACTACGAGCTCTACAAGAAGGGGTACGTCCTCAAGGGCACCCCCGGTCTCGACCACATCCAGTCGCAGACCGCGTGGGCCAAGGGCAAGGCGCTGTTCATCCCGAACGGCTCCTGGGTCGAGAACGAGTCGGCCAACGTCATCCCCGCCGACTTCGACCTTGCCGTCTCCGCGCCGACCGGCATCGACAGCTCCGACAAGCTGCCGTTCGGCACGATCTGGGCCTCGGGCGGCGAACCGTTCATCGTCCCGGCGAAGGCGAAGAACACGGCGGGCGGCATGGAGCAGCTGCGCATCATGCTCAGTGAGGCCTCCTCGAAGAACTTCACCACCAAGGTCAAGTCGCTCACCGCGTACAACGGCGGCACCGACGGCATCACCCTCACGCCGGGCCTCAAGTCCGGTGTGGCGGCGCTGGAGAAGGCCGGCCAGAACGTGGTGAACCCGCGGCTGCAGGACTGGTACGTGCAGCTCCAGAAGGAGAAGATCGGGGTGTCCGGGCTCGGCGAGATGATGGCGGGACGGCTCACCCCGGCCGAGGCCATCAAGAAGATCCAGGGCTACGCCGACGAGACCGCGAAGGACACGTCGATCAAGCACTACAAGCACCAGTGATCCGAAGTCGATGATCTGTCACCAGCGGCGGCACCCGCGCACGGAACGGGGTCTGTGGTAATGCAGCACGGCAAGTACCGCTTCATCGTGGGATTCCTGGCGGTCCCTCTGGGGCTGTACGCACTGTTTGTCATCTGGCCGTTCATCCAGTCCATCTATTACTCGTTCACGGACTGGACCGGACTGAGCCCGGAATTCAAGATGGTGGGCCTCGACAACTACAAGAGGATGTTCGACGACGACATCTTCTGGAAGTCGTTGCAGCACAGCCTGCTGTTCGCGTTGGTGCTGCCGCTGGTGACGATCAGTCTGGCGCTGTTCTTCGCCTTCATGATCAATGTGGGCGGGAAGCGCCGCCGCGGTGGACCGGTGATTTCGGGCGTCCGCGGTTCCTCCTTCTACAAAATCGTCTACTTCTTTCCGCAGGTGCTGTCGATCGCGATCGTCGCGCTGTTGTTCGCGTTCGCGTACAACCCCGACAGTGGTTCGATCAACTCGCTGCTGCGCGGCATCGGCCTCGACAGTGTCCAGCCGCTGTGGCTGGGCGATCCGAGCCTCGCCCTGTGGTGTGTGATGGCGGTGCTGGTCTGGTCGACGGTCGGCTTCTTCGTGGTGCTGTTCTCCGCGGGCATGGCGTCCATCCCGGCCGACCTGTACGAGGCCGCGCTGCTCGACGGCGCGGGCCGGGCCACCACGTTCTTCCGGATCACCCTGCCGCTGCTGTGGGACACCGTGCAGTCCGGCTGGGTCTACATGGGCATCCTCGCGCTGGGCGCCGAGTCGTTCGCCGTCGTCCAGATCATGACGACCGGCCCAGGCGGCCCGGACTACTCGACGACCGTCATGGTCCTGTACGTCTACCAGAAGGCCTTCCGCGACGGTCAGGCCGCCTACGCAACCACCATCGGGGTCGCCCTGCTCGTCGTCACGCTGGCCTTCGCGGCCCTCGTGATGCGGCTGGGCCGGCGCGAGCGGCTGGAGTACTGACACATATGAAGACGACCGACAGCACCCCGCCGGACACGGTTCCCCAGCACTCAGGAGGACCCGTGCGCAAGGAGAACGCGGCCGGGAAGGAGGGGCGGGAGAAGAAGGAGGGCAGGGTCCTCAACGTCTTCTCGCACGGCATGCTCGTCCTCTGGGCGTTCATGGTTGCGATGCCGCTGCTGTGGGCGGTGATGACGTCCTTCAAGGACGACAACGCGATCTTCAGTTCGCCCTGGTCCCTGCCGGACAAGCTGCACTTCGACAACTGGGCGCGGGCCTGGACCGACGCCAACATGAGCGACTACTTCCTCAACACCATCCTGGTGGTGGGCGGTTCGCTCGTCGGCACGCTGGTGCTGGGCTCGATGGCGGCGTACGTCCTGGCCCGCTTCGACTTCCCGGGCAACCGGTTCATCTATTACCTGTTCGTCGGCGGCATGAGCTTCCCGATCATGCTGGCGCTGGTCCCGCTGTTCTACGTCGTGAACAACATGGGCCTGCTGAACACGATCCACGGGCTGATCCTGGTCTACATCGCCTACTCGCTGCCGTTCACGGTCTTCTTCCTGACCGCGTTCTTCAGGACCCTGCCGGGCTCGGTGGCGGAGGCGGCCTTCGTCGACGGCGCCTCGCACTCCCGGACGTTCTTCCAGATCATGCTGCCCATGGCCAAGCCCGGGCTGATCAGCGTGGGCATCTTCAACTTCCTCGGCCAGTGGAACCAGTACATGCTGCCGACGGTGCTCAACACCGACCCGGACAAGCGGGTCCTCACCCAGGGTCTGGTGCAGCTGGCCGCCAGCCAGGGTTATAAGGGCGACTGGTCGGGACTCTTCGCCGGCCTGGTGATGGCGATGCTGCCGGTGCTGGCCGCGTACATCGTCTTCCAGCGTCAGGTGGTGACCGGACTCACGGCGGGCGCGCTGAAGTAACCGGAACCTGTTGTTCAGCCCCCGTACGCGCGCGTGCATGCCACAAACCGTGCACGCGCGTCCCTATGCGCACAAGACCCCGGATGCAGTTCAACCTCTTGACGGGAGGCGACCCGAACGGCTCATCTTAGAGTTCACTAGTTGGACATAGACGGGGCCTCATCGAAGCGGTCCCGCGCGCAGGAGGTCGTCGTGGAGACTCCGGGATCGCAGTCGTCACTGCACCGAGCCAACCTGGAACGGGTCGTACGGGCCGTGCGCCTGGCCGGGTCGCTGACGCAGGCCGAGATCGCCAGGAGCACCGGTCTGTCCGCGGCCACGGTGTCCAACATCGTGCGGGAGCTGAAGGACGGCGGAACGGTCGAGGTCACGCCCACCTCGGCGGGTGGCCGCAGGGCCCGGGCCGTCTCGCTGAGCGGGGACGCCGGGATTGTGATCGGCGTCGACTTCGGGCACACGCACCTACGGGTCGCGATCGGCAACCTGGCCCATCAGGTGCTGGCCGAGGAGTCCGAGCCGGTGGACGTGGACGCCTCGGCCGCGCAGGGCTTCGACCGGGCCGAAGAGCTGGTCAATCGCCTGATCGCAGCAACGGGCGTCGACCGGTCGAAGATCGCCGGTGTGGGCCTGGGTGTACCGGGTCCGATCGACGTGGAGTCGGGCACCCTGGGCTCCAGCGCCATACTGCCCGGCTGGATCGGGACCAGGCCGGGAGAGGAGCTGCGCGGGCGCCTGAACGTGCCGGTGCACGTCGACAACGACGCCAACCTGGGGGCCCTGGGTGAGCTGGTCTGGGGCAGCGGGCGGGGGGTGCGCGACCTGGCGTACATCAAGGTCGCGAGTGGTGTGGGGGCCGGTCTGGTGATCAGCGGCAAGATCTACCGTGGCCCGGGTGGCACAGCGGGAGAAATCGGGCATATTACTCTTGATGAATCCGGCCCCGTCTGCCGTTGCGGAAACCGGGGCTGCCTGGAGACCTTCGCGGCGGCTCGTTACGTGCTGCCGCTCCTCCAGTCCAGCCACGGGACCGACCTGACCATGGAAGGTGTCGTGCGGCTGGCGCGGGACGGCGACCCTGGCTGCCGTCGCGTGATCGCCGACGTCGGCCGACACATCGGCAGTGGAGTCGCCAATCTCTGCAATCTGCTGAACCCGAGCAGAGTGGTTCTCGGCGGTGATCTCGCCGAGGCCGGTGAGCTGGTGCTCGGTCCCATAAGAGAGTCTGTCGGCCGCTATGCGATCCCCAGCGCGGCACGTCAACTGTCCGTTCTTCCGGGGGCACTTGGAGGTCGTGCGGAGGTGCTCGGAGCGCTCGCTCTCGCGTTGAGCGAGATGGGCGATTCGACCCTTTTGGACGGCACGCTGCATGCGGCGACTCCTGCCTTCACCTAGAGAACGAACAAAGCCGTTGCCAACCCGTTAAGGATTTACTTCTTGACGTCGCACGTGTGGCCGAGTTGACTTCCAGCCACCTCGGCCGCAGCGTTGCGGCCCTGTCAGGGAGGCACCACCAGAATGAACGCGATGATGCGTAGAGTCGTGATCGGTACCACTGCTGTATCCATGGCCCTTGCCGTGGCGGCCTGCGGCAAGGCCGGGGACGACAAGTCCGACAGCGACAGCAGCAGCTCGGGCGGCGACAAGACCATCGGTCTGCTGCTCCCCGACAGCGTGACGGCGCGCTACGAGAAGTTCGACAAGCCGTTCTTCGTGGCCAAGGTCAAGGAACTGTGTTCCGACTGCAAGGTCGAGTACGCGAACGCCGCCGGGGACGCCGCCAAGCAGGCCCAGCAGGTCAGCAGCATGATCACCAAGGGTGTCAAGGTGATCGTGGTCAGCGCCCAGGACTCCGCCGCCATCAAGACGTCCATCCAGACGGCGGTCGACAAGGGCATCAAGGTCGTCGCGTACGACCGTCTGGCCCAGGGCCCGGTCTCCGCGTACGTCTCCTTCGACAACGTCAAGGTCGGTCAGCTCCAGGGCGAGGCCCTGCTCACCTCCCTCGGCGCCAAGGCGACCCCGAAGTCCAAGATCGTCATGATCAACGGTGACGACGCCGACCCGAACGCCGGTCAGTTCAAGAAGGGCGCGCACGAAGCCCTCGACGGCAAGGTCGACATCGCCTACGAGCAGTCCGGCCTGTGGAAGGACACCGTCGCGGCCCAGAAGATGTCCGCCGCCATCACGCAGCTCGGCGCCAAGAACATCGCGGGCGTCTACGCCGCCAACGACGGCATGGCCGGTGGCATCGCCAACACCCTCAAGGGCGCGGGCATCAGCGGTATCCCGCTGACCGGTCAGGACGCGGAGCTCGCGGGTATCCAGCGCATCGTCGCCGGCACCCAGTCCAGCACCGTCTACAAGGCCTTCAAGCCGGAGGCCGACGCCGCCGCCCAGATCGCGGTCAACCTGCTCGACGGCAAGAGCATCGACTCGCTCGCCACCGAGACCCTGACCAGCGGCTCCGGCAACAAGGTCCCCTCGCAGCTGCTGACCCCGGTGTCGGTCACCAAGGCCAACATCGCGGACACGGTCGTCAAGGACAAGCTCTACACCGTCGCCGAGATCTGCACCGGCGAGTTCGCCGCCGCCTGCAAGACCGCCGGTCTTCAGTAGCCGACAGGCGCACCAAGGCCGCCGGTCCCCGGGTGGGCGCTCACGCGTGCTCGACGAGCACCACGGGAGCACCCACCCGGACATGACCGCCCGGCGGCCCCACAAAACCTGTCCGACGCCCGGCCCGGCCTTCATACCCCGCTGCCGGGCCGGGTGTCGGGCGGAACCGTTGCCATCGGCAGCGGATGCGCGCATGTTCATCTTGTAAACCAGTGCCTAGAGCACACCCCTCCGCGCCTTCCCCAAGCGCGGCATCCCCGCCGGTCAGGCGGCGAAGGAGATGGTTCACGTGTCCGCTACGCCCGTGTTGGCGTTGCGCGGAGTCTCCAAGCGGTTCGGTGCGGTCCAGGCCCTCACCGACGTAGAGCTGGAGGTCCACCCCGGAGAAGTGGTCGCCCTGGTGGGCGACAACGGCGCAGGAAAGTCGACCCTGGTCAAGACGATCGCGGGCGTCCACCCCATCGATGAGGGAGTCATCGAGTGGGAGGGCAACCCGGTCAGCATCAACAAGCCCCACGACGCCCAGGGACTCGGCGTCGCGACCGTCTATCAGGACCTCGCCCTGTGCGACAACCTCGATGTGGTCGGCAACCTCTACCTCGGCCGTGAACTGCTGCACCGCGGTGTCATCGACGAGGTGTCGATGGAGAAGAACGCCCGGGAACTGCTGAGCACCCTCTCCATCCGTATCCCGAGCGTGCGCATCCCGATCGCCAGCCTCTCCGGCGGTCAGCGCCAGGTCGTCGCCATCGCGCGCGCCCTCATCGGAGACCCCAAGGTCGTCATCCTCGACGAGCCCACCGCCGCCCTCGGTGTCGAGCAGACCGCCCAGGTCCTCGACCTGGTCGAGCGGCTGCGCGAGCGCAACCTCGGCGTCATCCTCATCAGCCACAACATGGCCGACGTGAAGGCGGTCGCGGACACCGTCCACGTCCTGCGCCTCGGCAAGAACAACGGTTCCTTCCCCGTGAAGACCACGAGCCACGAAGAGATCATCGCCGCGATCACCGGAGCCACGGACAACGCCGTGACCCGTCGTGCGGGGCGTCGCGACACGGAGGCGGCAAAGTGAGCGACACGTCCAAGACCGTGAAGCCCGACCCAGGGGCGGAGCACCAGAACACGGTGGCACCCGCCGACGACCCGACCGCGGCGCCGGTGGCCGTCGTCGACCCGCGTCTGCTGGTCCGCGACGAGGGCCTCAAGGGCTATGTCACCGAGTTCAAGCGCAAGGTGAAGGGCGGTGAGCTGGGCTCGCTGCCGGTCGTCGTCGGCCTGATCGTCATCTGGACGATCTTCCAGCTGAAGAACGACCTGTTCCTGAGCGCCGGCAACCTCTCCGACATCAGCTACTTCATGTCGGCCACCGGCATGCTGGCCATCGGCCTGGTGTTCGTCCTGCTGCTGGGCGAGATCGATCTGTCGGTCGGTTCGGTCAGCGGTCTGGCGTCCACGCTGTTCGCCGTGTTCGTGGTGAACCACGGCATGAACGCCTGGCTCTCGCTGATCCTGGCGATCCTTACCGGTGTCGCCATCGGAGCGCTGCACGGCTGGTTCTTCGCGAAGATCGGCGTACCGGCGTTCGTCGTCACTTTGGCCGGCTTCCTCGGCTGGAACGGCCTGATGCTGTGGCTGTTGGGCTCCAGCGGCACCATCAACATTCCGTCGGACAGTGGTCCGGTGCACCTGTTGGGCAAGAGCTCCTTCTTCATGGACCAGGCCATCATCGGGGCGTATCTGCTGGCCGCTCTCGCGGTCGTGCTGTCCCTGGTCGGTAACTTCGGTGAGCAGCGCCGCCGCCGGGCGGCTGGTGTGCCGTTCCGGCCGAACAGCGAGATCCTGCTTCGTGTGGGGGCGCTCGCGGTCGCTTCTTTCGTGGCCGCGGCCGTGCTGAACAACGCCGCGGGTGTCTCCAACTCTCTGGTGATCTTCCTGGCGACGCTGGTGATCGTGGACTTCGTGCTGCGTCGTACGACGTACGGCCGCAAGGTGTTCGCGGTGGGCGGCGGCATCGAGGCTGCCCGTCGTGCCGGTATCAGCGTGCCGATGGTCCGCATCAGCGTGTTCGCGATCTCCGGCGGCTTCGCGGCGGTCGGCGGCATGTTCTTCGCCGGCGTAACGGCGTCCGCCACACTGAACGCCGGCGGCGGCAACACGCTGATGCTGGCCATCGCGGCGGCGGTCATCGGTGGCACCAGCCTCTTCGGTGGGCGGGGCAACGTGTGGTCGGCGCTGCTGGGCATGCTGGTGATCCAGTCGATCCAGACGGGTCTGGACCTGCTGAACATGAACACGTCGATCCAGTACATGATCACTGGTGCGGTGCTGTTGGGTGCGGTTGTCATCGACTCCGTGTCCCGGCGGAGCCAGAAGGCCGCGGGGCGTGCGTGACGCGGTAGCGCCGTAAGGGGTGCGGTCATCGCGGCTGACGGCCCGTTGTGGCTTGTCGCGCAGTTCCCCGCGCCCCTGAAAGTGGCGCCTGCGGCGTACTTTCGAACTATTGTGCCCGGCATCGTATGGCGATGCCGGGCACAACTGTTGGGTACGGCCGATCGCGTGACGTATCACGCAGAGGCCGGGCGTCGGTCGCGAAGGCGGAACACTAGACTCGACACGCCCGGCGAAAGCTCGATCAGCTCTACTGCAAGGAGGCACGGGTGCCGCTGCTGACCCGCATCAAGGGACCGCGCGATCTTGACCGGCTCAGCCTGGAACAGCTCGACCAGCTGGCCGAGGAGATCCGGACCTTCCTCGTCGACGCGGTCTCCAAGACCGGCGGCCACCTCGGCCCCAACCTCGGTGTCGTCGAGCTCACCATCGCCCTGCACCGGGTCTTCGAGTCGCCGAAGGACAAGGTGCTCTGGGACACGGGCCACCAGTCCTACGTCCACAAGCTGCTCACCGGCCGCCAGGACTTCTCCCGGCTGAAGATGAAGGGCGGCCTGTCGGGCTACCCCTCACAGGCCGAGTCAGAGCACGACGTCATCGAGAACTCGCACGCCTCGACGGTCCTCGGCTGGGCCGACGGCATCGCGAAGTCGAACCAGGTGCTGGGCCGCGACGACCACCACGTGGTCGCCGTCATCGGTGACGGCGCGCTCACCGGCGGGATGGCCTGGGAGGCGCTGAACAACATCGCCGACGCCAAGGACCGCCCCCTCGTCATCGTCGTCAACGACAACGAACGTTCGTACGCTCCCACCATCGGCGGCCTCGCCAACCACCTGGCCACCCTGCGTACGACGGACGGCTACGAGCGGTTCCTCGCCAAGGGCAAGGATCTGCTGGAGCGGACCCCGGTCGTCGGCAGACCGCTGTACGAGACCCTGCACGGCGCCAAGAAGGGCCTCAAGGACTTCATCGCCCCGCAGGGCATGTTCGAGGACCTGGGCCTCAAGTACGTCGGCCCGATCGACGGCCACGACATCGAGGCCCTGGAGTCCGCGCTGGCCCGCGCCAAGCGCTTCGGCGGCCCGGTCATCGTGCACTGCCTCACCGAGAAGGGCCGCGGCTACCAGCCCGCCCTGCAGGACGAGGCCGACCGGTTCCACGGCATCGGCCCCATCCACCCCGACACCGGCCTGCCGATCAAGGCGTCCGGCGCCGACTGGACCTCCGTCTTCGGCGACGAGATGGTGAAACTCGGCCAGGAGCGCGAGGACATCGTCGCCATCACGGCCGCGATGCTCCAGCCCGTCGGCCTGAAGAAGTTCGCGGACGCCTTCCCGGACCGGATCTACGACGTCGGCATCGCCGAGCAGCACGGCGCCGTCTCGGCGGCCGGGCTCGCCGCCGGGGGAGTGCACCCCGTGTTCGCGGTGTACGCCACCTTCCTGAACCGCGCCTTCGACCAGGTCCTGATGGACGTGGCACTGCACAAGTGCGGTGTGACGTTCGTCCTCGACCGGGCCGGCGTCACCGGCACCGACGGGGCCTCCCACAACGGTATGTGGGACATGTCGATCCTCCAGGTCGTACCGGGCCTGAGGCTCGCCGCCCCGCGCGACGCCGACCAGGTCCGTGCCCAGCTCCGCGAGGCCGTCCAGGTCGACGACGCGCCGACCGTCGTCCGCTTCTCGAAGGGCGCCGTCGGCCCCGCCGTACCCGCCGTGGGACGCGTGGGCGGCATGGACGTGCTGCGCGAGCCGGGGACGGACACCCCGGACGTGCTCCTGGTCTCCGTGGGCGCCCTCGCCCCCATGTGCCTGGAGATCGCGACCCTCCTCGACCAGCAGGGCATCTCCACCACCGTCGTCGACCCGCGCTGGGTCAAGCCGGTCGACGAGGCCATGGCGCCGCTCGCCGAGCGGCACCGCGTGGTCGTCACCGTCGAGGACAACTCCCGGGTGGGCGGCGTCGGTTCGGCCGTCGCTCAGGCCCTGCGGGAC
This sequence comes from Streptomyces sp. AK08-02, assembly GCF_033795085.1. Classification (NCBI taxonomy): domain Bacteria; kingdom Bacillati; phylum Actinomycetota; class Actinomycetes; order Kitasatosporales; family Streptomycetaceae; genus Streptomyces; species Streptomyces sp. AK08-02. The sequence goes on from NZ_JARAZV010000018.1 coordinate 77,721, forward strand.
GCGGGGGTCGACGTACCGCTGCGCGACTTCGGCATCCCGCCGCGGTTCCTCGACCACGCCTCCCGGGCCGAGGTCATGGCCGAGATCGGCCTGACGGCACCGGACATCGCCCGTCAGGTCACCGGACTGGTGTCCAGGATCGACGGACGGTTCGAGCAGTCCGAGGTCGACTCCGTGGAACCCGCCCGCGACTGACCCGCCGCTGAGTCCCGATGGGCCGGTTTCCCCACTCCTCACGGTGGTGGGACCGGCCCATCGGCGTACCGCGCTCACGACCTCGGGGTGAATGCACCCCCTATTGGAGTGAACCTCCGCGCGCCGGGGCAGGCGCTCCACGCCCTCTCCCGATCATGGCCGGGACGACACAGCGTGGGAGGTACACCCGTGAGCAGCACCCTCTTCAGAACGAAGAAGGTCGAACAGTCCATCCGTGACACCGAGGAACCGGAGCACGCGCTCAAGAAATCCCTGTCCGCGCTGGATCTGACGGTCTTCGGCGTCGGTGTCATCATCGGCACCGGCATCTTCGTCCTCACCGGCACGGTCGCCAAGAACAACGCCGGCCCCGCCGTCGCCCTGGCCTTCGCGGTCGCCGGGGTCGTCTGTGCCCTCGCGGCGCTCTGCTACGCCGAGTTCGCCTCCACGGTCCCGGTGGCCGGGTCCGCGTACACGTTCTCGTACGCCTCGCTCGGTGAACTGCCCGCCTGGATCATCGGCTGGGACCTGGTGCTGGAGTTCGCGCTCGGTACGGCGGTGGTGGCCGTCGGCTGGTCCGGGTACATCACCTCGCTCCTCGACAACGCCGGCTGGCATCTGCCGGAGGCGCTCAGCGGCCGGGACGGGGCCGACGGCTTCGGCTTCGACATCCTCGCCGCCGCACTGGTCCTGGCGCTGACCGGCATTCTCGTGCTCGGCACGAAGCTCTCCGCGCGCGTCACCTCGATCGTCGTCGCCATCAAGGTGACCGTCGTCCTCGTGGTGATCATCGCGGGCGCCTTCTTCGTCAAGAGCGACAACTACGACCCGTTCATCCCGAAGGCGCAGGAGGTGACGGCCGGTGACGGCCTCCAATCGCCGCTCATCCAGCTGATGTTCGGCTGGGCGCCCTCCAACTTCGGTGTGATGGGCATCTTCACGGCGGCCTCCGTCGTGTTCTTCGCCTTCATCGGCTTCGACGTGGTGGCCACGGCCGCCGAGGAGACCAGGAACCCGCAACGGGACATGCCCAGGGGCATCATCGGCTCCCTGATCATCTGCACCACCCTCTATGTCGCGGTGTCGATCGTGGTGACCGGCATGCAGCACTACACCGACCTGTCGGTGACCGCGCCGCTCGCCGACGCCTTCAAGGCCACCGGGCACCCGTGGTTCGCGGGCTTCATCAGCTTCGGCGCCGCCGTGGGCCTCACGACCGTCTGCATGATCCTTCTCCTCGGCCAGACCCGCGTCTTCTTCGCGATGAGCCGCGACGGACTCCTGCCCACCTTCTTCTCCCACGTCCACCCCCGGTTCAGGACCCCGCACCGGCCGACCATCCTGCTGGGCGTGATCATCGCGATCGTGGCCGGCTTCACCCCACTGAGTGAGCTCGCCGAACTGGTGAACATCGGCACGCTGTTCGCCTTCGTGGTCGTCGCGATCGGCGTGGTCATCCTCCGCAGGTCCCGCCCCGACCTGCCCCGGGCCTTCCGGACCCCGTGGGTGCCGTTCATCCCGATCCTGTCGGTGCTCGCCTCGCTCTGGCTGATGCTGAACCTGCCCGCCGAGACCTGGCTCCGGTTCGGCGTATGGATGGCGATCGGCTTCCTCGTGTACTTCCTGTACGGCCGCTCCCACAGCCGCCTCGGACGTCAGCAGGAGGCGACAGCGGACACCAACTGACCGGCACGTTCAACGGAGTTGATGATCGGTTTCCGTACGGTACGACGGGTTAGTCCTTCCGTACCGTACGGGGCCCGGCGACCTCGGCGCCCAACTCCGTGACCCTGCGCCGTAGTTCACGATCAGCGGTGACGACCAGACGCTCCCGGTCCGCGAACTCGGCGACCAGCTCGACCATCCGGTCGTCCCCGCTGCCGGACGCCGACTCCACCCGTACGCCCGGCACCGAAGCGACCCCACGGGCCGCTCCCTCGACCACCAGGACGATCTCCACGGGTCCCGCCCGCTCCGGCAACCCGCCCTCGGCGTACGCCACCAGCCGGTCCCGCAGCCGCTCCGCCGCCCCGCGCCGGTCCCGCCACCAGCCGTCGGGAACCGAGCCGACCACATTCGCGGCGTCGACGATCACGAGCAGTGGGACATCCATGAGGATCAGGGTCGCACGCGGGGGACCGGAATCAGGGGTACCGGATGAGGGGGCGGGGGGCGCGCCAAAGGTAAGAGCACACTAAAGTAGTCCAGTGCCCATTGTTCCTCCTTCCGCTACCACGGCCGCGGGCCGTCCCGAGTCGGTCAACGGTGACTGGCTCATACGGGGTCGCGACGGCCGGCTGAGCACGTACGACGCCGTGGGAGACGGGATCGTCTGCCGCGCGGAGTCCCGGCCCGGCGGGCCCTGGCTCGCGCCCCGGCGCATCGGCGGCGACCAGCGCGTGCATCCCATGCTCGGCGTCGGCCAAGGCGCCGACGAGTACGCCCACTTGGCGACATGGCGGCCCACCGTGAAGGGCGAGGCGGGTGTGATCCACACCACGCACTTCCGGCCCGCCCTCGCGGCCCTCGACTGGACGCCGCTCGGCCACCCGAACCAGAAGGGCGACTGGACCGGCGTACCGGCGGTCGCCGTGGACGCGGAGGGCCGTGCCCATGTCTTCGTACGGAACGCCGTGGGCGGGGTCAGCATGCGAGGCCAGAAGGAGCGCGGCGGCTGGGGCCCCTGGCGCGACCTCAAGGGTGAGGACGTGGAAGAGCAGTTGACGGCCGTCACGCGTACGTCCGGACGCGTCGAGCTGTACGGCAACTCGCCCCACGGCATCCTGCGCTGGACGCAGGGCGGACCCGGCTGGATCCCGGAACTCGACGAGGCCCCGCTGAAGGCGACGGCCCGTCAGGGCAGTCTGCGGGCGCTGGTCACGTCGGACGAGCACGTGACGCTGTTCTACACGGACGAGTCGGACACGGTGTGCGCCTGGCGGTCGGGCAGCGAGCCGGTCGAACTGCTCCCCGGGGCCGGTCCCGGACCGGTGTCGGTGATCCGCTGCACCCTGGACGAGGTCGACTGCACGTTGCTCGCGCAGCGCTCGGCGAGCGGCCGGGTGGCGTTCGCCGCGTATCCGACGGAGCAGGAGTCGGCGGGAGCCTGGTGGACCGAGTCGGGCCCCCAACTCCCCCTGGACGCACGGGTGTCGCTGACGGAGGACGCGAGCGGGAGGGTGGTCGCGGCGACGGTTGCCCTCGGCGGTGAAGAGCTGAGGGTGGCCCGCCGCAAGCGGGAGCCGGGGCTCGCGCTGGAGGCGTGGGAGGCGGTGTAGAGGCGTTTCCCTCGCCCCCGCCGCCCCTACCCGTCCCATCCCTGGGGGCTGCCGCCCCCAGACCCCCGCTTCGGCCCTGAAGGGGCCTCGTCCTCAAACGCCGGACGGGCTGGGTTTCAGCCCCTTGGGGGTCCCCCCTCTGGGGGAGTTTGAGGAGCGGGGGTTCGGGGGCAGCGCCCCCGAGGATGGGACGGGTAGGGGCGGCGGGGGCGAAGAAACGAGTGCCCCGCACGCACCACGGCGTACAGGGCACTCGTCGATGACAACGAACCGGCTACGCCGGGACGGAAGCCACCCCAGCCTCCAGGAACCGCTTCCCGTTCACCCGCTCGGAGACACCCTCACGGTCCAGGTAGGGCGTGACCCCACCCAGGTGGAACGGCCACCCCGCACCGGTGATCAGACACAGGTCGATGTCCTGCGCCTCGGCCACGACCCCCTCGTCGAGCATGAGCCCGATCTCCTGCGCGACCGCGTCCAGCACCCGGTCCCGCACCTGCTCCGCGCTCAGGACGACATCCCCCTGCTTGAGCAGCGCGGCGACCTCGGGGTCCAGCTCGGGCTTCCCGCTGTCGTACACGTAGAAGCCGCGCTTGCCGGCCTTGACGACGGCGGCGAGGTTCGGGGAGACCGTGAAGCGGTCCGGGAACGCCCGGTTGAGGGTCTCGGAGACATGCAGACCGATCGCCGGACCGACCAGCTCAAGCAGCACCAGCGGCGACATCGGCAGACCCAGCGGCTCGACCGCCTTCTCCGCGACCTCGACCGGCGTGCCCTCGTCGATCACGTTCTGGATCTCGCCCATGAAGCGGGTAAGGATACGGTTTACGACGAACGCCGGGGCGTCCTTCACGAGCACCGCGGTCTTCTTCAGCTTCTTGGCGACACCGAACGCCGTGGCGAGTGAGGCGTCGTCCGTCTGTTCGCCGCGCACGATCTCCAGGAGCGGCAGGATCGCGACCGGGTTGAAGAAGTGGAAGCCCACGACCCGCTCGGGGTTCTTCAGCTTCGACGCCATCTCGGTGACGGACAGCGACGAGGTGTTGGTGGCGAGGATCGCGTGCGCCGGGGCGACCGCCTCGACCTCCGCGAACACCTGCTGCTTGACGCCGATCTCCTCGAAGACGGCCTCGATGATGAAGTCGGCGTCGGAGAAGCCCTCCGCCTTGTCCAGGACACCGGTGACCAGGGCCTTGAGGCGGTTGGCCTTGTCCTGGTTGACACGGCCCTTGCCGAGCAGCTTGTCGATCTCGGCGTGGACGTAGCCCACACCCTTGTCGACGCGCTCCTGGTCGATGTCGGTCAGCACGACCGGCACTTCGAGACGGCGCAGGAAGAGCAGCGCGAGCTGCGAGGCCATGAGGCCGGCGCCCACCACGCCAACCTTCGTCACCGGACGCGCCAGCGACTTGTCCGGCGCACCCGCCGGACGCTTGCCGCGCTTCTGCACGAGGTTGAACGCGTAGATACCGGACCGGAGCTCGCCGCCCATGATCAGGTCGGCGAGAGCCACGTCCTCGGCGTCGTACCCCTGCTGGAGGTCGCCGTTCTTGGCCGCGGCGATGATGTCGAGGGCGCGGTAGGCGGCCGGAGCCGCACCGTGCACCTTGCTGTCCGCGATGAAGCGGCCCTTGGCGACCGCCTGGTCCCAGGCCTCGCCGCGGTCGATGGCCGGACGCTCGACCTTGATGTCACCCTTGACGACGGAAGCCGTCCAGATCAGCGACTGCTCCAGGAAGTCCGCGCCCTCGAACAGCGCGTCGGCGATGCCCAGGTCGAGGACCTGCTGGCCCTTGAGCTGCTTGTTCTGGTTGAGCGAGTTCTCGATGATCACGCTCACCGCGCGGTCCGCGCCGATGAGGTTCGGCAGGAGCGTGCAGCCGCCCCAGCCCGGGACCAGGCCGAGGAAGACCTCGGGGAGGGAGAAGGCCGCGATGGACTTCGACACCGTCCGGTACTCGCAGTGCAGACCGACCTCGACGCCACCGCCCATGGCGGCACCGTTGTAGTAGCCGAAGGTCGGGACCGCGAGAGTGGCGAGGCGCTTGAAGACCTCGTGGCCGCCCTTGCCGATGGCGAGCGCGTCGGTGTGGTTCTTGAGGAGCTCCACACCCTTGAGGTCCGCGCCGACCGCGAAGATGAACGGCTTGCCGGTGATGCCGACACCGACGATCTCGCCGGCCGACGCCTCCTTCTCGACCTGGTCGATGGCGATGCTCAGGTTCGCCAGCGAGGCCGGGCCGAAGGTGGTCGGCTTGGTGTGGTCGAAGCCGTTGTCGAGGGTGATCAGCGCGAAGCGTCCGGCGCCGAACGGCAGGTCGAGGTGGCGTACGTGCGCCGAGGTCACGACCTCGTCGGGGAACAGCTCGGCCGCGCCCTTGAGGAGTTCGGTGGTGCTCACTTGTCGCCTCCGGCGTCCTTGTGGTGCGGGTTCTCCCAGATGACCGTGGCGCCCATGCCGAAGCCGACGCACATGGTGGTGAGGCCGTAGCGGACCTCCGGCTGCTCCTCGAACTGACGGGCGAGCTGCGTCATCAGACGCACACCCGACGAGGCCAGCGGGTGACCGAAGGCGATGGCACCGCCGTACTGGTTGACACGCGCGTCGTCGTCCGCGATGCCGTAGTGGTCGAGGAACGCGAGGACCTGGATGGCGAAGGCCTCGTTGATCTCGAACAGACCGATGTCACCGATGCCGAGGCCGGCCTTGGCGAGGGCCTTCTCGGTCGCGGGGATCGGCCCGTAGCCCATGACCTCGGGCTCGACACCGACGAACGCGTACGACACGAGCCGCATCTTGACAGGCAGGTTGTTCTCGCGCGCGAAGTCCTCGGACGCGATGATCGACGCGGTGGCGCCGTCGTTCAGACCGGCCGCGTTGCCGGCGGTGACCCGCCCGTGGACACGGAACGGCGTCTTGAGCCCGCTGAGGTTCTCCAGGGTGGTCCCCGGGCGCATCGGCTCGTCGGCGGTCACGAGGCCCCAGCCGGTCTCGCCGACCTGGTCGTTCGTGTTGCGCACCGAGATCGGCACCAGGTCCTGCTGGATCTTGCCGTTGGCGTACGCCTTGGCGGCCTTCTCCTGCGAGCGCACGGCGTACTCGTCGGCGCGCAGCTTGGTGATGTGCGGGTAGCGGTCGTGCAGGTTCTCGGCGGTCATGCCCATGAACAGGGCCGACTCGTCGACGAGCTTCTCGCTCACGAACCGCGGGTTCGGGTCGACGCCCTCGCCCATGGGGTGACGGCCCATGTGCTCGACGCCACCGGCGATGACGGCGTCGTAGGCGCCGAAGGCGATCGAACCGGCGGTCGCGGTGACGGCGGTCAGCGCACCGGCACACATACGGTCGATGGAGTAGCCGGGCACGGACTGCGGCAGACCGGCGAGGATTCCGGCGGTGCGGCCGAGCGTGAGTCCCTGGTCACCGATCTGCGTGGTCGCGGCGATGGCGACCTCGTCGATCTTCTTCGGGTCGAGACCCGGGTTGCGGCGCAGCAGCTCCCGGATCGCCTTCACGACGAGGTCGTCGGCGCGGGTCTCGTGGTAGATGCCCTTCGGGCCCGCCTTGCCGAACGGGGTGCGGACGCCGTCGACGAAGACGACATCCCTGACGGTACGAGGCACGATGGCTCTCCTCCAAAGGTGCGGGACGGCACTGCTGCGATACGCAACCGCTGAGCGGGCGCTCAGCCCTATGCTACTTACGAGTAACCGTACTGCACACCCCTGAGTTCGAGAGCGGCGAAGGTCACACGGCCCCGCCATGTTACCGCCGGTTACATACGCCCACCCCAGGGGCGCGGGGAACTGCGCGACCAGCCACAACGGACCGGCATCCGCACTGCAGGAGAAGCCCCTTACCCCTTGGGCGGAGCGGTGGACCCCCGGGGGGTGAGCACAGGCGTAGCCACCGGATGGGACCCGCCCCCGCCTCCGCCGATCACCTCGAACAACGTCCGCGCGACATCCGCCCCGAACCCGTGCACATCGTGGCTCATCGCCGACAGTGTGGGCCTCGTCAACCGGCACAGCTGTGAGTCGTCCCAGGCCAGCAGTGACACGTCACCCGGCACGCTCAGGCCCATCTCGGCGGCCACGGACAGGCTCGCCACGGCCATGATGTCGTTGTCGTACAGGATCGCCGTGGGCCGGTCCGCCGCCGAGGCGGACAGCAGCGACCGGGTGGCCCGCGCCCCCGCGTCGCCGGAGTAGTCGGTCGAGACCTGCCACGCCCCGGCCAGCTCGAGCCCCCGCGCCGCCTCGTCGAAAGCCGCCGTACGGATGTTCGTGTGCCCGAGTGCCGCCGCACCCCCCACCCGGGCGATCCGCCGATGCCCGAGCGCCGCCAGATACCGCACCGCCTCCGTCACGGCCGTGGCGTCGTCGGTCCACACGGAGGTGAGGCTCCCGGTGAACGACGGATGCCCTACCGCGACCGCGGGCATCCCGAGCCGCTCGACGGCCGGCACCCGGGGATCGTCTGCCCTCAGGTCGACCAGGATCGCCCCGCCGATCAGCCGCCCCCGCCACCAGGACTCCTGAAGCCCGACCTCCTCCTCCAGGTTCCGGACGAGCCTGAGCAGCAGCGAGCACGAACGCTCGGTCAGGACGCTCTCCACGCCCGAGATGAAGTCCATGTAGAACGGTTCCAGCCCGAGCAGCCGGGCCGGCCGGCAGATCGCCAGCCCCACCACGTCCACCCGGGACCCGGCCAGCGACCGCGCGGTGAGGTTCGGCTCCCAGCCCAGCTCGCGGGCGGCGGTGAAGATCCGGTCCCGGGTCGCCTCGGCGAGTCCCGGCTTGTGGTTGAACGCGAGGGACACGGCCCCCTTGGACACGCCCGCGCGCGCGGCGACGTCCTTGATGGTGACGCGGGGGGTCGGCGATGCCGTCATCTGGCGGGCTCCACGCAGTACAGGGCCGATCGGGCGGTCTCGGCATCCGGAGTCTCCCAGCCGCGCACCCCGATGGTCACCTGTTCCCCGGGCAGCAGGGTCACCAGCCCACGATCGGCCCGCGCTCCAGGGTCCAGCCGGTCCGCCTGCAGCAGCAGATCCCGTACGAGGGTACGAGCCGTCACCGTGACCGCCCCCGGGGTGACGCGCACGTCGAACTCGGGCCGGGGATAGGGGATTTCACGGTCGGGGACGGGAAAGTACAACGCCCGCAGCCCCTCCTCGCCGGCCCCCGCCACCTCCGATCCTCCCTCTGCGCTCCCTGCGCTCCCTGCTCTCTCGACGCCCGCGACCAGGAACTCCTTGGCCCCCACCGGCACGACCGCCCCCGGCACCCGCACTTCGGTGACAGCCCGCCGCTCCGCCGTGAACGGGATCCGTACCGACTCGCCGATTCCGTCCGTGTCCCCGTCCACGAACGCCCGGCGCAGCTCAACGGTCCCGGTCCACCGCTCCGCCCCCTGGTTGATGATGGCCAACACCAGTTCCCCGCCGTGCACTTGAAGGCTGAGCAGCCGGTCCGCGTACAGTCGCCGGAGCTCGTGGTAGAGCGGCTTCTCCCGCCCGTCCCCGTCGATCGCCGCCCAGGACGTCACCGGCCAGCAGTCGTTGAGCTGCCACACGATCGTCCCGGCGCACACGGGCCAGTGCGCCCGCCAGTGCTCGATCCCGGCGGCGACGGCACGGGCCTGGTTGACCTGGGTGAGGTAGTGCCATCGGTCGAAGTCCCCCTTCGGCAGGGGGAAATGCCGGGCGAGACCGCGCTCCAGCTTGCCGTTCCCGTCGTCCGCCTTCTGGTGGTGCAGCATGCCGGGGGAGTCGGAGTCGAGCCGCTCGCCCGGCAGGGCCCGCCGCATCGTGGCGTACGCGGCCGGTGCCTGCCATCCGAACTCGGCCACGAATCGCGGGACTTCGAGCCGGTAGTCGGCATAGTCCTCGCGGTTCCACACCTCCCACGAGTGATGCGTACCGTGCGCCGGATCGTTCGGATGCCGCTCCCAGGACCCGGACCAGGGACTGCCCGCCGTATAGGGCCGCGTGGGGTCCAACTCGGCCACCACACGCGGTAGTACGCCCAGGTAGTACCCCTCGCCCCATGACTCCCCGGCCAGCCGCTGCTCCCAATCCCAGTCCCGGAAGCCCCACAGGTTCTCGTTGTTGCCGTTCCACAGCACGAGCGAGGGATGCGGCATCAGCCTTACGACGTTCTCCCGGGCCTCCGCCTCCACCTCACCGCGCAGCGGTTGCTCCTCGGGATAGGCGGCGCACGCGAACGGGAAGTCCTGCCAGACCAGGAGTCCCAACTCGTCGCAGACGTCGTAGAAGTCCTCGCTCTCGTAGATCCCGCCGCCCCACACACGGACGAGGTCCACACCGGCGCCGGCCGCCTGCGCGAGCCGCTCCCGGTACCGCCGCGGAGTGATCCGGGACGGGAACACGTCGTCCGGGATCCAGTTGACGCCCCGCGCGAACAGCCGCTCCCCGTTGACGACCAGGGTGAACCCCGTCCCGTGGGCGTCGGGGGAGGTGTCGAGTTCGACGGTCCGGAACCCTACCCGCCGCCGCCAGCCGTCCAGCCGGACCTCGCCATGACGGAGCGTCAGCTCGACGTCGTACAGCACCTGTTGTCCGTATTCGCGTGGCCACCACAGCTCCACGTCCGGCACTTCCAGCCGCACGGCACCGCTGGTCCCGTCGACCTCGCCCCGCGCCAGGACCTCACCGCCACCGACCGGGCCGCCACCGCTCACCCGGGCCTCCAGTATCAGCCCGGCCTCCACTCGGGTGCGTTCGACATCGACCGCCAACTCGACTTGCCCCACGCCGTGTTCGTCGACCGTCACCTCGGGGCGCACCCGGGCGATCCGGGCCGTCGACCAGTGCTCCAGGCGTGCCGGCCGCCAGATGCCGGCGGTGACCAGGGTCGGACCCCAGTCCCAGCCGAACGAGCAGGCCATCTTCCGGATGTACTGGTAGGGCTCGGCATAGGCGCCGGGCCGCTCGCCCAGCCGCTCCCGCACGGCCTCGGCCTCGGCGTAGGCGGAGGCGAACCGGACGGACAGCAGCCCGGTCATCCCCGTCACGTCGAAGCGGTACGAGCGGTGCATGTTCCGTACTCGGCCCAGGAGTTGACCGTCCAGCCGGATCTCGGCGGCGGTGTCGAGCCCGTCGAAGACGAGATCGGTCTGCTCCTGCGCCGAAGCGGCCGCGAGGCGGGTCTCGTACGTCCACTCCCGGCGCCCCACCCACGCGACCTCTGCCTCGTTCCGGCCGATGAAGGGGTCCGGAATCACCCCGGCCGCCAGCAGGTCGGTGTGTACACAACCAGGGACAACGGCAGGCAGTTCGCCCCCCTCGTACCGTACGGTCCAGCCTTCGGTGAGCGGTGTGGCCTCCAGCATGCACACTCCCTAAACCGTTCCATCTCCACGTGGGTCAGGCGCGGAGAACATGGTGGCACCCTTGGCGAAATAGAGACTTTACCGGTTCAGTAGATGGTGTCAGAGTGCCGAATCAGCCAACCCAGTAGTGCTCGTCCGTCCCGAACGGAGCTGATGCACATGAACCGCCGCACGATTCCCGTACTCCTCACCGCCGGCCTGCTGCTCTCCGCGTGCACCGGAGCCGGGGGAACCTCGAAGGGCGCCGACGCGAAGGCGCCTGACGATCCGTCAAAAGTGAGTGGAACCATCAAGGTCCTCACCGTACGGACCGACCTGGTGCAGGACGGCACGCTGAAGAAGTACGCCGACGACTTCCGGAAGATCTATCCGAAGGTCAAGGTCGAGTTCGAGGGGCTCACCAACTACGAGGCCGAAGTCAAGATCCGTATGAACACGGAGAACTACGGCGATGTCCTGCTGATCCCCGCGGTGATCAAGAAGAGCGACTACCCGAAGTTCTTCGCCTCGCTCGGCACCCAGGCGGAGCGCGCCAGGAAGTACCGCTTCACCGACTTCACCACCGTCGACGGCAAGGTCTACGGCCAGAGCCCGGTCGGGGTGGCCCCGGGGTTCCTCTACAACAAGAAGGTCTGGCAGAAGGCCGGGATCACCGACTGGCCCACCACTCCCGCCGAGTTCCTCACCGCGCTGAAGGCGATCAAGTCAAAGACGGACGCGGACCCGTACTACACCAACTTCGCGGCCCAGTGGCCGCTCACTTCCTGGACGTCCGTCAACGGATCGGTCGGCTGCGACACGGGGGCGACCACGAAACTGGTCGAGAGCGACCCGTGGGCGAAGGGCGCGGACCTGCGCGTCGGCGACACCCTGCTGTACGACATCGTGCACGAGGGTCTCGCCGAGAAGGACCCGACGACCACCAACTGGGAGGCGTCCAAGCCCAGGATGGCGAAGGGGCAGATCGCCACACAGTGGCTCGGCACCTGGGCGATCGTCCAGTTCCAGGACGCTGCCAAGAAGGCGGGCGTCGACCCCGCCGACATCGGGTTCATGCCCTTTCCGACTCAGGTGGGCGGAAAGTTCTGTGCGGTGGTGGGGCCCGACTACAACCAGGGCGTCAATGTCCACAGCAAGCACAAGGAGGCGGCCCGCGCCTGGATCGACTGGTTCACCGACAAGTCCGGCTACGCGGAGGACAACCTCTCCATCTCCCCGCTGAAGGACGCGCCGCTGCCCGAGGTGCTGCGGCCGTACGAGGAAGCGGGTGTGAAGTTCATCGAGGTCGACGACTCCGAAGGAGCGCGGCTCAAGCTGATCGACTCCGAGTCGGAGGTCGGCATCTACGCCCCCGACTACCGTCAGGATCTCGTCGACCTGGCCCGCGGCGCCCGCAAGGGCAGTCTCGACGACTTCCTCGGGGACCTCGGCAAGCGCTGGACCGAGGCACAGCGGTCCGTGGGGACGCGGTGACGGACACCACCGAGGCCGGCCTGGCGGGGCGAAGGGCGGCGCGGCGGAAGGAACCACCGCCCCCGCCCGGCACCGCCACCACCACACCCGGACCACCCCCGCGCAGGGCACGCCTGTGGCGGGGCGTGACCCCCTGGCTGTTCCTGATCGCCCCGCTCGCCCTGCTGCTGACCTTCACCTACGCGCCGATCGTCAACATGGTCGCGTACAGCTTCACCGACTGGGACGGCGTCAGCCCCGAACTGCACTACACGGGAGCCGAGAACTACACCGAACTCCTCACGCGCCCCGAGCTGTTCGAGGTGTTCTTCGTCAGCGGCTACTACCTGGCCGCCTCCGCGCTCCAGATCGTCGCCGCGCTCTACTTCGCGACGATCCTCAGCTTCAACGTCCGTTTCCAGAACTTCTTCAAGGGCGTGCTGTTCTTCCCGTACCTGATCAACGGGGTCGCGATCGGCTTCGTGTTCCTCTACTTCTTCCAGGACGGGGGCACCCTCGACTCGGTGCTGAGCCTGTTCGGCGTCCACACGGACCACGCCTGGCTGGGTACACCGACGTCGGCGAACACCTCGCTCGCCGGCGTCTCGGTCTGGCGCTACACGGGCCTGAACTTCGTCCTGTTCCTGGGCGCGATCCAGTCCGTCCCGGGGGAGTTGTACGAGGCCGCCGAACTCGACGGGGCGAACCGCTGGCACCAGTTCCGCTACATCATCGCGCCGGGCATCAAACCGGTGCTGAGCCTGACCGTGATCCTGTCGATCTCGGGCTCGCTGTCGGTCTTCGAGATCCCGTACATCATGACGGGCGGAGCGACCGGCACCGAGACGTTCGTGATCCAGACGGTAAAGCTGGCGTTCCAGTTCAACAAGACGGGGCTCGCCTCGGCGGCTGCCGTCGTACTGCTGTTGATCGTGCTGGCCGCGACCTGGGTGCAGCGGCGGCTCGTTCCGGACGACAGGGTGGATCTCGTATGACGCGCCGAGTGGTCGCCCGTACGTTCGTGTACCTGTCCCTGGTCCTCGCGTCGGTGGTCGTCCTGCTGCCGCTGGGCGTGATCGTCCTGACCTCGCTCAAGACCGAGCGGGAAATGGCGGACGACAGCGGGGCGCTCTCGCTGCCGGGCGACCTGCTGAACTTCCACAACTACGTGACGGCGTTCCAGGACGGCGAGATGCTGTCCGCCTTCGCCAACACGGCGATCGTCCTGGTGTTCGCCGTCTCGGGGACCGTCCTCATCGGCTCGATGACGGCGTACGCGATCGACCGCTTCACGTTCCGCTTCCGGAAGCTGGTGATCGCCCTCTTCCTGGTGGCGACCCTGGTGCCCGGTGTCACGACCCAGGTGGCGACGTTCCAGATCGTCAACAGCTTCGGCATGTTCGACACCCTCTGGGCGCCGATAGCCCTCTACATGGGCACGGACATCGTGTCGATCTACATCTTTCTGCAGTTCGTCCGGTCGATCCCGATCTCCCTGGACGAGTCGGCCCGCCTCGACGGAGCCAACGCCTTCACGATCTACCGGAAGATCATCTTCCCGCTGCTCAAGCCGGCGATCGCCACGGTGGTGATCGTGAAGGGGATCACGGTCTACAACGACTTCTACATCCCCTTCCTCTATATGCCGTCCGAGGATCTTGGCGTGATTTCGACGTCGCTTTTCCGCTTCAAGGGCCCCTTCGCGGCCCACTGGGAGACGATCTCGGCGGGCGCGGTCCTGGTCATCCTGCCGACCCTGATCGCTTTCCTGTCGCTGCAGAGGTTCATCTACAACGGCTTCATGAAGGGAGCGACGAGGTGAGCCACCGCATCCCTACGGCGCCTCGACGGAAAGTGCCTCCACCAGCACCGGGGTGACCTGCTCCACCTGCCAGGCCCGAGCCCCGTACCCGGCGAGGGCCGCGGCCACGGAGTCGGTGTCCACGGAAGCGGGCGGCTCCCAGCAGACCCTCCGCACCGTGTCCGGAGTGATCAGGTTCTCCTGGGGCATGTTCAGCCGCTCGGCCAGCGCGGAGACGCCGGCGCGCGCGGCGGACAGCCGGGCCGCGGCCTCCGGATCCTTGTCGGCCCAGGCCCGAGGCGGCGGCGGCCCGACCACGGGCTGCCCCGGCTGGGGCAACTGCGAGTCGGTGAGCGCCTTCACGTGATCCACCGCGGCCTGCCACTGCTCCAGCTGCCGCCGCCCCATCCGGTGCCCGAATCCGGTCAGCGCGGCCAGCGCGTTGACGTTCACCGGCACGGCGAGCGCGGCCTCGACGATCGCCGCGTCCGACAGCACCTTGCCCGGCGACACGTCCCGGCGCTGCGCGATCCGGTCCCGGGTCTCCCACAGCTCCCGCACGACGGCGAGCTGTCGGCGCCGACGCACCTTGTGCATGCCGGACGTACGGCGCCAGGGGTCCTTGCGGGGCTCCGGCGGGGGCGCCGAGGCGATGGCGTCGAACTCCTGCCGGGCCCACTCCAGCTTGCCCTGCCGGTCCAGCTCCTTCTCCAGCGCGTCCCGCAGGTCGACCAGGAGTTCGACGTCAAGTGCCGCGTACCTCAGCCAGGGCTCGGGCAGCGGCCGGGTCGACCAGTCGACCGCGGAGTGGCCCTTCTCGAGTACGAAGCCGAGGACCCCCTCGACCATCGCGCCCAGGCCGACCCGGGGGAACCCGGCCAGCCGTCCGGCCAGTTCGGTGTCGAACAGCTGAGTGGGGATCATGCCTATCTCGCGGAGACAGGGCAGGTCCTGTGTGGCGGCGTGCAGTACCCATTCCACGTCGCCGAGTGCCTCGCCGAGGCCCGACAGATCGGGGCAGGCGATGGGGTCGATGAGCGCGGTGCCCGCGCCCTCGCGGCGCAGCTGCACCAGGTAGGCGCGCTGGCCGTAGCGGTAACCGGACGCGCGTTCGGCGTCGACGGCGACGGGGCCGCTGCCCGCGGCGAACGCGGCGATCACTTCGGCGAGCGAGTGCTCGTCGGTGACGACGGGCGGAATTCCGTCACGTGGATCGAGGAGTGGGACCGGCGCCGGAGCCTCAGCAGATCCGTTGTCGTCCGGAGGAGCGCCTCCGGTGGTTCGCAGTGAGCTGTCTGCTGCGGTCTCTTGGGCTTCGGTCACCTGTCAAGGGTATCTGTGTATGGACGGCGCCCGCCGACGGAACGTTCCGTCGACGGGCGCCTTGGGGTCGTAAACCGGTCACGTGTCACACGTGTCAGTGAATTCTGTCGGTCATCTCGGTCAGGAGTGGTGGCGAAGCGGTCGTCAGCGGCCGATCGCCGGTGGTCGAGCGTCAGTGATCAGGGCCGGGCTCAGGAGCAGTGATCGGGATCGGTGTCAGTGGATGATTCCGGTGCGCAGGGCCACCGCCACCATCCCGGCGCGGTCGCCCGTGCCGAGCTTGCGGGCGATCCGGGCGAGGTGGCTCTTGACGGTCAGCGCGGACAGGCCCATGGAGACGCCGATCGCCTTGTTCGACTGGCCCTCGGCGACCAGTCGCAGGACCTCGACCTCGCGGCCGGACAGCTCGCGGTAGCCGCCCGGGTGGCTCGGGGCACCCGGGGGGCGGCGGTGCATACGGGCGCCGGCGCCGATGGGGGCCGCGCCCGGCCGGCTGGGCAGGCCGATGTTGTTGCGGGTGCCGGTGACGACGTAGCCCTTCACGCCGCCCGCGAGGGCGTTGCGCACGGCTCCGATGTCGTCGGCGGCGGACAGGGCCAGGCCGTTGGGCCAGCCCGCGGCGCGGGTCTCGGACAGCAGGGTGAGCCCGCTGCCGTCGGGCAGGTGGACGTCTGCGACGCAGATGTCACGGGGGTTGCCGATGCGGGGACGAGCCTCCGCGATGGACGAGGCCTCGATCACGTCGCGCACACCGAGCGCCCACAGATGGCGGGTGACGGTGGAGCGGACGCGGGGGTCGGCCACGACCACCATGGCGGTCGGCTTGTTCGGGCGGTAGGCGACCAGGCTTGCGGGCTGCTCAAGAAGAACGGACACCAGGCCTCCTGGAGTGCGGAACGGATCCGGTCCTGGGGGTGAAACCGGATCGACCGTGCTTTCAAGGTCACAGAGGTCTTCGGCATCAAACCTGTGCTCCTTTAGAGAAAGATCACGATCTGGTGAGTAACAATCTGTGCAATTCGGACACGCGATCGATCATCCGAAGATCGAACGGTTTCGCTCTACGTCGATACGCGGCCGAAAGTGGCCGTATCGACAAAGAGCTACTAAAGACGGCGTGCCGATACCGGCAGAAGGAGGGCACATGGAGAGGGCACAAAGGAACGGCCTTGCGGTCCCCGTACAGGGACCGCAAGGCCGTTCAGCAGATCGGGCCGTGGTTCAGCGGGACTGGGGCCCGCGTCGCTGAGGGAGCGTCACCACCGACGCGTCCCCGGGGCCGGCCGGCGGCAGGCCCGCGATCTGGGCCAGCAGGTCGCACCAGGAGGCCAGGTGGGACGCGGTGTCCGGGACGCCACCCAGGCCCTCGCGCGGCGTCCAGGAGGCGCGGATCTCGATCTGGGACGCGGCCGGCCGCTCCGACATCCCGCCGAAGTAGTGCGAACTCGCGCGCGTGACCGTGCCGCTGGCCTCGCCGTACGACAGCCCGCGCGCCTGCAGCGCCCCCGTCAGCCAGGACCAGCACACGTCCGGCAGCAGCGGGTCGGCGGCCATCTCCGGCTCCAGTTCGGCCCGCACCAGCGTCACCAGGCGGAAGGAGCCCTGCCAGGCGTCGTGCCCGGCCGGGTCGTGCAGCAGGACGAGCCGGCCGTCGGCCAGATCCTCCTCGCCGTCGACGACCGCCGCCTCCAGGGCGTACGCGAACGGCGCGAGGCGCTGGGGCGCCCGCGTCGGCTCGATCTCGATCTGCGGCCTCAGCCGCGCGGACCGCAACGCGTCGACGGCAGCCCGGAAGGGCAACGGAGCCGTCTCCCCATCCCGGTCCCCCTCCTTCGCGTCGTCCATCTCGCCAGCGCCGTCCGACAGTCGTCCCTGTGCCGCAGCCATGCGGGGAAGATTAAGGGGAACGGGGCCTCCGTGCGGGGAGAGACACCCGTGGAACGGACCACAGTCCGGTAGGAGCCGCCGACAGGGCTGTTCGCGGGACTGTCGGCGGGGCGTGCGAGACTTCTGGTCGTGAGCGCGAACCAGAGCCCCGCGGGCCAGCAGCCGACAACGACGTCCGCCGCAGTCAAGAACGACGCCGTGCAGGATTCCGCCTTCCTCAAGGCGTGCCGACGCGAGCCGGTGCCGCACACACCCGTGTGGTTCATGCGGCAGGCCGGGCGCTCCCTGCCCGAGTACCGCAAGGTCCGCGAGGGCATCCCCATGCTGGAGTCCTGCGCCCTGCCCGAGCTGGTCACCGAGATCACCCTCCAGCCGGTGCGCCGGCACAACGTGGACGCGGCGATCTACTTCAGCGACATCGTCGTCCCGCTCAAGGCCATCGGTGTCGACCTCGACATCAAGCCCGGCGTCGGCCCGGTCGTCGAGAAGCCGATCCGCACCCGCGCGGACCTCGCCCAGCTCCGCGACCTCACCCCCGAGGACGTCCCGTACGTCACCGAGGCCATCGGTCTGCTCACCCGCGAGCTCGGCGCGACCCCGCTCATCGGCTTCGCCGGCGCGCCCTTCACACTCGCGAGCTACCTCGTCGAGGGCGGCCCGTCCCGGACGTACGAGAACGCCAAGGCGATCATGTACGGCGACCCGCAGCTCTGGGCCGACCTCCTCGACCGCCTCGCCGACATCACGGCGGCCTTCCTCAAGGTCCAGATCGAGGCGGGCGCCAGCGCCGTCCAGCTGTTCGACTCCTGGGCCGGCGCCCTCGCCCCGGCCGACTACCGTCGCTCGGTGCTCCCCGCCTCCCAGAAGGTCTTCAAGGCCGTCGAGGGGTACGGCGTGCCGCGCATCCACTTCGGTGTCGGCACCGGCGAGCTGCTCGCCCCCATGAGCGAGGCCGGCGTGGATGTCATGGGCGTCGACTGGCGCGTCCCGCTCGACGAGGCCGCCCGTCGCGTCGGCCCCGGCAAGGCGCTCCAGGGCAACCTCGACCCGACGGTCCTGTTCGCCTCCACGGAGGCCGTCGAGGCGAAGACCCGTGAGGTCCTCGACTCCGCGAAGGGTCTGGAGGGCCACATCTTCAACCTCGGCCACGGCGTCATGCCGAACACGCCGCCGGACGCCCTGACGCGCCTCGTGGAGTACGTCCACACGAACACGGCCCGCTGAGCCCGGCGCCGGGCGCCATCACCCGGCCTCATGTGTCGCCGTGGGCGAGAGGCCGAGCAAACGGCCGGGGCGGCCCTTCTTCGGGCGGTCGCCCCGACGCTCACGGAATCCGGCCGGCACAACGCTCTCGAAGCCTGGGTCGGCCCAACGCCGGCAGTCCGAGAGGTCCGAAGGCGGCGAGGAACGCCGGCCCCCAGCGACCCGTGCGTGGTCCGGTCGCGGTGGGCCGGGCGAAGCAGCTCCAGCCGTTGCCAAAGGTGTCGATCGGCATGGACTTCCTTGCGGCCGAGGCCGGTTGATCCCCTGCGGATTCCGTGTGGCCGGTTCCCCGGGCCCGTAAGATCGGTGATCTCGCGGGTGGGGAGAGGTGGTCATGGCCAAGCGACGCCTTGGAGCGCCGACGCTGGAGGAGGTCGCCGCCCGCGCCGGGGTGGGGCGGGGCACGGTCTCCCGGGTCATCAACAACGCGGCCGGTGTGAAAGAGGCGACGCGCCGGGCGGTACAACGCGCCGTGGAGGATCTGGGCTACGTGCCCAATCTCGCGGCCCGGTCCCTGGCCGGAAGACGGGCCGACGCCGTGGCCCTCGTCCTGACGGAGCCGGACTGGAGACAGTTCGCGGAGCCGTTCTTCTCGGAGATCGTCCGCTCGCTCGGTGACGCGCTGGCGGACACCGGGATGCAGCTGATGCTGACCCTGGTCCGCTCGGAGACCGAACGGCAGCGCTTCCTGGAGTACGCACGAGGCGGCCGGGTCGACGGGGTTCTGCTGATGTCCGTGCACGGGGGCGATCGGCTGCCTGACATGCTCGCCGAAGCGCGGTTGCCGACCGTGATGCTGGGGCGCCGGTCGGGCGACGAGTACGTCAGCTACGTGGACGCGGACAACCTGGGCGGTGCCCGAAGCGCCGTCTCCCACCTGCTGAAACAGGGCCGCACGGCGATCGGCACCATTACGGGCCCGTTGGACATGTACGTCGCGCAGTGCCGACTGCGCGGTTATCAGGGCGCTCTGGAGGCGGCCGGTCTGAAAGGTGCGGGGTCCCTGGTCGCGGAGAGCGACTTCACCCTGGAGGGCGGGCGCCGCGCCATGGCGGAACTCCTCTTACGGCACCCCGAGATCGACGCCGTCCTCGCCGCGTCCGACACCTCGGCGGCGGGGGCGCTGCAGGCGCTGCGCGCGGCGGGGCGGCGGGTGCCCGAGGACGTCGCGGTGATCGGTTTCGACGACTTTCCGTTGGCTCAGAGCACCGAGCCGCGCCTGACCACCGTGCGTCAGCCGGTGGAGGAGATGGGGCGGGCCATGATCAGGCTGCTGCTGGAGGAGATGGAGGAGGCGTCCGCGGCCTGGCGCCACGTCATCCTCCGTACGGAACTGGTCGTTCGCGAGTCGTCCTGACGAGCGATTGCGCCGCCCCGCCGGACAACCGCCCTTTGCGGTAAGGGTGTTCCCTCCCCGGCGAGGGCGGCTGGCGCGCGGGGACCGCGCCGAGCCCGAGAGCTGCCCGTGGGGCCGAACCCGTCCCGGAGAACGGCTCGGTACGTGGGGAGCGCCAGGGAGGGCCTCGACGTCGGCCCCGCGCCGTAAGTCGCCGGGCTGGAGAACGGGGGCGGCGACCGTCGTTACGCGCGGACCGCGGTCAGGAAGAGGTAGCCGCTCTCCGGAATGGACCCGAACCTGCGCACGAAGTCGATGAGCGAGTCGGCCCGTTCCTTGCCGACCAGATCGGCCAGCTTGTCGCGGACGGTTTCGAAGGCGTCGGCCATGAGCCCGAGGGTGCGGATGACGTTGTCGGTGATGTCACGGATCTCCACGTCGACGAAACCGTTCGCGGCCAACGCCACCCGGTATTCGTCGACAGTGCCCAGGGAGCGCACCGCGTAGTTCTCGCAGATGTGGTCCAGGACCACGCGTCCCTCGGGGCTGACCGGATCGCGCTGGATGACGTCGGCGATGGCGAGGCGGCCGCCGGGGCGCAGGACGCGGGCGGCCTCGGAGAGCACATGGCCACGGTCGGGCATGTGCCACATCGACTCGAACGCCCAGGCCGCGTCGAACGAGCCGTCGGGGAAGGGCATGTCCATCGCGTCCCCGAACCGGAACGTGGCCCGGTCGGCCAGCCCGGCCTCGGCCGCGTGTTCCGTGGCCTCCTGGGCCTGGACGTGGCTGACGGTGATGCCCACCACGTTCACGTCACAGGCGCGGACGAGCCGCTGCGCGGGATGGCCGATGCCGCAGCCGATGTCCAGGACCCGTTGGCCGGCCTGCGCGCCGAGGCCCGAGATCATCAGGTCGGTCAGGCGGTCCGTGGCCACCTCGACGGAGCTGTCGTCGGCGTCGTTCTCCCAGTAGCCGTAGTGGATATTGGGGCCCCACACGGAACCGTAGATCCGGCCGAACCCGTCGTACACGTCGCGGACGTCGCTGGGAGCCGGGGACTGTTCGACCGTCATGAGGCACTCCCTGCCGTCGACTTCAACTCGAAGCGCAGGAAACCCAACTGCAGGCCCCCTGCCCGCCATTCACTGCCGAGCGCCTGGTTCGCCAGCAGCGATATCCGCAGATCCCTGCGCGCAATCGGTGAGATATCGCTGTCGCTGTCCAGTACCGCTTTCGTCCAGGCGGCACTCTCCTCCCAGAACGGCGACGTCTCGGACGTGGCGTCGACTTCGTCGACCAATTCAAAACCGGCGGCCCGAGCGGCTTCCACGTAGTCGTGTACCGCAGCTGGTTTTGTGTAGAAGTATTCGGCCCACACATCGGCCCCGTGCGGGCGTGTGGTGAACACCTCCTCGATGCACACACTCCCGCCCGGGCGAATCACGCGCGCCAGCCGCTCGAACCACTGCGGACGGTTGAAATATCCGCTGCTCTCGATGGCCACTGCCGCGTCGTAGGGGCCGTCCAAGGGGAGATGCATCGCATCACAGACCAGCGCTCGGACCTTCCCGTCCAAACCGCATTCGCGCGCGAATCCCTCGACTATCGGGGCGTGTTCCGGTGCATTGGTGACCGCTGTCACGTCGGCACCGTATTCCTGTGCCCAGAAGATCGAGCCCCCGCCGAGACCGCAGCCGACATCCAGGATCCTTCCCGAAAGCCGGTGTTCGGCGCCCCAGATCTTGGCCGCGTACCGCAGCAGACCCTCTTGGTGAAGCCGTACGCTGCGGCGAATGTCATCCGGCGTCGGATCGTCGGCATAAGGCGGCACTTCGGAGGAAGGGTAATAACCTACATGGTAGTGAATCCTGGGCCCGGGCCCGTATTTGCGAACAAGCTTCGCTGTTTTTCCGTCGTAATACTGGCCGACTATTTTTACCTCATCCTGAGGGGTCGGCACTGTCTGGGTTGAACCAGGGAATTCATCCAGATTTGTCACGATCACTTCTCCAGGAATCGGATGCGACGACGGACGGTTGTACCGGGGAAATCTGGAGTCGCCTCGAAATTGGACGGCGGCTATCGGATTCCATCCTGGAGGGCACCCCTGGTCGTGTCAACTACGTGGAGTGAGCAAGGTCCAACCTTGGGAAAAACCCTAAAGGATACGACGTGGAGCCTGGATTGGACTATTCTGCGGATTGGTGGCTGCTGTGCGCGGCACCAAAGCCGTGTGGGAGTCCGGCTATTAAGCCGGGACTCGACGGCGGACATGACTTCTGAGAAGGACTCGGTTTCTACCGACCGGAGTGGATGCCCTGTACGGCGACGCGAAGCCGGGCGTGCCGACGCGGACGCCACGGCACGGAACGGAGTGGGAATGAGTGGCGGTAAGCAGGTCCTGCTGGCCGAGCCGCGGAGTTTGTGTGCCGGCGTGCGCCGGGCGATAACCATCATCGATCTCGCGCTGGAACAGCACGGCGCGCCGATCTACGTCCGCAAGGAGATCGTGCACAACCACTACGTGGTGCGCGAGTTCCAGCGCCGGGGTGTCCGCTTCGTCGACTCCGAGCAGGAGGTGCCGGAGGGCGCGGTGTGTGTCTTCTCGGCGCACGGGGTCTCCCCGCAGGTGCGGCGGAACGCGGAGGCACGCGGGTTGGACGTGCTCGACGCGACCTGTCCGCTGGTGGCCAAGGTGCACCAGGAGGCCCGCCGGTTCGCCCGGGACGGGCGGACGCTGCTGCTGGTCGGGCACGCCGACCACGAGGAGGTCGAGGGCACCTTCGGGCACGCTCCCGACCGGACGATCATCGTCGAGACGGTTGCCGACGCGGAGGCGCTGGACCTTCCCCCCGACGCACCGGTCGCCTACCTCACCCAGACCACGCTCTCGGTGGACGAGACCAGGGACATCATCGCCGTACTCCGGCGCAGGTTCACCGGCCTGCGCGGGCCCGGCACCGACGACATCTGCTACGCCAGCCAGAACCGCCAGGACGGCATCAGGGCCATCGTGGACCGGTGCGAGTTGGTACTGGTGGTCGGTTCGGCCAACTCCAGCAACTCGGTCCGGATGGTCGAGGTGGCGCGCAGGCTCGGCGGCCGGGCCGAACTGGTGCCGGACGTGACTCACTTCGACCCCACGTGGCTGGCCGGCGTGAGCACGGTCGGGGTGAGCGCCGGGGCGAGCGCGCCGGAGATCCTCGTCGACCAGCTGCTCGACCGGCTCGCGGAACTGGGTTACGCGGACACGGCCGTGGCCCGGGTGGCGACCGAGGACATCGTGTTCTCCCCGCCCGCGCGCCTGACCGAAGCGGCGGACACCCCGTGACCGGGCCCGCGTGTCCCACCGGTCGGGGCCACCACCCGGAGTGCGGGCGACCTTCGTGGTGACCCGTACGAGAGTCCTTGCCGGCGTCGGCCGGCACCTGAGGCCGTCGGCCGGACCGGCAGTCCGAACTGACCGAGCGGGTGGCCGTGGCCGCCCGCCGCACCCGGTGAGGAGCACTGTTCGACATGTCGCTGTTGGAAACCGTGCGCGACCCGGCGCGGCTGCGTGAGCTGACCGCCGGGGAGCTTCGCGACCTCGCCGGGGAGATCCGCGCGTTCCTGATCGAGCGGGTCTCCGCCACCGGGGGACACCTCGGGCCCAACCTGGGGGTGGTGGAGCTGACCATCGCGTTGCACACGGTGTTCGAGTCCCCGCGTGACCGGTTGCTGTGGGACACCGGGCACCAGGCTTACGTGCACAAGATCCTCACCGGCCGTCAGGCCGGGTTCGACCGGCTGCGCAAGTCGGGCGGCATCTCCGGCTACCCGAGCCGGGAGGAGTCCGAGCATGACCTGGTGGAGAACTCGCACGCGTCCACCGCGCTGTCCTACGCGGACGGGCTGGCCAGGGCGGACGCCCACCTCGGCCGACGCGACCGGGCGACCGTCGCGATCGTCGGCGACGGCGCGCTGACCGGAGGCATGGCCTGGGAGGCGCTCAACAACATCGCGGGCGGGCCGGACCGGCCACTCGTCATCGTGCTCAACGACAACCAGCGGTCCTACGCGCCGACGGTCGGCGGCCTGGCCGAGCACCTGGCCGACCTGCGGGCCGGGTGCACCCCTGGAGTGTTCGAACAGTTCGGGCTCTCCTACCAGGGCCCGATCGACGGCCACGACCTGCCCGCTGTTCAGGACGCCCTGCGCCGCGCCCACGCGCTGGGCAGACCGGTGGTGGTGCACGTGATCACGGCCAAGGGCAGGGGCTGTTCGCACACCGAGGCAAACGACCTGGACCTGGGCCACGCGATCAAACCGATGGACCCGCGCACCGGGCAGGCGCTCGGGGTGTCGGCGGCCCGGTCGTTCACCTCGGTGTTCGGAGCGACGCTGGTCGAACTGGCCGAGCGGCGCGAGGACCTGGTGGCGATCACCGCCGCGATGACCGAGCCGACCGGCCTGCTGCCGCTCCAGCGGAGGTTCCCGGACCGGGTGATCGACGTCGGCATCGCGGAGCAGCACGCGGTCACCATGGCCGCCGGGCTGTCCATGGGCGGGGTGCACCCGGTGGTGGCCATCTACTCGACGTTCGTCAACCGCGCGGTCGACCAACTGCTGATGGACGTGGCGCTGCACCGCCGCCCGGTCACCTTCGTCCTCGACCGGTCCGGGGTCACGGGTGACGACGGGCCGAGCCACAACGGCATGTGGGACCTCTCGGTGCTCCAGGTCGTGCCCGGCCTGCGGATCGCGGCGCCGCGGGACGGCACCCGGCTGGCCGAACTGCTGGGCGAGGCGGTCGCGTGGGACGAGGGTCCGACCCTGCTGCGGTTCCCCAAGGGCCCCGTCGGCGAGGACCTGCCGGCGGTGGCCACCTTCAACGGGCTGGACGTGCTGTGCCGCTCCGGATCGCTGGACGTGCTGATCGTCGCGGTCGGAGCGCTGGCGGGGCTCGCGCTCACGGTCGCCGAGGGCGTACGGGCACAGGGCATCGGGGTGACGGTCGTGGACCCCAGGTGGGTCACGCCGGTCAACCCCGCGCTGGCCGACCTGGCCCGCCGCCACCGGGTCGCGATCACGGTCGAGGACAACAGCCGCGTGGGCGGTGTCGGTTCCGCGATCGCGCAGGAGCTGCGGGACACCGATGTACGTACCCCACTGCGCGAGTTCGGCATCCCGAGGCGGTTCCTCAGCCACGGCTCCCGGGCCGAGGTGCTCGCAGCCTGCGGGCTGACCGCGCAGAACATCACCAGGGTCGTGGTGGAACTGCTGACCGGCCTCGACGCCGCACCGGCGTCGGCAGGCATCGACGACCCCGGCACCTGGCCGGTTCACTCGGAGGAGGAACATTGACTTCCGTCGCTCTGGGAATGCCCTTGCCACGCAAGGGTGAGGTCCCGCTCTCGGTGGCCACGCGGCGGACCTCCCGCCGGATCACGGTGGGCACGGTGCCGGTCGGTGGTGGCGCGCCGGTGTCGGTGCAGTCGATGACCACCACGCCCACCGTCGACATCGACGCCACGCTGCGGCAGATCGCCGAACTCACCGCGGCGGGCTGCGAGATCGTGCGGGTCGCCGTGCCATCGGCGGACGACGCGGCGGCGCTGCCGGTGATCGCGCGCAAGTCGGGCATCCCGGTGATCGCCGACATCCACTTCCAGCCGAAGTACGTGTTCGCCGCGATCGACGCCGGCTGTGCCGCGGTACGGGTCAACCCCGGAAACATCCGCCAGTTCGACGACCAGGTCGGCGCTATCGCCCGTGCGGCCGCGGACGCGGGCATCTCGATCCGGATCGGTGTGAACGCCGGGTCGCTGGACAAGCGGCTGCTGCGCAAACACGGCGGCGTCACCCCGGAGGCGCTGGTGGAGTCGGCGTTGTGGGAGTGCTCGCTGTTCGAGGAGCACGGCTTCACCGACCTGAAGATCTCGGTGAAGCACCACGACCCGGTGGTGATGATCGAGGCGTACCGCGAACTCGCCGGCCGGTGCGACTATCCGCTGCATCTCGGCGTGACCGAGGCGGGCCCCCGGTTCCAGGGCACGATCAAGTCCGCGGTCGCGTTCGGCGCGCTGCTCGCGGAGGGCATCGGCGACACCATCCGTGTCTCACTCTCCGCACCACCGGTCGAGGAGGTCAAGGTCGGCGCGCAGATACTGGAGTCGCTCGGGCTGCGGCCACGGGGACTGGACATCGTGTCGTGTCCGTCCTGCGGTCGGGCCCAGGTCGATGTGCACACCCTCGCCGAGCGGGTCACCGCGGCGCTTGAGGGGTTCCCGGTGCCGTTGCGGGTGGCGGTGATGGGCTGTGTCGTCAACGGCCCCGGGGAGGCGCGCGAGGCCGACATCGGCGTCGCCGCCGGCAACGGCAAGGGCCAGATCTTCGTCAAGGGCGAGGTGATCCGCACGGTCCCGGAGTCACAGATCGTGGAGACCCTTCTGGCCGAGGCCGTACGCATCGCCGAGGAGATGGGCGTGGACATCGAGGGCGGTGCGGACGCCGAGGCGTGAGTGGCCGCACCCGGTCCGACGGGAGAAGAAATCCTCCACGGCGGACTCAACGAGCTCCACGGGGCTGAAAGGGCCGGACAGAAATCGTCGCCCTCAGGACGCGGATCGTGATCTCACGAACCGGCGTGCGCTAATCCACGGCTTCACACGCGACGCGCGGGGGCCAGGATTCTGTTATCAGAATATTGAGGGCGTACGCCCTCGAAACCAACGCGACACGATTCGGCGCCTGCAGCTTCTCGGACATGACGCGGACGTGATAGTCAATGGTCTTCGAGCTGAGGTACATCTCTCGCGAGAGCCGCCCGCTGGAAAAGCCGGCCGCAACACCCTCCAGGATCCTGGCCTGGATCGAGCTGAGCCCCCAGTCGGAGGGATTCGGGCCGCAACCGTGATTTCTGGCACAGTCCGAGCGGCGAATGCAGTTCTTCAAGCCGTTCTGAGGATTGTCCATGTCACCCATCCATCCCGTACAGCCGACCAGGCCAGGACCGTAATCGGTGAAATACAGAGTGAGGACCTACTTGATTGGCATCCTAGGTGTCCCACTCATCCTTTGTCACCGGCGCACCAGGCGTGCCCCGGCATTTTCCGCCCGCCTCGGAATTCCCTCCCATTTTTGCGGCATGCGGGTCTTGTTCGTCCGGATATGTACCGGGTTGTGGCGTTGATTGACCGGCTACCCAGACCGTGACCGGCGGGTAATATGTTACAAGGTTAAAGTAACCGTGTTAGCATTTCCATGATCGGAGTACCCCCCACTGGCTCCGATGCGCCCTCATGGACATGAGTGGAGAGTGTCGTGCCGAAAACCCCCACTGCTTCGGTGAGTGAATTTTCTCCGACGTCGCCGTCAATGGTCGTGGCAGGTCCCGGCAGTGCCGGATCGCTTTGTCTTTCCTGGCCCCAAGTGGGGGCAAACGTGCCATTCGGGGAGATGAGATGAGAAATGATCCAAACGGCAGGCAGGTCGTTATCTCCGGTCGAGGCCTTCTGCTCGACGCCGGAGGAGGACAGGGTCGCTGACTTCAGGGCGAAGGTGCGGGCCGCAGGGCGGGAGTGGACCGGTAACGAGCCGGACGAACTGGTCGAGCTGCTGACCAGGGCGGCGGCAGGTGATCCGAAGCTGGCCGCCATCGTGCGCGCCGGGGGGCGCCTGTTGCAGGACTTCCTCGACGGATACCAGCAGAGATCCACTACAGATGCTTCGCGTGACCTGGCCGGTGACCTCGCCGACGGTCGTCCGCTGCCCGCGGACGTGTTCGCAGGGCTTGCTCCTCGATATCTGATCGCCGCGGTGAGGCTTGCGGAGCCCGGCCGCGAGGAGGACGCGCTGTGCTCGGTGTCGGGTCAGGACACGCTGCTGACGCACCGGGACGGCAACGTCGTTCTCTTCGTCCCGGCAGGCGGTCCAGGCAGCGGCGAACGCTCGGTGAAGCGGCTGACCGAGTGCCTCGGCGGCAGGAGCTGGCTCGCGACCGCCGAACGGGACAGGGCACATCTCGTCGACGGGTTCAAAGAAGCGTCCTGTGTGCTGAAGCTGGTGATGGCGGGACTGCGCCCGAGCGGCGCGTACACGATGTCGGACGTGCTGGTCGAGTACGCGGTCACCCTGAACGAGAAGGTGCGGACCGACCTGGCCGCGATGATCAGGCCACTTCGGGCGCACAAGGTCCTGTGGGAGACGCTGACCGCCTTCGTCGACTCCGACTACAGCCGGAACAAGGCGGCCCGCAGCATGTTCATCCACCGCAGCACGCTCGACTACCGCCTGAGGCGGATCGAGGACATCACCGGCTGCGACCCGACCAGTGGCAGGGGCGCGCAGATGCTGACAGCCGCGATGATCGCCGAGGCCCTGCAGGGATGACCGGGTGTGCGCGGATCGCCGAGCGGGACGGCGCGTAGCCGGCCCCGTCTCCTCGGCCACCTCCGCCGGGTTCACCGTCCCGGAGCCGCCAGGGCACGGAACCGCCGTGGTTCCGGCCGGTGTTGCGGATCCGGTCGTTCACGGGCGGCCAGATCTCCCGAACAGGCGGCTCGAATCGGCTGCTTGACCCTATTCAGGGGCGGGGTTGCACGATGACCGACATGACACGTCGTACCGAAAGCCATCCGGACCTCACCGACCCTCGCGTCGGTGCCCCGTTCTTCAGCCACTGGCGTGTGCACACTCCGCTGCGCCAGCGGCAGACCGTGGAGGCCATCGCCGACACCTGGCAGCGGCGGCCCTGGCCCACCGCCGGCCTGCTCGGCTATCACGTCTACGCGGGGCGCGACGGCGAAGCCCTGATGCACTACTCGCAGTGGACGACCGAGCAGGCCTACGAGGCCTTCGTGGAGACCCGTCGGCAGGAGCGCAACGACGAGATCGACCTGCTCGTGCCCGGCATCGAGCGGCTGGGGCTCGGCCGGTACCGGCACTACCGGAGCGCCGTCCGGGGCGGTGACACGGGGGGGCCCGGGTGTGTCGTGGTCGTCGACGTCAAGTTCGAGGGACCCGACCCGGACCGGCAGCGCGCCTGGGCCGATGCCGCCCTGGAGACGGTGGAGTCGCTGGAGAACGAGCCGGACGCGTACCCCGGTGGCATCTCCGCGCACCTCCACCTGAGCACCGACGGCAGAAGGGTCCTCGACCACGTCGAGGGGGAGAGCGCCCAGGCGCACGTCGACGCACTCGCCGGGGCGTACGGCCGGCCGGGACCGGTGAGCGTCACCGTCAGCCGCTACGACCACGCCCTCGGCCTGGTCCCGTATTGACATTCCTCTGACACATCGCTGGGTCTCAGTCGATTCTTGACGTTTGTCTGATGATTCCTCACCGGTCTCTTGAATCGGCTCCTTGACCCGTCCCTGAAATGGCGAGGAAGATTTCTTTCAGTTACCCATTCTCGCATTTCGGGGATCCGAAAAACCTCGGCCATTGCTTCCCCGAGCCGGACCGGAATTCTTTTCCGCGGGTCGTGTCGAGCCCGTGTGCCCGGAATCTGTCGGAATTTCGCCGAATCCTTGTCGCAGTCATCGAGGAGGAGATATGGACGCCGAAGTAGTGGTCGTCGGAGCGGGACCAGCCGGAATGATGCTCGCCGGAGAGTTGCGGCTGGCCGGAGTCGACGTAATCGTCCTGGAGCGGCTGGAGAAACGTACCGGCGAGTCCCGGGGCCTGGGGTTCACCGCGCGGACCATGGAGGTGTTCGACCAGCGGGGACTGCTGTCCCGGTTCGGGGAGATCGAGATCAGCAACCAGGGCCACTTCGGTGGTCTCCCCGTCGATTTCGGGGTGCTCGACGGCGCACACCAGGCCGCGAAGACCGTGCCGCAGGCCCAGACGGAGACGGTGCTGGAGAACTGGGTCGAGGAGCTGGGCGGGGACATACGGCGCCGGCACGAGCTGCTCTCCCTCAAGGACACCGGCGATCTCGTGGAGGTGGAGGTCGACGGCCCCGACGGCGTGCACCGGCTGACCGCCGGCTATGTGGTGGGCTGCGACGGCGGACGCAGTGTCGTGCGCAGGACCATGGGCTTCGACTTCCCGGGCACACCGTCCACGATGGAGATGTTCCTCGCCGACGTGAAGGGGCTCGACCTCCAGCCGCGCATGGTCGGTGAGACGCTCCCCGGCGGCATGGTCATGGTCGGCCCGCTTCCCGGTGGCGTCACCCGGCTCATCGTCTGCGAACGGGGCACGCCTCCGCAGCGGCGGGAGGCCCCGCCCGAGTACGACGAGGTGGCGGCGGCCTGGAAGCGGCTCACCGGCGACGACATCTCGTACGGCGAGCCGGTGTGGGTGAGTTCCTTCGGGAACGCCACCCGCCAGGTGACCCGGTACCGGCAGGGGCGTGTGTTCCTGGCGGGCGACTCCGCGCACATCCATCTCCCGGCCGGCGGCCAGGGCATGAACACCAGCATCCAGGACGCCGTGAACCTGGGCTGGAAACTCGCCGCCGTGGTGCGGGGCCGGGCACCCGAGTCCCTCCTGGACACCTACCACGACGAGCGCCACCCGGTGGGCGAACGGCTGCTGATGAACACCCAGGCCCAGGGCCTGCTCTTCCTCAGTGGTCCCGAAGTGCAGCCACTGCGCGACGTGTTGACCGAGCTGATCACCTATCTGCCGGTGAGCCGGCACCTCGCCGGGATGGTCAGCGGTCTGGAGGTCCACTACCCGGTCGCCGGAGGCCGGCACCCGCTGCTCGGTCGCCGCATGCCGCACCTGGAGCTGTCCGGCGGCACCGCCGACAGCAGCACGCAGGTTCTGCGTACGGGGCGCGGCGTCCTGCTCGATCTGGCGGACAGCGCGGAACTGCGGCGCCGCGCCGGCGGGTGGGGGGACCGCGTGGACATCGTGACCGCACAGCCGAAGGACGCCACCGGCAACGGTCTCCCGGCGGGCACCACCGCCGTCCTGATCCGCCCGGACGGCTACGTGGCCTGGGCCGCCCCCGGCTGCCACAGCGACCTCCCCATGGCTCTGGACCGCTGGTTCGGTCCCGCCCGCTAGCCCCACGGCCCCGCACGGCTGCCGCAGGACACCGGAAACAGCAGGACACGAAAGGAAATCCATGCACAGCACCCTGATTGTGGCCCGGATGGAGCCCGGCTCCAGCGCGGACGTCGCACGGCTGTTCGGCGCCTTCGACGAGTCGGATATGCCCCGTCGCATGGGCACGCGGCGCCGTCAGCTGTTCTCGTACCGGGGGCTCTACTTCCACCTCCAGGACTTCGACGAGGACAACGGGGACCGGCTCATCGAGGAGGCCAAGACGGACCCGCGGTTCATCGGGATAAGCGACGCCCTGAAGCCCTTCATCGAGGCCTACGACCCGGCGACCTGGCGCTCACCGGCCGATGCCATGGCCACCCGCTTCTACAGCTGGGAGGTGTCATGACCGGGCGACGGGTCGTCATCACCGGCATGGATGTCCTCGCTCCGGGCGGTGTCGGCGTCAAGAACTTCTGGAGCCTGCTGAGCGAGGGACGCACGGCGACCCGCCGCATCACCTTCTTCGATCCCTCTCCCTTCCGCTCCCGGGTCGCGGCGGAGATCGACTTCGACCCCGAGGCCCACGGTCTGAGTCCGCAGGAGGTCCGGCGGATGGACCGGGCAGCGCAGTTCGCTGTCGTCGCGGCGCGCGGCGCGGTCGCCGACAGCGGGATCGAACTCGACTCCCACGACCCGTACCGCGTCGGCGTCACCGTCGGCAGCGCAGTGGGCGCCACGACGGGCCTCGACCAGGAGTACCGGATCGTCAGTGACGGCGGCAGGCTGGCACTCGTCGACCACGAGTACGCCGTACCCCATCTCTACGACTACCTTGTGCCCAGCTCCTTCACCGCCGAGGTCGCGTGGGCGGTCGGCGCCCAGGGCCCCAGCACGGTGGTGTCCACCGGCTGCACCTCGGGCCTGGACTCGGTCGGCCACGCCGTCGAGGTGATCCGTGAGGGCTCCGCCGACGTCATGATCGCCGGTGCGACGGACGCGCCGATCTCCCCGATCACCATGGCGTGCTTCGACGCCATCAAGGCGACCACACCCCGGCACGACGAACCGGAACGGGCGTCCCGCCCCTTCGACGGCTCCCGCAACGGGTTCGTGCTGGGCGAGGGAGCGGCGGTGTTCGTCCTGGAGGAACTGGAGAGCGCCAGACGGCGCGGCGCCCATGTCTACGCCGAGATCGCCGGGTACGCCACGCGCAGCAACGCCTACCACATGACCGGTCTCAGACCGGACGGCGTGGAGATGGCCGAGGCGATCCGCGTCGCGCTCGACGAGGCACGGATGCCCGGCGACCGTATCGACTACATCAACGCCCATGGCTCCGGCACCAAGCAGAACGACCGCCACGAGACCGCGGCGTTCAAGCGGAGCCTGGGCGACCACGCGTACCGGACCCCGGTCAGCTCGATCAAGTCGATGGTCGGGCACTCCCTCGGGGCGATCGGCGCCATCGAGATCGCCGCCTCCGCCCTCGCCATGGAGAACGCGGTCGTGCCGCCGACCGCGAACCTGCGAACCCCCGACCCCGAGTGCGACCTCGACTACGTCCCCCTCGAAGCACGTGACCAGCTCACGGACGCGGTGCTCACCGTAGGCAGCGGTTTCGGCGGCTTCCAGAGTGCCATGGTGCTGGCCCGGCCCGACCGGAGCGCGGCATGAGCCCCTCCGCCGTGGTCACCGGCCTGGGCGTCGCCGCGCCCAACGGACTGGGGGCGGACGACTACTGGGAGGCCACCCTGGCCGGCCGGAGCGGTATCGGCAGGATCACCCGCTTCGACCCGAGCGGCTACCCCGTCCGACTGGCGGGAGAGGTACCCGGATTCACCGCGCGGGACCACATCCCCGGCCGGCTGATCCCGCAGACCGACCGGATGACCCAGCTCGGGCTGGCGGCGGCGGAATGGGCCCTGGCGGACGCCGGGGTCAGGCCGGGCGAACTCCCGGCCTTCGACATGGGCGTCGTCACCGCCAGCTCCTCCGGCGGCTTCGAGTTCGGCCAGAACGAGCTCCAGAAGCTGTGGGGCCAGGGCAGCGAGTACGTCAGCGCGTACCAGTCCTTCGCCTGGTTCTACGCCGTCAACAGCGGCCAGATCTCCATCCGCAACGGAATGAAGGGCCCCAGCGGAGTGGTCGTCAGCGACCAGGCCGGGGGACTGGACGCCATCGCGCAGGCCCGGCGCCAGATCCGTAAGGGGACACCGCTCGTCGTCTCCGGCGGTATGGACGCCTCGGTCTGTCCCTGGGGCTGGGTGGCCCAGCTCGCCGGCGGCCGGCTGAGCACCTGCGACGATCCCACCCGCGCCTACGTCCCGTTCGACGCGGAGGCCCGGGGGCATGTGCCCGGCGAGGGCGGCGCCATCCTGATCATGGAGGACGGTGAGTCGGCCCGGCGGCGCGGCTCCCGCGTCTACGGCGAGATCGCCGGCTACGCCGCCACGTTCGACCCCGCGCCGAAGACCGGCCGTGAACCCGGACTGCGCAAGGCGATCGAGCTGGCCCTGACGGACGCCGAAGCCCAGCCGGGAGACATCGACGTGGTCTTCGCGGACGCGGCGGCGGTCCCGGAACTGGACCGGGTGGAAGCGGAGGCGATCCGCGCCGTCTTCGGCCCGCGCGGCGTCCCGGTGACCGCGCCCAAGACGATGACCGGCCGCCTCTACTCCGGTGCCGCCGCCCTCGATGTCGCGACGGTGCTGCTGGCCATCCGGGACGGCGTCGTCCCGCCGACCACCAACGCCGAACCCGCCCCCGGCCACGACCTCGACCTGGTCACCGGTGAGGCGCGGTCCATGCCGGTGCGCACCGCGCTGGTACTGGCCCGCGGTCACGGCGGCTTCAACTCGGCGCTTGTCGTACGAGCCGCCTGACCGCCTGACCGGCTGGCGCGCCACGGGGCGCCTCGGCTCACCCGACCACCGCACCACAACACACCGAAGGGAACCGGTATGTCTCAGTTCATGTCTCCGTTCACGCTCACCGATCTCAAGCGGATCCTCCTCGAAGGCGCGGGCTCCGACGAGGGCGTCGACCTCGACGCCGAGATCCTCGACATGGAGTTCGAGCAGTTGGGCTACGAGTCCCTCGCCCTGCTGGAGACCGGCAGCCGCATCGAGCGCGAGTACGCCATCGCCCTGGACGAGTCCGCGCTGGCCGACGCCACGACGCCGCGTGCGCTCATCGACCTGGTCAACACCCACCTCGCCGCAGCCGCGGCCTGATCCGAGTCCGGGAGCACGCAACATGACTGTCACCTCTGTCTCCGAACAGCAGGACGCCGTCGGCGCACCGACGCGGGTCGCACTGGTCTCGGGCGCGACGAGCGGTATCGGGCTCGCCGTGGCCCGGTTGCTGGCCGGTCAGGGCCATCAGGTGTTCATCGGGGCCCGTAACGCCGACAACGTCGCCGCCACGGTCAAGGAGTTGCGCGCGGAGGGTCTGGATGTCGACGGCGCGATCCTCGACGTCCGTTCGGCGGTCGATGTGCGCGCCTTCGTCCGGGCCGCCGTCGACCGGTTCGGCACCGTCGACGTACTGGTCAACAACGCGGGCCGCAGCGGCGGCGGGGTCACCGCCGACATCGAGTACGAGTTGTGGCAGGACGTCATCGACACCAACCTCAACAGCGTCTTCCGGCTGACCCACGAGGTGCTCAACTCCGGTGGTATGCGCCACAAGGACCGT
This sequence comes from Streptomyces sp. AK08-02, assembly GCF_033795085.1. Taxonomy (NCBI): domain Bacteria; kingdom Bacillati; phylum Actinomycetota; class Actinomycetes; order Kitasatosporales; family Streptomycetaceae; genus Streptomyces; species Streptomyces sp. AK08-02. Next base: position 112,295 of record NZ_JARAZV010000018.1, read on the forward strand.
GGCCGCATCGTCAACATCGCCTCGACGGCCGGCAAACAGGGCGTGGTGCTCGGCGCTCCCTACTCGGCGTCCAAGCACGGTGTCGTCGGCTTCACCAAGGCCCTGGGCAACGAACTCGCGCCGACCGGGATCACCGTCAACGCGGTGTGCCCCGGCTATGTCGAGACGCCCATGGCCCAGCGCGTCCGGCAGGGCTACGCAGCCGCCTACGACACCACCGAGGCCGCGATCATGGAGAAGTTCTCCGCGAAGATCCCGCTCGGCCGCTACTCCAGCCCGGAGGAGGTCGCCGGCCTGGTCGGCTATCTGGTCTCCGACACCGCGGCCTCCATCACCGCGCAGGCCCTCAACGTGTGCGGCGGCCTCGGCAACTTCTGAGTGCCCTTCCCGCTCCTGCCCTTTCCTGCCCCTTTCCGGAAAAGAGGAGAACAGCATGGTTCAGCAGGACTTCCGCGAGGTCGAGCACGAGATCGGCGTCGAGGCTCCGGCCGCCGCCGTCTACCGGCTGATCGCCGAGGTGGAGAACTGGCCGCAGATCTTCCCGCCCACCATCCATGTCGACCACGTCGGGCTCGGTGAGGGCAAGGAACGCATCCGGATCTGGGCGACCGCCAACGGTGAGGCGAAGAACTGGACGTCGCGCCGCACCCTGGACCCGGGGCGGTCGCGGATCACGTTCCGGCAGGAGGTCTCCGCCCCACCGGTCGCCGCGATGGGCGGTACCTGGATCATCGAGCCGCTGTCCGAGACCGCCTCCCGGGTCCGTCTGCTGCACGACTACCGGGCAATCGACGACGACCCCGACAGCCTGAAGTGGATCGACGAGGCCGTCGACCGCAACTCCCGGTCCGAACTGGCCGCGCTGAAGACCAACGTCGAACGTGCCCACGCCGCCGAAGAGCTGACCTTCTCCTTCGAGGACACCGTCCAGATCGACGGCTCCGCCAAGGACGCCTTCGACTTCGTCAACGAGGCCGGGCTGTGGGCGCGGCGGCTGCCGCATGTGGCCTCCGTCCGCTTCACCGAGGACACCCCCGGGCTGCAGACCCTGGAGATGGACACCCGTGCGAAGGACGGGTCGACGCACACCACCAAGTCCTACCGGGTGGCCTTCCCCCACCACAAGATCGCCTACAAGCAGGTCACCCTGCCCGCGCTGATGACCCTGCACACCGGCTACTGGACCTTCACCGACAACGAGGACGGCGTCGCCGCCTCCTCGCAGCACACCGTCGTTCTCAACACCGCCAACATCACAGCCGTCCTGGGCCCCGGAGCGACCGTCGCGGACGCTCGCGCCTACGTGCACGGCGCCCTGAGCACCAACAGCCGTGCCACCTTGAACCACGCCAAGGACCACGCCGAAAACCAGGCCAAGCACCACGCCGAGAGCAAGCGCTGAGCGTGGACGGCCTGGACAGCGACGTCGTCATCGTCGGAGCGGGCCCCGTCGGACTGATGCTCGCCGGGGAACTGCGGCTCGGCGGCGCGGACGTCGTGGTGGTGGAGCGCAGGACCGAGCCGACCACCGAGTCGCGGGCCTCGACCCTGCACGCCCGCACCATGGAGATCCTCGCAGCCCGCGGACTGCTGGACCGCTTCGGGAGTCTGCCCAACCACACCGTGGGCCACTTCGGCGGCATCCCGCTGGACCTGACCCTGCCCGGCCCCTGTCCCGGTCAGTGGAAGTCCCCCCAGGTCCACACCGAGGCGGTCCTCCAGGACTGGGCGCTGTCCCTGGGCGCCCGACTCAGGCGCGGACACGAACTGACCGCACTGACGCTCCGCCGGGACGCGGTGGAGGCGCAGGTGTCGGGCCCGGCCGGCCCGCTGCGCATCGGCGCACGGTACGTCGTCGGCTGCGACGGCGAGCACAGCACCGTACGCAGCCTTGTCGGGGCCGAGTTCCCCGGACATGACGCGGGCCGGGAACTGATCCGGGCGGACATCGACGGCATCGAGATACCCGCCCGGCACTTCCAGCGCCTGGAGCGGGGCCTGGCCATCGCCGCCCGCGGCCCCCAGGGCATCACCCGGGTCATGGTGCACGAGTTCGACGGCCCGGCCGGACACCGTACCGGCGAACCGGAGTTCACCGACATCCGCGACGCCTGGTTGCGCGTCACCGGCGAGGACATCTCCCACGGCACCCCGATCTGGGTCAACGCCTTCGGCGACGCCTCCCGCCAACTCGCCGCCTACCGGCACGGCCGGGTCCTGTTCGCCGGCGACGCGGCCCACCAGCAGATGCCCATCGGGGGCCAGGCCCTCAACCTCGGCCTCCAGGACGCCGTCAACCTCGGCTGGAAACTGGCTCTCCGGATCACCGGCCGGGCGCCCGACGGACTCCTCGACACCTACCACGCCGAACGCCACACGGTCGGCCGACAGGTCCTGGGGAACATCAACGCCCAGGCGACACTGCTGCTCGGCGGCCCGGAGGTGGAGGCCACCCGCTCCGTACTCGCCGAACTCATCGCCCACGAACCCGCCCGACGCCACCTGGCCGGGATGATCTCCGGTCTGGACATCCGCTACGACGTCGACGCGAGCGGGCATCCACTGCTGGGCGCCCGCCTGGCGCACGACCACCCGATGCGCTCCGGGCGAGGCCTTCTCATCGACGCCTACGGCGACCCGGAGCACCACGCGCTCCTGCGCACGGCCGCCGCCCCCTGGGCGGACCGGGTGGACACCGTGGCCGCCGAACCGGACTCCCTCGGCCCGCTCCCCGGCCCCGACGCCGTGCTCGTCCGCCCGGACGGCCATGTCGCCTGGATCGCCTCGGCCGGACCGCCCGGCCCGCGGCCCCTGGTCGCCGCCCTGCGCACGTGGTTCGGCGAGCCGGCCCACCCCGGTCACACAAGTACCGGACAGAACACCCCAGTTGAACAGAACACCCCAGTTGAACGGAGACACGACATGAGCAGGCTCAACGGCAAGACGGCACTGGTCACGGGATCGAGCCGGGGCATAGGCCGCGCGATCGCCACGCGGCTGGCCCGGGAGGGGGCCCTCGTCGCGGTGCACTGTTCCACCGGTGTGCCGACGGCCGAGGACGTCGTCGCGTCGATCGAGAAGGAGGGCGGCCGGGCCTTCGTCGTCCAGGCCGAACTCGGGGTTCCCGGTGATGTCCATGAGCTGTTCCTCGCCCTCGAACAGGGGCTGAAGGAGCGTACGGGATCGGTCGATCTGGACATCGTCGTCAACAACGCCGGGGTCATGGGCGGGGTCTCCGCCGAGGACACCACCCCGGAGAAGTTCGACCGGCTGTTCGCGGTCAACGCCAGGGCGCCGTTCTTCGTCATTCAGCGGGCGCTGACCAACCTCACCGAAGGTGGCCGGATCATCAACATCTCCTCGGGCCTCACCCGTGTCGCCAACCCCGACGAGATCGCGTACGCGATGACCAAGGGCGCGCTGGAACAACTCGCCCTGCACTTCGCCAAGTTCCTCGCCCCGCGCGGCATCACCGTCAACAGCGTCGCGCCGGGCATCACCCGCAACGGCAGCCCGGTCTTCGACATCCCCGAGGCCGTCGAGCAGATGGCACAGCTGTCGGCCTTCGGGCGGGTGGGGGAGCCGCAGGACATCGCCGACGTCGTGGCCTTCCTCGCCTCCGACGACGCACGGTGGGTCACCGGCGCCTTCATCGACGCCAGCGGCGGAACTCTGCTCGGCTGAGGCGGACCGATGACCACAGGACGCTCCGGTCCCACGCCGGACGCCGGGCGGCGGACTCCGGAGCAGTGGACGCCAGGGCCTTGGAGCCCAGGGCAATGGGGCCTGCTGATCGTACTGGCGGGCAACATACTCATCGACGCGCTCGAAGTGTCCGTGGTGATCGTGGCGCTGCCCTCGGTCGGCCAGGACCTCCGGTTGTCGCTGACCGGCCTGCAGTGGCTGGTCAGCGGGTTCGCCCTGGGGTTCGGCGGACTGCTGCTGTTCGGCGCCCGGGTGGTGGAACTGCTGGGACGCCGCCGGATCTATCTGGCCGCGCTCGTCGCCTTCGCCGCCGCCTCCGTGGTGTCCGGGCTCACGAGCGAGCCGTGGCTCCTTGTCGCCATGCGGTTCGTCAAGGGCTTCTGTGCCGCGCTCACCGCCCCCACCGGGCTGGCCATCATCGCCGCCGCGTTCCGCGAGGGCCCGGACCGTCACCGGGCGGTCTCGGTCTACGCGTTCTTCGGCGCCGCCGGATTCACCTCAGGCCTGCTGCTGTCCGGACTGCTCACCGGAGCGGACTGGCGGTGGGCCCTTCTCTTCCCCGCCCCCGTCGTGCTCGTCCTCTTCTCCTTCGGAGTGCGGCTCGTGCCCGCCGACGAACCCCGCCCGTCGGCACGGCGGTCCTTCGACGTGGCGGGCGCCGCGTCCTTCGCCGGACTGCTGCTGACGCTCGTGTACGGAACAGTGACGGCGGCTCAGGCCGACTGGTCCGCCCCGCGGACGATCGTTCCGTTCGCGCTCGCGGCCCTGCTCGCAGCCGCCTTCGTCGCCGCCGAGCGACGCGCGCCGCGGCCCCTGGTCCGCCTCGACGTGCTGCGGAACGCCACGCTGGTCCGTTCGATGGTGGGCGCGGCGGCCCTCAACGGCTCCTATCTGGGCCTGCTGCTGCTCGCCACGGTGCGCCTGCAGACGTACGAGGGCTGGTCCCCCTGGCAGACGGCGCTGGCCTTCCTGCCGGCGAGCGCCCCGGTGGCGGTGACCGCGCTGGTGACGGGGCGGCTGGTGAACCGCCTCGGCACCGCCCGGCTGATCGCCCTGGGAGCGCTCTGCCCGCCCGCGGCCTGTCTGCTGTACCTGCTGCGTGCGTCCGGTCCCACCGTCCGCTACACCACCGACGTACTGCCGTCGATGCTGCTGATGGGCGCCGGGTTCGTGCTGGCCTTCGCGGCGCTGAACATGCAGGCGACCTCGCGGGTGGCGGAACACGACCGGCAGGCCGCCATCGGCCTGTACCAGACCGCCGTCCAAGTCGCGGCGGCCCTGGTTCCGGCCGTGGTCGCCGCGGTCGCCGTGTCGGGCGCCGGAGACCGGGCAGCCGTCGTGGTCGTCCTCGCCGTCGCGCTGCTGGGCCTCGTGCCGTCCGCGGCGAAGGGAAAAGGCCATAAAGAACAATAGAATCAATAATAGAGAGGTATCCATGTCTGCCGTCCCTCTGCGTCTCGTAGTGATCAACAGCAGTGTCCGGGAAGGCCGGTTCGGTCCGACCGTCGCCAACTGGATCACCTCGATCGCCAAGGAGCGCGAGGAACTGCACGTCCACCTGCTCGACCTCGCCGAGCACGAGCTGCCGCACTCGCTGTCCCAAAGCCCCGGCGCCGAGGTGGCCGCCGAACTGGCGAAGGTGTCACCGGGACTGGCGGAGTCGGACGCCTTCATCGTGGTGACACCCGAGTACAACCACAGCTTCCCGTCCTCGCTCAAGACCTTGATCGACTGGCACAACACGCAGTGGCGGGCCAAGCCCGTCGGCTTCGTCTCCTACGGCGGACTGGCCGGCGGCCTGCGCGCGGTGGAACAGCTGCGTCCGGTCTTCGCCGAGCTGCACGCGGTGACCGTCCGTGACGTGGTGAGCTTCCACAACTGCTGGGAGCAGTTCGACGAGACCGGCGCCCTGAAGGAGCCGCAGGCGGCCACGGTCGCCGCGGAGACCCTGCTGGACCAGCTCGTCTGGTGGGGCAACGCGCTGTCCGAGGCCCGGACGAGGACTCCGTACGGAACCTGACCAGGCCGCCGTAATTCCCACCGAGGGGATCTGCCATGACCACCGATCAGCCGCATCAGCCCGCGCCCCGCACCCGTACGGCCATGGCCATGGCCACGGCCGCGGCCGCGTCCGACCCGCTCCCGGTCTTCGTACCGGGGGCCCTCCTGGCGGGAGAGGACGAGACCGACTCGACGGAACCGCACATCGTTCGGGGCATCGACTGATGCCGCCGTCCCTTGGAGCTCCGATGCCCGTCGTACCCGCGGTCTCCCTGCCGAACCCCGCCGATTCCGACGTGCGGGAGATCGTCCTCGACGCGGGCCACACCCAGCTGTCGGCGCTGTTGGCGCAGCCGCGCGACATACCGCCCAGGGCTGTCGTCGTCGCCCTTCACGGTGGCGGCATGCGCGCCGGGTACTTCCACGGCAAGGCCCACCCGAGCCTGTCCCTCCTCACGCTCGGGGCGCGACTGGGGTTCGCGGTGCTGGCTGTCGACCGCCCCGGGTACGGGCTCTCCGCAGCCGCGCTCCCGCAGGGCGAAGACCTCGGCGAACAGGCCGACACGCTGCACGCCGCCCTCGGTGACTTCACCGCCGCTCACACCACCGGGGCAGGCGTGTTCCTGGTCGCACACTCCTACGGCGGCACGGTCGCCCTCGCCCTCGCAGGCGCGGCCCGGGACGCCGGGGCCGGCGGCCGGCTCCTCGGCCTCGACCTGTCAGGGATCGGCCACCGCCGTGCGATCGACGTCCGCGCTCTCGGCGGCTTCCACGGCCGCCGTACGACACGGCTGCACTGGGGACCGCTCCAGCTGTACCCACCCGGCACGTTCCGCCTGGCCGAACGGCTGGTCACCGCCATGCCGGTGCGGGAGGAGGCGGAGGCCGTGCGGTGGCCCGACTCCTTCGCCGCCATCGCGGCCGGGGTACGGGTCCCGGTCCGTTTCACCTATGCCGAGTTCGAACGGTGGTGGCTCCACGACGAGGCCACCCTCAAGGAGATGACGGGTCTGCTCGCCGCGTCCCGGGTGGTCGTCGACCGCCTTCCCCGAGCCGGCCACAACATCAGCCTGGGGTGGGCGGCCAGGGCCTATCACCTGCGGGCTCTCGCGTTCCTGGAGGAATGCCTGACGGACCGGGAACATGTCCGGCGCGGGGCCTAGCGGCGCACTCCAGTCAACTGCTGCTGCTGCTGCTGCTGCTGCCGACGACGACGGCGGCGGCTTCGGGCATGACGGTCGGTTCGGCGACGAAGCGGAAACCGACGCCGCGCACCGTCACAATCCAACAGCCGTCACCGAGCTTGCCGCGCAGACTGCTGACATGGGTGTCGATGGTGCGTCCGGTGCTGTTCCAGGTGTCGCCCCAGACCTTCGTCATGAGTTCCTGGCGGGACACCACCACGCCAGGGCGGGACGCGAGCAGTTGTAGGAGGCCGAATTCCTTCTGGGTCAGTTCGACGACCCGATCGTCGAGCGTGACTCTGCGCATGTCCGGATCGATCCGCAGCGGACCGAACGACAGGTTCCCGTCGACGTGGGGCTGCAGCCGGAAACGCCGCATCACCGCGGCCATCCTGACCATCAACTCCCGGAAGCCGTAGGGCTTGTCCAGACAGTCGTCGGCCCCCTGCCGTAACGCGAGGGCTCTGATGAGCTCGGAGTGGTGGCCGGTGGTGGTGATGAGGGGGATGTCGGAGACGGCCCTGATGCGTCGGCAGGCTTCCAGGCCGTCCACGTCGGTGGTGTCGAGATCGAGTATGACGAGATCGAACCCAGGCAAACGGCGTAGGGCGTCCTCTACGGAAGTGACGTTGTGCAGCTCATGACCGGATCGGCGGATCTGCTTCGCAAGACAGACGGCCAGGACCTCATCGTTTTCCAGCAGAAGGACTCGCAAGGCAAACCTCCGGTCGATCAGTTTCACTGACGGGTTTATTTCCCAGGGTCTCCGCCTTCAAGCGAGATTTATGTAAACAGTGCGAGACACGGTCGACGTCACGGCCGGATTTCCCGGCCGAACATGAATCCCGCGCCGCGGACTGCCGTGATCCAGTCAGGTGAACCCAGCTTTCGGCGAATACTGCTCACATGACTGTCGAGAGTCCTGCCAGGACCGGACCAGGTGTCACGCCACACCGCGTCGAGGAGCTGTCGGCGCGACATCACGCCCTGGGGCCGGGAGGCGAGAAGGAACAGCAGGTCGAATTCCTTGCGGGTGAGGGGCACGAGACGGTCGCGCATCCACACCTCGCGTGACTCGGCGACGATCCGCAGGGGGCCGTGTTCCATCACCCTCGACGGTTGTGAGGTCGACGCGCCCTGAAGCCGACGGGTGATGGCCTCGATGCGCGCCCTGAGCTCATGCAGTCCGAAAGGCCTGACCAGGCAGTCGTCCGTGCCGGCCTGAAAGGCCAGGACCCGGTCGAGTTCCTGGGTCCGGGAGGTGAAACAGAGGATGGGCAGGTCGCTCAGCTCCCTGATCTCGCGGCAGACGTCCAGGCCGTCGCGGTCCGCGATGTCCAGATCGAGCAGCAGCAGGTCGGCCCGGGCCAGGTCGCGCAGTGCGGCCTCACCGGAAGAGGCGATCTCGACGGTGGACCCGTATTCTGTCAATTGATCTTTGAGTGTTGTCAGCCGTGTGTCGGCTGTCACAAGACGTATAAGCAAAGGAAACACTCTTTCGGGGGCAGGTGAGGGTTTTGTCCGGCTTGAGATGCTGTCCCCGCTCGGATTGCCGACGGCATGTCCCCGGCGTCGGTCGGTAATGCGCGTAATGCGCCGACAGACTCGGCGAGCGTCCACGGATCAGTCGTTCACTGCACTGTATTTTGGTTATGTCTCAATCATTTCGTCAAGACCGCGTGAAGTATGTGCGCATAATCGAAATGGGAGCTGGTTTCACGCGCCGAACGAGGCGGGAGAATTGCCGTGACTCGCGCCCCTGGTCGCGGAGGTGAACATCTCGGCGACCAGGAAGGCCAGATCGAGCGACTGGCCTCCGTTGAGGCGCGGGTCGCACGCCGACTCGTATCTGCGGTGCAGGTCGTCGAAACCCAGTTCGGCGCCGCCGCCGACGCACTCGGTCACGTCTTCGCCGGTCAGCTCCACGTGCAGTCCGCCGGCGTGGGTGCCGAGCGCTCGGTGCACCTCGAAGAAGCCGGCGACCTCGGCGAGGATGTCGTCGAACCGCCTGGTCTTGTGCCCGCTGGGCGCCTCGAAGGTGTTGCCGTGCATCGGATCGCACACCCACACCACCGGCGCGCCGGAAGCCGTCACCTCCTCCACGAGCTTCGGCAGCAGGTACCGCACGCGGTGCGCCCCCATGCGCACGATGAACGTCAGCCGGCCCGGCCGACGGTCGGGGTCGAGGCGGTCGATCAGGGCCAGCGCCTCCTCGGGCGCGGTGGCAGGGCCCAGCTTCACCGCGATCGGGTTGTCGATGGTCGCGAAGTAGGCGACGTGGGCGCTGTCGAGCTGTCTGGTGCGGTCGCCGATCCACAGCATGTGGCCGCTGCCCGCGTACCTCCGGCCGGAACGCGGGTCGCGGCGGGTCAGCGCGGCCTCGTAGTCGAGCAGCAGTCCCTCGTGGCTGGCGAACAACTCCGTGATGCGCGACGGATCGTCGCCGCACGCCTCGCCGGCGGACAGTGCCCGGCCGATTCGACCGGCGAGTTCCGCGTAGCGTTCACCGGCAGGTGAGCGTGAGACGAAGTCCTGGTTCTCCTTGTGCAGTTCGCGCGGGTCTGCGCCGCCACGGGCGAACGCGCGCATGACGTCCAGGGTGTAGCGCGAGGCGTCGTACATCCGAAGCAGCCGAGCCGGGTCCGGCAGTCGTTCGGCCGGGCTGAAGCCCATGCCGTTCACCGCGTCGCCCCGGTACACCGGCAGCGTGCGTCCGTCGACGGTCTCGGTCGGCCGGGACCGGGGCTTCGCGTACTGTCCGGCCATCCGGCCCACCTTGACCACCGGTACCGCCGACGTGTACGTCAGGATCACGGCCATCCGCTCCAGCAGGCGCAGTTTGCCGTGGATCGTCCGCGTCGAGAGACCGTCGAAGCGCTCGGCGCAGTCGCCGCCCTGCAGCAGGAACGCCTTGCCCTCCGCCGCCTGAGCGAGTCGGGCGGTGAGCACGTCGCAGTCCTCGGGCGGGACCAACGGGAGCAGGGCTGCCAGGTGGTCCACCACGTCGCCGAGCTCGGCCGGGCTGGGCCACTCGGGCCGCTGATGGGCGACGAGTGTCCGCCAGTGCGCGGCGGCTTCGCCGGTGAGGGACAACATGATCTCCGTCCGCTTCTCTGGCTGGGCGGTGCGGGGCGGTCAGCCCTGGACCATCTCGGCGAGGTCGTCGCCGATGCCCAGGTCGTCGAGCAGCACCTGCAACGGTCCCGTGTCCCGCGCGGGCACGGGGCGGGACGCGGCCCACTCGCCCAGCATGCCGGTGTCGATCTCGAAGCCGCCCTGGGCCGCCACAGTCACCCAGGGCTCCAGGTCGGCGGAGCGGAACGCGGTCAGCCCGGTGACGAGCGCCTCGCGGAACGCCCGCTGCTGGGCGCCGTCCAGGTTCTGGTAGAGCGAGCCGCACAACTCGCGGAACACCACCGCGTGTCCGCTCTCGTCCCGCCGGTGCAGATCGGTGGTGATCCGGTTCATCGGCTGGATCTCCTGGGTGGTGGCGAGTGTGGAGAGGAACCCGCTGATCGTCGTCTCGGCGGCGAGGGAGAACGCGATGTCGACGATGTCACGGTCGAACCCGGACAGCCCGGCGCGGACCGAGTCCCGTCCCTGGACGACCGACCAGACACCCGGTGCGAACCGTACGTCCGCCATGTCGCGCCGCCTACGGGTGACGCCGACGGCGTTGTGGCACATGAGGATGTGGTAGTGCTCGTCGATGATCGTCTGGTGCAGCGCGTCGACGGCGATGTCGTCGCGGCGGACGGGGATCCGTTCCTGGAGCATCAACCGGCAGGCCGGCAGGATGATCTCGTCCTCGATGGCCGCGGTCTTGGCGTTGTACGAGATCCACGCCGCGGACAGGATGCGTTCGCGAGCGTCCCGGTCGAGCCGGTCGGCACCCGGCAGGTACAGCACCGGCACGAGGTGTTCGGGGAAGTCCGGCAGCGCCGCGTCGAAGTGACCGTCGAGGTCGAGCTCGTCCCTCTTGACGGCCACCCGCTTCCCCCAGCGGCGCGTCAGCTGCACCAGCAGGTCGCGCTCGTACTCGCGCTCTTCACGGGCAGCGGTCATCGGGAAACCTCCTCATGGGTGCACCACAGGAATCAGGGAGGCGTCGACCGGAACCGCGAGCGCGGTCAGGCGTGACTGCCAGCGCTCGGCCGCTTCGGCGTCCGTGTCCCGGAACCGGCCCAGCCCCTCGGTGACCGGCCGGATGCCGTGCAGGGCGTTCAGCGTCCAGACGGGCACGTCGGCGAGATCAGCCGCGGTGGCCTGCTCGGTGACGACCCGGTGCCCTGCCGTACCGGCAAGCTCGCCTAGCAGGGCGCGGGTGATCCCGGGGAGCAGGCCGGGGCCGGGTGGTGGCCCGCACAGCGTGTCACCCCGCCACCAGACGACGCTCGTTGACGCCCCTTCGCGTACCTGCCCTGCCGGCGAGACCAGCAGCGCCTCGTCGGCTCCCGCCGCGGCCGCGGCGGCGCGCAGGGCGGCCAGATGGTCCAGGTCGGCGCCCTTGACGGCCGGCAGCCGTCGGCGGTCGGGTCCCGGCGCGGTCCACAACCGGACGGTCGTGGTACGCGGTGGCGCGGGGCGCACCCACATCCGCAGCCGGGTTCCCGAGCCGGTCTCCACGAGTTCGACGCGAGGAAACCAGCGCCCTCGCGCGGGCAACGACTCGGCGACCGCCCGCAGGAACCGGTTCGTCCGTTCCGCCGCCGGTTCGGAGAACCGGGCACAGGCCGGACCGAAGCGTTCGGCGTGCCGGGCAAGTCCCCGAACCCGCCCCTCGTCCACGAGCCAGGAGTCGATGACCAGCACCGTCCCGGACGCGTCGGCCGCCGACCATCCGCCGTCGGCGTCCCACCACCGGCGGACGCCCTGGTCGGTCGCTGTGCTCGTCGCGGCGTTCGTCGCTGTGTCCATCGGCGTGTTCATCGGTGGGAGCCGCTCACGTCCGACACCGCCGGCGCCCGCCAGGCACGGAGCGACGCCGCCGCCTTGAGCAGCATCTCCTCGTACTCCTCGTCCGAGTCGGAGTCCAGCACGATCGCCCCGCCGGCCCCGATGGTCAACCGGTCACCGACGCGGACCGCGGTGCGGATCACGATGTTCAGATCCGTACCGCCGGAGAGGCCGAAGTAGCCGAGGGCGCCGGAGTAGACACCCCGCGCCTCCGTCTCCAGGCGGTCGATGATCTCCATGGTGCGCAGTTTCGGCGCCCCCGTCATCGACCCGCCCGGGAAGCACTGCCGGGCGCAGTCCATCGCGCTGACCCCGTCACTGAGCCGTCCACGAACAGTGGAGACCAGTTGATGCACGGTCTCGTAGCTCTCGACGGCCAGGTACGGGTCGACCTCGATGCTGCCCACCTCGCACACCCGGCCGAGGTCGTTGCGCAACAGGTCGACGATCATCAGGTTTTCGGCCTGTGTCTTGGCGCTCGATGCGAGGGTGGCGGCAAGCTCGGCGTCGCGCACCGGGTCGGCGTCGCGAGGGGCCGTGCCCTTGATCGGCTTGCTGGTGACCGTGCGGTCTCTCTCGATGCGCAGGAACCGCTCCGGCGAGGAGCTGAAGACCGTGACGTCGCCGAGACGCAGGAGCGCGGCGTACGGTGCCGGGTTCGCCCGGCGCAGCCTCAGGTAGAAGGACGTGTCGTCGTCATGGAACGGCATGTGCAGCTTGTTCGTCAGGCAGATCTCATAGCTCTCGCCCTGGGTCAGCTGCCGCCCGCACTCCGTGATGTCCGCCAGGTACTGGTTCCGGCCGCGGCTGAGGTGTTCCTCGGCATTCGGGGGCGGGCCGGCGGCGGGTTCGCCCGGCGGCTCGGCGTCGGCCGGGGCGAGGCCCCTCAGGATCGCGGACGTCCGTTCCACCCACTCCTGTGCGTCTCGCCGGGTCTCCTCGTTGTGGACGGCCACCAGGTAGGTCAGTCCCTCCTGGTGGTCGACCGCGATGACGCGATCGGCGAACATCCAGACGGCGTCCGGTGTTTCGGCGGTGTGGCGGCCCGGGGCCCCGCACTCGGCCTTGAGCTCGTAGCCGAAGTAGCCCACGTAGCCGCCGGTCAGGTCGAACGGCAGGTCGGAGTCGGGGACACGCCGTTCACGCAACCGCTGTTCGAGAACGTCGAACACGCTGCCGGTGGCTCTGTGGACGCCGTTCGCGTCGCGCACTTCCACCGCCCCGCTGCCGGTCCGGTAGGTCAGGACCTCGCTGAGCGGACCCGACGTGTCGCCGAGGAACGAGAACCGGGACAGGCCTTCCTCCACCCGGCTGCTGTCCAGCCAGAAGCAGTACGGGGTGTTGTCGAAGAGCCTGAGGAAGACGGCCTCGGAATCGGCGGCGGTCGGCACGACCGTGCTGATGATTCCCAGTTCCTCGACCGCGCCGGACAGCGGGTCGTCGGACAGTGCGGTGCGGGTGTGGATGGCGGTGCGGGTATCGGTGTGGGCTCCGGTGTCGATGACGGTGGTGGACGGACGCTGCCCGTTCTGCGTCCGGCGGGTCAGTCCGGCGAAGTTCCGCAGTATCTCGCGCCCGTACTGGGAAGCGATCGACTCGGGGTGGAACTGCACGCCCCACTGCGGCAGATCGCGGTGACGCAGCGCCATGAGTACACCGTCGTCCGCCCACGCGGTGGCTATGAGCTCCTCGGGCAGGGGCTCCCGCACGCACAGCGAGTGGTAGCGGACCGCGACGAACTCACGCGGAATTCCGGCGAACAGCGGATCTCCCTCGTGGGAGATCTTGGCGAGGTGCCCGTGTCTCGGTTCGGGCGCGGCGGCCACCGACGCTCCCGCCAGGTGCCCGATCATCTGATGGCCGAAGCAGACGCCCAGCACAGGGAGCGTGGTGCGGCGCAACAGGTCGCCGAGGAGGCCGACATCGCGGGCGTGCTGCGGCCGGCCCGGGCCGGGCGAGACGACGATGTTGTCGAAGTCCTCCAGCCGCAGGCCGGCCAACGCCGGATCGTCGTTGACCATGACGACCGGTTCCCGGCCGTTGATGTCGGCGATCAACTGGTAGAGGTTGAAGGTGTACGAGTCGTAGTTGTCCAGCAGCAAGGTACGCATCATGGACCGTCCAAGGTTTTCCAGAGCGCCTGGAAGTCACCCGGTTCCAAGGTGATCCCGAAGATCTCCTCGGGAGCGGAAAGCGCCTCGTCCTTGTCGAGTTCCCGGGAGGTCGCCGGCTCCCCGGGACGTATTTCCGTGAGAGTGGTGCCGACGAGGAGATGCCTCACCTCGGCCTGAGTACGTTGCAGGACCATCCGGCGGTTGAACGGTGAGCGAGGGTGGGTCAGGCAGAAGTGGTTGAGGAGCTCGAAGTCCGACGGATAGCGCACGTCGGTGGTGAAACCGTAGAGCTCCGCCGGACCCTCGGGCCGCAGGAACCGCAGCACCTGTTCACCACTCGGTTCCCGCACCAGATCGAAGGGCCAGTCGCCCTCCAGCCGCGAGTTCTCGGCGAGCCGGATCGGCGCGTGCGGCCCGTACGCACCGAAACTCACGTCGAAGAGCCAGCGTTCGCCGTCGAGTTCCACGCACAGGGCCACATGCAGGGCCGGCCCGAACCTGCTCCCGGTGCGGATCCGCGTCCGGCCGGCGAACGCCGTGAACGTGAACCCGACGCGGTCCAGTACGGCCGCCACCAGCACGACCTGCTCCAGGCACCAGCCGCCGCGGCCGTGCCGCACGATCTTCTCCTGGATGTCGGCCAGGTCCAACGACACCGTCGGCCTCCCGAGCACCGCGTCGAGGTTCTCGAAGGCGATGGCGTCGACGTGGGCGGCGTGCAGGCCCCGTAGCGTGGCGAGATCCGGGGCCACGTCGGCCCGGTGTCCCACGCGGGACAGATAGGCGTCCAGGTCGACGTCGGTTCCTTGCCACATCGAATCCGTCACACGCGCTCCTCCTCTCATGTGAACTGCCCGGCGATCACTGCCGCGAGAATGATCCAGCCGTAGAAACTGTTGGCGACAAAGGTGTCCCAGCACGATTTCGGATCATCCAGGTCAACCCGTACGACCAGATAGGAAAGAAAAATTCCCGCGCACGCGACGATCGGATAGAACGCCGGCCCCATTTCTGTCCGGGAACCGGCCCACAAGACGCCACTCACGCTGAGCACGATGAAAACCGCCAGCCACGCCTTGGTGGCCTTGCCGAACAGCAGGGCGGAAGACCTGACACCGATTTTCCGGTCGTATTCCTTGTCCTGATGGGAGTAGATGGCGTCGTGAATCAGGGTCCAGAAGGCCCCACAGGCGTACAGGCCGAACACCGCGAGCGGATAGTCGGCGCTCCCGGTCACCGACGTCCAGCCGATCAGCACATAGACACTCATCACCAACGCGAGGAACGCCGAGGGCCAGAAGAACACGCGCTTCATATAGGGGTACGCGACGATCAACGGGTACGAGGCCCCGACGACCAGCGCTGTCTCCACGTTCGCCACCGCCAGGACCAGCAGTGCGACCACGGCCTGCGCGGCGGCGAACAGCAGCGCGTTGCCGACGCTGATCGTCCCCGACGCGACAGGACGCGAGACGGTGCGGGCGACTCTGGCGTCGACGTCCTTGTCGACCACGTCGTTGACCGCGCATGCCGCGCCGCGCACCAGCACCGCGGCGACAGCGACCACCACCACCGTCAGCAGGTCCGGTCGTCGCCCGGAGGCGAGGAAGACGGCCCACAGACCTGGAAGCAGGTAGAGGACGTACCCCGTGGGCCTGTCCAGTCGCATCAGAAGGAGATACGCCCGGACCGAATCCGGGCTCTTCGTCACCGCGCCCACGGATATCTTGTGCAGCACCGGGATCCCCCTCACCATGTCACCGGAAGTTGGACCAATCCGCCGATCAGCGTGTCGTGGCGCAGCCTCAGCTCCTCCACATCGACAGCCGGACGCATGGTCGGAAAGCGTGCGACGAGCTGAGTGAGCACCACCTGCAGCTGCATCCGCGCCAGCGCCGCACCCACGCAGGTGTGGGCGCCGTACCCGAACGCGAGGCTGCCCGAGGTGTCGCGTGTGACGTCGACCCGGTCGGGGTGGACGAAGACGGTCTCGTCGTGGTTGGCCGCGATGATGTTCAGCAGCACGAAGTCGCCGGTCCGGATGGTGACCCCGCCGATCTCGAAGTCCGTCACCGCGTAACGGGGCATGCCGCCGTTGTGCGGGTTCGGCATCGACCTCCGCAGGGTTTCCTCGACCGCGCCGGGGACGAGGCCCGGGTCGTCCAGCAACGCCTGCCACTGCTCGGGGTCGGACAACAGCAGCAGCACACAGGTGCCGATCCGGGCCACCGTGGTCTCGTAACCGCCGAACAGCAGCAACGCCGTCAGCCCGAGGACCTCGTCGTCGCTGATCCCCTCGGTCGCGCAGATCCTGGAGATCACGTCGTCGCCAGGATTCCGCCGCTTGTCGGCGACGAGTTGGCGGCAGTAGCCGAACAACCCGCCCAGTCCCTGCCTGGACCTGACCGGGTCACCGACGTTGGCGGCGTCCTGGGTCCAGCCGCCGAACCGGTCCTTGTCCTCCTGGGGCACGCCCAGCCACTCGCACATCACCTGGATCGGCAGCGACAGCGCCAACGCCTCGCGCAGGTCCACCGGCGGCTTCCGCTCGGCCAGTCCGTCCAGGAGCCGCCCGGTCAGTTTCTCGACGTAGGGCCGCAGCGCCAGCATCCGCTCGGGTGAGAAGTGCGGCTCCAGCAGCGCCCGCAACCGGGCGTGGTCGGTGGCGAAGCCGCCGAGCAGGCCGGCGAGAAGAGCCGCCCCGCGGTCCTTGGCCGCGGCCTCCGGATCGGGGTGGGAGCGACTGAGCCGGTCGTCGTCGAGCAACCGCGCCACCTGGCTGTGACCGGTGACCAGCCACGCCCCGTGGCCCTCGACGGTACGCACCCGATGGACCGTTCCTTGGGCCTGGAGCGCGCGCAGCCCTGGCGCGAGGCGCAGCACATTCGTCTGTTCGAAAGGCAGTTGAGCTGGGGTACTCACTGACGGCCTCCGCCGGAGTCGAGGTTCGGACCACCTTGTCGGGGAGTCGAGGGTCATGCCGTGCGATGGACGATGCGGTCGAACAGGCCGGTCAGTTCGGTGGCCGCGGCCGGGGACAGCTCGGCTCGTCCGAGGTGCTCCAGGGCCGAGTCCAGATGGCCGCGGGACAGTTGCTCGGCCGTGCGCCGGCCGCCGGCCTCCTCGGTGAGGTCGGCCATCTCCCGCAGGTGCGCCACCGTGGTGCTGTCGGAGTGCCACAGCCGGCGCAGGCGCTCGCCGGCCGGGCTGTCGGCGGACAGGGCCACCAGCACCGGAAGGGACGGGTTGCGCCGCAGGATGTCGCTCCGGACGGGCTTCCCGGTCACCGTGGGGTCACCCCAGATGTCCTCGACGTCGTTGAGGATCTGGAAGGCCAGACCCAGATGCCTGCCCGCGCCGCGCAGAGCGGTCAGGACGTGCTTCGGGCTGCCCGCCCGCAGCGCGGGCGTCACCAGTGCGCACTCCAGCAGCGCGGACGTCTTCTCCGCCACGATTCGGTCGTACTCCGCGACGCCGGTGCCCGAATCCAGCCGGGCGGTGAGTTCGCGAGCCTGGCCCGCGAGCACCAGACCGAAGGCCTCGGTGAACACGCCGGCGATCTCCGCACGGCCGGGGCCTGGGTCGTCGACGACCATCCGCAGCCCAAGGGTCTGCATCGCGTCCCCGGCCAGGATGGCCGCACTGGTGCCGAACAGCTTCCATGCGGCTGGGCGTCCGCGACGCAGCTCGTCCCCGTCGATGATGTCGTCGTGGATCAGGGTCGCGTTGTGCAGCAACTCCAATGCCGCCGCCTGGGACCGCACATCCGTCGGCCGCAGGCCGACTCCGTCGGCCGCCGCCGTCAGGAGGGCGGCGCGGGTCATCTTGCCCCCCGCACCGCTGGGGTCTCCGTGTTCGTCGACGAAGCCGAGGTGGTAGGAGCAGATCCGGGCCAGGGTCGGTTCCAGCGTGGAAACCTGCTGCCGCATGACGGGCAATACCGTGGACCGCACCGTCCCCGGTGACAGAAGGGCTCGGAGCCCGGGCGGCGAGGTGTCGAGTGTGCTCATCGGGATTCCCCTCCGGTCGCAGGTCTTCCCGATTCCTGCTCGGAATCGGACCTGCGCACATGGCGTTTCGCGAATTGAACCACCGGAAAATCGGCATCGCATTGGATGTTTTCCGTAATTGTCTTCCCAGCCCCGGAATGGCCCCGGAATAAGCGTGATCGTTCCGACCGCCATCCTGAACGACCGCCTTCGGCCGTGTCAACGGCGTGGCGTGATCGTTTCCGACTTTAGGAAAAACCCCAAAGAAAACGGCGCGAGTCCGGTACTGGACTATCCTGTGGAATGGCAGTGGCTGCTGGTCCGGCTATTGAGCCGGTATTCAATGGCAGATAAATACCTGGCGAGGTGAAATGGCTATAACGGCCGATTCTGAGCAGCTGCACGAGGGCAGGCCGTTCGACCCGTATGGCGCACATCGCGACGACCTGTACTCCTTCCTGGCCGACATCGGAGACGCGGAGCCCGTCTTCTACGCTCCTCTGCTCGACGCGTGGTGCGTCACCCGGCGCGAGGACATGGTCGCCGTGCTGCGGGACGACCGAAGCTTCTCGGCGCGCGACCACAACCCCCGCCCCGCGGTCGAGCTGCCCGAGGACGTGAGCCGGATGTTCCGCACCTGGCGAGGCGCCGACGCGGTGGCCGTCGGCTCACTCGACCCTCCCGAGCACGCCAGGATCAGGGAAGTGCTCAACGCCGGGTTCACACCGGCCAGGGTCAGAGCGTTCGAACCCACGATCCGTGCGATCGCCGCCGACCTCGTCGAGCGTGCCGCGGTCGCGCCGGAGTTCGACTTCATCTCGGCGTTCGCCGTTCCGTACGCTCTTGAGGTGATCTGCCGGCGGCTCGGGATCCCGGACGAGTACCTCGCCCGCTGCCGCACCTGGTCCGAGCAACGCATCGAACTCATGATGTTGCGGGGCGACACCGATCCCGACCAGCTGCGTGAACACGCCAGTGGGCTGATGGAGTTCGGAGCGTTCGCCCGTTCACTCGTGCGGGAGCGACTCGCCTCACCGCAGGACGACCTGATCAGCGAGTTGCTCCACGAGGGCAGGGCGGGCAACACACTCACCGCCGACGAGGTCTCCGTCCAGGTCCCCACACTGATCTTCGCGGGTCACATGACCTGTGCCGAGGCGCTCGGCACGATCCTCTTCCAGCAGCTCCGGTCACCCGGCGGCTGGGCCGAGGTCGTCGACGGGACGATCTCCACCCGGGACCTCGTCGAGGAGGGGCTGCGGTTCGACAGTCCGCTGGCCGGCATGTACCGGACCGCGGTCCGTGACGTAGCGGTCGGCGGCGTCCACCTGGCCCAGGGGAGCCGGCTGCTTCTGCTCTACGGAGCGGCCGGCCGGGACAGTCGCTCCCACGCGTGTCCGGCCGCGTTCAGTCCGGGCAGCCGGTCGGCCACGCATCTCGCGTTCGGGCACGGCATCCACTTCTGCCTCGGAGCCGGATTCGCCCGCGCAGAACTGGAGATCGCGATCCAGGCCGTCGCCGCCAGGATGCCCGATCTGACTCTGGCACCGGGGCTCCCCCCACGGCACCGGCCGGTGTTTCCGCTGCGGGCGCTGAGCGAGTTGAGGGTGCGGCAGGGGTAGGGACAGGGGAGGGGGGCCGGGAATCCGGCAGTCCGGGCGACCCGTTGACCCGCGGAACTGACCGGCTCCCGCGAGGGATCCCGTCCGGGAGGACCCCCAGCCTGTAGGCCCGGCCGTGCCTACAGGCCCGGCCGTGCCCGTCTGCCCCAGAGGAGGCCGCGTGGTTCCGGCGGTGGCGGGGTGCCTGCCCTGAGCGGCCAGGCGAGCAGCATGCCCGCGAGGAAGCCGACGACATGGGCGGCGTACGCGACGGTGCCGGCCTCGGTGACGCCCTCGCCGGACGAGTACACCGCCTGCAGCGCGAACCAGAAGCCCAGCACCAGCCAGGCCGGCAGCCGTAGCGGCAGGAAGACCAGGAACGGTACGAGGACCCACACCCGGGCCTTCGGATACAGCACCAGATAGGCGCCCAGGACACCGGCGATGGCCCCGGAGGCGCCGATCAGGGGGTCGCTCGAATCGGAGTTCGCGAGGGCGAACCCGTAGGACGCCGCGTACCCGCAGGCGACGTAGAAGAGCGCGAAGCGGACGTGACCCATCCGGTCCTCGATGTTGTTGCCGAAGATCAGCAGGAACAGCATGTTGCCCAGCAGGTGCAGCCAGCCGCCGTGCAGGAACATCGCCGTGAACACGGAGAGCGCGGGGGACTTGTCGTAGCCGGGCGGGCCGATCACACAGCCCGGCCCGCCGCTGCCGATCCCGGCCTCGCCCGTCGGGACGAGGCGCGGCAGCCGATGGTGGATCAGCTCCTGGGGGACGGCCGCGTAGTGGTCCAGGAAGGCCTGCAGATGGCACAGCTGTGCCAGGCCGCTCTCGCCCGTCACCGAGCCCGCTGTACCGGGCATGGAGAGGAACACCAGGACGTTGGCGGCGATCAGCGCGTACGTGACCCAGGGGGTGCGACTCGCGGGGTTCACGTCATGGACGGGGATGACCACAAGGAAGTACTGCCCGCGATGCGTCTCGTGAATCGGTGAACGCGGCTGTCCGTGTGTCCGTATCTGTCCTCAACGTCCGCGACACGACGAAGGCGGGTCGCGGGGACGACGTGAGGAACAGGCGATGAACGACCGAGTTACTCCTCCGCTGCAGTCGGTACAGGCTCTGCCGAACGGAGAGGCCGAACTCGCACTGGTGGTCCACCTGCCCTGGGAGGACGTGGCCCGCCTCGGCCAGGAGGCTGGGCGGCTGGCCACGCAGATGCAGCGGCCGGTGTCGCTCGACGAGGCGGTGAGCCATCGGCTGAGGTCCAGTGGGCTGGGTGCCCACGCCAAGCCGGCGCAGCAGCCTCCGGCGGTTTCGACGTCCGCGTCCGTGTCGGCTCTGCCGTCCCGGCCGCCGGGGGAGCAGGCCCGGCAGGCCATTGATCGGATCAACGGGACGGCGTAGCCCCTTGGGGGTGCTGTGAGCTGCCGGGTGCGGGTCCGCCGTGGCTGGTCGCGCAGTTCCCCGCGCCCCTGGGCCGGCCGGCTGCACGTTGGTCAAGAAGTGCCCTCGCGTACCGCCGTGCTCGCCTTCCTGGCCGCCACCAGGACCGGGTCCCAGACCGGGGAGAACGGCGGGGCGTAGCCCAGGTCCAGGGCTGTCATCTGTTCCACCGTCATGCCTGCTGTGAGGGCAACCGCGGCGATGTCGACCCGCTTCGCCGCGCCCTCGCGGCCGACGATCTGCACGCCGAGAAGACGGCCCGTGCGGTGCTCGGCGAGCATCTTCACCGTCATCAGGGCCGCGCCCGGGTAGTAGCCCGCCCGGCTCGTCGACTCGATGGTGACCGACGCGAACCGGAAACCGGCCTGGCGCGCGTCCTTCTCGAGCAGGCCGGTGCGGGCGATCTCCAGGTCGCAGACCTTGCTCACGGCGGTGCCGACGACACCGGGGAACGTGGCATAGCCGCCACCGGCGTTCGCGCCGATGACCTGGCCGTGCTTGTTGGCGTGCGTGCCGAGGGGGATGTGCCGTTGCCGGCCGGAGACGAGGTCCAGGACCTCGACACAGTCGCCGCCCGCCCAGATGTTCCCGTGGCCGCGCACCCGCATCGCCAGGTCGGTGAGGAGCCCGCCGTGGTCGCCCACGGGGAGCCCCGCCGCCCGTGCGAGCGTCGTCTCGGGGCGGACGCCGATGCCCAGCACCACCACGTCCGCCGGGTACTCGGCGTCCTCGGTGGCGACCGCGCGGACCCGGCCGTCGTCGCCGGTGAGCAGCTTCGTGACCTCGGCGTCGTTCACCATGGTGATGCCCAGGCCCTCCATCGCCTCGTGCACCAGGCGGCCCATGTCGGGGTCGAGCGTGGACATGGGCTCCGGGCTGCGGTTGACGACCGTCACCTCGTAGCCGCGCTTGATGAGCGCCTCGGCCATCTCCACACCGATGTAGCCCGCGCCGACCACGACCGCGCGCCGGCCCCCGGTGGTGGTCAGGGTGTCCAGGAGCGCCTGGCCGTCGTCCAGGGTCTGTACGCCGTGCACCCCGGGGGCGTCGACACCCGGCAGTGAGGGGCGGATCGGACGGGCGCCGGTGGCGATCACCAGTTTGTCGTACGACGTCCACGACTCGGCGCCTGTTTCCAGGTCACGCGCGCGTACCCGGCGGCCCGGGACATCGATCTCCACGACCTCCGTACGCATGCGCAGGTCGATGTCGCGGGCCCGGTGCTCCTTTGCCGAGCGGGCGATCAGCCGGTCCCGCTCCGGGACGTCGCCGCTCACCCAGTAGGGGATGCCGCACGCCGAGTAGGAGGTGAAGTTGCCGCGCTCGAACGCGACGATCTCCAGCTCCTCGGGCGTCCTCAGCCGACGCGCCTGCGACGCGGCGGACATGCCCGCCGCGTCGCCGCCGATCACCATCAGACGCTCGGTTCCACGCTTCGTGTCGTTCGTACGGCCCTCGCTCATACTCATACGAACACGCTACGGGTACCCCGCGTTTCACTCCTGGGAAGGACCGGTCAACGGTCAGTGCCGGTCCGGTCCGTCGGGCTGTGCCGGGGGAGCGGTCGGCAGGGAGGTCGCCGGTGCGGGGCCCGTGGCCGTCGCCGGGGCGGGACGCTGCCTGCGGGCTCGGGTCAGACGCAGCCAGGCGAACACCAGCAGGGCCGCCACCGCGGCGAACGGCAGCACCGCGGCGAGGGCGACCACGATCCAGCGCAGCATCGACACGAACGCGCTCCAGCCGCCCGCGAGGGCGTCCAGGACGCCCGGGTCGTCGTCCTCGTCGGACTCCTTGGCCGGGTTCTCCGACAGGGAGAGGTTGATCGTGGCCAGGGAGGTGCGGTCCTTCAGGGACGCCTGGCGGGCGAGCAGCGACTCCAGATCTGCCTGACGGCGGCTCAACTCGCCCTCCAGGGTGACCACGTCGGAGAGTTTGGTGGCCCTGTCCATCAGCTCCCGGATGCGGTTCACACTGGCGCGCTGAGTGGTGATGCGGCTCTCCACGTCGACGACCTGGTCGGTGACGTCCTTCGCCTCCGCCTCCCGGTGCAGCAGCTTGCCGGTGCCTTCCAGGGCGTCGAGCACCCGCTCGTACTCGCCGACGGGCACCCGCAGGACGACGTCGGTGCTCTCGCCGCCCTCCTCCTCGTCGAGAGTCGTCATCTCGCTGCCGACGAAACCGCCGGCGTTCTCCGCGGTGGCACGAACCTTGGCCAAGGCCTTCGGTACGTTCTTGACCTGGACGGAGACGGACACGGTACGGATGATGTGCGGGCCGGTGGCCGTCTGGGGCGCCGTACTGGCCTGGGCGCCGCTGCCCTTGCCGCCGGCCCTGCTGTCGGACCCGGCCTGGTCCTCCAGGGCGCCGGGGGCCGCTCCCTTCGCGACGGCGCCCGAGTCACTGGTCGCGCTGGAGTCGTTGGCGCCGCCGCTGCAACCGGTGAGCGCGAGGGACGCGGCGAGAAGGATGCCCGCCAGGGCCTGAACGGGACGTGTACGGCGTGTGCGCGCGGTGTTCATATTGGTGATTCCCCCCGAGGGCTGTCGTTGGGCCGTCGTGGTGCACGACTGACGCTCCTTCGACGCCCGAAGGGGCCGGGACGTTGGCCTGTCACGGTCCCGAAGTGGTCACGGTCGGGACTCGCGCCGGACAAGGGGACCGCCGTCCGCCGACGGGACTGTCAGTGCGGTCTGGCAGGGTTGACGCATGAGCGCAGTGGAGGCCCGTGCGGGTGCCGGGCATGTCGTCGTCATCGGGGGCGGGATCGCGGGTCTGGCCGCCGCCCACCGGCTGCTGGACCGGGGCGCGAGAGTCACGGTCCTGGAGGCGTCCGACCGCGTCGGCGGCAAGCTGCTGCCCGGCGAGATCGCGGGCGCGCGGGTCGATCTCGGCGCCGAGTCGATGCTCGCGCGCAGACCGGAAGCCGTCGCGCTGGCCCGCGAGGTGGGCCTCGACGACCGCCTCCAGCCGCCCGCCACCTCCACCGCCTCGATCTGGACCAGGGGCGCCCTGCGGCCGTTTCCCAAGGGGCACGTCATGGGCGTTCCCGGCAATGCCTCCGCCCTGGCCGGTGTCCTCTCCGACGAGGGGCTGGCCCGGATCGGGCGCGACGCCGACCTGCCGCGCACGGAGGTCGGCGACGACGTGGCGGTGGGGGAGTTCGTCGCTGCCCGCCTCGGCCGCGAGGTCGTCGACCGGCTGGTCGAACCACTGCTGGGTGGGGTCTACGCGGGCGACGCGTACCGCATCTCGATGCGCTCGGCCGTACCGCAGCTCTTCGAGGCGGCCAGGCGGCACGCGTCCCTGACCGAGGGCGTGCGCGAGATCCAGGCCAGGATGGCCGCCGCCCCCCAGCAGGGCGGGCCGGTCTTCATGGGCATCCGGGGAGGCGTGGGCCAACTGCCGCTCGCCGTCGCGGAGTCGGTCCGCGCGCGGGGCGGCGAGATCGTCACCGGAGCACCCGTGACCGAGCTGCGCCGGACGGCCGGGACAGACGGGACAGGGACGGGGTGGCGGGTCGTCGCCGGGGAGCGCGTCATCGACGCCGACGGGGTGGTGGTGGCCGTACCGACCCCCGTGGCCGCCGGGCTGTTGCGCGCCGAGGCACCGGCCGCCGCGGCCGAACTCGCCGGCGTGGAGTACGCGTCGATGGCCCTGATCACCCTGGCCTACCGACGCGCCGACATCACCCTCCCCGAAGGCAGCGGCTTCCTCGTCCCGCCCGTCGACGGCCGCACCATCAAGGCATCGACGTTCGCCTCCCGGAAGTGGGGCTGGATCGACGAGGAGAACCCGGACCTGCTGGTCCTGCGGACCTCCGTGGGGCGGTACGCCGAGACGGCGATCCTCCAGCGCCCCGACGCCGATCTGGTGGACGTCTCCCGTCACGACCTCAGGGAGGCGACCGGACTGACCGCGGCCCCCGTCGAGACCCGGGTCACCCGCTGGGACGACGGCCTGCCCCAGTACCCCGTCGGCCACCACGCTCGCGTGGACCGTATCCGCGAACACATCGCCAAGCTCCCGGGCCTCGCCGTGTGCGGCGCGGCGTACGACGGGGTCGGCATCCCCGCCTGCATCGCGAGCGCGTACGCGGCGGTGGACGCCCTGGAGACGGGCCCGGTGCGAAGCGCGCCCGGCGGAGCGGGAGAATAGGCACATGAGTGACGACGCCCCCACCACCGACGCGGCCCGCATCCCGAACAAGGGCAAGCTGGCCAAGGACCTCAACGAGGTCATCCGCTACACCCTGTGGTCCGTCTTCAAGCTGAAGGACGTCCTGCCCGAGGACCGCACGGGCTACGGCGACGAGGTCCAGGAGCTCTTCGACCAGCTCGCCGCGAAGGACGTGACCGTCCGTGGCACGTACGACGTCTCGGGGCTGCGCGCCGACGCCGACCTGATGATCTGGTGGCACGCCGAGACCGCGGACCAGCTCCAGGAGGCGTACAACCTCTTCCGCCGCACCAGGCTGGGGCGTGCACTGGAGCCGGTCTGGTCGAACATGGCGCTGCACCGCCCCGCCGAGTTCAACCGCTCGCACATCCCCGCGTTCCTGGCCGACGAGACGCCCCGGAACTACATCAGCGTCTACCCGTTCGTGCGCTCCTACGACTGGTACCTGCTGCCCGACGAGGACCGCCGCCGGATGCTCGCCGACCACGGCAAGATGGCCCGCGGATTCCCGGACGTGCGCGCCAACACGGTCGCCTCGTTCTCCCTCGGCGACTACGAGTGGCTGCTGGCCTTCGAGGCCGACGAGCTGTACCGCATCGTCGACCTCATGCGTCACCTGCGCGCCTCCGAGGCCCGCATGCACGTCCGTGAAGAGGTCCCGTTCTACACGGGCCGCCGAAAGGACATCGGCGAGCTGATCGCCGGTCTCGCCTGACCGGAGGCCGTACGCCGCGGTCGGCCGGGAACCGGGCCCGCCGCGGGGCGGCGACAGCCGGATGCCGCGTCCCCGGGGACGCGGCATCCGGCTGTCGAGAGGCCGTCGGTCGGCCGGTCGCCCGTCTCGTCGACGGGCGACCCCTTCACGCGCCGCGCGCGGCCGTCCTGTTCCCGCTGGGTGCCTTCTGGGAGCGGCCCACCGAGGCCGTCGGCCGTGGCTCCGGATGCGGGGCGCACTCCGCGCTCCGGCCGGGCAGCCGGCCCGCCAGCAGATAGGCGTCCAGGTAGTCGTTGACGCACCGGTTCGGGCCGCCCGCGATGCCGTGCGTGCCCGCGCCCCGCTCGGTCACCAGGGCCGAACCGGGCAGCCGGCGCCGCAGTTCGAGGGCGCCCGCGTACGGCGTCGCCGCGTCCCGCTCGGCCGCCAGGATCAGCACCGGTGGCAGGTCACCCGGCCCGGTCCGCACATCGAGGGGCGTCTGCCGGGGCGCCGGCCAGTAGGCGCACGGCAGGTTCATCCACGCGTTGTCCCAGGTCTCGAACGGCGCCGTGCGCGCGAGCCGGGTGTTGTCCCGGTCCCAGACCCGCCAACTCGTCGGCCAGGGCGCGTCGTTGCACTCGACGGCCGTGTAGACCGCGTTGCCGTTCTCCGCCTCGACGGCCGCCTCCGTCACCGGCGCCGCCTGGTCGATCAGCGGCTGCGGATCACCCTTGAGGTAGGCGGACAGGGCGTGGGCGCGGTGCGGCCAGTAGTCGTCGTAGTACCCGGCCTGCAGGAACGCGCCCTGCAACTGTCCCGGCCCCACCTTCCCGCCGGCCGGCTCGGCGGCGAGTCGCGCCGCCGCCTTCTCGTAGCTCCGCAGCACCGCCGCCGGCGTGGCGCCCAGCCCGTACACGTCGTCGTGCCGGGCGGCCCAGGCCCGGAAGTCCGCCCAGCGGCTCTCGAACGCGGTCGACTGGTCGAGGTTGTTGCGGTACCAGATCTGGCCCGGGTCGGGGTTCACCACCGAGTCGAACACCATCCGGCGTACGTGCGAGGGGAACAGCGTCGCGTACAGCGCCCCGAAGTAGGTGCCGTACGAGGCGCCCATGAACGTCAGCCGGTCCTCGCCGAGCGCGGCCCGCAGGACGTCCAGGTCGCGGGCGTTGTTGAGGGAGTGATAGTGGCGCAGCGCGCTCCCCGAGCGTTCGGCGCACCCGCGCGCGTACGCCTTCGCCTCGGCGACGCGCTCCCTCTTGTACGACTCCGAGGGATGCACCGGTGCCTGCGTGGGCCCCTTGAAGAAGTGCTCGGGGTCCTTGCAGGACAGCGGCGCCGACCGGGCCACCCCGCGCGGGGCGTACCCGACCAGGTCGTACGCGCCCGCGATGCGCTTCCACTCGGGGATGACGCCGATCATGGGGAAGAACATCCCGGAGGCGCCGGGGCCGCCCGGGTTGTAGACGAGGGCGCCCTGGCGCTCCACCCGGTGCTCGGGGTCGCGCGGGTTCCTGCCGGTCGCCTCCGTCCGGCTGACGGTGAGTCTGATCTGCTTGCCGTCGGGGTGCGCGTAGTCCAGCGGCACGGTGACGGTGCCGCAGCGCACGCTGTCCGGGAGTTCCTCCTCCGCCGGGCACTCGCCGAAGCGGATCCCGGCCGCCTCGGCGCGCGCGGCGGCCAGCACGGAACCCCGGAACTCCGCCGACCCGGGGCCTCCCGGGCGGCCGGGCAGGCCCGGGGCGCTGTCCGCCGGGGCGGCGGCCAGAGTGGTCAGCAGCAAGGACCCGGCAGCCGAGTAGAGGGCGGCAGCTCGCATCGCGTATCCCTTCGGTGGCAACAGAAGGGATGTTTCGGGCGGTGGTCGACGAAGGCAAGCACCGGCCGCCCGGTGTCGCCACGAGCACTCCTGTGCGCCCCCCGCTCACCCCTGGGGCGCCGGAGACAGTGCGGCAGCCGGGTCAGCGCAGCCGTTCGCGCAGGATGTCCTGGGGCTCCCGGTGCGCGAAGGCGGCGCGCAGATCGGGCTCGTCGACCGCGCGGACCCCGAGTACGGCGACCGAGGTGAGGTACGTGTGTTCGTCGCCGGCGCCGTACGGAGCGGTGCTCCTGGTCCGGCGGGTCAGTGCGGTGAGGAGGCGTTGCCCGGCCGGTGACGCCCAGCGCGAGTACGGGTGGACCTCGATCCGGGCGACGGCGAGACAGCTCAGGGCGAGGACCAGGGGGAGCGCGAACCAGAGGGCGACCAGGTCGCGCGGCACGCTGCCCCGCCCCGGCAGCACCAGCGCCACCGCGCCCAGGACCGCGACGGCCAGCGCCGCGGCCCGCACCTGACGGACGGCGAACGCGACCCCGCGCCGGGCGCCGTCGGGCACGGCCAGGCCCGCCGCGACAAGCCGGTCCGCGAGTCCCCGTACGGCCTCCGTGCCCGCGGCGGCCGTCCGTACCGGGGCGATGCGCGACTGCCCCTCCGGCCCGATCGCGCCGATCACCGACCGCTCCATCTCGTCGCGCCCGCTCGGATCCACGACGGTCGCCCAGCCGGTGTGGGCGAGCAGCAGCCGCCGTTGCCGGGCCATCGACACCAGCGTGAGATCGGCGACCCGCGCCGGCCCGCCGGACAGGAACGCGGCCTCGTACAGCGTCAGGTCACGCCCGCGTCCGCCGGGGCCCGCGTCCGGGTCGGCGGCAGCCGCGTGCACGGCGGCAAGACACAGCCGGACGCACGCCGTACCGGCGGCGATCCAGGCCAGCAGCAGGAGGAAGGACCAGAACATGCCGTTGTTCTATGCGAAGGGTGCCTGAAACGCCATGGGCTTTCAGGATATGGACGAGGTATGGCCGGTACGAGACGTATGGGCGGTGGCCGATTCAGGGCTCCTCGGAAGGCTCCGCGGGCTCCGTGAACTCCACCACCTCGCCGACCTCCGCCGGCGGGCTCGTCGCCGGAGGCGGCAGCGGATAGGTCGCGACCGGCGACGGCGTCACCGGCACGGCCGGCGCGGGTGCGGACGTCGGGCCGGGCGGGGCCGGGGAGTACGTGAGCGGCGGGGTGCTCGCGGCTGCCATCCCGTTCGCGAGGGCGTCGAAGTCGACGTACCCGGTGGCCTCCAGGACCTGGATGTGGTCGAGCACCGTCCTGTTCGCGTCGTCGGCGAGAGCGCGGACCAGGGAGTTGCGGGTGCTCGCGCGGACCTGCGCGACGACGGAGAACACCTTGCCGTGCGCCATCCGCAGCAGATTGGCGAACTCGCGGTCGAAGTCCTCGCCCTGGGCCGCGTTCATGATGCTGAGCCATTCGCGCTGCTGATCGTTCGGCTGGTCGGGCAGCGCGAGCCCGAGCCGTGACGCTACGTCCCGGACCCGCGCGTCGAGAAACGTGTGGCCCTCGACCAGGCGCCGGCCCGCGATCCGTACGGCCTCGGTGGTGCCGCGGAACTGCGCCTGCTGACCGGCGGGCTGTTCCCACAGCCCCGCCAGCCGGACCTTGGTGAGGAAGTCGCGGTCGAGCGCCGACAGCGGACCGAACCGCGTCGACACGGTCTGCGCGTTGAGCACGTCCACGCCGGTACCGGAACGGTCGGTGTACGACCAGACCGGGAAGATCAGTGCTACGAGGGTCGCCGCCAGCCCCGCGACGATGAGCCCGGTACCGCCGAGACCGGAACGTTGGGTGGATCGCATGGTGCCTTGCCTCCTGTCGCGGCACCGCACGCTAATGCGCTTCGGGCACGGAGTTGGCATCGTACTGCGACCTCTACGCCGACTGCGGTACGAGCGAAGACGGCTGCGGAGGAGGGCGCGGACGTCTGATGACGGAGCGTCGGCCTTACACATACATGGGCGAATGCCATCAAGTCGTACGGCGAAGTGCCACGCATTGGGCGGTCCTGTTAACCCCCGCACAGTTTGCGGGGATTGAGGCGGAGGTGCCCGCCCGGCGGCGGCAGGTGGGACGGCGTACGCGGGGGGAGTGACGTTCGTCGCTCGGTGCCCCCGTGCGTCAGCGGCGCAGGAGTACGCGGCGGGTGGCCCGGGCCAGCCGGGCCGTGGGGCGCTGGGAGCGTGGGGCCGGGCCCGAGCGGTCGAGCCACCACTCGCGCAGCAGCCGTCGGCTCTCCGTGCTCCCGGGTGTCTCGGGCTGCCCGCCGAGCAGCAGGTGCGCGGCGAAGTCCAGCGCGTCACGCCGGTAACCGTCGGACATGGGGTGCCCGTGCGCGTACGCGAGGAAGGCGGGCCGGTACTCCGCCCCGAGGATCTCGGGCAGCTCCGGCGCGACCTTCGCCACGACATCGGCCCGCTTGGCCCCGAGCGCCCGCGACTGCACCCCGAGCCGCACCCGGTCGAACCCCTCCGGCACGGGCGTCCCCGCGACGAGCGCGGAGAGCAGCGCGGCCTGCGCGAGGGCGACGCGCTGGCGGGCCGGGGCGGAGTCGGGAAGGTCCTCAGCCACGGGCACTTCCGCCGTCGCCGTCGCCGTCGCCGTCGCCGTCGCCGCTGCCGGTGTCGCCGTCGGCGTGGTCACGGAAGCGGTCCGGCGTACACCGGCCGACTCCGTCGTGCCGGCCCGCTTCAGCGTGCGCCGGATCACGTCCAGTTCCCGCTCCAGCTCGCCCGGGTCGGGGAAGTTGTCGTCCCGCTCCAGCAGCACCCCGGGCGGCGCGACCCGGGAGGCCAGATCGGCGAGGATGTCGAGAACGGCGTCCGGGACCGGGTGGGCGTGGCTGTCGTGCCAGACGCCGTCCCGTTCGAAGCCGCCCGCGACATGGACGTACGCGATGGCCTCGACGGGCAGTTCGGCCAGGGCCTTCGCCGGGTCCTCGGCCCGGTTGACGTGGTTCGTGTGCAGGTTGGCGACGTCGACGAGGAGGCGTACGCCGGTCCGGTCCGCCAGCTCGTACAGGAACTGGCCCTCCGTCAGCTCGTCGTCGGGCCAGGCGATGAGCGCGGCGATGTTCTCGACCGCGAGGGGCACCGGCAGCGCGGCCTGCGCGATACGGACGTTCTCGCACAGCACGTCGAGCGCGTCCCGGGTACGGGGCACGGGCAGCAGGTGCCCGGCCTCCAGCAGCGGGGACGCGGTCAGCGGACCTCCGGCCCGGACGAACGCGATGTGCTCGGTGACCAGGGGTGAGCCCAGTGCCCCGGCCCGCTCGGCGAGCGCCGTGAGCCGGTCCTCGGCGGGCCGGTCGGCGCCGCCTAGACCGAGGGAGACACCGTGCGGGACGACCGTCACGCCGCGCTCACGCAGCCGCAGCAGCGACTCGGGGAGATGGCCGGGGCAGAGGTTCTCGGCCACGGCCTCGACCCAGTCGATGCCCGGCATGGCCTCCACGGCGTCCGCGATCTCCGGCCGCCACCCGATGCCCGTGCCCAGCTGTCCCGGCTGCCCCGCTCGCCTCATCGTCCGCCTCCCTCTCCCCTTCTGCGACCTCTCGGTCCACGGAGTGATGGCCCGGGTCCCCGGGTTCGAACCCCTCCCGGGCGACCTTCAGAGCAACATTTGAGCTTGCGCCCGCCCGTTCCCGTCCGCCTACTGGCCCTGGGCGACCTTGTTGGGGTCCGGGGCCTCCGGCCGGATGGTGTTGATCGTGCCGGATGCCGGCGGCGACGGCTTCGAGGACAGTACGGGGTTGCCGGTCGGCTCCACCGCGGGCGGGACGGGCGGCACCACTCCCGGGACCGGCGGCGGCGGACCGGTCGGACTGGCGCTGGGCCCGGCGGCCTTCTCGGCGATCTTCTGGAAGTCGATCTGGCCGGTCTTCTCCAGGATCGTGATGTGGTCGAGCACCGTCTGGTTGGTGTCCGAGGCCAGCTGACGCACGAGAGTGTTGCGGGTCTGGTTCCGCACCGTCGCGATGACCGGAAGGATGTTGCCGTGCGCCTGCCGCAGGAGGTTCGCCCAGACCTTGTCGTAGTCAGCGGCCGAGGCCGCCGTCATCTGGTCCAGGAAGCCCTGCTGCTGTGCGTTCGGCTGGTTGGGGATCGGGACGCCGAGCTGTTGGGAGATGCTCCGTGCCCGCTTGTCGAGGTCGGTGTGGCCCGTGATCAGGTGCTGGGCCGCCTCCCTGACTGCGGGATTGCTGGACTTCGTCATCGCCTGCTGTCCCGCGGGCATCTCCCACAGTCCGGCCAGCCGGACACGCACGATGAGTTCGCGGTCCAGGGGGGTCAGCGGCCCCCACTGGGTGTTCACCGTGTCTCCGGTTCCGGTGACCGCGGCGGCCTTCGCGGCGTCGTTGCGGTGCGGGTACGAGTAGAACACGGGGTACGCGAGCGCGCCGATGGTGCCTGCGATGGCCAGGCCGACGAGGAACGTGCCGTTCTTGCGGGGCAAGGGAGCCTCCCGGGGGAACCCAACTGGTCGTTGGGGACTGATACGTGGCTGGTGGGGGACGTACGTGAGAAGCGGTCAGGACACCGAACGGGCCTGGGTCGCCGTCACGTGTACACGAGTCAGATCGTGCCGTTGGCGATGGCGTCGAAGTCGACCGCTCCGGTCTTCTCCAGCATCGT
The DNA here is from genome assembly GCF_033795085.1 of Streptomyces sp. AK08-02. NCBI lineage: Bacteria > Bacillati > Actinomycetota > Actinomycetes > Kitasatosporales > Streptomycetaceae > Streptomyces > Streptomyces sp. AK08-02. Next base: position 144,680 of record NZ_JARAZV010000018.1, read on the forward strand.
GATGTGGTCGAGCACGGTCTGGTTGGTGTCCGTCGCCAGTTGACGCACCAGCGAGTTCTGGGTCTGGTTCCGGATCGTCGCGATGTCCGGGAAGATCGTGCCGTGTGCCTTCCGCAGGAGGCTCGCCCAGACCCGGTCGAACTCCTTGCCCTGGGCGGCGTCCATCTGGGCCAGGAAGCCCTGCTGCGCCTCGTTCGGCTGGTTGGGCAGCTCGACATTGAGCTGGGCGGCGACCTTCCGCACCCGCTCGTCCAGGTCGCTGTGGCCCACCAGCAGGTGGTCTGCCGCCGCCTTGACAGAGGCGCTGCTGGACTTGTCCATCGCCTTCTCTCCGGCGGGCGCTTCCCACAGTCCGGCCAGCCGGACGCGCACGATCAGGTTGCGGTCCGAGGCGGTCAGCGGCCCCCACTGGGTGTTCACCGTGCCGGCGGCCGTGTTCGCCACTCCGGTGCCGGAACGGTCGGCGTAGGACCACACCGGAAACGAGAGCGCGGCGATCGTCGTGGTCAGGGCCGCGATGACGAGGGCCGAGTGGTTGAAGCGCGGCAAGGGAGCCTCCCGGAGAAACCAACTGGTCGTTGGGCAGGTGTTACGTGGCCAGCGACTGAAGGTACGGGCGGCGACCCGGGGATGTTCAACGAAGATGTTTGAACCCTGTGCGACCCAGGGGGCGGTGGTCCGCGACCACCGTCGCCGAGCCGGGCGCGATCTCCGTGAAACCGGCATCACGGACCAATGGGAGGTCGCCGGAGGTCAGTTCGCGCCACCGGTCCGGCTCCGCCGTGCGGACGGCGAGTGGGAAACCGGCGTCGCGCCAGGCCACGCGGGCCTCGTCCGACAGTTCCCACCAGGCCAGTTGGGCGCCGTGTCCTGTCTGGGCCATCGCCTTGCCCGCCGACATGTCCAGCTCCGGGTTCAGCCAGAGGACGGGTACGGCCGGGTCCGGGGGGAGCGGCGGCTCCGGATCGTCCAGGTCGGTGCCGGAGACCTGGAGCCGGGCCAGATCCTTGGGCCAGCCGTCCAGCGGCACGGGCGGGAAGACCCGTACCTCGGCCGACTTGCCGGTGACCGTGATACCGGGCAGCGCCTCGGCCCGCCGCCACTCGGCCCCGCGCGCCCGCCGCACGACCTTGCGGATCCGGGCGTCCTGCCAGTCCAGCATGGCCTGCGCCCACTCCCCGTCCCCGGCCGACCGCTCGTCGCCGAGGATCACGAGAACGGCTCGCGCGGCGGTCTCCAGCGCGTCCGTACGAGCGGGCGGCGAGGCCTTCTCGATCCGGGCGACGAGGGGGAGAACGAACTGCGGGGCCTCGTCGCGAGGTGAGCGCTCGGAGCGAAAAGGGCTGTCGCCGGGAACGGCCGGGTCATTGGTCACGTCCTTCAGTCTGCCAGGCGGAAGATCGGCTCTTCCGGGGGAGAGGAACGGGGACCGCATGCGACACACGCTTCGGCTGGACGGTGTGGGCCGCCGCTACGGCATCCGCGGCCCCTGGGTCCTGCGCGGTGTGGACCTGGACCTGGCCCCCGGCACCCTCACCCGCGTCGACGGCGCCAACGGCACCGGCAAGTCCACCCTCCTGCGCGTGCTCGCCGGCATCGACGCCCCCACCGAGGGCAGGATCACAGGCCGCCCCCGCACCGCCTACGTCCCCGAACGGTTCCCCTCGGCGCTCCCCTTCACGGCGCACGGCTACCTCACGCATCTCGGCGCCGTGCACGGACTCTCCCGTACGGCCGCCGCCGGTGCCGCCGACGAGTGGCTGGAGCGGCTCGGCGCCGACGCGTACGCCCGCACGCCCATGGCGCAGCTGTCGAAGGGCAGCAGCCAGAAGGTCGCCGTCGCGCAGGCCCTCCTCGCCGACCCGGACCTGCTCGTCCTCGACGAGGCCTGGACGGGCCTCGACGCCGCAGCCCGGGGCGAGTTGGAGCGGGTCGTCGCCGAACGCACCGCCTCCGGCGCCTCGGTGGTGTTCGTCGACCACGACCCGGGCCGCCTCGCGGGGGCGCCCGACGCGACGTACACCGTGATCGACGGCGGCCTCGAACTCCGTACGGCACAAGCCGGTTCGACGGATCACCCCGGCCCGCACCTGGTCGTCGAGGCGCAAGGACCGCCGGGCGCACAGCCCCCCGCCGAGGCCCTGCGCTGGGCGACGTCGAGCGCGGAGACGGGTGCGGCCGGCCACCACCGGATCGGCGTCCCCGGGACCCACTCGGACATCGTCCTGCGCGCCCTGCTCACGGCCCGCCCGCCCTGGCACGTGGTGAGCGTCGAACCGGAGACCGCCGACAGGACCACAACACCCGCCGGCACCGACGGACCGGCACCGCTCGCCACCGACGAGAGCCGCCGATGACCGCCCTGCTGCGTTACCAAGCGGCCCTGCTCGTGCGCTCGCAGCGCTGGCTGCCGCCGTTCATCCTGTACGCGGTGTTCCTGGCCGTCGGGGTGCAGGGCGGGCAGCCGGTGCTGGACTCGCTCGGCTATGCCGCGGCGGCCGTCCTGCCGGTGGCCGCCTGGCTGGTGCGGATCTGCGCGGCCAACGAGCCGCCCGCCGCACGGGCCGCCGTGGCCGCGGCAGCAGGCCCGGCACGGGCACACCTCGCCTGTCTCCTGGTGGCGCTGGCCGCCTCGGCGGCGCTCGGCACGGCCGCGACCCTTGTGGTGACCCTGATCAGCGACCATACGAGCGTCGACCACCAGGTCAGGGTGGATCCCCTCACGGCCGGTGGAGCCGGGCTGCTCGCCGCCCTGGCGTGCGCCCTGCTCGGCACGGCCGTCGGCGCGCTCACGACCTGGCCGCTGCTTCGCTCGCCGGGTCGGGCGGTGCCGGCGATGATGCTCGGCGCGCTGCTGGCGATGGTGGTGACCGGCTCCCCGGCCAAGGCGGCGATCACCTCACTGGTGACCGGCTCGCGCTCGGGCACGGTCCCCGTCCCCCTGCTGCCGCCGGCCGGCGCGGCGCTGCTCGCGGTGACGGCGACGGCAGTGGCCTGCGTGCTCACCTCACGCCGCTCACCCTGAGCAGGCCGACCGCTGCGCCTCCTGCCATTCGCACACCGGGCAGAGCGTGATGCCCTTCCGCGCCCTCGGGTACTCGGTCGGCTCCCGGCACAGCACACACTCCGCGTACGGCGGCCCGCCGGGGTCGCTCTCGTGTTCGTCGGCCATGGCACCAGCGTAAGCGGGGCGTGCGGGCCTTCTAGTCGCGTGTGCAGCGCCCCGTGGGCCGGTCGGCGGGCGGGCGGCACAGGTCGGCGAAGTCGGTGGCGCTGGTGCTCAGGTAACGGCCCACGCAGGCGTCCGCCGTCGTCAGGCCGCGTTCGTCGCAGAAGGACAGCGCGGCCCTGCCGTCGGTGAACGGGCCGGGGGCGTAGATCACCCAGTAACCCGGCCGCAGGGAGGCGTACGCGTCGCTGCGCACGTACACCGCCTCCGGCACCGACTTCCTGACCCTGGCGAGCTGGGCGTCCCGGGCGCCGGTCCCGGAGTCGACCGGCTCGGAGTGGAGCTGGGCGATCCAGCGCTCGGACACGGTGCGCCCGGTGGCCGAGGCGGAGGGCGAGGGTTTCGGACCGGACGCCCCGTCCGAGCCGTTCTCGTCGAGGAGACGCGGGGCGAGAAAGGCAGCGGCGGCGGCGACGGCGACCGCGAGCACGGCGGACACGGCGATCCGCTTACGGCGGCGCGGCGACAGCCCGAGGCCCCGGCCGTCCTCGCGCCGGCCCGCGTCGGTCGCCATGGTCGCGGAGTACTGAGCGGTCCCACCGGATTCCGGTACGTGCCCCGAAGGCACAGGCGAGGGCGCCGTCGGCGTCCGCTGAAGGGACCTCGGGGTTCCGCCCGCCGCCACCCGCCCCAGCATCTCCGCCAGCCGGCCCGCGTCGGGACGTGCCGCCGGGTCCCGGTCGAGCAGCGCTTCGAGTACGGGGGCCAGCGCACCGGCGCGGGACGGCGGCGGGACCTCGGACTCCAGGACGGCGGCCAGGGTCGTGAGCGAGGTCTCGCGGCGCAGTGGGCTCACGCCCTCCACGCACACGTACAGCACGATTCCCAGGGACCACAGGTCGGCGGCCGGGTCGTCCGAGGGGCCACGGATGCGTTCCGGGGCGATGTACTCGGGGGAGCCGATGAGCTCGCCGGTCATCGTCAGGGCCGTCGCGCCCTGGAGTGCGGCGATCCCGAAGTCGGTGAGGACCGCGCTCCCGTCCTCGCGCAGGAGGATGTTCGCCGGTTTCACGTCCCGGTGCTGGACGCCCGCCGCGTGCGCGGCGCGCAGCGCCTCCAGCACCTGGCCGCCGATCCGCGCCGCCTCCACCGGCGTCAGCGGGCCCGCTTCCAGGCGCCTGTCGAGCGAGACGCCGGGCACCAGCTCCATGACGATCCAGGGCTGCGGGTCCGCGTCGATGATCTGGTGGACCGTGACGACCTGCGGGTGGCTGAGCCGGGCGAGCGCCCGAGCCTCGCGCATCACCCGCTCCCGCACGATGTCGGACGTCGCCGGGTCGTGCATGACCCGTACCGCCTTCAGCGCGACCTCGCGGTGCAGCACAGCGTCGCGGGCCCGCCACACCGTGCCCATTCCGCCACTGCCGAGCCGCTCCAGCAGCTCGAACCTGCCGTCGACCACGTCCCCCGGTACGTTCATGGCGGACAGGTTAATGGCCTGCCCGCCATGTCCCGTTCAGGGGGCACCCGCTATCGCTTCCAGGGACCCCGCACCGCGAAGGTCGTCCCCGGCGTGTAGCAGTTGACGTACATCGTCCCGCCGTCGGGAGAGAAGGTGACGCCCGCGAACTCGCCCCACTCGGGGGCGCTTTCGGTGCCGATGTTCTGGGCGCCGCGGGCCATCGCGTACACCTCGCCCCCGCGCGTCACGCCGTACACGTGCTGGGCGCCGTCCCCGTCCTCGCAGACCATCAGGCCGCCGCTCGGGGCGAGACAGATGTTGTCCGGTGACTCGCCGGGCAGCTGGACGTCCGTGTCCGGGCCGAAGACGATGACCAGGGTGAGGCGGCGCGCGGCCGGGTCGTAGCGCCAGATCTGGCCGAAGTGGGTCGCCGCCGAGCCGTCGCTCGCGTGGGCGAACGACGACACGAAGTACACGCACCGGCCGCCCCAGTAGCAGCCCTCCAGCTTCTGCGCGTGTGTGATGCCCTTGCGGCCGAAGTCCTGGAGCCGGACGGGGGTCTGGGCGGCCAGCGGGTCCGGTACGTCCACCCACTCGACGCCGTCGAAGCAGGCACCCGGCTCCTGGATCGAGGAGAGGTCGGGTACGCCCGGCACCCGCATCGCCTGGAGCCGGCCGCCCGCGCGCAGTGAACCCACCCCGCCCAGCGGCCTCTTGGGCAGGAAGCGGTAGAAGAGGCCGAAGGGCTTGAGGAAGGCGTCCTCGGTCTCGTAGACGATGCCGCTCTTCGGGTCGACGGCGATCGCCTCGTGCTGGAAGCGGCCCATCGCGGTGAGCGGGACGGCGCCGGTGCGGTGCGGGTCGGCCCCGTCGACCTCGAAGATGAAGCCGTGGTCCTTGGTGTAGCCGTTGGTCCCGGCCTTGTCCTCGGTCTCCTCACAGGTCAGCCAGGTGCCCCAAGGGGTGGGCCCACCCGCGCAGTTGACGGCCGTACCGGCGATGGCGACCCGCTCGTCGAGGACGTCGCCGTCCCGGTCGAGGGTGAGGGACGTACAGCCGCCCTTGCCCATCGGGTCGTAGGTGAGGCCCTTGACGGTCGGGACCGGAGTTCTGGCGGTGACGCGGTTCTCGTGGTTGCGGACCAGGTGGACCCGGCCGTGGCGGCCCGCGAAGGCGGCCATTCCGTCGTGGTTGGAGGGAACGGGGCCCTCACCGGAGCGCAGGGGGTCGCCCTCGCGGGACAGGACCCGATAGCGGAAACCTTTCGGCAGGTCGAGCAGGCGCTTCGGGTCGGGGATCAGGGGGCCGTAGCCGGAGTGGCCCAGTTCCTGGGCGGCGGCCGTACCGGCGAAGAGTTCGGAGAGGGCTCCGGTGAAGGCGATACCGACCCCCAGGGCGCCGGTGCGGGCGAGGATCTGGCGCCGGGAGGTGGAGGAGACGTCAACGGCCTTGCTGGGAGCGTCTGTTGAGGGGCCGTCGAGTTCGGGCGTGCCGAATGCGGACATGGGGGCGACCTTCCTGCTGGCGGACAGGACTGTGACCTTGCCGTGTGTATCACGCCGTGCGGGCCTCGGGAACCACGCGCGAAGCGCGCCTCAGCCGGGTGACCCACCTGGCGGGGGCTGCTGGGTCTGCGCCCGTTCGAGGAAGCGGAGCAGTTCCACCGGGAAGGGCAGGACGAGCGTGGAGTTCTTCTCGGCCGCGACCGCCACCACCGTCTGGAGCAGCCGGAGTTGGAGTGCGGCGGGCTGCTCGGACATCACTTCGGCGGCCTCCGCGAGCTTCTTCGAGGCCTGCAGCTCGGCGTCCGCGTTGATGATCCGCGCCCGGCGTTCCCGGTCGGCCTCGGCCTGGCGGGCCATCGAGCGCTTCATGGTGTCCGGCAGGGAGACGTCCTTGATCTCGACCCGGTCGATCTGGACGCCCCAGCCCATGGCCGGGCTGTCGATCATCAGTTCCAGCCCCTGGTTGAGCTGCTCCCGGTTGGACAGCAGATCGTCGAGGTCGCTCTTGCCGATGATGGAGCGCAGCGAGGTCTGCGCCATCTGTGAGACGGCGAACCGGTAGTCCTCCACCTGGACGATCGCGTTCGCCGCGTCGACGACCTTGAAGTAGACGACGGCGTCCACGCGCACGGTCACGTTGTCCCGGGTGATGCCCTCCTGAGCCGGGACCGGCAGGGTGACGATCTGCATGTTGACCTTGTGCAGGCGGTCCACGAACGGGACCACCAACGTGAAGCCGGGCGGCCGCACCTCTCCGGTGAGACGGCCGAGCCGGAACACGACGCCGCGTTCGTACTGCTTGACGACCCGTGCGGCGGCCCCGACGTAGACCAGCCCCGCGCCTGCGGCGGCGGCGCCTGCGGCCAGCAGTTCCTCAAGCATGACGACGACCTCTCGCAGTCGTCCCGTAGGTGCCGACAGGCACCCTCAATAAAAGATATGCCCGGTACGGGGCTCGGGTCGAGCCCCGTACCGGGCAGCCCGGCAGACGAGAGACGCGGAGGCTACGGCACCGGCGTCATCATCCTGACCGGCTCGGTGCCGACCGCGCTGTGCCGCTCCGCCCAGCTCTCCAGGGCCGTACGGCAGGCGTGGTCCAGATGGTGCAGGCCCGACAGGTCCAGCTCTATCGGCCGGTCCTCGGGCAGCGCCTCCAGGCTGTCGAGGATCTTCGGCAACCGCAGGAAGGTCGCGTTGCCCGACAGATACGCCTGGACGGGCCCGGCGCCCTTGTCGATGACCTCCAGCTTGAGGTGCGAGGCCTCCCAGGCGGTCTTGGCCACCGACAGGGCGAGACCGATCAGCACACCCTCGAACATGTTCACGGCCACGATCGACACGGCTGTGACCACCAGGATCAGTGCCTCACCCCGGTGTTCCCGCCAGAGCGAGGCGATCCCGCGCAGCGGTATGAGCTTCCAGCCCGCGTGGACGAGTATGCCCGCCAGCGCGGGCAGCGGGATGAGTGCCAGCGCGCCGGGCAGCAGCGCAGCGAACAGCAGCAGCCACACGCCGTGCATGACCCGGGACGCCTTGGTCCGCGCCCCCGCCTGGACGTTCGCCGAGCTGCGCACGATCACCGCGGTCATCGGCAGCGCGCCCAGCAGCCCGCACACGGTGTTGCCGGCGCCCTGCGCCATCAGTTCCTTGTCGTACTGGGTACGCGGACCGTCGTGCAGCCGGTCCACGGCGGCGGCGCTGAACAGGCTCTCGGCGGAGGCGATCAGGGTGAACGCCACGACCGTGCCGAGCACGCTCAGACTGCCGAGTTCGCCGAAGGCGCCGAGCCCGGGCAGCTGGACGGCGTCCAGCAGGCCCTTCACCTCGACGGTCGCCACCGGCAGGCTGAGGACAAGGGTGACGACGGTCGCCAGGACCACCGCGGCGAGCGCGCCGGGCACCGCCCGCACCTTCCTGGGCAGCCGCTGCCAGAGCACGATCACGGCGATCGTGCCCGCGCCCACCGCGAGCGAGGCCAGCGCGCCGGAGCTCCCCGCCGCCTTCGCGGCGGCCTCGGGCAGCCCGGTGATCTTGTCCAGACCGGCGGCCGGAGCCTTCAGCCCGGCCGCCGCGTACAGCTGCCCGGCGATGATCACGAGGCCGATCCCGGCCAGCATGCCCTCGACGACGGACACCGATATGGCCCGGAACCAACGCCCCAGTTTCAGGGCGCCCATGGCGAGTTGCAGCAGCCCGGCGGCGAGCACGATCACCCCGAGCGCGGGCAGCCCGTGCTCCCGTACGGCCTCGAAGACCAGCACGGTGAGGCCGGCGGCGGGCCCGGACACCTGGAGGCTGCTGCCCGGCAGGAGTCCGGCGACGATGCCGCCCACGATGCCGGTGACCAGCCCGAGTTCGGCCGGCACACCCGAGGCGACGGCGACGCCCACGCACAGCGGCAGGGCGACCAGGAACACGACGAGTGAGGCGGCGAAGTCCTGCCGCAGATGAGGGACCTTGGCTGACACGGTACGTATGTTCATGGCGGCCCTCACAGCGCTTCGAACGCGTCGGTGGCGGCGCGGTGTTCGCGCACGGACCCGGTGTGGACCTCGTAGTACCAGCCGCGCAACCGCAGTCGGCCCTTGGCGAGGCGTTGTTCCACACAGGGGTAGGAGCGCAGTCGCAACAGCTGTGTCAGGACGTGGTTCTGGACGGCCGAGGCGACCGTCGGGTCGTCGGTGTCGGACGGGGCCGTGGCCCCGGGGGCGTCGGCCGCGTGCGCGAGCCAGTCGCGTACGGCGGGTACGGCGGTGAGGTCGTCGCCGCGCACCAGGGCGCCGACGGCGCCGCAGTGCGAGTGACCGCAGACCACGATGTCGCTGACGCCGAGGACCTCCACGGCGTACTCGATGGTGGCCGCCTCGCCGGTGGGGCGGGCAGAGGCGTACGGGGGGACGATGTTGCCCGCGGTGCGCAGCTCGAAGAGCTCACCCGGCCTGGCGCCTGTGATCAGGGCCGGGACGACCCTGGAATCGGAGCAGGTGATGAACAGGACCTGGGGGGACTGGCCTTCGGCGAGCTTCGCGAACTCCTCGGGGCGCTGACCGAAGGTGCGGGCGTTCTCGATGAGGGGCTGCATGTGGTGACTCCTCCTGGCGCGCCTCGAAGGCGCGTCGGACGTACATGACAGTCGGACGTGCTGACAGGGAGTGGGGGGACGTCCGACTGTCAGCAGCGGAACACCTGGAGCGCCGCCGGGGTGTGCGCGGCCGGCGATCTGGGTTCCTGATGGCGGGACGCGACACGTCTGTCCGGACCGGCCGGGGCCGCGGGGTCCACCGAGAGAAGCGGACGTTCGGGCACCTGGGGTCCCGAGTCGACGACACGGTGCCGGTCGCGGGTGCGCAGCGGCAGGCTCGGGTCGTGATGCCGACCGCCGTCACCGCAGGTGACGTACTCGTCGCGCTGGGATGTCACCCTGGGTTTGTTTCTGGGCTCGCTCTTGGCCTCGGCGTGACGAGCTGTGTGCGCGGATGCGAAGGACGCCGAGGGAGCGAAGAACTGGAGTGTCAGCAGGGCGGCGACGAGGAGGGCGATCACGCTCCGGGCCGTGGTACCTCGGAACACATGCCCCCCTTCAGGCGTTCGGCGATCTCTTGCGCACGTCAACGATTGGTCAACCGCGGGTCAAGAAACACGTTAACCCTGCGAAGTTGTTTGCAGGGTTAACTTAACGTTTCAGGCTGAAGAGAGCCTGAAAAGCGGTAGTGGGATGACGTGAACTGATCGTTGACCTGCGGAAGTTCACATGATCCGCGGATCAGGGCCGCGCGCCTCTCGGGGCGTCACGAGGGTTCTACGAGGCCCTTGGCGTCGCGGGCCAGCGCGGTCAGGCGGGAGATCGCGCGGAAGTACTTCTTGCGGTAACCGCCGTTCAGCATCTCCTCGCTGAACAACTGGTCGAAGGGCAGACCGGACGCGAGCACCGGCACCTCGCGGTCGTACAGCCGGTCGGCGAGCACGACGAGCCGCAGCGCCGTCGACTGGTCCGGAACCGGCCGCACCTCGGTGAGGCACACGGCCTTCAGGCCGTCCGTGAGGGCGCCGTACCGGCTGGGGTGCACCCGGGCGAGGTGGGCGAGGAGCTGCGGGAAGTCGTCGAGCGAGGCGCCCTCGGTGGCGTACGCGGCCTTGGTCACCTGCTCCTCGGAGTAGGGCGCCGGGGCCTGGGGCAGCCCCCGGTGGCGGTAGTCCTCGCCGTCGATGCGCAGCGCGCGGAAGTGGGCGGACAGGCCCTGGATCTCGCGCAGGAAGTCGGCCGACGCGAACCGCCCCTCACCGAGCTTGCCCGGCAGGGTGTTCGAGGTGGCGGCGAGCGCCACACCCGCGTCGACGAGCTTGCCGAGCAGGGTCGAGACGAGGACGGTGTCGCCCGGGTCGTCCAGTTCGAACTCGTCGATGCAGAGCAGCCGGTGACCGGACAGGGTCTGGACGGTCTTCTGGAAGCCGAGGGCGCCGACCAGGTTCGTCAGCTCCACGAAGGTGCCGAAGGCCTTGAGCGCGGGCTCCGCCGGGGTGGCGTGCCAGAGGGAGGCGAGGAGGTGGGTCTTGCCGACGCCGTAGCCGCCGTCGAGGTAGACGCCCCGGGGGCCGGCCGGCACCTTGGCGGGCCTGACCTTCCCGAACCCGAAGAACCCCCGCCTGCCGCCTCCCACGGCGTGCGCCCCGCCGAGCCCGCCCGCGAAGCCGTCGAGGACCCGCACGGCCTCGGTCTGGCTCGGCTGGTTCGGGTCCGGGTCGTACGTCCCGAAGCGCACCGAGTCGAACCGGGGCGGCGGCACCATCTCGGCGACGAGCCGGTCCGCGGGGACATGCGGCTCACGGACGCACAGGGACAGCGGGACCGCGTCGGCTATCGGACCGAAACCGGAGGCGGCGGGGGTGGTATGCACGGTTCACCATGCTAAAGCCTGCCCGGGGGACCCGGTGGGCCCGGATCCGCGGGGCGCCGCCGTGCGCGCGGGTGGAGTGTGCCGCGTACGGCCGTGAGGTGGCGGAGGGCCGGGCCGCGGAACACCGACCTGCGACGGCAACGCCGCAGTTGGGCGTGGTGCGCCCCGTGGCCCCCGCTCGCTCACCGGCCCGGCCCGCCGGACAGGCACCGGGCCCCGTGCCAGACTGCCTGGCATGCGACGCCTGTTCCCTGTGACCGAAGAGACAGTGGCCGACGCCTCCGGAGGGGCCGCGCGGGCCGGTGGTACCGGTGATCCGCCCGGCGGCGGCAGGGCGGTCGACCGGGAGTGGAGCCTGGACGAGCTGGCCGCCGCGTACGCCTACCCCGAGCGGACGAACGAGCGCCGGGAAGCCTGGCTGCGCGCCAACATGGTGTCCACGCTCGACGGTGCCGCCCAGCACGACGGCCGGTCCCAGCCCATCTCCTCCGCCTGTGACATGCGGATCTTCGGCACCCTGCGGGCACTGGCGGACGTGGTCCTGGTCGGTGCGGAAACGGTACGCCAGGAGGGGTACCGCCCGGCACGCGCGCGTGCGGAGTTCGCCGCGGCCCGCGAGGCGGCCGGACAGGCGCAGGCCGCGGCGATCGCGATCGTCAGCGCGAGCCTGGAGCTGGACTACGCGCTCCCGCTGTTCACCTCGCCCCTGGTGCCCACCCTGATCCTCACGGGCGCGGCCGCCGCCCCCGACCGCGTCGCGGCCGCGGAGAAGGCGGGCGCCCGGGTGGTAGTCGCCGGTGACGGCATGGGCGTCGACCCGGCGCGTGCCGTGCGGGCCCTCGCCGACCTCGGGCACACCCGGCTGCTGGCCGAGGGCGGGCCACGGCTGCTGGGGCAGTTGGTGGCGGCCGAGGTGCTCGACGAGCTGTGCCTGACGATCTCCCCGATGCTCACCGTGGGGGACGCCCAGCGGATCTCGGGCGGGCCCGCGGTGCCGGTGCCCCGCCGCTTCGAACTGGTGTCCTTGCTGGAGGAGTCCGGCTTCCTGTTCAGCCGCTATCAACGCTCCTGACGCGCCGGGGCACGCTCGCCCCGACACGATGCGGAATCTGTCGTTCCGTTTGTCTTTCGCTGGGCACACTAAATTTCGCAGTCCCCGTGCGATCACGGGGCAGGATGGTTTCAGCAGGGGCCTACGAACGGCCCAAGGACGAGAAGGGCGCCTGTCGTGTTCACAAGCGTACTGATGATCGAAAAGGCCCTGACGTCCGCCGACGTGGAGTTCGTCACCACCTTGCACGGCGATGAGGACGTGGCCTTCCACGTGCTGCTCCAGCCCCGGGGCGACCAGGCCGACCGACTGCTGCGGGCCATCGACGACATCGCGCTGGGCGAGCTCGACGAGGCGGCGCACGAGCGGGAGACCCCCGAGGGCAAGGACGCGGCGGCGATGGGGGAGCAGGCGCTGGAGGTGTCGCTGGCGGCGCTGCGAGCGGCCGGCCACGAGGCGGAGGGGCGGATCGTCGAGGACCATCCGCTCGACGCGTTGCGGGCTCTGGTCGACGAGATCGAGGCGGACGAGGTCATCGTGCTGACCGATCCCCACTACGTGGAGGAGTTCTTCCACCGGGACTGGGCCTCCCGGGCCCGGCACAAGGTGGGGGTGCCTGTGCTGAAGCTGTTCTCGCACAGCAAGGTGTGACCCTCGGGGAGATGCGGGCGCCCTCATTTCGGAGGCAATAGGCTGGCTCCTCGAACGTTCGCCGTACGTACCACGCACTGGGAGAGACACATGGCACCCGGCCTTCCTGCCGCCATGGACCGACCGCACTTCATCGGCATCGGAGGCGCCGGGATGTCGGGGATCGCGAAGATCCTCGCGCAGCGCGGTGCCGTGGTGGCCGGCAGCGACGCCAGGGAGTCCGAGACCGCGGCGGCGCTGCGGGCGCTGGGCGCGACCGTGCACATCGGGCACGCGGCCGGGCATCTGGCCGTCGACGCCACCTGTGTCGTGGTCTCCTCCGCGATCCGCGCGGACAACCCGGAGCTGGCGCGCGCGGCGGAGCTGGGGATCCCGGTGGTCCACCGTTCGGACGCGCTCGCCCGGCTGATGGACGGTCTGCGGCCGATCGCGGTCGCGGGCACCCACGGCAAGACGACCACGACGTCCATGCTGGCGGTGTCGCTCGGCGAGCTGGGGCTGAACCCGTCGTACGCGATCGGCGGCGACCTGGACGCGCCCGGCTCGAACGCCCTGCACGGCGACGGCGACATCTTCGTGGCCGAGGCGGACGAATCGGACCGCAGCTTCCACAAGTACGCGCCCGAGGTCGCGATCGTCCTCAACGTCGAACTCGACCACCACGCCAACTACGCCTCCATGGACGAGATCTACGAGTCCTTCGAGACGTTCGCGGGCCGGATCGTGCCCGGTGGGACGCTGGTGATCGCCGCCGACCAGGAGGGCGCCCGTGAGCTGACGCGGCGCCTGCCGGACTCCGTGCGGGTGGTGACGTACGGGGAGGCGGCCGACGCGGACGTGCGGGTGCTGTCCGTCGTGGCGCAGGGGCTGAAGAGCGAGGTGACCGTCCTGCTGGGCGGCGAGGAGCTCACCTTCACCGTCTCCGTCCCCGGCCGGCACTACGCGCACAACGCGGTGGCCGCGCTGGCGGCGGGCGTCGCGCTGGGCGTGCCCGCGGGCGAGCTGGCCCCCGCCCTGGCGGCGTACACGGGCGTGAAGAGGCGCCTCCAGCTGAAGGGCGAGGCGGCGGGCGTCCAGGTCGTCGACTCGTACGCGCACCACCCGACCGAGATGACGGCGGACCTGGAGGCGATGCGGGCCGCGGTCGGCGACGCGCGCATCCTGGTGGTCTTCCAGCCGCACCTCTTCTCCCGTACCCAGGAGCTGGGCAAGGAGATGGGGCAGGCGCTGGCGCTCGCGGACGCGTCGGTCGTCCTCGACATCTACCCGGCCCGTGAGGACCCGGTCCCCGGTGTGACGAGCGCGCTGATCATCGACGCCGCGCGGGCCGCGGGCGCCGACGTGACGGCCGTGTCCGACAAGGCCGAGGTGCCCGAGACGATCGCGGGAATGGCGAAGCCCGGTGATCTCGTTCTCACCATGGGCGCGGGTGATGTGACGGACCTGGGCCCGCGGATCCTGGACCGCCTGGAGCGGTGACGTCCACGGTTCCGCAGTGACTCTCGCGGTGACATTCGCGGTGACTTTCGCAGTAAGGGGCTGAGCTTCATGTCGTACGACGTCGAAAAGCCGGACGAGCAGTGGCGCGCGGAGCTGACGCCGGCCGAGTACGCGGTCCTGCGTCAGGCCGGCACGGAGCCCGCCTTCGTGGGTGAGTACACGGACACCAAGACGACGGGCGTCTACTCCTGTCGGGCCTGCGGGGCCGAACTGTTCACCTCGGACACGAAGTTCGAGTCGCACTGCGGCTGGCCGAGCTTCTTCGACCCGAAGGACACCGACGCGGTCGAACTGCTGTCGGACCGGACTCACGGCATGGTGCGGACCGAGGTGCGGTGCGCTCGGTGCGGATCGCATCTCGGACACGTGTTCGAGGGTGAGGGGTATCCGACCCCGACCGATCAGCGGTACTGCATCAACAGCATCTCCTTGCGGCTGGCGCCCCAAGAGAGCTGAGTGCCGGGAAGCGAGAAGCGTCTGGGGCCCTGCCGCCGTACGGCGGCAGGGCCCCAGACGCGTTTCCCGCGACCTTCCCACGACCTTCCTATGACGTGCAGACGTCCTTCAGCCGGTCGGCGGCCGCGTCGATCCTGCTGGAGTCCGGGGTCGTGTCGCCGTTCAGGATCGACTTGTTGTAGTCGTCTATCGCCTTGTCCAGATCGTCGGCCGCCTTGTCGACCTCGCTGTCGTCCGTCTCCTTGTTGATCTTGTCCAGGTTCTTGTCGATGGTGTCGATGGACTCGTCGGTCTTCGACGGATCCTTCACCGCGTCCCAGCCGGCCTCGTGGATCGCCTTGACGCTGTCCGAGATCGTGTCGGCGTTGCCGAGGCAGTCCAGGGAGTTGTCGAGGTCCTCGCAGCCGGTCAGCAGTCCGGCGGTCAGGGTGACGGCGGCGACGGCGACGGCGACAGCGGTGCCGCGACGGCCATGGCGGCGGTTCGAAAACATGGTCAAGGGGTCCCTTCACTTATGGGTTCACTTATGGGTTCGCTTATGGGCCGACCAGGACTTCGGTGCTCGGGCGGGTCAGGCCCAGGACCGCTGCTCCACCGGCGCGGGGGCCGTCCGTGTCTTCCGGGGCTTCCGGCCCGAGACCAGCCCGCCCGCCGCGCCCAGCGAGACCAGGCCCATTCCGGCGGCGGTGGCGATCCCCTTCACGCCGTCCATGGCGAAGTAGCTGAACGCGGCCACGCCGCCGTTGAAGAGGAACAGGAACCAGAGTGTGGACGGCTTCGACAGGAACGCCTTGATCTTCGGCTTCCTGGCGATCCGTGAGCCCGCCAGCAGTGAGACGGCGATACCGGCGTAGGTGGCGACGCTCTTCGCCGTGCCGTCGAGGACGGTGCCGGACGCGGTGCTCGCGGCGAGGCCGCCCGCGAAGGACGACCACAGCAGGAGATTGGTGAGGAACGACTTCATGGCGGCGAGCAGCGACTTCACGGACTTTCCTTCGGCAGGTACGAGTGGGGCCGGTCTCTGCCGACAACGATCCCCGCGCGCGCTCGCCGCCACGAGGGACCGTTCTCCCGGATGCGTGGTGTAGCCCGCTACACCACGCGCCCGCCGACAGCCCGCCGTTCGTGCCGTGACGACACCGAAGGGCCTGCTGTCGTCGGGTGACGACAGCAGGCCCTTCGGTGGTCGGACGGTGCTCGGAGTGCCTTCAGGCCTCCGTGCTGAACACCCGGACGTCCCAGGCGCCGAGCTCCAGCTCGGTGCCCCCGGGGACCGGGCTGTCCTTCAGTACGTCCGTCAGGTCGGCCGGTGCCGTGATCCGCGCCGGCTCCCAGCTCCAGTTGTGGACGATGTGCACCCGCCGCCCGTCCTCGGCCGTACCGGTGGTCGCCGTGACCGAGGCCGGGAGGCCGCCCCAGACACTGCGGGCGGTGGGAGTCAGCCAGGAGGCCAGCTCCCGGGCCAGGTCGCGGCCGGGCACCGTCCCGACGTACGTCACCCGGCCCGCGCCGTGGCGGCGGGTGGTGACCGCAGGCCAGCGGCCGAAGTGCGGGTGGTCGTACGTCACCAGCGGCTCGGCGTCGGTGACGGTGAGACCGTCGACCCAGTGCGACGCCGTCGCGCTGTCCGGCAGCCGGAACGGACCGCCGGGTACGGCACGGACGGGGATCCCGGCGGTCAGGTTGCTGAACTCGTCGTAACTGACGCCCGCCGCGTCCACCAGGCGCCCGGGGGCGAGTTCGTGGCGGGCCCGCGCCTCGTGGTCGGCGTACGCCGTGCGCGGGCCGAGGACCAGGTGGCCGCCGGCGTGGGCGTACGCGGCGAACCAGTCGAGGGTCGTGTCGTCGACGACGTACAGCGCCGGGACGACCAGGACCGGGTGACGGCTCACCGCCTCCTCGGGGGTCAGGCTCTCCCGGTCACCGCTCGGGTCGTGGAGCTGGCGGGCGTGGACGATCCGCACCTGGCGGCCGGCGTCGAAGGCGCCCCGGTAGAACGGGTCGAAGATCCGGTGGTACGCGGTGTCGTCCGGGTCGCCTTCGGCCGTCGCGAGCGGCGGGTACTTCTGCATCAGCCACTTGCTGGGCGTCGAGTAGACCATCGTGATGTCGGCATCCGGTTCGAGCCCGGCGACCAGCGCGCCCGCCGTGTCCAACTCGGCGCCCAGGGTGGCCAGTTCGGCGTAGGTACGCCCGGGCCGGCCGCTGTGCGGAAGGACGCCGCCCCAGTACGTCTCGGCGCCGAAGTGCAGGGTGTGCCAGTGCCAGTACTCGACCATCCTGGCCCCGCGCCCGACCAGCGCCCAGGCGGCCTGGCGCCACTGGCCGTCGAAGGCGGGGCGGTTGTGCCACGGCTCGCCGATGGACGAGGCGTTCGTCTCGGTGACCAGGAACGGGGCCTGCTTGGAGGAGAACATCCAGTCGGCGGTCTGGTAGAGCGACCACACGCCCGTCGTCCTCCAGCGCTGCGCGTGCTCGTCCGGCGTACGGTCGGGGAGCGCGAGGCCGTCCTGCATGTCGTAGTACGGGTTGCCCGACGCGATGTCGAGCCGGTCGGTCAGCTCGTCGTCCTGCACCGCCGGGCGGGTGTACGAGATGCAGGTGGTGACGAACTGGTCCGCCTTCGCGTACTCGCGGACGATGTCGGCCTGCCAGCCGATGAACTCGGTGACCTGCCGGGCCTGGAACTCCCGCCAGGCGACGTCATATTGGGGCTGTACGTTGCCGTCCGGGGTCCACAGGTCGGCCCAGGTGGACAGGCGGTGCGACCAGTAGACGAGGCCCCATTCGCGGTTCAGGGTCTCGATGTCCCCGTACTTCGCCCGGAGATGGTCGACAAAGCGCTCGAACACGCCCCGGTTGTGCAGGAGTTCGTTGCCGGGTTCGTTGTCGACCTGGAAGCCGATGACCGCCGGGTGGTCGGCGTACCGGGCGACGATCTTCCGGATCACCCGCTCGGCGTGGAACCGGAACGCGGGGTGCGTGAAGTCGACCTCCTGCCGGGCGCCCCAGCCGATCCGCTCCCCGGTGGCCCGCTCGCCGGTGATCTCCGGGTACTGGCGGGCCAGCCACGGCGGCACGGCGTACGTCGGTGTGCCGAGGACCACGGCGATACCGCGCTCATGGGCACCGTCGAGCACCGGCTCCAGCCAGTCGAGGTCGAAGCTCCCGTTCTCCGGCTCCCAGGTCGACCAGACCGACTCGCCGACCCGGATCACGGTGAAGCGGGCGTCCGCCATCAGGTCGAGGTCGGTCTTGAGCTGCTGACCGGGACGGTACTCGGGACCGTGGGTGGGCTCGTATTCGTGGTAGTACGCGGCGCCGAAGAGGACGCGGGCGGGCAGGACCGCCATGAAGTCAACCTCCAGTGGGGGAAGGGGAAGTGGGCAACTGGTCTGGCTGGGACGGGAGTTACTGCTTGACACCGCCGGTGGCCAGGCCGCTCTGCCAGTACCGCTGGAGCAGTACGAAGGCCACGACGAGCGGGACCACGGAGATCATCGACCCCGTCACGACCAGCGCGAGCATGTCGCTGCTGGCGCCCGCCCCGCCGTTCTGCGCCTGGGCGGCCCAGGAGGAGAGGCCGACCGTGATCGGGTACAGGTCCGGGTCGTTGAGCATGATCAGCGGGAGGAAGTAGTTGTTCCAGGTCGCCACGAGCGTGAACAGCAGCACTGTCACCAGGCCTGGCGCCAGCAGCCGCAGCACGATCTGGCCGAAGATCCGGAACTCGCCGGCCCCGTCCATCCGGGCGGCCTCCAGGATGCTGTCGGGCACCGCGTCCTGCGCGTACACCCGCATCAGATACAGCCCGAAGGGACTCACCAGCGAGGGCAGGATGATCGCCCACGGCGTGTTCACCAGGCCCACCTTGGCGAACAGCAGGTACGTCGGAATGGCCAGGGCCGTCGCCGGCACCATGACCGCGCCGAGCACGAGGTTGAAGGCGGCGCCGTTCCCGCGGAAGCGGAACTTGGCGAACCCGTACCCCGCCGCGGCCGCCAGGATCGCGGCGCCGACGGCGCTGACACCGGCGTACAGCAGGGTGTTGAGCAGCCAGTGCAGGAAGACGCCGTCGTCCTGGGTGAAGGTGTCGCGGATGTTCGTCAGCAGTTGCGGGGCGTCGGAGAACCACAGACCGAAGCTGTTGATCAGATCACGGGTGCTCTTGGTGGAGGCGATCAGCAGCCAGAGGAGCGGGAGGAGGAAGTAGGCGAGCACCGCCAGCATGGCGATCGTCAGGGGTGTGCTGCGACGGCCGGAGCGCCGCCCGCGCCGCTGCTTCGGGGCTTTGGGCGCCCGGTCCGGCGTACGAACCAGGCCGGTCGCGGGGGGAGTTGTGGTGGTCACGCGGGCCTCCTGCGGTTCGCGGTGAGCAGGAAGGCGTACGAGATGATCACGATCAGCAGGCCTAGGAGGAAGGAGACGGCCGCCGCGTAGTTGATCTGCTGGCTGGTGAAGGCGAGCGTGTAGGCGTACAGGTTGGCGGTGTACGAGCTGTCGATGACGTCCGGGACGATCTTCATCAACAGGTTGGGTTCGTTGAAGAGCTGGAAGCTGCCGATCACCGAGAACAGCAGGGTGAGCGTCAACGCGGGCCGCAGCGCCGGGAGTTTGATGGACCAGGCGATCCGCCAGGCCCCCGCCCCGTCCAGGGCGGCGGCCTCGTACAGGTCCGTCGGAATGGTCCGCAGGGCCGCGTACAGGATGATCATGTTGTAGCCGACGAACTCCCAGGTGACGATGTTCGCCAGGCTGCCGAGCATCCAGCTGTCGGTCAGGAAGTGCGGGGCGGGCAGGCTCAGTTTGTCGCTGAGCTGGGCGAACGGGCCGAAGTCCGGGCCGTAGAGGTAGCCCCACATCAGGGTGGCGACCACGCTCGGGACGGCGTACGGCACGAAGATGCCCAGCCGGATCACCTTGGACAGCCGCAGCAGGCCGCTGTCCAGGGCGAGGGCGAAGAGCAGGGCCAGCAGCAGCATCACCGGGACCTGGATCACGAAGAAGGTCGCCACCCGGATGACGCCGTCGCGCAGTTGCGGGTCCTTGACGGCGGTGAGGTAGTTGTCCAGGCCGACGAACGACGTGCCGCCGACCAACTTCTCCTGGAACAGGCTCAGATAGGCCGCGTAGCCGAGCGGGGCGAGGAAGAGGAGGAGGAACAGGACCATGAAGGGGGCGATGAACAGCGGGCCCGCCGACCGCGTCCGTGCGAGAGGCCTGGCCATGTCAGGGTGCCGCCTTCACGGTGAAGCCCTGGCTCTTGGCGAAGGTGGTGATCCGCGTCTGCCAGCCGGCGAGCGCGGCGACCGTGTCGGTCTTTCTGGCCAGCGAACGGCCGACGGTCTCCGTCCAGTCGGTGGCCACCTGGTCGAGGAACGGCGGCCACTGGAACGCGGGGTCGACCTGGTCGCTGATGCCGGCGAAGACCTCGTTGACCTTCTGGCCGCCGTAGAAGGCGGGGGTGGCGCCGCTGAAACTCGCGTCCGCCAGCAGCGCCTTGGTGGCCGGGAAGAAGAACTGCTTCGTCGCGAACATCTTCGCGCTCTCGGGGTCGCTGTTGAGGAACTTGGCGAACTCGGCCGCCGCTATGGGGTTCTTGGTGGAACGGATCACGGCGGTCGTCGAGCCGCCCCAGTTGCCGGCGCTCGGCTTGGCCGCGTCCCACTGCGGCAGCGGCGCCGCCCGCCACTTGCCCGCGGTGTCCTTGGCCGAGCCGGAGAGGAAGGCCGGGCCCCAGGCGCCGACGATCCAGGTGGCGTACTTGCCCTTGTTGAGCGCGGCGTACCAGGAGTCCGTGAAGTCCGGCTCGACACCGATGACCCCCTCCTGCGCGAGGCCGCCCCAGAACGCGCCGAGCTTCTTGGACACCGCGTCGTCGACGCTGATCGCGATGTCGCTCTTGCCGGAGGTGACGTACGGCTTGCCGCCCGCCTGCCACAGCAGCCCGTGCCACGCGGCGACCTGGTTGGCGGCGAGGTTGGTCAGGTAGACGTCCGGGTCGGCCTTGTGCAGCTTGCGCGCGGCCGCGGCGAACTCGTCCCAGGTCTTGGGGACTTCGATGCCGTGCTTGTCGAAGATGTCCTGCCGGTACAGCATGCCCATCGGGCCGGTGTCCTGCGGGACCGCCCACACCTCGCCGCCGCTGCCGCTGACCTGGCTCCAGGTCCAGTCGACGAACTGCGACTTGAGGGCGGAGGCGCCGTACGGCCGCAGGTCGAGGAGGCTGTCGGTGATCGTGAAGGTCGGGATGGCCTGGTACTCGATCTGGACCATGTCCGGGGCCCCGCTGCCGGCCTTGAGGGCGGTCCGCAGCTTGGTGTACTCCGGGGTGCCCTGGCCGGCGTTGACGGCCTTGATCTTGATCGCCGGGTACTTCTTCTCGAAGAGGGCGATCTCCTGCGCGATCTCCGGGACCCACGTCCAGAACGTCAGCTCGGTCGGGGTCTTCATCGCCTTGTCGATGTCGGCCTGGCTGACCGGCTTCGACGAGGACGATCCGCTGCCGGAGCCGCCCCCGCCGCAGGCGGTCAGGGCCGCGCCGAGCGAGGCGGCGCCGGCCGCGGTGAGGAGGAGGCGACGGCTGATGGCAGAGGGAGAGGCGATGTTTTTGCGCATGGTGAACTCCGGCCGGGGCGAAGGGAGTGGAGAGAGGGAAGGGAAGACGGAGAAGCGGGGAGGGGCCGCAGGTGGGGCTGACCGGCCTTTGTCGGTGCGGTGCGGCTACCGGTGGGGCGGGGGTGCGGTGGAGGACCGTACGACGAGGTCGACCGGTGGGTCGCTCGGCGGCAGGGGATCCGCGTCCGGGTTCTCGATGGCGTGCAGGAGCCGTTTGAGGCCTTCCTGCGCCACGGCGTCGAAGGGCTGGCGCACGGTGGTGAGCGGCGGGCTGATGTAGGCGGCGACCGGGATGTCGTCGAACCCGACCACGCTGACGTCGTCCGGCACGCGCCGGCCGGCCTCCGTCAGGGCCCGGATCAGCCCGATGGCCATGTCGTCGTTGGCGGCGAAGACGGCGGTCACCGTCCGGTCGGCGGCGAGTTGGCGGCCCGCCGCGTATCCGGAGGCGGCCGACCAGTCACCGACGACGACGGGCGGTTCGGGTGCCCCGTGGGCCGCGAGGGCGGCCCGCCAGGCGGTGAGCCGGTCCCTTGCCGCGTACCAGCGCGGCGGTCCCGACAGGTGATGGACCGTCACATGACCCAGATCCAGCAGGTGTTGGGTCGCGGCCCGGGTCAGCAGGTCCGCACCGCCGCCCGAGGTGACCGGGCGGGAGGTGGCGAAGGGGGTCGGTGCGCCGATGACCAGGACCGGCACGTCGACGGAGAGTCCCGCCGCGCTCGTACCCTCGTCGATCGGTTCGGAGACGACGATGCCGTCCACTCCCTGTTCGAGGAGTGAGCCGACGGCGCCGGCGATGCCCGAGGGGTCGCCCTCCATCGTGTTGACGACGCGCAGCGCGTATCCGGTGTCCCGGACGGCGCGCTCGATACCCATGAGCAGCGAGGCGGGCCCGTACAGGGCGGTGCCCAGCGTGACCACGCCGATGGATCTGGTCCGCCCGGAGGCGAGTGCCCGGGCGGCGTTGTTCATCCGGTAGCCGAGGTCCTCGGCGGCCTGGAGAACACGGCGCCGTACGTCCTCGGAGACGTAGGGCTCGCTGTTGAAGACCCTGGACACGGTCTTCTGGGAGACCCCCGCGAGTCGCGCCACGTCGACACTGCGGGGTGTCGACGAGGTCGCGCCCCGTCCTGTCTGTCGTGTCACGGTGACTCCCGGTGGCCGGTGCCCACGGTGGCCGGAGGATGACGGTGGCTGCCGTGGACTGAGGGTAGGACAACGCTCGCCGGATTTCTGACTGCGCTGTCATGACTGCGCAGTCATATCTACGCACTCGGGCTGGGCGCGTCAAGGGTTCGCGCAATCTCCGTGAAACTTTCGGGGTCCGCACGGCGCGCGGCAGCGGTGGTCCGCACCGGCCTCGGGCGTTCATGATCTGCCGGGTTTCTGGGTAGCTACCGGGTTTGCCATGCCGCCTGGCGTGGTCCCGCGTCGTCCCGCACCGTCCGAGGAGCTGCCCGTGTCACCGCGCGACATCGAGTCCCTGGCCCGTACCGCCCTGCCCGAGATGATCGACGACCTGCGGACACTGGTCGAGTGCGAGACCCCCAGCGACGACAGGGAACTGCTGAGCGCCGGGCTCGCCGCCATCGAGGACCGGGCGCTTCGGCGGCTCGGCCCGCCGGACGAGGCCGTGCGCCACGACGCCGGCGAACACGGGGACGTGCTGGAACTTCTCTACCGGGGCACCTCCGAGACCACGGTGCTGCTGCTCGCCCACTACGACACCGTGTGGCCGGCCGGCACCCTCACCGCGTGGCCGTTCACCGTGACCGACGACGGCCGGGTGAGCGCGCCGGGTGCCTTCGACATGAAGTGCGGCCTGGTGCAGGCGATCTGGGCGCTGCGTCTGCTGCGTGAACGCGGTCTGCCGCGTCCCACGGTCCGCCTGCTCCTCAACGGGGACGAGGAGATCGGCAGCCCCTTCTCCCGGCCCCACATCGAGCGGCTCAGCGAGCAGGCGGCGGCCACCCTGGTGTGCGAGCCGGCGGCGGGTCCCGACGGGGACCTGAAGACGGCCCGCAAGGGCGTCGGCCTCTTCGAGGTGGCGGTGGAGGGGGTGGAGGCACACGCCGGCCTCGACCCGTACGGCGGCGCGAGCGCCGTGCACGCCCTCGCCGAACTGGTCACCCGCATAGCGGAGTTGGGCTCACGGGAGCACGGTACGACGGTCAACGTCGGGGTGATCAGCGGCGGTACGGGACGCAACGTCATCGCCGGACACGCCCGCTGCGGTGTCGACGTACGCATCGCCGACCCGGCCGAGGCGGCCCGCGTCGACACCGAACTGGCCGCCCTCACAGCCTCTGATCCCCGGGTACGGGTGTCCGTCTCCGGCGGCTGGAACCGCCCGGCGATGGTACCGACGCCCGCCTCCGAACTCGTCCTCGAACGGGCGCGGTCGGTGGCCGCCGAGCTGGGCCTGCCGATCCGTGGGACGGGCGTGGGCGGGGCGAGCGACGGCAACTTCGTCTCCGCGCTGCGACGCCCGGTGCTGGACGGCCTGGGCCCGGTGGGCGGGGGTGCGCACGCCCGGGACGAACATGTCCTGCTGGCCCACGTGCCCGCCCGTACCGCGCTCCTCGCGGGGCTGCTGATGGCATACGCGGAATAGGCGGGCGCCCACGTACGCTGGAACCACGGTCGGCTCCAGGCGAACGGGGATCGGGATGACGTACGAGGTGAAGGTCGAAGCGAAGACCGGGGCGAAGGCCGAAGCGAGGCTCGAAGCACGGGCCCCGGAGACCGCCGAGGCGGTCCGCCAGGCACGCTTCGGACAGCTGCCGGAGCGGATCCGCGTGGAGGACATGGTGGCGGCGCAGCCGGCGTCCGCGCCGGATCCGGCGAAGGACACGTACAACGCGGACGAGTGGCTGGTCCGGTACTGCCTGTGAACGGTCTGTGAGTGGAATTCAACCGCCTGTGACCTGAGTTGCCGAGGCGGCTCCCGGCAGACGTCGGCGGGCGGGCCCCCGGAGTGATTCCGGGGGCCCGCCCGCGAGGCTGTACGGAGCAGGTCGGTCAGTCGACGTCGGACGCGTCCAGGCGGTACAGGCCGCTGCTGGTCGACGTGGATGTGGAGGTCGACGAGCTGGTCGTCGAAGTGGAGCTGTAGGCGGAGGAGTTGACCGCCGTGCCGTGCTTCTTCACCCAGGTGGCGATCTCCGAGTTCGTGCCCTGGCCGGTGTCGCTGCTCACGATGATGTAGTGCAGCTTGCCCGACTTCACCAGGCTCTTGAGCTTGGCCAGGGTCATCGCGTTGTCGCTGCCCGACCAGCCGCCCATGGAGATGACTGGCTGGCCCGACTCCAGAATGATCGAGGACGCCGTCTGGTCGGTGGCCACCGCCAGTAGCCAGGTCGCGCCGTCCTGGTGCTTCTTGAGGTACGTGATCATGTCGGAGGACACCTGGGTGCCGCCGCCCATTCCGCCGCCGCTCGGACGGGTGCCCGACTCGGCTGCCGTATCCGCCGAACCGCCGCTGGTGGAAGAGGCGTTGCCGGACGGAGGCTGCCCCATGGACCGGCTGCCACCGTCGCTCGTACCAGTGCTGCCACTCGTACCCGTGGAGCCCTGCGGAGCACCGCCACCGCCGCCCATGCCTCCGCCCATACCGCCGCCCGTGCTGGGGCCGGCCGTCGGGTTCGTGCCGTTGGTGGAGCTGGTGGCCGCCGAGGCGGAGTAGGCCGCCGGGCCCGCCAGGAGGGCGACGACCGCCGCCAGGGCCGCGATGCCCAGCAGGCGCTGCCGCTTCATGAACCGCCCGGCCAGCAGACCGGCGACCGAGACAGTGGCCGCCACGGCCACCACGATCTCCGCGACCGTGTACAGGGTGCCGGAGCCGGAGACCCGCTGGAGCAGGACGACCGCCCAGACAGCGCTGGCCGCGACCGCAGCCGGCAGGACCCAGGCCCACTTGGCGGCGGAACCCTCACGGAAGGCGCGGTAGAGCATGACGCCGCCGGCGCCCGCCAGGGCCGCGATGCCCGGGGCCATGGCCGTGACGTAGTAGGGGTGGAAGGTGCCCTCGGCGAGGGCGAAGGTCAGATAGTGCAGGACGAACCAGCCGCCCCACAGCATCAGCGCCGCCCGCCTGGCATCCGTACGGGGGGCCCGGCCGCGCAGGATCAGGCCCGCGACCAGGGCGATCAGGGCGAACGGGATCAGCCAGGAGATCTGGCCGCCCATGATCTCGTTGAACATCCGGTAGATACCCGAACTGCCGCCGAAGCTCGCGCCGTTGCCGGCCGAGCCCACCGACGAACTCGCCCCGAAGATACGGCCGAAGCCGTTGTAGCCGATCACCAGGTCCCAGACCGTGTTGTCGGTCGAACCACCGATGTAGGGGCGGGAGGAGGCCGGGATCAGGTCGACGACCACCATCCACCAGGCGGAGGAGACGACCAGCGCCACCGTGGCCACTGTCAGGTTGCGAAGGCGCCTGCCCAGGCCCGCGTTCGCCGCCCAGAGGTAGACCAGGAAGAAGACCGGCAGGACGACGTACGCCTGCATCATCTTGGTGTTGAAGGCGAAGCCGATCGCGACCGCCGACCACACCAGCGGCATCAGCCGGCCCGTGCGCACCGCCTTCATCAGGGCCGCCGCGCCCAGCAGCATCAGGAAGACGAGGATCGGGTCCGGGTTGGTGTCCCGGGTGATCGCCACCGTGATGGGCGTCAGGGTGAGCGCGAGCGCCGCGACCGTCGCCGCCACCGGGCCGAAGTCGCGCTTGACCATACGGTGCAGCAACGCGACCGAGCCCGTGCCCACCGCGACCATCGGCAGCATCAACTGCCAGGTGCCGTAACCGAACACACGGGCCGACAGGCCCATCACCCAGAGGGCGAAGGGGGGTTTGTCGACGGTGATGAAGCTTCCGGAGTCCAACGCCCCGAAGAAGAACGCCTTCCAGCTCTTCGTGCCGCTGTACACGGCCGCGTCGTAGAAGGTGTTGCCGGTGATGGAGGAGAGGTTCCAGGCGTAGAGGGCCGTCGCCAGGACGAGGACGGCCCACAGGGTCGGGCGGGTCCAGCTCGGGTCCTCCGGCGCTCCGGTGAACAGGCGCCGGGCGCGGCCCGCGAGACCACCGTCGGAGGCCGGGGGCTCGGCCCGGTGACTGTGGTGGGGCCCGCTCTCGCGGGTCGGCGGCGGGGCGAGGGTCGTCATGACGCGTACTCCAAGCTGGGGGCAGGGCTGCTGATGTGCTGAGGTGCGCTGATGGGGCTCTGGCTCCGGGTTGCGGGCACGCGGCGCGGTACGGGGATCCGGGAGCGGCCGGTGAGACCGGCGCGCAGCATCCGGCGTACGCCCCTGAGGTCGTCCAGAGCGGTGCGGACGATGTCGACCCGGCTGTCGGGGTCGTCGACCCAGTCGACCGGTACTTCGTGGATGCGCAGACCGTTGCGCTGGGCCAGGACCAGCAACTCGGTGTCGAAGAACCAGGAGTTGTCCTGGATATGCGGCTCCAGGCACCGGAAGACCTCGGTGCGGACGGCCTTGAAGCCGCACTGGGCGTCCGAGAACCGGGCCGCTAGGCCGAACCTCAGCAGGGCGTTGTACGAGCGGGAGACGAACTCGCGCTTCGGGCCGCGCACCACGTCGGCCTGACGGTGCAGCCGGCTGCCGATGGCGACGTCGCTGTGGCCGGAGAGAAGGGGGGCCACGAGCGGGAGGAAGCCCGCCAGGCCCGTCGACAGGTCGACGTCCATGTAGGCGACCACGTCGGCCGTGGAGCGGCTCCACACGTGCTTCAGGGCGCGGCCCCGGCCCTTGGCGTCCAGATGGACGGCGTGGACATGGGGGAGGCGGAGCGTCAGCTCGGTCGCCGCCCGCCAGGTGGTGTCAGTGCTGGCGTTGTCCGCGACCGTGATCCGGAACGGGAACGGGAAGGAGGCTTCGAGGTAGGCGTGGAGACGGCCGACGCTGTCGGCGAGTACGTGCGCCTCGTTGTACACCGGCACCACGATCTCGACCGAACGCTGCCGGACGCCCCTCGCGTTCGTTTCGTTCATGCCAGTGACGATCGGGGCCGTATCTGGGGCGACCCTGAGGCGACTCTGAGCGACGAATGAGAATCAGAGAACTCACAGCCTGCCCACAGGAGCCCACTGACACATGCCTCGTTGACACGTGACTTCAGGCCGTGTGCGCGTTGCCGCCGCCCGGGGTCGCGGACGCTATCAACTGGTCGATCAGCGCTATCAGCACATCCCGGCACGAGTCCCGGTCCCGGGCGTCGCACAGCAGGACCGGAGTGTGCTCCGGCAGCGCCAGCGACTCCCGGATCTCGTCCGGCTCGTACGGATGTTCCCCGTGGAAGCCGTTCACCCCGACGACGAACGGGATGTCCCGGCGCTCGAAGAAGTCGATCGCCGCGAAGCTCGACTCCGGACGGCGCACGTCGATGAGGACCACGGCCCCCAGCGCGCCGATGGCCAGGTCGTTCCACATGAACCAGAACCGCTGCTGCCCCGGCGTACCGAAGAGGTACAGGATCAGTTCGTGGCTGAGGGTGATCCGGCCGAAGTCGAGAGCCACGGTGGTGGCCCTCTTCTGTTCGATACCGTCGAGGTCGTCGATACCGAGTCCGGCCGCCGTGAGCGGTTCCTCGGTGCGCAGGGGCACGATCTCGCTGACCGAGCCGACCATCGTCGTCTTGCCCACGCCGAACCCGCCGGCGATCAGGATCTTGACCGTGTCGGGCGCCGAGGTCCCGTTCAGGGTCGGGTCAGAGCCGGCCAAGGCCGTCCCTCACTTTCTTGAGCAGGTCCATGTCCGTGGTGCGCGAGATCTGCCTCGGGGACCGGGCGGTGATCCGGCCGGCCTCCAGCAGGTCGCACAGCATGATGACGACCACGCTCACCGGCAGGTCCAGATGGGCCGCGAGTTCCGCCACCACGACGGGCCGCGCGCACAGCCGCAGGATCCGGGCGTGCTCGGGCTGCGGGCGCGTGGGCCCGTCCGGCTGCGGCTCCACCGCCGTCACCGACGTGATCAGAGTGAAGTCGGCGCGGCTGGGCCGGGTCCGCCCGCCGGTGAGCGTGAACGGCCGTACGAGACGGCCGGCCGCGTCGCTTCCGTTCACCTCACTCGCCGGCCGCGCCGACGACCCCGGCACGGGGGGCCGCGCTGAGGTGCTCACCGATCTTCTTCACCAGCATGTTCATCTGGTACGCCACCACCCCGACGTCCGCGCCCTGGCTGGTCAGCACCGCGAGATGGGCGCCCGGGCCGGCCGCCGTGAGGATCAGGTAGCCGTTGCGCATCTCGATCAGCGCCTGGCGCACCGGGCCGCCCCGGAAGTCCATGCTGACGCCCTTGCTGAGGCTCATCAGCCCGGACGCGGTCGCCGCGAGCCGCTCGGCGTCGTCACGCAGGAACGCCGTGGACCTGCTGACGACCAGTCCGTCCTCGGAAAGCACGACGGCGTGGTTGACCTCGGCTACCCGGTCCACGAGTCCGGTGAGCAACTGGTCGAGCTCGGTGTGCGTGGCGGGGGTGGGGCGTGTCATTTCTCTGTCCTTCATCAGCGGTCTGCGGGCGGAGTCGAGGTGACCGGAGTGCCTGCGTCGGGGAGCGGTGCGTCAGGTTCCTGAGGAGCGTTGTCCTCCCCATGGTCGTACTGCTCTTCGGCGTCGTCGTCACGGGCCCGGAGGGTTCCGCGCTGGAAACCGGAGAGCGAGGAGGCCGCGCGCTCCGCCGAGAACTCGTCGAGCGCGTCCTCGGACGTGTCGTCCGGTTCGGTGTCCTCCAGCAGTTCGGCGGCCAGGCTGGTCTGCGGCACCCGGCGGGGCAGCGGGGTGAGCCCGCCCTTGCCGGCGGCGCCACCGCGTTCGGCCCCCCGCTCACCACCCGGACCCGCGCCCCGGTCCGCACCGACGAGGACGCCGGGCCGGGGAGCGGAACCGGCGTCGGCGGTCCGGACGCGGGCCACGGCCGTCTGCGGCTCCCGGACGCGCTCGTGCGCCGGGCGCTCCGCGACGGCCGGGCCGGGCGCCTCGGCGGACGCGTCCTCCGGCACCGACAAGTCCGTGTCCGGCGCGCCGAGTTCCCGTACGACGACCTCGTGCGGGATCAGCACGATCGCCGTCGTACCGCCGTACGGCGAGGAGCGCAGGGTGACCTGGATGCCGTGCCGGACGGCGAGGCGCGCGATCACGAACATGCCGAGCCGCAGGTCGTCGGCGAGGGCCACCACGTCGAACTGCGGGGCCTTTGACAGGTGTTCGTTGAAGGACGCGTAGTCGTCCTCGGACATGCCGAGTCCGCGGTCCTCGACCTCGATGGCCAGGCCCCTGGCGACCATCGCGGCCCGTACGCCCACCGGGCTGGGCGCGGGGGAGTAGGCGGTCGCGTTGTCGATCAGCTCGGCCAGCAGATGGATGACGTCGGCCACCGCGGGCGGCGCGAGGTACACGTCCTCCTCGGTCTGCACCTCCACCCGCTGGTACTGGGCGACCTCACCGACGGCGCTGCGCAGGATGTCGATCAGCGCGACCGGCTCGGTCCAGCTGCGGCCGGGCCGTTCACCGCTGATGATGACGAGGTTCTCCTCGTAGCGGCGCAGCTGGCTCGCCGTCGAGTCGAGTTCGTACAGACCCTTGAGGATCTCCGGGTCCTGGTGGGCGCGTTCCAGCGCGTCCAGCTTGGTGAGCTGCAGGTTGACCAGGTTCTGGCTCTGCCGGGCGATGCCCAGGATGACCTTCTGGAAACCCCGCCGGGTGTCGGCGAGTTCGACCGCGGTGTGCACGGCGGTCCGCTGCGCGGCGTTGAACGCCTGTGCCACCTGGCCGAGTTCGTCGTGGCCGTAGTCCAACGGTGGCGTGGCCGACTCGACGTCGACCTTCTCGCCCCGGTTGAGCCGCGCGACCACGTCCGGCAGCCGCTCCTCGGCCAGGCCGAGGGTCGCCACGCGCAGCCCGCGCAGCCGACGGGACAGGGACCGGGTGATGCGCCAGGACAGGACGACACACAGCACCAGCCCGCCGAGTCCACCGGCGCTCAGTGCGGCGGCCTTGATCAGCAGCGAGTCCGCTTCGTCGGCACTGCGGGAGAGGAGCCCGTGGGTCTCGTCGTGGATGAGCGACCCGTACTCGAGGCTCAGTCGGTCTATCGCGGCCGACCACTGCTTCTGTCTGGCGGGCAGAGTGATCTTCCGTTCGGCGCCGCCGCCGGGCGTGCCCGACGCGAGCACCTGGTCCTCGATGGAGGTCACGGTCCGCCAGGCGGCGCCCCGCAGGATCGCCTCGGTACGGGCCTTCGCCGTCCCGGTGAGGGACTGGATCAGCTGGTCCTCGACGATCCAGCGCCGGGCGCTCACCAGCCGGACGTAGGACTCCCACTCCTTCTGGTCGAAATGCCCCGAGGGCCAGGCCAGGGTGAGCTGTGAGTCCTCCTGGGCGACCAGTTCGGCCGCCTGCTCCAGTGACACGAGTGGGCCGGCCTGGGAGGTGAGGTCGCCGTCGTCGACCTGGGACAGCTCCTGGAAGGCGTGGATCTGGTTGCCGATGATCGACGAGTACTGGTCCAGCACCTGCTGGGGGGAGATGTCGGTGAGATGGTCGACCTGCCCGCGGTAGTACTCCAGGCTGCCCGCCGCCGCGATGACCGAGTACATCCGCTCCCCGATACGGTCGGGGGCCTCCTGGACGGCCCTGGTCTGCCCGACCAGTTTCGCGACCGCCGCGTCCGTCTCCTTGCGCTGCGCGTCCAGGGCGGTGCGGTCGCCCTCGGGCGAGGCCAGCCACTCGGCGGACAGGGTGCGCTCTTTCTGCAACGCGAACGT
Organism: Streptomyces sp. AK08-02; assembly: GCF_033795085.1. NCBI lineage: Bacteria > Bacillati > Actinomycetota > Actinomycetes > Kitasatosporales > Streptomycetaceae > Streptomyces > Streptomyces sp. AK08-02. The sequence goes on from NZ_JARAZV010000018.1 coordinate 175,774, forward strand.
GGCGTCGGTGCCCATGGCTCCGGTCGCCTCGCTGAGTTCGGTCTGGTCCCGCAGCCGCATGCCCTCCGAGACGATCTGAATCGTCGTCACCCCCCACATCGCGGCGAGGAGGACGCTGGGAACCAGTGCGAGCAGGATCAGCGAGAGACGTATGGAGCCGAGACGGCGCCGGGCACCTTTGCGTGGAGGCATCGTCGTCCTAGGGCGATCAGCGGTGGGTGGGAGTGACAAATGGCAGGTGACGGAGGGCGGGTGACAGCGGAAACGGAACAGATGGCGGAACACGTTCGGGTCGGCAGGATGCTATCCGTACAAGTGAACGTACACACCGTGAGCCCCCAAAGCTTGGCGTAGCCGTTGTACGACGGTTGCTGGCCAGGGGGTTCGGGAGCGAGCCGGAAGGGGATGCGGAACGTCCACGTGAGGGAGCCGACGGGGCGGTGGGGAGCCGTAGCGGGTGTGAGTCGGGTACCGGGTGACGCTCAGCGGGTGCCGTTGGCCGCGAACCTGGCGACGTCGGCGATGTTCTGCTTGGTGACGAAGGCGGGCCCGGTGAGCACGGGAGCCGATCCACCGCCGCTGAAGTTGCCGTTGGACTTGTACAGCCAGAGCGAGTCGACAGCGAGATAGCCCTGGAGGTACGGCTGTTGGTCCACGGCGAACTGCACGGCACCGCTCTTGATCGCGCCCACGATGTCGTTGTCGAGGTCGAAGGTGGCGACCTTCGCCCTGCTGCCCGACTGGTCCACCGACTTCACCGCCGAGAGCGCGAACTGCGCGCCCAGCGTGACCACTTCGTCGATGCTCGGGTCCTGGTTCAGCCGGGCCGTGATGACCGCGGACACCGTGTCCATGTCGGTGCCGTTCACGTACAGGTTCTCGGTCTCTCCGGTGAAGGTCTTCTTCACACCGGCGCAGCGCGCCTCCAGGGCGACGTTCCCCTGCTCATGGATGACGCAGAGGGCGTGCTTGACCTTGAGCGCGTCCAGCTTGTCGCCGAGAGCGCGGCCCGCGGTGCTCTCGTCCTGGCCGAAGAACTCCAGCAGCCCCGTCGAACGCCACGCGTCGATACCCGAGTTGAGGCCGACCACGGGAATCCCCGCCGCCTTCGCCTGCGAGACCACGCTCTTCATCGCGTCCGGCTTGGCGAGGGTCACGGCGATGCCGTCGACCTTGTTCTTGACGGCGTCGCGCACCAGATCGGCCTGGGCGGCGGCATCGGGGTCACTCGCGTACGTCAGCTCGATGTTGTCCTTCGCCGCGGCTGCCCGCGCTCCCTTCTGCACCCGCTCCCAGAAGGCGTCGCCCTTGGCCCCGTGGGTGATCAGGGCGACCTTGATCCGGGCGGTGCCGGCGCCGGCGGCACCCTGGCCGGAGTCCGACCCGTCGGACCCGGAGCCGGAGCCGGAACAGCCGGCCGCGAGGAGACAGACGGCGGCCAGACCGGCGACAACGGCCGTGACACGGACGGATCGTGCGGAACCGGAAGGGGCGGGGGGTGTGTTCATGGAAGTGCGGCACCTCGCTGCGCGGCCGAGGAGAGGAGGGAGGGGGAAGGAGAGAAGGAAGGGGAGGGACGGGAAGGAGTGTGCGGGTACGGCGAAATCCGTGCGATCGCCGGTCGACGTGCACTGACTGTCCGACTTTCGCTGGGGCGGAGCCAATCGGATGTGACGCCCGGTAGTCAAGTGAGCAACCAGCTGGAACCGCGTCCCCGGCTCCTGTGATCCCCCTCGGACGGCCCAGGGTGGTATCAGAAGGATTACCGGTGCGGACGGGGAACGGAAGGGGAAATGGGGCCTCCGGTTCCCTTTCGTGCCCTGGAATTTGCCACTTCGTCGAGGCTCCGAGGCTCCGAGGGTGCGGGACTCCGAGGGGCGCGGGGTCCGTCCACCCTGGCCGCGTGCCAGGGTGGACGCCCTCCCGCGACCGCCGCGGGTGCTACGCGTCTACGCGTGGGTACTACGGCTTGCGGGCCACCGCGCCGTACATGGCGATGTCCTCGTCCCGGATCCCCTCCCCGCTCGTCGCGTCCGGGTGCCACTTGTGGACCTGGACGATTCCCGGCTCGACCAGGTCGAGGCCCTCGAAGAACTGCTCCGCCTCGGGGTATGTGCGCAGGCGCATCGGCATGTTGCGGGCCTTGTACTCGCGGGCCACCCGGCCCACCTCCTCCGGGGCGAACTCGGCGGTGCCGATGGACATCGCCAGGTAGCTGCCCGAGGGGAGGGGGTCGAGGAGCCGGCGGACGATGCCCACCGCGTCGTCCTCGTCCAGGACGAAGTGGACGATCGCGATCACCGTGAGGGCCACCGGCTGGGTGAGATCCAGGGTCTCGCGGAAGTCGGGGGAGTCGAGAATGGCCTCCGGGTGCTGGAAGTCGGCCTCGATGTACGCCGTCCGGCCCTCCGGTGTGCTGGCCAGCAGGCCCTGGGAGAGGGTGAGGACGATCGGGTCGTTGTCGACGTAGACGACCCGGGACTCGGGGGCCACCGACTGGGCGATCTCGTGGAGGTTGGGGGAGGTGGGAATGCCGGTGCCTATGTCGAGGAACTGGCGGATACCCGCTTCCTTGGCGAGGTAGGCCACCGCGCGGTTCATCCAGTCGCGGTTGGCCTTCATGTGGATCGGCAGGGCGGGCCACTCGTGCGACATGGCGTCGCCCGCTTCCTTGTCGGCGGGGTAGTAGTCCTTACCGCCGAGGATGTAGTCGTAGATCCGCGCGGAGTGTGCGTTCTCCGTGTCGATTCGGTCGGCAGGCCATCCGTTTTCGGGCACGCCGCCCCTCCCATTCAGCTCGTGAGTCCGGTTCTGAGTCAAGCCAGTCAAGTCTCAGTAGAAACAAGGCAGTTCAGAGCAGGAAGTCTGCGTCACCTGCTTTGACCCCGGCCAGGAAACTCGTCATCTCGTGCGGGGTGAAGACCAGGGCCGGGCTGTCGGGATCGGTCGACTGACGGACGGCGACCCGGCCGTCGGCGAGCTTCTTCACTTCGACGCAGGCACCGCCCGCGTCGTCGCTCCACGGCTTGGACCAGCCCCGGGAACCGAGTTCACGGGCCGGCATGCCGTTGCGTACGGGATGGGAGTGGCCGGAGTGGTTTGGGTGGGTGTTCGTGAGGTGGGGATGCGTGGGGTGGTGCATGTCAGAGCTCCTTGCGAATCGCACCGAGGAGAGCCTCGGTCTTTCTGGCGGGCGCCGACTGCGCGCCCAGCCGGTCCAGAGCCTCGCGATAGACGACGACGTCGTCGCCCTTGTCGAGATACACCGCGCCGACCAGACCGCTCAGATAGACGATGTCCGGCAACTCGGGTGCCCTGAACCGGAAGAGATGGAACGCCCCGGCCCGCATCGCGGGATGCGGGCCGTTGCCGAACGGCATGATCTGCAAGGTCACATGGGGCAGCGCGTTCATCTCGATCAGATGGTCGATCTGCGCGCGCATCACCTCAGGACCGCCGACCGGCCACCGCAGCACGGTCTCGTCCATCACGATCCACACCCGCGGCGGCGCCGGACGGGTCAGCAGTTCCTGGCGGCGCAGACGCAGCGCCACGCGCCGGTCCGTCGCCTCCGAGGAGCCGTGCGGATTGCCGGCCCCCAGCAGCGCACGCGCGTAGTCCGCCGTCTGGAACAGACCCGGCACGAACTGTGATTCGTACGCGCGGATCTGCAACGCCGCCTGCTCCAGGCTCAGATACGCGGCGAACCAGTCGGGCAGTACGTCCCGGTAGTTGTGCCACCAGCCGCGCTTGTTGGCCTCGCGGACCGACTTCAGGAACGTGTCGATCTCCTGCTGGTCCGTCACCCCGTACGTCTGCAGCAGTTTCTCGACGTCCGGCAGGCGCAGGCGGGCCACTTTGGCCGCTTCCATCCTGCGGATGGTGGAGTGGCTGACACCGATCGCCATACCCGCGTCCTCGAACGAGAGACCGGCGCGCGTCCGCAGCTCCTCCAGCTGTCTGCCGAGGATCATGCGCAGGACGGAGGGGGCGCCGCCCCAGTCGGTCTCCGCGGTCACGCCTACCCCCTCACGCCGGGCTCAGGGTCGCAGTCTGTCACGATCATCTTTCGACGGAAGCAGCATGCACCCCACAAAATGCAAATTTCAACTTGCTGGTTGCGAGCCGTTGTTGTCAGGTGTCACAGTGTTCGTACCTTCCCGGAAACGGTGAACGACGAGTACGAACGGCCCAGTTGGGGGAGAAGGGGCTGCAATCTGCGCTGTTTTGCCGCAGGTTGACCTACTCGCGGGTCATCTCGGGGCGGTGTCGCACCGGCCAGGGTGCGCAGGCAGACGAAAGGCGAACGGCGATGGCTCCGCCCTCCCTCCCCCAGCCGCTCGGCCGAATGCCCGGCGGCCGACGTGCCGGCCGCCCAGTCAACCCGGCCCTCCCGGACCCTGTTGGTCACTCTCCGCAGTCGGACATGTTCGTTCTGCCCGCGGCTCCCGCCTCCGTGAGCGCGGCCCGCCGGAAGGTGCGCGAACTGCTCGATGCCTGGGGCGTCGACGCCGACACCTCCGACAACGCCCTTCTCATCACCTCCGAACTCGTCACCAACGCCTTCACCCACACCGCCAGTGAGCGGATCGTCTGCCGACTGGGCCTCTCCGCCGGGCGGCTGCACGTCGAGGTCGAGGACGAGAACCGCGGCGGGACCCTGCCGGCCCAGCGCCGGCCCGACTTCGACGAACAGTGCGGGCGTGGACTCCTGTTGGTCGGCGTCCTGAGCAGCGACTGGGGCGTCCGCGATGCCCCGCACGGCTCCGGCCGCATTGTCTGGGCGGAACTCCCCACGGCAGAAGCCGAGTTGACGGAAGCGTCCCCGGCGGCATCGCCGAGCACGGCCTCGGCGGCACCCGCTCCATCGGCACCGGTCGCTCCGGCAGCTCCTACCGAGCCGGCGAATCCCCTCGCCACCGCGAGTCTCGCCGAGACGGCGACTGCCACCGAGTCGGCACTGATCGCACCAGCCCCGGTCAGAGCCGCGGCCGTATCGACCGCGCCCCAGCTCTCGCCGCTTCCGTCGACCGGTCGTGTGGCTGGGTCCCCGCTTCCTCCGGCCGCTCGTTCCGCCGGGGACGCGTCCACCGCGTCGGCGTCGGTCGGAGCCGCGGCCGTATCGACCGTGCCACTGCTTCCGCCGACCGGTCGTGTGGCTGGGTCCCCGCTTCCTCCGGCCGCTCGTCCCGTCGAGGACGCGTCCACCGCGTCGGCGTCGGTCGGAGCCGCGGCCGTATCGACCGCGCCCCAGCTCTCGCCGCTTCCGCCGACCGGTCGTGTGGCCGGGCTCCCGCTTCCTCCGGCCGCTCGTCCCGTCGAGGACGCGTCCACCGCGTCGGCGTCGGTCGGAGCCGCGGCCGTGTCCGCGGTGCCTCGGCTCGCGTCGGTCGCTCATGGCGTCGGGTCCGTCTCGGTCCCGGCCCCGCTTCCCCCGGGCGCCCACGCCTCCGTGCCCACCCCGGCTCTCCCGGTCACTCCGTCCACCGTCCACGCAACCCCTGTTTCCCCCACCGTCCACGCAACCCTCGCCGCCCCCGCAGTACAGGTCGTCGCGCCTGCCCCCTGGCATCCGTCGGCCCCGCACCGCATCCGGCCCGTCCCCCACTCGGCCGAAGGAATCGCCTCACATGGACCGTATGGACCGACAGCACCGCACCCCCCGTACTCCCGCTCCTGACCCGCGCCAGCTCGGCCCGCGTGGCCCGGTCGCCCACCCGTCCCTCGGGTCGCACGTATCCCATCCGTCTCACGCCCCCCACGCGCCTCGTCCCTTCCAGTCCGTCGCCACCCATCTCGCGGCCCCGCCGCTCCACGCGCCGTCCTCGGCCAAGGCCCAGCGCGCGCACTTCGGTCACTCCGGCCATCTCGTCCTGCCCGACCGGCTGACCGCCGGCCTCGGTTGTGACGCCGTCGGTACGCCACGTGAGCACGGGCGGCGGATCATGGACTCGTTGCCCCACGTCGGCTGTGTCTTCGCCGACGACCAGCGTTGGTGGTGGATCGTCCCGGCCGGTTCCCACCTCGGTGTCACCTGGCCCCCGAGCACCCGTTACCTGGTCGGTGCCCAGCTGGCCGACCCGTCCTGGACCCGCACCCGACCGGCGTCCCCGTCCGCCAGGCCCCGGCTGATCCACAGCCCCGAGGGCGACTCCCCGTACACCCCGCCGATACCGCTGTACGTCCTCGCCTGCCGTCTGGCCGGCAGCGTTCCCAGCTGGTCGCCCGGCGCGGGCGGCTGATCCCGCCGGCTCTCTCGCGAATCCCCTGAGGCGAATGGCCTCGGGGGATCTTGACGGCACAAATGTTACCGGTAACATCGAAGCCGTCCCCGCATCGGCGCGAGGGCGAGTCAGCCGCGTTCCCCACCAAGGCGACGGGAGTCCACGTGACCGACCAACCCTCCGGGCATCCGGCGGTCACGGAGCGACGAGCCTCCTCGGCGGCCCCCGTGCCTCCGGCGGTCCCCGGGGCCCCTGTGGACCTCACGGCCCCTGCGACCGCGACCACTCCCGTCTTCAGCCCCGTCGCCGTGGTCGCCTCCTGCCTCGGCTTCGTGCTGATCGGGGTCATCCAGGCCCTGTACGGCCCGTCGATCCCGGCCTTCCGGAAAGAGTTCGGGCTCTCCCCGTCGGCCGTTGGCCTCGGTCTGAGCGCGCACTTCGCCGGAGGGGTCGTCGGGGTGCTGCTGTTCGACCGGCTGCACGGGCGGATCGGCAACCGGCGCATCCTCGGCAGCTCGTACGTGCTGATGGCAGTCGGCGCCGCGGGCTTCGCGCTGGCGCCGAACTGGCCCGTTGCCCTGGCCGCCGCCCTGCTCGCGGGGCTCGGGTTCGGCGGTATCGACTACGGCCTCAACCAGTTGTTCGCGGTCGGCTTCGGCGAGCGTTCGACGGCGATGCTGAATATCCTCAACGCCCACTTCGGCGTCGGCGCGATCCTCGGCCCGGCGCTGATCGGCGCGGTCGGCTCCGAGCACTATCCGGCCGTCTTCCTGGCCTTCTCCCTCGCCAACCTGCCCCTGCTGCTGTGTCTTCGAGGCGTACGGGAACACCTCCCGCAGCCGGCTCCCGCGCCCGAGTCCGACGAGTCCGGCCGCCCCGGCGGACAGGTGCCGGCCCGCAGCCTGGCTTCCGTGATCGGTGTCTTCGTCACCCTCTATGTCCTGCACGTGGGTATCGAGGCGGGCGTCGGCGGCTGGGAGCCGACGCACCTGGAGACTGTCGGCTACGGGGCCACAGCCGCCGCCACGGCCACCTCCGTGTACTGGCTGATGATGACCGTGGGCCGGTTCCTGGCCGCCCCGCTCGCCCTGCGCTTCTCGCCGCAGACGATCGTCGCGGCGTCCTGCGCCGGTATGACCGTCTGTCTGTTCCTGGCCGCCGTACCCCGACTCGCCCCCTACGCCTATGCGGGCGTCGGCCTCTTCATCGCGCCGATCTTCCCCACCGGACTGCCCTGGCTGAACCGGGCCGCCTCGGGGGCGCGAAGAGCCGGCGCCGTGGTCATCGCCGCGTCGATGGCCGGGGGAGTGGCCGCGGGACCGGCGCTCGGCAAGGCCATCGAGTGGTCCGGCGTACGGGCCGTGCCGCTGCTGCTGGGCGGGGTCTCGGCGCTGTGCCTGGCGGCGACGGTCTGGCTGATCCGGGCGACCGGGGCGACCCGGGCGACCCGGGTGCGATGAACACCCGACCGCTCGACGGCCGCTGACGATCGCCTCGGCCGCCCACCCGCACCTGACCCGCGTCCGCCCCTCCACCTGCACCTCCTCCACCCGCACCTGCCCCTCCAGCGCACCGGCTGGAGCGCACGAACCGAAGGGAAACCCCCGCATGCCCGCCCTGACAACGACGTCCGACGGTTTCCTGCTGCACGGCGAACCGTTCCGGATCATCTCCGGCGCGATGCACTACTTCCGCGTCCACCCCGACCAGTGGGCCGACCGGCTGCGCAAGGCCCGTCTGATGGGCCTCAACACCGTGGAGACGTACGTCCCCTGGAACCTGCACCAGCCCGAGCCCGGCACACTCGCCCTCGACGGCATCCTCGACCTGCCGCGCTATCTGCGGCTGGCCCAGGCGGAGGGGCTGCACGTCCTGCTGCGGCCCGGACCGTTCATCTGCGCCGAGTGGGACGGCGGCGGTCTGCCCTCCTGGCTCACCACCGATCCCGACATCCGGCTGCGCTCCAGCGATCCCCGCTTCACCGGCGCCATCGACCGCTACCTCGACCTGCTGCTGCCGCCCCTGTTGCCGTACCTCGCCGAGTCGGGCGGTCCCGTCATCGCCGTCCAGGTGGAGAACGAGTACGGGGCCTACGGCCACGACGCCGCGTATCTCGAACACCTCGCGGAGGCTCTGCGCTCGCGCGGGATCGGGGAGTTGCTCTTCACCTGCGACCAGGCCAACCCCGAGCACCTCGCGGCCGGCAGTCTCCCCGGCGTGCTCACCACGGGCACCTTCGGCAGCAAGGTCGCAGCCTCACTGGAGCAGTTGAGGGCGCATCAGCCCGAAGGTCCGCTGATGTGCGCGGAGTTCTGGATCGGCTGGTTCGACCACTGGGGCGAGGAGCACCACACCCGGGACGCGGCCGACGCCGCCGCCGACCTGGACCGGCTGCTCTCGGCGGGCGCGTCCGTCAACATCTACATGTTCCACGGCGGCACCAACTTCGCCTTCACCAACGGCGCCAACCACGACCACGCCTACCAGCCCATGGTCACCTCCTACGACTACGACGCCGCCCTCACCGAGAACGGCGACCCCGGACCGAAGTACCACGCCTTCCGGGACGTCATCGCCCGGCACGCGCCCGTCCCCGACGAGCCGGTCCCCGCGCCGAGCGTCAAACTCCCGCCCACCGTCGTCGAGTTGGAGCAGCGGGCACCGCTGCTGCCCCATGTGGGGCTCCTCGCCAAGCCCGTGCGCACCGAGGACCCGGTGACCATGGACGAACTGGGGCTGCGCGCCGGTTACGTGCTCTACCGCACCACCGCACCCCTCGCGGGCGACGGACTGCTGCACTTCGCAGGCGGAGTGGGCGACCGGGCGCAGGTGTTCGTCGACGGAGCCCCCGTCGGCGTCCTCGAACGTGAGCGGCACGACGAGTCCCTGCCCGTCCGGATCCCCTTCGCCGGAGCGTCGGTCGAGGTGCTCGTGGAGAACATGGGCGGGGTCAACTACGGGCCGCGCATCGGCTCGCCCAAGGGGCTCCTCGGGGCGGTCACCCTCAACGGCGACGCCCTGCGCGGCTGGGACAGCCACCCCCTGACCCTGGACGACCTCAGCGCGCTCCCCTTCGCTCCTTCGGACGCGACCCAGGCCGCCCAACCCGCCTTCCACCGGGGCACGTTCGAGGTCGAGGCCCCCGCCGACACCTTCCTGTCGCTGCCCGGCTGGACCAAGGGCCAGGCCTGGATCAACGGCTTCCACCTGGGCCGCTACTGGAACCGCGGACCGCAGCGCACCCTCTACGTGCCCGCGCCCGTACTGCGCCCGGGCACCAACGAGCTGCTGCTCCTTGAGCTGAACGCCACCACCTCCGTGCGGGCTCTGCTGACCGACACGCCCGACCTGGGCCCGGTGAAGCCATGACCCGCCACTTCCTCCGGGTCCCCACGACCGCCGAACCCCCGCTCAGCGGCCACCTCCCCTTCTCCGACGCACCGGGAGCCGCCGACCCGATCGGGGTGACCAGCCGCTGGTTCACCCGTGGCGGACGTCCCTGGTTCCCCGTCTCCGGCGAGTTCCACCACACCCGCTACCCGGCCGGGGAGTGGGAGGAGGAGCTGCTGAAGATGAAGGCGGCCGGAGTGACGGTCGTCGCCGGCTACCTCATCTGGATCCACCACGAGGAGACCGAGGGCCGGATCCGCTTCGACGGCGACCGAGACCTGCGTCGCTTCGCCGAACTCTGCGCCCGCCACGGCCTGGACCTCGTCCCGCGCATCGGACCCTGGAGCCACGCCGAGGTACGGAACGGCGGGCTGCCCGACTGGCTGCTCGCCCGCACTCCCGCGCCCCGCACCGACGACCCCGCCTACCTGGAAGCCGTACGGGGCTGGTTCACCGCGCTCGCCGAGCAGTTGAAGGGACTCGACCGGGCGCACGGCGGCCCGATCGTCGCCATCCAGATCGAGAACGAACTGTACGACGGGCCCGGCCATCTCCTCACCCTGAAGCGGATGGCGCAGGAGGCCGGGCTGAGCGCCCCGCTCTGGACCTCGACGGCCTGGGGCGGGGTCCAACTCCCGCCCGACGAACTGCTTCCGCTGTTCGGCGGCTACCCCGAGACCTTCTGGACCGAGTGGGACGGCGGCTGGCCCGACACCTGCCGCAAGCACTTCTTCTTCACCCACCAGCGCGACGACGAGGGTATCGGCGCCGACCTGCGGCCGACCCATGTGCGGGGCGGCGAACCGGCGCCGACGGACCGCTTTCCCTGGGCCACCTGTGAGTTGGGCGGCGGGATGGCGGTGGCCTATCACCGTCGGCCACGCGTCGACGCCGCCGACGTCGGCGCGCTCGCGCTCACGAAGATCGGGTGCGGCTCGGTCTGGCAGGGCTACTACATGTTCCACGGCGGCACCAACCCGGTGGGCGAGCTGACCACCCTCCAGGAGTCCCACGCCACCGGCTACCCCAACGACCTGCCCGTCCTGACGTACGACTTCCAGGCGCCGCTCGGCGAGTACGGGCAGTACCGGCCCTCGTACGACGAACTGCGCCTCCAGCACCTGCTGTTGGCGGACTTCGGTGAGCGCGTCGCACCCATGGAGTCCGTGCTGCCCGAGCGGCTGCCGGCCGGGCAGGGCGACCGGGACACCCTGCGGTGGGCCGTCCGGAGCGACGGCCACTCCGGGTTCCTCTTCGTCAACAACCACCAGCCGCACGAGCCGCTGCCGGACCGTCCGGACACCTCGTTCACGGTCGCCCTTCCGGACGGTCCTGAACTGACCTTTCCCAGCGCACCGGTGACGGTTCCTCAAGGTGCCTACTTCTGCTGGCCGTTACGCCTCGACGTGGCGGGGCTCCGGCTCGACTGGGCCACCGCCCAGCCGGTGTGCACGGTCGACGTCGGCGGACGTACCGTCCTGGTGCTGGCCGCCACCGACGGGATTCCCGTCGAACTCGCCCTGGACATCGCGACGTTGCGGTATGTGCACACCCCCATGGGGAAGGTCGTGTCCGCCGACGGACGCTTCCTCGTCACCGGGCTGCGACCCGGTACGGACGCGCTCGTCGAGGTCGGGACGCCGGACGGCGGACAGGTCGGCCTGCTGGTGCTGGACGCGGCGACCGCCCGCACCGCCTACCGGGGCAGGGCCTGGGGCGCCGAGCGGCTGCTCCTGTGCGGTGACGGCGGCGGGGTCGTCTTCGACGAGTCCGCCGGTGAGGTACGGGTGCACAGTCCGGCGGCGGGGACCTCGCTCGCCGTGCTGCCCGCACCCGAGCGGCCCCCCGGCGAGATCCCGGCCGGCGTCGCCGACGGGGTGTTCACCCGCTACACGCTCCCCACCGGCGGCGCGTCCGGCACCCTGGACGTGTCCCTGGTCCGGGCCGCAGGGCCCGCCCCCGAGACCGCTACCGGCGTACTGGACCGGGCCAGTGCCCCCGCCGACAGCTGCTTCGACACCTCCGCCGCCGAGTACCTCATCGCCGTACCGGACGAACTCCCGCGCACCGGAACCCTGTTGCGCGTCCACTGGACCGGAGACGTCGCCCGCGCGTATGCGGGAGACACACTCGTCGCCGACCAGTACTTCTCCGGGCGTGTCTGGGAGATCGGCCTCGACCGGCTGCCCGCCGACGCACTGCGCGCCGGCGGTGGGCTGCGGGTGCGGGTGCTGCCGTTCCCGGCCGAGGCACCCGTGTACCTGCCGGTGCCCGTGCCGGTGGGGGAGGCCTCGGTATCGCGGGTCGAGTGGGTCACGGTCCGGACTCACGTGGTCGCGGGGTAGGGCGGTCAGTGGTCACCCCCGTCCGGCGGCCTATCCTGTGGGCCAGCCGGGCGGGGCACGACCGCCGCGCGACAAAGCCGAAGGATGCGACCCCCATGACCCGAAGTGCCGGTGGCGGCGCCGCTCCCAAGGGACGCAGCCGACGCAACTTCGCGGGCACACGGCCGGTGATGGACGACGTGGCACGTCTGGCCGGTGTCTCCAAGCAGACGGTGTCACGGGTGCTCAACGACAACCCCGCCGTACGGGCCGAGACCCGCGAGTCGGTGCTGGCGGCCATGCGCTCGCTCGGCTACCGGCCGAGCCGCAGTGCGCGGTCGCTGGCCAGCGGGCGGACCCGGATGCTCGGGGTGATCTCCTTCGACGCGGCCCGCTACGGGCCCGCCTCCACGCTCACCGCGATCAACACCGCCGCCCAGGACGCCGGCTACCTGGTCAGCTCCATCGCCCTCGACACCGCCGACCGGGACACCGTCGTCCAGGCCGTGGACCGGCTGTCGGCGGAGGGCGCCGACGGGGTCATCGCCATCGCCCCGCAGCGGCGCGTCGGCAGGGCGCTCGCCGAGGCCCACCTCGACATCCCCCTCGTCGTGATGGACAACGCCCTGGGCGACGACACCCCCATGGTCACCGCCGACTCCCGGGGCGGGGCGCTCCTGGCCACCGAGCACCTTCTGGGGCTGGGCCACCGTACGGTGCGGCACATCGCGGGACCGGCCGGCTGGACGTCCGCGGAACGGCGGGCCGCGAGCTGGCGCGAGACCCTGGAGAAGGCCGGGGCCGAGGTGCCCGAGCCGCTCGTCGGCGACTGGAGCGCGGACTCCGGGTACGAACTGGGCCGGCGGCTCGCCCGTGATCCGGACGTCACCGCCGTCTTCGCCTCCAACGACCAGATGGCGCTCGGCGCGCTGCGTGCCTTCCACGAGGCCGGCCGCCGGGTCCCGGACGACGTCAGCGTCGTCGGCTACGACGACATCCCGGAAGCCGCCCATCTGCTGCCCCCGCTCACCACCGTCCGCACCGACTTCCAGGAGATCGGCACCCGTTCGCTGCGGCTGCTCCTCGCGCGGATCGACGGCGGGGAGGAGGCGGCCACGGACTCCGGCGCGGTGGTCTCCGTCATTCCCGCCCACCTCATCGTGCGACGCAGCACGGGCCGCGCACCCGCCTAAACTGGCGCGGTGGTGACAGGTACGGGCGACACAGGTTTCGACGATCCGTCCGCCGAGGTGCTGGCGGAGGCCGCCGGAGCGTTCGGGCTGCTCGCCTCGCCCGCGCGGCTGCACATCATGTGGGCGCTGGCGCAGGGCGAGAGCGATGTGACGGGGCTCGCCGAGCGGGTGGGCGGCGCGCTGCCCGCCGTGAGCCAGCACCTCACCAAGCTGAGACTCGCCGGGCTCGTACGCTCCAGACGCGAAGGGCGCCGACAGGTGTACCTCGTCGACGACCCGGACATCGTCACCGTCGTGCGGCTGCTGGTCGGGCGGCTGACCGACCGGGCCGAGGGCGCCCCCGTACGGCACCTCCGTGGAGTCTGAGCTCCGGACGCCACGACGGCTCGAAGGTTTCGCGAGCGCTCTGACCGACGACGAGGCCGAGGCGCGGCTGGCGGCCGTCGGGGAGAACGTCGTTCCGGCCGCCCGCCCGATCCGCCGGCCCGTCCGGTTCGTACGGAGCCTGCGCGACCCCTTCACCGCCGTACTGCTCTGTCTCGGGCTTGTCTCCGCCGCTGTCACGGCCTGGGGGACGGCCGCGGTGATCCTTTCCCTGGTCGCGGTCAGCTGTGTGCTGCGCGCCTCGGGAGAACATCAGGCGGAACGTTTCCTCATGGGGCTGCGCGAACTGGTCACCGGTACCGCGACGGTCCTGCGAAGGCCCCAGGAGGACGGGCCGCCGCTCGCCCGGGAGATCCCCGTCGCCGAACTCGTCCCGGGCGACGTGATCCGGCTCGGACCCGGTGACCTGGTCCCGGCGGACGTACGACTGCTGCGCGCGACCGGGCTGACCGTGCACCAGGCGCCGCTGACGGGCGAGTCGGCGCCGGTCGCGAAGGACGCTCGGCCGGGTGCCGCGGGCCGGGGGGTGTTCGCGCGGCCCGAGCTGTGCTTCCAGGGCAGTGCCGTCGCCTCCGGAAGCGCCACCGCCGTGGTGGTGGCCACGGGGACGCGTACCTGCTTCGCGGGCGCGCACAAGACGGTCGCGGCGCGGGACAGGAGCGCCTTCGACCGGTCGTTGCAGGGGATCTCCTGGCTGCTGATCCGGTTCATGCTGCTCGCCCCGCCGCTCGTGCTGACGGCGAGCGCGGCGCTGCGCCGGCAGGGACCGGAGACGCTGCCCTTCGCCGTCGCGGTGGCCGTCGGACTGACGCCCGAGATGCTGCCGGTCGTCGTCAGCACCTGTCTGGCCCGTGGCGCCTCGGGCCTCGCCCGGGCGCACGGGGTCGTGGTGAAACGGCTGCCGGCGCTGCACGACCTGGGCGCGGTCGACGTCCTGTGCCTCGACAAGACCGGCACGCTCACCCAGGACCGGCCCGTCGTCGAACGGTCCACGGACGCCGCCGGCCGGGACGATCCGGAGGTGCTCGACTGGGCCGCCGCCGCCGCCTGGTGGACCCTGCAACTCGCCGACCCGCCCACCCCGGACGCTCTCGACGAAGCGCTCCTGACAGCGGCCGGACCGGTCGGCGAACGGTACGACGGGGTGGCGGCACTGCCCTTCGACCCCGTGCGTCGACTGGCCACGGCGGTGGTACGGGGGCGCCTTGGGACCCATGTCCTCGTCGTCAAGGGCGCGGTCGCGGACGTCGTCGAACGGTGCGCGCTGGACCCCGCCGAACGGGCACGGCTCCTCGCGCGCGCCGATGAGCGGGCGTCGAGCGGACTGCGCCTGCTCGCCGTCGCGACCGCCGAGCGGCCCGCGCGCACCCGTGAGTGGACCCCGGCCGACGTACACGGCCTGACCTTCCGGGGTTTCGTCGCCCTCCGGGACGACCTCGCGCCCACCGCCGCCGAAGCCCTGCACGCCCTCGCCGCGCTCGGGGTGGGCGTGAAGATCCTCACCGGCGACCATCCGGGCACGGCCGCCCGTGTCTGCCACGACCTGGGCCTCGATCCAGGGGAGGTCGTGGACGCGGACGCCGCTGTCGGCCTCGGCGACGCCGAACTGACGGACCTGGCCCGCCGTACGACCGTCTTCGCGCGCTGCGCCCCCGCCCACAAGGCCCGGATCGTCGCCGCGCTGCGGGCCGGCGGGCACACCGTCGGCTTCCTCGGCGACGGGACGAACGACGTGCCCGCGCTGGCCGCCGCCGACGTCGGGATCGCGCCGCGGACCGCCGTCGACGTGGCCCGCGAGAGCGCGGACGTCGTCCTGGGGGACAAGGACCTCGTCGCGGTCGCCCACGCCGTCACGGCCGGCCGGCACAGCAGCGGCAACATCACCACGTATCTGCGCGTCACGCTCTCCTCGAACCTCGGCAATGTCGTCGCGATGCTCGCCGCCGGACTCGTGCTGCCCTTCCTTCCGATGCTCCCGGCCCAGGTCCTCGCACAGAACCTGTGCTTCGACGCGGCCCAACTGGCCTACGCCTACGACCGTCCCGCGCCGGGCGTCCTGGCCGGGCCGACCGTCGCGCGCCCCCGTGACCTCCTGCGTTTCCTCGGCGGCTTCGGCGCGCTCAACGTCGTCGCCGACCTCGCCACCTTCGCCGTGCTCGCCCTCGCCCCGCACGGCCCCGGCACCCCGGACGGCCAGGCTGTCTTCCACTCGGCCTGGTTCACCGAGAACCTCCTCACCCAGGCCGTCGTCATGGTGCTCCTGCGTGGCGGCGGCCGGATCCGGGGAGCCGTCGGGCGGGCCGCGGCCGGGTTGGCCACCGCCGGGCTGCTGCTGCCGCTGTCCCCCCTCGGCCCGCCGTTGGGGCTGGTGGGACTCCCGGGGCCGTACTACGCCCTTCTGGCGGCGGTGCTGGGGCTGTACGGGGGTGCCCTCGCTGTCGCCCGGCGGTGGCGGTTCAGCCGTAGGTGAGGTTCGAGCAGGGGTTGTCGTCCGCCGAGCGGGCTCCCTCGACGACGTCCTTCGGGACTGAGGTCGGCTGCGGCGCGGACGTGGCGCCGCCCTTGTAGGACTGGCCGAGGACCACGTTGATGGCCGCCCCCGGCACCGGCTGCATGGCCGCGCCGGGGAAGGCACGGGCCACCGTCTGGGCCTGAGCCTTGTGCTCGGGGCCGTACTCGATGACCGTCGTCGCGTGGTCCTGACTGTGGGCGGTCGCCGTGCCGGTGACCGTGAAACCCTGGGCGGCCAGCTCGGTGGCGGCCTTCGCGGCCAGGCCCGTGACGGTCGTGCCGTTGTAGACGGTGACGGTGATTCCCTTGCCGGACACGGGAGTTGGGGCGGGCGCTGTGGGACGGGGGCTCACGGGGGTCTTCTTCTTTCCGCTCGCGTCCTTGCCGTCCAGGGTGCGGTCCGCCTTCAGGGCCGCCCAGAGATCGCTCGCGTCGGGTTCGACGATCGCGACGCGCTTCCCCTGGTACCGCCAGGGGATGGTGACGAACTTGGTGTTGTGCAGGTCGATGTTCTTCAGCGACATCGCGAAGGAGATCAGCTTCTGGGCGGAGCCGAGACCGGGGTCCACGGTCAGGGACTTGGTGGCCGCGTCGGCGAGGGGGAGCAGATTGGTCGGGCTCAGCCCGTTGCTCTTGACCTCCTTCATCAGGCTTGCCACAAAGGCCTGTTGGCGCTTGATCCGGCCTATGTCGGAGTTGTCGCCGATGCCGTGCCGGATCCGGACGTAGTCCAGCGCCTTCTGCCCCGAGACGGTCTGCTCGCCCTTGTCGAAGAGCATCTTGCCGCGCGTGGGGCGTTTGGGGTTGAGATCACCCTCGTACAGCTTCTTGGGGAGACACACCTTCACCCCGCCCACCACGTCGGTCAGCGCGGCGAAGCCCTTGAAGTCGATGACCACGGTGTGGTCGACACGCAGACCGGTGAGGCTCTCGACGGTGTTCTGCGTGCAGGCGGGATTGCCCTTGGCGGTCTCGCCGACCGAGTAGGCCGCGTTGAACATGGTGTCCGGCCGCGCGGCCGTCCACTTTCCGTCGGGCAGCTTGCAGGGCGGGATCGTGACCATGGTGTCGCGGGGGATGGAGACGGCGACGGCGTTCTTGTGGTCGGCGTAGACGTGCAGCAGGAAGGCGGTGTCGGAGCGGCCGATGTCGTTGACGTCGCCGCCGCCGAGCGCGGCGTTGCCGTCGTTGCGCGCGTCCGAGCCGATCACCAGGACGTTCTCGCCCTTGGAGGAGCCGGCGGCGGGGCGGTTGTCCGAGAGGCCGCCCCCGTCGAAGGTCTTGATGTCGCTGTCCAGCTTCAGATAGACCCAGCCGGCGCCGGCCGCGGCGAGCAGCAGGAGCGAGAGGGTGATCGCCAGGGCCAGCCGTCCGCGCCGCCCCGGCTTCCGCCGCCGGGTGCCCGCCCCGGACCGTTGTCGCGGGGGTACGGCCGGTCTGCTAGTGCTGGTGGTCATCGGCGCCCTTCTCACGTCTCACCCTGGTTGTACAGTTGCGCAAAGTGGCAACTGTTATGTCTGACGAAGGAAAGGGCGGTGAGGTTGTGCTCCGGAACGGACTGGAACCCTGGCACCTGCTGGTGGTGGCCATCGTGTTCATCGTGATGTTCGGCTCGAAGAAGCTGCCGGACACGGCACGCGCCCTGGGTCGCTCGATGCGCATCCTCAAGAGCGAGGCGCAGGCGCTGAAGGAGGACGGGGCGGCGACTGGGCCGGCGGGGGAGGGATCTTCGCAGGTGAGCGGCGGTTTCCCCGCTGAACCCGTGGTCGAGCGGGCCGAGCCCCTGCGGACCGAGTCGGTTACGGCCGAGGCGGTCGCCGACCGACGGGAGCCCGTCGCCGATCGGTAGGGTCATCGGCATGCCCGCTTCCGAACCGACCATCCTCGCGACCTCCGGCGGACACCGCGCCGGCGGCCGGACCATGGTGGCGTTCGACGCCCTCGTCCATCACGCCGTGGACCTGTCAGGGGTCCACGGCCGCAGACCACGCGTGCTCTACGTCGGTACGGCGATCGGGGACGCGGAGCACTTCACGGCCCGCATGGGTGAGGCCGCCCGGGTCGCGGGCTTCGACCTCACGCCGCTGCACCTGTTCCCCATGCCCAACCTGGACGACGTCGAGGGTGCGGTGCTCGACCAGGACGTCGTCTGGGTCATGGGTGGCTCGGTGGCGAATCTGCTGGCGGTCTGGCGGGTGCACGGCCTCGACCGGATCATGCGGCGTGCCTGGGAGGCAGGCGTGGTGCTCAGCGGGGTGAGCGCGGGCTCCCTCTGCTGGTTCAGAGGGGGCACCACCGATTCCTTCGGCCCCGAACTGAGGCCGCTCACCGACGCGCTGGGTTTCCTGCCGTACGGCAACGGTGTGCACTACGACAGTGACGCGGGCCGCCGCCCGCTGGTCCACCGGCTTGTCGCCGACGGCACCCTGCCCACCACGCACTGCACCGACGACGGGGTCGGCCTCGTGTACCGAGGGACCGAACTCGTCGAGGCAGTCGCGGAGTTGCCGGGCAGGGGTGCCTATGTCGCCACGTGCGACGGGGACGCGGCGGTGGAGGAGCGCATCGAGCCACGCAGGCTGCCCTCGCCGTCTCCCTGACCGTCGTCCGCCGCTGGGGCCTCCGTGGATTCCATGTCGGCCTTGCCCTGCTTCTTGTCCTCGCGTCGCTGGCTGCGGCTGACCCGGGGTTCCTGGTTGGGAAGCCAGCCGAACGCCATGCAGCTGCCCACGGCGCCCAGAGCGAGGCCGATGAAGAAGCCACCGAGGTTCGAGGTGACCCAGGTGCCCAGCGTCAGCATGATGCCGACGATCGAGTAGAACAGGCGCTGCGCGGGATTGAAGAGGATCAGCAGACCGACCACCACCATCAGCGCCGGCAGCAGAAAGCCTGCCAGGCCCTGCATACCCAGGTGCACGACGATCTTCAGGGAGACCTTCATCGTAACGAGGATCTCCACGCCGCCCAGGGTGAGCAGCAGCCCGCCCACGAACGGACGGTGGGCCCGCCAGTTTCTGAAGGCGGGCCCCACCCCCTCTTGCTCGATGCCGGACATCAGCAACCCGACGAGCTGAAGCTGAGCTTCAGCCCGGGCAGCTTGAACACGGCTGCTGTGGTGGCGTAGTTGGTCGAGCGCAGGTTGGCGATGCGGATGGAGTCCGCCTGCTGGCTGAAGACACCCGCGGGACCCTGGACGCCCGCCTTGCTGAGCGTGCTGGCGTCGTTGCCGATCTCGATGTTGCTGAAGGACGCGTCACCCGACTGCTCGGTGCCGTCGAGCGTCAGGTCGGTCGCGGACACCGGCGTGCCGTTGCCGCCCGCCTTGATCAGCAGGTTGACGCCACCGAGGTCCACGCTCTGGCACAGCTTGGTGATCGTCGCGTTCTTGATCGCGGTGGTGATGATCAGGACCTGGCCGCCGGTGTCGCCCTCGTTCGGGCTGTCCTTGATCATGTTGTCGAGGCCGCCGAACTGCTCGAAACCGGTGCCGTTCATCTCGGTCGCGGTGACCGTGAACGGCATGCCGGAGATGGCGAACTGGACGCCCAGGGCGCCCTGCGCGGTGAGAACCGCGAGTGAGGCGGCGACCAGAGTGGCCGGCACCGCCATCACGGCTGCGCGACGCATACGGACCCGCCCACGCAGCTCGGTGCCCTTTCCGGCACCCTCGAAGAATTCGGACACGTTGGTGGATCCCGCGCCCCCGGAGCCGTCGGAAGCGTTACCGCTTCCTGGCCCTTCGGGGTTGGATCCAGCGGACGACGAGGCGTCCGAGGACGAAGCCATGGTCTGCTCCCACTACATAGTCAGTGCGTCAATGCTGGTCACGCTTCAGTGGCACGTTGTCCTGGCGCGGACAGCGCCTGTGGCGTTACCTCCCCTCGCAACTCCCGGCGGTTGCAAGGGCTTTCACGGTTACGCACCAGTAGCCGCCGAGGAAGTTACCCGTGGTTACTTTGGGGGGTCAAGGGAGTTGTGGAAAAAGGGTGCGGATTATGCGCCACCTGTGACTTTGCGGGCCGATCGATGGTCCTCCAAGGCGCCCGAGGGGCTGCCGGCGGGCTTCCGGAGGGGTGCCGCACCGGTTGGTGAGGTGCGCGGAAGTTCACGGGAAAGTTCGATCGGGGACATCAACTTCCGTCTGATGTCTTGACGTTGACGGTTCCTCAGGTCTAGAAACTAGCTGGTTTCCCCGGATCCGTGGCGCCGGATCCGCAGCGGTGCGAGTCACCGCTCTTCCCGGACTCTCAGCTCATTCCTCAAGTCCGCCCCCGAGGCACCGGCACGGCCGTTTCCCCCCTGGGCCGCCGCCGGGTCGCCCTGTCCCGCCCGGTCCGGTCAGGAAGCCTCCCTCCAAGCCTTCCTCCGGTCACCGGCCGGTTGTCGTTGCCGGTCCGTCACGTACGGAGAAGGCGTTACGGGCCGGTAACGGCGTTTTCCAGCGTCCTTCATGCGTCCCGCACGCGTACGTTCGCGCGCCCTGGCCTCCTCGGCGCCACCCCCAACACCCCCAGTTCCAAAGAAAGAGGCACCCGCATCATGCGTACTCGCACCCGCTCCGCCCTCGCCCTCGCCGCCGCCGTCGCCGGTCTCTCGGTCGCCGCGGTCACCCCCGCGTCCGCCGCCGACACCGTGCTCACCGTCAACAGCGCGGCCGGCGACGCCGTCGCCGTGGGCGACGTCCTCAGCGCCTCCCTCGCCAGCGGCACCGCCGCCACCCTCTACTCCAGCGCGACCGGCACCAGCGGTGTCTCCTGTGCGGCGTCCACCTTCACGGCGGCTGTCACCGACAACCCGGCGGCGCCCGCCAGCGCCACCGAGTCGGTCACCGCGCACACCTTCGGCACTTGCACCAGCAATGTGCTCGGCGTGCTCGGTGTGACCAGCGTGACCGTCAACAACCTGCCCTACACCACCGTGGTGGGCTCCGACGGCTCCGTCTCCGTCACCCCGGCAGCGGGCTCCACCATCCAGACGACCGTGGTGCTGCGCACCCTGCTGGGCAGCATCAACTGTGTCTACCAGGCGCCCAGCCTCACGGGCACGACCGGTGCCGCCGACAACAGCATCAACTTCACGGCCCAGGCGTTCACCAAGACGTCCGGTTCGGGGCTGTGCTTCGCCAGCGGCTACTTCACCGCCAAGTACGCCCCGGTGACGGACGTGACGCAGGGCAACGCCACGGTCTTCGTCAACTGACGAACCGTCAATAAGTGGCTGGGCCAACGGTGTTCACCGGCGGCGCAGCCGTAGGACAATGGCGGCGACCGTGGCGAGCAGTACGGCCGCGGCGGCGCCCGCGATCAGGTGCCGTGGTCCGGCATCGTCGGTGGTCGAGGCCACCGGTGCGCCGGCCACGGTGCCCGCGGCCTGTGGGGCGGCGGAGTCGGCGGACTCCGCCGCCTCTTCCGTCTCCGCGGCCCGGGCCGGCTGCTCGGCAGGCGTCGCCGAAGCGGCCGACCCGGACCGCGCCGCGGACGGGGCGGTGGCCGTCGGCGTGGAGGCGCCCGAGTCGTCGGTGCCACCCGTGCTGCCCGCGTTGCCCTTCGCTGCCGGGAACACCACGTCCGAGCACGAGTAGTACGTGTCCGGCGTGCTGGAGTTCTGCCAGATCGTGTACAGGACATGGCGGCCGGTCCGGTCGGACGGCAGCGTCATTTCGATGCGGTACGCGTCGCCCGTCAGCGTGGGGTCCTTGACCTCGGCGAACGGCCGGTCGGGCAGGTCGGACCACTTCAGCGGGCCGGACGGGTCGTACCCGGGCTTCGTCAGGAACATCTTGAACGTGCCCGTGTGCGGGATCGTCGAGCGGTACGTCATCGTCAGCCGCGCGCCCGGCGTCAGGGTGGTCGAGGGCCAGTCGGAGCGGGCGAGGTCGAGCCCCCGGTAGTCGGGCAGGCCGCCGCTGCAGAGCCGGCCGTCGGGGATCACCGCGCGGTCCCGGCCGTTGACGTTCGCTACCCGCAGGTTGTCCCAGAAGGTGAAGGGCGCCCCGCCGTTCGCGGTGACCGCCGCCCGGCAGGCCGCGGTCGTGGCCAGGCTGCCGCCGTCGGGGGAACAGGCGAAGGCGCGGCTGACCGGCTTGGTGGGCGCACCGTGCGCCTGAGCCGGGCCCGCCGCCGACAACGTGAGCAGCAGCGGTGCCGCGAAAGCGGCGGCCCCCGCGAGTACGGCGGCCGGAAGAGTGCGGCGGTGGACGGTCATCCGGGACGTCTCCTCGACCAGGGGGAACAGAGCTGCTGCGGGCCGACCCAAGGACAGGTCTGCCTTCGGGCAGTACGGGAAGCGGGTGGCCCGCGTTCAACCGGCGCCCGGCGCCGGGAATCCACGCAACTCGCCCAACCCGGTCAACCCCGGTCAACTGGCCTGTGTACAGGGCCGGTTTCCGTTGTTCGAGGGTGCGGATTTGGACGTATCGAGGGTTTCCCCTGTATCCGGATGACCTTCTCTTTGCCTACTGTTCCACCACAGCCGCCCCACAGGTAACCCCGGAACGGGCCGCTCGCGCTTGGCCGGCCGCCGCGCCGCTTTTCGAACCGCACCCCCCGCCGCTTCGACGACGAAGCGAATCCCGCCACTCCTCGCTGCCCGCGCCGCCCGGAGTACGGCCCCCGAAAGGCAAGCCCTTGCGTACTTCACCCACCCGTGTCACGGGGCGGAAGCTGATATCCGTCGCCGCGGTCGCCGCGGCCCTGGTGGCCGCGGCCACCACGTCGGTCGCCGTCGCCCAGGAACCCGCCGCCCCCGGCGCCAGCCTGGACGCCGCCGCACAGGCGGTCGCCGCCCCGGCCGAGCGACTCATCGTCGGCTACAAGGCGGGCACCGCCGAGGCCACGTCGAACCAGGCCGCCGACGCCGACGCCGCGGCCAAGGGCAAGGAGGCCGGCGAAGACCTGGACTTCCAGCGCCGTCTCGGTACCGGTGCCGCCCTCGTCGACCTGGGCGAGGAGCTCAGCAAGACGGACGTCGCCGACGTCATCGCCGAGTACAAGGCCGATCCGCAGGTCGCCTATGTCGTGCCGGACCGTCTCAAGAAGCCGATGGCGGACCCGAACGACACCGAGTACGCCAAGCAGTGGGACCTCTTCGAGGCCGCCGCGGGTATGCGCGTCCCCGGCGCCTGGACCACCGCGACCGGCACCGGCGTGACCGTCGCCGTCATCGACACCGGCTACGTCACGCACTCCGACGTCGCCGCGAACATCGTCGGCGGCTACGACTTCATCGCCGACACCGCGGTCTCCGTCGACGGTGACGGCCGCGACAGCAACCCGGCCGACCCGGGCGACTGGTACGCCGCCGGCGAGTGCGAGCAGACCGAGGGCAGCTCCTCCTCCTGGCACGGCACGCACGTCGCGGGCACCATCGCCGCCGTCGCCAACAACAGCAAGGGCGTCGCGGGCATCGCGTACAACGCGAAGATCTCCCCGGTCCGCGCGCTCGGCAAGTGCGGCGGCTACGACTCCGACATCATCGACGCCATCACCTGGGCGTCCGGCGGCACCGTCTCCGGCGTCCCGGCCAACACCAACGTCGCCAAGGTCATCAACATGAGCCTCGGCGGGGGCGGCGCCTGCTCCGCGGCGACCCAGAGCGCCATCACCGGCGCGGTCAACCGGGGCACCACGGTGGTCGTCGCGGCCGGCAACGAGAACGCGAACGCTTCCACCTCCAACCCGGCGAACTGCAACAACGTCATCACCGTCGCCGCGACCGGACGCACCGGCGCCCGGGCCTCCTACTCCAACTTCGGCTCCGTCGTGGACATCTCGGCCCCCGGTGGTGAGATGAGCACCGGCACCGCGAACGGCATCCTCTCCACGCTGAACTCCGGCGCGAAGACCCCGTCCACCGAGTCGTACGCCTACTACCAGGGCACCAGCATGGCCACCCCGCACATCGCGGGCCTGGTCGCGCTGATGAAGTCGGCGAACTCCTCGCTCACCCCGGCCCAGATCGAGACGGCCATCAAGAACAACGCCCGTGCCCTGCCCGGCAGTTGCTCGGGCGGCTGCGGTGCGGGTCTGGCCGACGCGACCAAGACCGTGCAGGCCGTGAGCGGCAGCACCGGTGGCGGCACGACGGGGACCGTCTTCTCCTCCGGCACCGCTGTCTCCATCCCGGACAACGGCGCGGCCGTCGAGTCCTCGATCGCCGTCAGCGGCCGGACCGGCAACGCCCCCTCGGCTCTCCAGGTGGGCGTCGACATCACCCACACCTACCGAGGTGACCTGGTCATCACCCTGGTGGCACCCGACGGCACGACCTACCCGCTGAAGGCATCCAGCACCTCGGACTCCGCCGACAACGTGAACACCACGTACACGGTGGACGCCTCCAGCGAGACCGCCAACGGCACCTGGAAGCTGCGTGTCCAGGACGTGGCCTCGTCGGACACCGGCAGGATCAACAGCTGGAAGCTCACCTTCTGATCTTCCGAGCACAGGCCCACAGGGCCGAACCACCCGTCGGTTCAGCGGAACTGACGGTGTGACAGAAACGGGCGGGTCGATCGGCGTGGATGGACGCCGGTCGACCCGCCGTCGTGTGCGGGCCATGCCGCGCCGGCCACGTGCTCGTCACCGTGCCGCCGGGCCGCCGAACTCCGACAGATGCTCCGCCGCCCACTCCCGGTATCCGCGCGCGGGTCGCCCGAGCAACTCCGCGACGGCCGGCTCCACTTGCCCCTTCGACCCGTGCCGCCCGCGCCCCGCACTCTCCGCGAGGGCACGGGCCACCGGTTCCGGGTAGCGAGCGATCAGCCCGCGCAGCACCTGATCCTCCGTCAGTTCCACGAACTCCAGGGGGCGGTGCAGCAACTCGCCCAGGATCTCGACCTGTCGCACCGGGGTCACTCCCGCGGGCCCGGTCAGCGCGTACGCCGTTCCGGTGCGGCCCTCCGGAGCCGTGAGCGCCCGTACCGCCACATCCGCGATGTCCCGGGGGTCGATCGCCGCCGTGGGGACGGTACCGCCCGGGCTCCGCACCACACCCTCCGCCCGGATCGAACCGGCCCAGCCCAGGGTGTTGGACATGAAGGCGCGCGGTCGCAGCAGGGTCCAGGACAGGCCCGAGGCGCGCAGCAGCCGCTCGTTCTCCCGCTGCCACTCCGTGACCAGGTCGGTCGCGTCGGGCTCGGTCACCGACAGGGTGGTCAGCTTCACGATGTGCCCGACTCCCGCGGCCCGGGCGGCCGTCAGGAAGTTCTCGTCGTGGGTGTGCGTCAGCGGATCGACAGTCACGAGCAGCGCCGACCGGACACCGGTCAGCGCCCGGCGCAGACTGGCGGGATCCTCGAAGTCACCGCCCACCACCTCGGCGTGCGCACCCACGAGGGCGGCGGCGCGGGCGGGGTCGCGGACCAGCAGCCGTACCGGCTCGGCGACGGGAAGACGCCGGGCCACCAGACGCCCGACCGTGCCGGTCGCGCCGGTCAGCAGGATCACGACGCCCGCAGGTCGAGGGAGTCGATCGAGGAGAGGACCCGGGCACCCCGGTCCGCCCTGCTGTCGAGGCCGAGCAGCAGCCCCGGCACCGCGATGCTCGGCAGTACGTGCGCCCACAGCACGGACAGCCGGTGGCCGAGATCGGCCCGGTCGGTCATCGCCCGCGACATCAGCTGGATGCCGGTGAAGCCGCCGACCAGCAGGTCCACCGTCTCCGGGGGATCCACCGTGGGCAGCAACTCGCCCTGCCCCCGAGCCTGTTCCATCAGGGACGTCAGCCGCTCCGACCACTGCCGGAACGGCTCCGAGTGATCGACGTGGTTCGGTGTCTCCTGGTCCACCGCCAGCCGGACACTGCCCCGCAGCAGGGAGTTGGTCAGCAGCCGCTGGCCGACCACGAACGTCATGTCGATGATCTCCTGCAACTTGCAGGGCTGCGTCGGCACACTGCCGAACGGCACCTGCTCGTGGAGCACCGCCTGCGCGAGCGATTCCTTGGAAGGGAAGTGGAAGTACAGGGCTCCCTTGGTGACCTCGGCCCGCTCCAGGACCATCGAGATGGTCGTGGAGGTGTAGCCGTGCTCGTCGAAAACCGCGCCCGCGGCTTCCAGGATCGCCCTGCGCGTCCTGATGGCGCGCTCCTGCTTCGCCATAAGAGCCCTCCCTGGCGCCCAGTTGGCCGGTGTCACTGTCAGTGCCGAATTGGTGCCGTGCCGATGCGTGACGGCCTGTCGTCAGATGCGCCGGAACCCGCCGATCATAGGGCCGGACCGAACGATCTCGTTGAAAACAAACCGGTCGCCTCGTACTCTATCGCTCACGAAGCGGGCGCTTTTCCGTCTGCCACGCCACAACGGGGGGACCGAGGAGAGACATTGCTTCCAGTGCCGCAGTCTGCCGAAACCCCAACCATGACGGCGGGTGTTCCGCGTCAACTCGTGCACCGCGCCTCGATCGCGGAGACGTTCCCGACCGGTTGGACCCGCACGGAAACCGACCGCTTCAGCGTCTCCGCGCAGTGGCCGCGTGTCCACTGTTTACACGTGTCGGCGGATCGGACGGCGTACGATCCGCTGCTCGTCGTGGAGACCGTGCGGCAGGCCGGAACCCTGCTCAACCACACTGAGTACAAAGTGCCGTTGGACCACCAGTTCGTGCTCCAGGAGTTCCGGATCACCACGTTCGCGGAACACCTGGCCGTGGGACCGGCCCCGGCCGAACCCGTCGTCGACATCACCTTCTCCGACATCCGTCATCGTGGCAAGCGCCTGGTCTCGGCCCGCTACGAGGCCGACGTACGGCTGGACGGTGAACAGGTCGCCCACGCCGACGTCGCCTTCACCTGCACCAGCGGGGCCGTGTTCAGCCGATTGCGGGGCGGCCGTACGGCGGCCACCGTGACGCCGTTGCCCCTGCCCCCGGGTCTGTCGGCCACCGATGTTGGCCGGGATTCGGCGGCGGACGTGGTTCTGTCGCCGCCCCAGCAGGGCGACGGTAACTGGCAGTTGCGAGTTGATACCGGTCATGCCGTTTTCTTTGATCATCCTCTCGACCACATACCGGGCATGGTGCTCCTGGAGGCCGCCCGGCAGGCCGCGCTGGCACGAACGGGCCCGGGCGGCCTGCGAATACCGGTGTCGTTCGACACGACCTTCCATCAGTTCGCCGAACTGGACCTGCCCACCTGGATCGACTCGACGGACGAGGGCGACGGAGCCCTGAAGGTGGTGGGAACCCAGGAGGGACGCACGATTTTCGAGTGTGTGGTGGGCACGGCCGAGCGGTCGGCTATCTTGTACCGACAGTAAGAAACAAACGGCATATCCCGTTTTTCTTCGGGGAGTTCGGGAACACCGCGACGGTGGGGAGGGGTGGCGCCGATGCCGAGGCAGTTACGCGCCGAGCAGACTCGCGCGACGATCATCACCGCCGCGGCAGACCTGTTCGACCGCCATGGCTACGAATCGACCAGCCTGAGCGACATAGTCGAGCACGCCCATGTCACCAAGGGCGCCCTCTACTTCCACTTCGCGGCGAAGGAGGACCTGGCCCACGCCATCCTGGAGATCCAGTCCAGGACCTCCCGGCGGATGGCCAGGGACATCGACGGCCGCGGCTACTCCTCACTGGAGTCGCTGATCCGCGTCACCTTCGGGATCACGCGGATGGCCGTCGAGGGCCCGATCGCCAGGGCCGGCCTGCGTCTGGCCGCCGGTGACGTCGCCGTACGGCCTCCTCTGCGGCATCCGTTCCGCGAGTGGTCGGAGATGGCCTCCGGCAAACTCCTCGGCGCCGTCAAGGAGGCCGACGTCCACCAGGACGTGGATACCGAGGCGATGGCGCACTCCCTGGTCAGCTTCTTCGTCGGCAGCCGCGTGGTCAGCCGGGCGGTGGAGCCGGTGGCCCGCCAGCCGCGCCGGACGGCCGACATGTGGCGGCTCACCATCCGGGCGCTGGTGCCCACGCCGAGGCGGGCACGGTATCTGGGACTGGTGGCGCAACTGGAGCGGGAGCTACGAGCGGTGGCGTGACGCGGTCGGAGCGACCCGGCTGATCCGGCGAACGTGGCGACCGGCTTCGGACGGCCTCGACCGGCAGGTCGTCCGGCAGCCCAACCGGTGATCGGTCGGCGTCGTCGGCGCCCGTGCGCATCCGGCCGTACGGGCTGTACGCCTGGCTTCGGGCGGCCCCACCGTCGCGCGGTCACGTCAGGGGTCGCGCGTTCTCCGGCGGTACGGTGAGGCGTATGCCTGCCACCGACTCCGTGTCCCCACCCGTGATCCTCGGCAACGAACCGGGCTCGTTCCCCTGGAGTGTCCTGGCCGAACGGCATCCCGCGCTGATCCAGAAGGTGCGGGACGCCTTCCCGTACGGCCCGGAGCAGCACCGCGCGCTCGACGCGCTCCTCAAGAACTGCGCCGAGGGCGTCATCGAACCGCTCCCCGCGGACGCGGACGACCGGCGGCAGTGGGAGGAATGGGGCACCCGGGAGTACGTCGGCCGGTCCTGGTTCGACGTGCCGTGGTTGTGGGCGGAGGGCTACTTCTATCGCCAACTCCTCGAAGCGGTCGGATACTTCGGCAGTGGTGAGAGCCGTGAGAGCGGTGGCGGGGGCCAGAGTGGTCGGGGTGACGGTGCCTGGCGTGGGATCGACCCCTTCCGCCCTTTCAAGCTCGCCGAACTGGACGCCCCCGAGACCGACGAGGAACTGGCCGCGCTCGACGATCTGGTGAGCGAACCGGAGGAGGACCAGGCGCGCGCTCTGCTCCACGGGTCGTTGTGGGGCAACCGGGCCGACCTCGGCTTCCGGCTCTCCGGCGCGGACGAGGGAGGGGAGGCGGCAGGGCTCGTCGCCGACGACAGCGAAGCCCTCTGGTCGCTGCTCCGGTCCGCCCGCCCCGCCGCCGGCCCGGTGTGTCTGGTCGCGGACAACGCGGGCCGGGAACTCGTCCCCGACCTGCTGCTCCTGGACCACCTGCTGACCCGGGGGTACTCCGACCGGGCCGTCCTGCACGTCAAACCGCACCCCTACTTCGTCTCCGACGCGACCACCGCCGACGTGGTCGACGCCCTGCGCCGGCTGACCCGCGCTCCGGGTGCCGCCGCCTCGTACGGCCGGCGGCTCTGGTCCGCGCTGGCCGAGGGCCGACTGGTGGTCCGCGCCCACCCCTTCTCCTGCGCCCCGCTCCCGTACGCGGCGATGCCCGGCGACCTCCGCGACGAGTTCGCCTCGGCCACGGTCACCGTGATGAAGGGCGACCTGAACTACCGCCGCCTGGTGGGTGACCGACTCAGGCCCCCCACCACGCCCTTCGCGGACGTCACCGCTTACTTTCCCGGCCCCGTGGCCGCCCTGCGCACCCTGAAGTCGGAGGTGATCGTCGGCCTCGACGACCGTACCGAGTCGGCGCTCGTCGCGGCGGAGGGGCAGCGCTGGCGGACGAGCGGTACGCGTGCGGTGATTCAGGTGTCGTCGGTTCAGGTGTCGTCGGTTCAGGTGTCGTCGTAGTCGTCGCATGTCGAGTGAACTCACAACGCCCGTCCGGAATCCCGGAATCGAGCCTGATTCACGCGATGGTGTGATCATGTGCCGCGCTGTGGATGGCTCGTCCGGGGCAGGGGTAGGGCCCCGCCCATGACACAGCCGTTCGTACTCCCGCACTTCTACATGCCGTATCCCGCGCGGCTCAACCCGCATCTGGACGAGGCGCGCGCCCATTCGACCGTCTGGGCACGGGAGATGGGAATGCTGGAGGGCTCGGGGGTCTGGGAGCAGTCCGACCTCGACTCGCACGACTACGGGTTGTTGTGCGCCTACACGCACCCCGACTGCGACGGCGCGGCTCTCTCGCTCATCACCGACTGGTACGTGTGGGTCTTCTTCTTCGACGACCACTTCCTGGAGGTCTTCAAGCGCAGCCAGGACCGGGACGGCGGCAAGGCCTATCTGGACCGGCTGCCCCTGTTCATGCCGCTCGACCTCTCGACTCCCGTGCCCGAGCCGCGGAATCCGGTGGAGGCGGGCCTCGCCGACCTGTGGGCGCGCACCGTACCGGCCATGTCCGTGGACTGGCGCAGGCGGTTCGCCGTCGCCACCGAGCATCTGCTGAACGAGTCGATGTGGGAACTGTCCAACATCAACGAGGGGCGGATCTCCAACCCCGTCGAGTACATCGAGATGCGCCGCAAGGTCGGCGGGGCGCCCTGGTCGGCGGGGCTCGTCGAGTACGCGACCGCCGAAGTGCCCGCGTCCGTCGCGGAGTCGAGGCCGCTGAGGGTACTGATGGAGACCTTCTCGGACGGCGTCCACCTGCGCAACGACCTGTTCTCCTACCAGCGGGAGGTCGAGGACGAGGGCGAACTCAGCAACGGCGTGCTCGTCCTGGAGACCTTCTTCGGGTGCACCACCCAGGAGGCCGCCGACACGGTCAACGAGATCCTCACCTCACGGCTCCACCAGTTCGAGCACACCGCACTCACCGAGGTGCCCGGGCTTGCCCTGGCGAAGGGCCTCACGCCGGATCAGGTCGCCGCGGTGGCCGCGTACACGCAAGGGCTGCAGGACTGGCAGTCCGGCGGGCACGAGTGGCACATGCGTTCCAGCCGCTACATGAACGAAGGGGCCCTGGAGGAGTCGCGGCCGTTCGCGTTGGGCGGGTTCGGCACGTCCGCCGCCAACATCGGCGCACTCCTGGCCTCGGCCGGCGCCGAACGGCTGCGCGCCTACACGCACGTGCCCTATCAGAAGGTCGGCCCGTCCCTGCTGCCCGATTTCCACATGCCGTTCGGGCTCACCCTGAGCCCGCATCTGGACGGCGCCCGGTCACGCCTCGTCGAGTGGTCGCACGCCATGGGCATCCTCCAGGAGGGCGTCTGGGACGAGGACAAGCTCGCCGCGGCCGACCTGTCGCTGTGCGCGGCCGGTATCCACCCGGACGCGACTGCCGACGCCCTCGACCTCAGCTCCGCCTGGCTGGCCTGGGGCACCTACGGCGACGACTACTACCCCCTCGTCTTCGGTCACCGCCGGGACCTGGCGGCGGCTCATCTGTGCACCGAGCGCCTGTCCGCCTGTATGCCCGTCGAAGGCGACGCCTTCCCCGTTCCGGTCAACGCCATGGAACGCGGCCTCATCGACCTGTGGCGGCGTACGACGGTCGGGATGACCCCCGACCAGCGGCGCACGTTCCGCGCGGCGGTGGACAAGATGACCGAGAGCTGGGTGTGGGAGCTGCTCAACCAGACCCAGAACCGCATCCCCGACCCGGTCGACTACCTGGAGATGCGCCGCGCCACCTTCGGTTCGGACCTCACGGCGAGCCTGTGCCGCATCGGCCACGGCCGGGCGGTCCCTCCCGAGGTCTACCGCAGCGGTCCCGTCCGTTCGCTGGAGAACGCGGCCTTCGACTACGGGATGCTCATCAACGACGTCTTCTCGTACCAGAAGGAGATCGAGTACGAGGGCGAGATCCACAACGGCATCCTCGTCGTCCAGAACTTCTTCGGCTGCGACTACCCGACCGCGCTCGGCATCATCCACGATCTGATGACCCAGCGCATGCAGCAGTTCGAGCATGTCGCCGCCCATGAATTCCCCGTCCTGTACGAGGACTTCAAGCTCACCGAGGAGGCACGCGCGACCATGGACGGCTATGTGGACGAGCTGCGGAACTGGCTGGCCGGCATCCTGAACTGGCACCGGGCGGTCCCCCGCTACCAGGCCGACCACCTGGCCCGAAGGTCGCACGGCTTTCTGCCGGACCACAGTTCGGCGCTGTCGATCCGCTGAGGACTCCGGGAGCCGGACGTCTGTGCCTGCCCATGTCCGGCCCTGTGTCAGTCTCACTCGTTCGTGGCTCGTGGGGCGCCGGTGTGCCGGGTAGAGCACCTGGCGGAGGCGAACCATGGAACAGACTGCGCTGCGTCCCAAGCCGATGCCCGGGCAGGAACGGGCCGGCGGCACCACATCCCGCCCGGCCCGGCGCCCACATGCCGCGCGCCGACGAGGCCGACGGCTGGCGACACTTCTGTTCGGCCTGTTCGTCGGTACCGTCCTCGTCCTCGCGGGCGTCGGGCTCGGCACGCTCGGCGCCACCGTGATCGGCATGGGCAAGCTCGCCGACCTGCGGGGGCAGACGGGAGACGACGGGCGGACCGGGCGGTCGGGGGAGACGCCGGGCGGGCGGAGTGGCGCCCTCGCCGGGTCCGGCGCCCCTTCCGGGTCCGGAACCGCGTCCGGAGCCGGCCCCTCCAAGTCGCCCTCGGGCGGAGCGAGTTCGACGCTCTCGCCGTCCGCGGTGCCCGCCACGCTCGGTGTCGAGGCCGTGGACGCGGAGAGGGCGGGTGCCCTGCTTGTCGGCGTCCATGTGCCGGGTCCGGGTTACACCGCCGGCCTCGTTCGGGGCGACGTACTCCTGGCGTTCGGCGAGACCCGGGTCGACTCGGCGGCCGGTCTCGCCCGGGCGGTCGCCGCCGCCCGGCCCGGCACGGAGATCACTGTGACGGTCCGTCATGTCAACGGCGGTTACCAGCGGTTGGTGGCGATTCCGGGCGTTGTCACCTGACCGCCCACCGTCACGCCACCACCCTGAAGTGGCTGGTCAACCGCCCGGTGTCGTCCAGTATGTGAAAAGCGAGCCCGACCGGCGCGTCCCGGTCGGCGGGCTGCTCGCCCTCCCAGGGCAGCCGGAGGGTCCAGGTCACGCCCGGGCCGACGAGCAGAGGCCGGCCGCCGAAGGATGTGGCCGCCGGCGTGTGCGCGTGACCGGTGATGAGCGCGGCGATCTGTGGCCTGCGCTCCATCAGTGCGGCCAGCCGGCCGGGTTCGGTCAGCCGGTAGCCGTCCGGCAGGGGGTGGTGCAGGGCGACGGGCGGGTGGTGGAGGGCGAGCAGTGCCGGGACGCCGTCGTCCAGTTCGTCGAGCGTCGACTCGATCCAGTCGTACGTCTCGTCGGCGAGGGCTCCTTCGTCGTCGCCCGGCACGCTGGAGTCGCACATCAGGACGGCGGCGTCGTCGAAGACGTGCGCGCTGTTGACCGGCTCCTCGGTGGCGGGCAGTCCCAGCAGCGCCTTGCGGTAGGGGCCGCGGCTGTCGTGGTTGCCCGGGCAGGTGAGCACCGGGAAGGGCGCGTCGCCGGTGCGCAGCCCTAGGAGGTGTGCGGCCCCCTCGTACTCGGCCTCCGTGCCGTGGTCCGCGATGTCCCCGGTCACCAGCAGGGCGTCGACACGCCCCGGCAGTTCCCACAACCGGTCGCGCACCCGTTCGGCACGTGCCGTGGACCGCGCGGTTCCGTCGAGGTGCAGATCGCTGATGTGAGCGAGTACGAGCATGATCCTCCGCCTCCCTTAATGGTTCTGACAGATCTAAGCATTAGATCTAATGGTTACTCAACTCTCATCCGTTAGGGGGAAGGGTGGGAGGCAGGTGAAGCAGGTGAGAGGCGCCGTCAATCGGCTCGCGCCGTCCCGTGCGTACGGGCAGGATGCTGCCCGTAGCCCCTCGCCCTTTCACGGAGGCCCGGATGCCAGGCAGCACACCCGCGCCCTTCACCGCCGACGACTACCGGGCCCGGATGCGGCGCGCCGCCCGGGCGGCTGAGGACGCGGGGCTCGCCGGGCTCCTCGTGGCGCCGGGCCCCGACCTTGTCTGGCTCACCGGCTACGCGCCCACCGCGGTCACCGAACGCCTCACCCTGCTGGTGCTGGCCGCCGGGCAGGACCCGGTCCTCGTCGTCCCCGCACTGGAGGCCCCGGACGCGGCTCAGGCGGTGGGGGCGCCCGCGCTGACCCTGCGCGACTGGACCGACGGCAAGGACCCCTACGCGGCCACCGCCGGCCTCCTCGACGGAACCGGACGCTTCGGGGTCAGCGACAACGCGTGGGCGCTGCACCTGCTGGCACTGCAGAAGGCGCTGCCCCGCAGCTCGTACGTCTCGCTCACCGAGGGCCTGCCGATGCTGCGCGCGGTGAAGGACGTGGCGGAACTGGCACGCCTGGCAGCCGCGGGCGCGGCTGCCGACGCAACGTACGACGAGATCCGGAAGGTTCCCTTCGGTGGACGCCGGGAGAGTGACGTCGCGGGCGAGCTGGCCGATCTGCTGCGACGGTTCGGGCACTCCCAGGTCGACTTCACGATCGTCGCCTCCGGTCCCAACGGCGCCAATCCGCACCACGAGGCCGGTGACCGCGTCATCGAGCACGGCGACATGGTCGTCCTCGACTTCGGCGGCCTTCTGCACGGCTACGGCTCCGACACCTCGCGCACGGTCCACGTCGGTGAACCGGACGCCGAGCAGCGCAGGGTCCACGACATCGTGCGGGAGGCCCAGGAGGCCGGCTTCCGCGCCGTGCGGCCGGGCGCCGCGTGCCAGGACGTCGACCGGGCGGCCCGCGCGGTCATCACCGAGGCCGGGTACGGCGAGTACTTCATCCACCGCACGGGCCACGGCATCGGCGTCACCACGCACGAGCCGCCTTACATGATCGAGGGCGAGGAGCGGCTCCTCGTCCCCGGCATGTGTTTCTCCGTGGAACCCGGCGTCTACCTGCCCGGGCGCTTCGGCGTACGCATAGAGGACATCGTCACGGTGACCGACGACGGCACCGGCGGCCGGCGCCTCAACAACACGACCCGCGAGATGGTCATAGTGGACTGACCCCGCACCAGGAGCATCCTCCCCGCCCCCACCCCCGGACGACAGCGGCGCGATCATGACCCAGGTACCGACACCCACCGCGGACACGGTCCGCCGACTGGTCCGTTCCCTGCTCGCGGACGGCGCCGGCGGCGGACCGGGTGGTGCGACGGGCTCCACCTGCCCCGACGTCCAGCCGGCCGACGCGGGCGGGGCGGGCGGCGAGCACTTCTCCTGGTGGGTCGGCTCCCGGCACGTACTGCGCCTGGCCCCCGACCGGGAGACCTCCGTACGACTGCGCCGCGAACCGCGCCTGCGCGACCTCGTGCGCCCGCACATCGGCGTCGCCGTCCCCGTCGGCGTGGCGCACGGCGAGTGGGCCCCCGGACTGGCCTACACGCTGGACACCAGGGTGCCCGGCGGCTCGGCCGAGGAACACGACATCTCCGCCGTCGGCGAGGCCGACCTCGCCGCGCTCCTCACGGGGCTGCGCGAGGTGCCCGTACGCCAGGCCGAGACGCTCGGCGTGCCGCGGGTCGGGCCACGCTCGCTGGAGGCGCTGCGCCGGGCCGCCGCGGCGGCGGCCGAACGCCTCGCCGCGGCCGACGAGTTCGACCCCGTCCTGCTGCACCAGCTGACCCCGTCCGCCACCACACAGCTCGCCGCGCAGGCCGGGACCTCGGTCCTCGTCCACCACGATCTGCGGGGCGAGCATCTCGTCGTGAGTGCCGACGGGCGGGTACGCGGTGTCCTCGACTGGACCGGAGCGGTGGTCGGTGACCCCGCCGAGGACATCGCCGGCCTCGCCCTCGCGGTCGGCTCGCCCGCGGCCGTACGTGCCGCCACCCTCGCCGGTTACGCCGCCCGGCCCTGTCTGCGCGGCCTGTGGCTCGCCCGCTGCGACACGGTCGTCCGCCTCGCCGAGAGCCTCGCCCGGCGCGACACCGGCGCGCTGCCGCTGCTGAGAGTCCAACTGCGGCGGGCCTGGGAGGCGATCCTCCTGGAACGGGTGACGGAGCTTCGGGACGCGGACGAGGAGGGGTGAGGGACAGGAGAGGGCCGGGGTGCGTAAACGCTTGCGCAAACGTTTACGCCGGCATCGGGCTCACCCCTGCTCCAGCACCACACAGGACTCACCAGGGACGTGCAACAACCCGTCCGGGCCCGGGAGTTCGACCGGTTCCCAGGCCGCCAGCACCCGCGCCCGTCGTGGGCCCAGGGGGATCGCCGCCGACTTCGGGGCGAGGTTCGCGACCACCCGTACGTCCCCGCGCCGGAAGGCGAGCCAGCGGGCCTCCTCGTCGTAGGCGACCTTGATGTCGGAGAGGTCGGGGTCCGTCAGGTCGGGCTGGGCGTGGCGCAGGGCGATCAGGTCCCGGTACCAGGACAGTACGCGCGCGTGCGGCTCGCGTTCGGGCTCCGACCAGTCGAGGCAGGAGCGGTCACGGGTCGCCGGGTCCTGGGGGTCGGGAACGTCCTCCTCGGCCCAGCCGTGCGCCGTGAACTCCCGTCGCCGGCCCCGCCGTACGGCCTCCGCGAGTTCCGCGTCCGTGTGGTCGGTGAAGAACTGCCACGGGGTGCCCGCCGCCCACTCCTCGCCCATGAACAGCATCGGCGTGAACGGCCCGGTGAGCATCAGGGCCGCGGCGCAGGCGAGCAGTCCGGGGGAGAGGGCGGCCGAAAGGCGGTCCCCCTGGGCGCGGTTGCCGACCTGGTCGTGGGTCTGGGTGTAGCCGAGCAGCCGGTGCGCGGCGACACCGGTGCGGTCGAGCGGGCGGCCGTGCAGACGGCCCCGGAAGGTCGAGTACGTGCCGTCGTGGAAGAAGCCGCCCGTGAGCGTCTTGGCGAGTGCCTGGAACGGGGCCCGCGCGAAGTCCTCGTAGTAGCCCTGCGCCTCTCCGGTCAGTGCCGTGTGCAGGGCGTGGTGGAAGTCGTCGCTCCACTGCGCGTGCAGTCCGAGGCCGCCGCCCGCGCGCGGGGTGACGATCCGCGGGTCGTTGAGGTCGGACTCGGCGATCAGGAACAGCGGCCGGCCCAGGTCGGCCGCGAGGGCGTCCACGGCCGTCGACAACTCCTCCAGGAAGTGACACGCGCGCGTGTCCCGCAGCGCGTGCACCGCGTCGAGGCGCAGCCCGTCGATCCGGTAGTCCCGCAGCCACGCCAGCGCGCTGCCGAGCAGATACGCGCGCACCTCGTCCGAGCCCGGCGCGTCCAGGTTCACCGCGGAGCCCCACGGCGTCTGGTGAGTGTCCGTGAAGTACGGGCCGAAGGCGGGCAGATAGTTGCCGGACGGCCCCAAGTGGTTGTGCACGACGTCCAGGACCACACCGAGGCCCAGCGCGTGCGCCCGGTCGACAAAGCGTTTCAGCGCCTCGGGGCCGCCGTACGGCTCGTGCACGGCCCACAGCGACACCCCCTCGTAGCCCCAGCCGTGCCGCCCCGGGAACGGGCACAGCGGCATCAACTCGACGTGCGTGACGCCCAGTTCCACCAGATGGCCGAGCCGCTCGGCCGCCGAGTCCAGCGTGCCCTCGGCGGTGTACGTGCCGACGTGCAGTTCGTACAGGACCGCGCCCGGCAGTGCGCTGCCGGGCCACTCGGTGCGCCAGGTGTGGTGGCCGTGGTCGACGACCGCGCTCAGTCCGTCCGGGCCGTCCGGCTGGCGGCGCGAGCGCGGGTCGGGCAGCACGGGGCCGTCGTCGACGGCGAAGCCGTAACGCGACCCGTCCACGGCCTCGGCCTCGCCGGACCACCAGCCGGAACGCTCCGGATCGCGCTCCAACGCGCGCGTGGCCGAGTCGCACTGGAGCGTCACACGACTGGCCTGCGGTGCCCACACCTCGAAGTGCACGGACGGATCCCCTTACTCTGCCGAGCGGTGCTCACCGGGAGGTAGCCCGTCCCATGGTGCTTCAAACGCCGATGCCCCGCGTTCGCATCCGCTCGTTCGCCCCAGGTGTCGTCAGGTCGGTCCGCGGGGCACCTGTTTCCGCGTTGTGTGGACACCCCGCGCGCGCTGCCCGACAATCACGAAGTGACATCGTCCTTCGAGTTCCACACGCACCCTGCGCGCCTCTCCGACGCGGAGCGCGACCGGGCGCTGAAGGCACTCCGCGACGGCGTCGCTCTGGGGCGGCTCTCGCACGACACGTTCATCCGGCGCATGGAACTGGCGCTGGTCGCCCGGCGGTCGGACGAACTGGCCCTCCTCACCGCCGACCTACCCACCGAGAACCGCCTCTCCCGCCTGGTGTTCGGGACGGTCGAAGCGGTCTCCGGCTTCACGGTACGGCTGCGCAGGGCCTGGCAGTCCGAGCGGCTCCCCAAGCTGCTGCTGCCCCACCCCGGCAACGGCCACCCGCTGCGCATAGGGCGCGACCCCGCCAACGGCCTGCGCCTCACCCACGAGACGGTCTCGCGCGTCCACGCCGAACTCCGGCACCAGGGTGGCCTGTGGGTGCTGCGCGACCTCGGCTCGACCAACGGCACGACGGTGAACGGGCGCCGTGTGATCGGCGCGGCCGTAGTCCGGGACGGCGATCAGATCGGCTTCGGGCACATGGCGTTCCGCCTCTCGGCCGAGTGACAGCGCTTGCCCGGGTCCACCGCACAGGAGCAATTCACTTTGCGTGTCGTGGTGTTGACGTACCCTCCGAGTCGTGACTGACTGTGCGTGCGCCATGCACACCAAGTGAAACGACGGCCCCGCTGTGGAGGTTGCCCTGTCGCCGCTCCTCCGCTACCCGTCCGTGGACGAGCTGGCCGACCGGGCCGCCGCGCTCGTCGCCCGTCATCCCGCCGACGCCCGGCTGCGTACCATCGGCACCTCGCGCGAGGGGACGCCCCTGTGGCTGCTCTCCGTGGGGCACGGCAGCCGGCAGGCCCTGATCGTCGCCGGACCGCACGCCAACGAGCCCGTAGGCGGTGCGACCGCCCTCCGGCTGGCCGAACGGGCCCTCGCCGACCCCGGGCCGACCCGCCGCGCGGACGCCACCTGGAACCTGCTGCTGTGCCTGGACCCCGACGGCTCGCGCCGCAACGAGGGCTGGCTCTCGGGTCCGTTCACCCTCGGCCACCACTTCCGGAACTTCTTCCGGCCCGGCTTCCTGGAACAGCCCGAGTGGCTGCCCGACGGCGCGGCCGGGGCCGCCCTGCCGGAGACCCGCGCGCTGCTCGCCGTCCAGGACGAGCTGCGGCCGTTCTTCCAGTGCTCGCTGCACGGCGTCGACGTCGGCGGAGGCTTCGTGGAACTCACACGCGACCTGCCGGGTCTCCCGCAGCGCGTCGAGCAGACGGCGGCCCGGCTCGGCATCCCGCGCGAGCTGGGCCCGTACGACACCCTGTACTGGCCCAGTCTGGGACCCGCCGTGCACCGGATCCCGCCCCCGGTACCGGGCGACCTGGCCGCGGCCATCACGGAGGCCGCCGTCGAGTCGACCTGGTTCCACCCGCACCGGCACGGCACGGTGACGGCGATCGTCGAGGCGCCCATGTGGGGCGTGGCCGCGGTGGAGGACGACACACCGCCCGTCGACGCCGACGCGGTGCTGCGCACCGTCAGCCACGCGCTGCGGCACGACACGCGGTACCTGGAGGTGGTCCTCGGCCGGCTGCGGCCCCACCTCGTGCGCGTGCCCGACGCGGACCGTCTCCTCGCCCCGGTGGACGAATATCTGATGGTCTGCCCGGGTCTTGCCGACGCCTGGGACCCCGACACGGACGACGGCACCGCGGGCCGGCTGCCACCGCTCAGCAACGCCCACCTGGCCACCCTGCGCATCGCCGGACGGCGGCTGGCACTGCGTACCGCGGGGCTGCTGCACCAGTTGGCGCGCGGCGCGGGTCCGGGAGCCGCGGACGTCCTGTGCGCGCTCGACGGACTGATCGACGAGTGGTGCGCCGACTACCGCGACGGCTGCGGGGCGCGCTGGATTCCGGTCGCCCGTCAGGTGGAGTACCAGTCGCGGGTGGCGCTCGCCGCGTTCGAACTGGCGGGCCGCCGCGCGCGCGTGGGCTCCCGTTCGGGTGAGTCGGGGTGGGGTGCGGGGACCGCGGTGCCGATGCACAGGGAATGACCCACACCATCAGTACCGGCAACACGACCGAACCCGGACGAGTCAACAAGGCCGTCGGCACCGCCCGCGTGGTGCGCGGGGCCCTGCTGGCCGTCGGCCTCCTCGTCGCGGGCTCCGTGCCCGCCCAGGCGGTCACCCGGGAGGACGTCCGGGACAACTGGCTCTACGTCACCGTCAGCCGGGGTGAGCCGGGCTCCGGCGACACCCGCGGCACGCTGGTGCTGTGCGACCCGCCCCAGGGGCACGCGCAGGCCGCCCGCGCCTGTGCGGACCTCGCGGCGGCGGACGGCGACATCGGCCGCATCCCGCCGAGGAAGACCCTCTGCCCGATGCTGTACTCGCCCGTCACCGTGCACGCGCGGGGCGAATGGAACGGGCGCCCGCGGGAGTACGACAGGACCTTCTCCAACGGATGCGAACTGGGGGCGAGGACCGGGGCGGTGTTCGCCCTGTAGCGGCCGGGGAGGGTGCCCTGACGGAGCGAACCGGCTCGCCTAACCCCTCCGAGGGGCACCCTCGCGCGCGTGCCGTGCGGCGGCCACCACCGTACGGGCCTGGTGCTCGACCTGATGGTCCAACGGCACCCAGCGCGCCCGGAAGCGGACCATGAAGGCCTCGCTCCAGGCGGCGACCAGGTGTTCGAGGCGCGGTGCCGCGCGGTCGTCGGTCTCCCGCAGGACCCGCAGCAGCATCGCGGCGGCCCGTAGTGGCAGCCGGCGGCCGAACGCGTCCACGCTGCCGACGTACGCCATCGTCGTGTCGGCGGGTGGTGTGTGCGTCCAGTCGGCGGCCAGCCCGGGTACCAGTTCCAGCGCCCACTCGGCGGCTCGCAGCAGTGGTCCCTCGGCGTCCGTCAGACGGGGCCGCGCGTCGGCGAGGACCCGTTCGACCTCCGTGCCGTCCCGCAGCAGCCGGCCCGCGAGCCGGCGTATCGCCGCCGCCGGCGCCGGATGCGGGGCCGGGTCGTCCACCAGGTCGCTCGCCCACATCGGCACCTCGACGATCGCGGTCAGACCGCCGTACCGGTGCGCGTGGTACCAGGTGCTGTGCCGGGCGTCGTCCGGCATGCTCGGGTACGCCGCGTCCGTGCCCGGCGCCGGCATCACGTGCACGCCGGGCCCCGACGCGGGCCAGCCGGCCGCGTCCGAGGCACCCGTCTCGACCGGGATGTGCAGCTCCGCCGCCGACTTGGCGAACGGCTCGGCGAGCCCGGGGACGTCCTTCGTCAGCTGCACCCAGCTGCCGCCCACGTCGGTGCCGTGCAGGGTGACCTGGAGATAGGGCCGCACCTCGTCGATGACACGGGTCAGGGCGAGGGTCTCCGGCGGCAGCCGGTCGGGCGGCAGCACGGAGGGCGCCCACTCCGGCTGTTCGGGACCGGCGGGCCGGTAGAAGCCGAGGTGGTAGTCGAGCAGGCTGCGTGGCGCCGGAGTGACGTGCAGGCTGGCACCGTCCGGGTCCGCGCACAGCAGGAAGTGCCATGAGGTGTCCGCCCGCAACCCGCGGTCGTGCACGGTGCGTTCCGCGAGTGCGAGGAGCGTGGAGCCCCCCGTGGGTTCGTTGGCGTGGGCGCCCGCGACGACGAGCACGGCGCGTCGTGCGTGGCCCACGGAGAGCAGATGCAGGGGCCGTCCCGCGCGGGAGGAGCCCACTTGAGTGAAGGTGCACAGACCCGGCCGGTGAGCGGCCAGCGCCCGTGCGGACGAAACGAGTTCGTTCACACTGGGGTAACGCAGCTCCGGCAGGAGACTCACCCCCGTCTGGTCCACCCGGCGTCGCAATCCGCAGTACCCCATGGCGTCCAGGAACTGTCAAGGATGTAGCGGGGGCGGCTCCAGGGGGCGCCAAGAAGCATTCACCCCCGACGGCGAGGACGAGCACGGTCGGCGGCAACGGTCGGCAGGGACGTCTGCCGCGCGGGACGCCCCCGCACGGCCCGGCGAAGGCGCTCACCACCACACGCCGTAGCCACACCTGCGCGCCCGAGCGTGCGCTGCTGTACGCCGGGCGCCTGAGCGCTCGTAGAGGCGTGCGTCGAAGGATTCACGCCCCCGGCCGTCACTCCTCGCCGACACGCTCCAGAAGGGCCACCGGCAGCCGCGCGAAAAGCTCCTCCACGTGCGCGTGCCCGGTGAACTCCCGCTCCGGGGACAGCAGATCGGCCCACCGGCCCGGCGGCAGCGGCAACCGCGTGTCGTGCCAGCCGCCCGCGTCCGCCAGCCGCGACGACAGCCTGGTGACCGCCGTGACCACCTCCCCGGAGCGCGCGAACGCCACACAGTGCGCCGCCGCCGGGCCCAGCGCGACGAGCGGTGTGTACGTCGCCGTGTCGCCGAACACCACCGGACGCCGCGCGCGCAGCCGCAGTGCCGTCGCCGTCAGCCCGTCCTTCTCCCCGGGGGCCTCGGGAGGGAACCGGACGGGACGGCGGTTGTCCGGGTCCACCAGCGCCCGGTACTCGCTCTCCGTGCCCTGGTAGAGATCCGGTACCCCCGGCATCGTCAGATGGACCAGAGCCGCGCCCAGGACGTTCGCCCGGATGTACGGCTCCAGGGCGCCCCGCAGCGCCGCCACGTGCTCGCCTGGCGCCCCGCACGGGCCCGCCGCCACGAACGCCGCCACCGCCTCCTCGTACGCGGGTTCCTGCTCCGTCCAGGCGGTGTGCAGGCCCGCCTCCCGGACGTGCTTCAGCAGGGCGCCCTGGACACGCTCCGCGTCCGCCGGGCCCAGGCCGAAAGCCGTCTGCCAGGCCGCCCACGCCAGCTGGGCGTCGGGCAGCCCCTCACCGGTGCGCGTGACCTCCGCCAGGACGTCGGCCCAGCGTTGCGGGCACTCGGTGAGTACGGCCAGCGCCGCGCGTACGTCGCCGCTGCGCTTGGTGTCGTGCGTCGACAGCACTGTCCCCGTGGCCGGCCAGTCGCGCTGCACGCGCGCGCAGTAGGCGTGGAAGTCCTCCGGGGACACCGCCGGGCTGCCAGGACCGCCGCCGACCTCGGTCGCCGACAGCAGCGGCACATAGCGGTAGAACGCCGTGTCCTCCACGGACTTGGCCCGCAGCGCCGACGACGTCTGCGCGAACCGGTCCCGGAACTCCACCTGCTCGGGGTCGTTCGCGTCCCCGCCCGCGACCCGCCCGAGCAGCAGGTCCCGTACGACGTCCACGGCCTCGCCCTCCTCAGGGACGGCGAACGCCAGTCGGGCCTCCGCGGCGGCCACCTCGGTGACCACGGAGGCCGTGTCCCCGGGGGTGTAGGGGCGGTAGACCTCCAGACGGACCAGCAGCTCGCGCAGCGCCGTACGCAGGGCCCAGGGGGCACGGTCGCGCAGCGCGGGGTCGGAAGAGGCGGCGCAGAGACGGCTCGCCACGCGGGTCAGCCGGTCCACCTCGGTGGCCAGCTCGTGTGTCACCACCTTGTACGCGGCCCGCCGTACCGTCGCCTCCCAGTGCCCGCCCCGGTCGGCCTGCGGGGCCGCGAACCGGCGGTACTGGCCGAGGAGTTCGCCCGCCCCCGCCGGGTCCGTGAACAGGCCGTCCAGGTGTCGCAGGGCGTCGTATCCGGTGGTCCCCGCGACCGGCCAGGCCGCCGGCAGGTGCTCCCCGTCGGCCAGGATCTTCTCGACCACCGTCCAGCGGCCCCCGGTGGCCTCGTGCAGCCGGCGCAGATACCCGCCCGGGTCCGCGAGCCCGTCCGGATGGTCGACCCGCAGCCCTTCCACCACCCCGTCCGCGAGCAGCTCCAGCAGCTTCCCGTGGGTCGCCGCGAACACCTCGGGGTCCTCGACGCGCACCCCGATCAGCTCCGAGATGCTGAAGAACCGCCGGTAGTTCAGCTCGGTGCGCGCCAGCCGCCACCACGCCGGGCGGTACCACTGCGCGTCGACGAGCTGCGGCAGCGGCAGCTTCTCGGTGCCCTCGCGCACGGGGAGGACATGGTCGTAGTAGCGCAGGACGTGGCCCTCGTACCCCAGGTGCGCGTCCTGCCACCGCTCGACCTTCAGCTGCTCCCACTCCGCGCCCAGCGGCTGCCCGAGCACCGGCAGCAGCAGGCGCCCGTCCTGCGCCTCCCAGTCGATGTCGAACCACCGCGCGTACGGTGACCCGGGGCCCTCCCGGAGCACCTCCCACAGGGGGCGGTTGTGACGCGGGGACATCGCCATGTGGTTGGGCACGATGTCGGCGACCAGGCCGAG
This sequence comes from Streptomyces sp. AK08-02, assembly GCF_033795085.1. Lineage (NCBI taxonomy): Bacteria > Bacillati > Actinomycetota > Actinomycetes > Kitasatosporales > Streptomycetaceae > Streptomyces > Streptomyces sp. AK08-02. Next base: position 219,646 of record NZ_JARAZV010000018.1, read on the forward strand.
ACCGTGTTCCCGCGCGGTACGCGCCAGCGCGCGCAGCCCCTCCTCGCCACCGAGTTCACCGCGCACGCGCGCGTGGTCCACGACGTCGTAGCCGTGCGTCGAACCCGGCACGGACTCGAGGAACGGCGACAGATGCAGATGCGAGACGCCGAGCGAGGCCAGGTACGGCACGGCGTCCGCCGCGGCACCGAACGGGAACGCGGGCTGGAGCTGCAGCCGATAGGTGGCCGTCGGCACGACCGGCTCAGAACGCTCAGATGTCATGGGAACCTACGTACCCGCCCCACCGCCTTTCGTGTCATCGACTCCTGCGTACGGTCACCGAAACGGCCCTCCACGCGCGCGTGGAGGGCCCTAGGCCGGGCGTTGCAGCACCGTCAGGCTGTGGTCCAGGAGGGTCAGCCGGTCGCCCGCGGCGACCTTCGCGCCCGTGCCCGGTGCCACACCCTTCGGGAGGGCCGTGTCGACCACGACCTGCCACTGGCGGCCGTGGTTGACCGGGACCACGAACTCCAGGGTCTTCGGCGAGGCGTTGAACATCAGCAGGAACGAGTCGTCGGCGATGCGCTCCCCGCGGGAACCGGGCTCCGAGATGGCGTTGCCGTTGAGGAACACGCTCAGCGCGCCCGCCTGTGACGAGTCCCAGTCGCGCTGGACCATCTCCTCGCCCGCCGGAGTGAACCAGGCGATGTCCGACAGCTCGTCGTGGGTGCCCTCCACGGGGCGGCCGTGGAAGAAGCGGCGCCTGCGGAAGACCGGGTGGTCCCTTCGCAGCCACACCATCGCGCGCGTGAAGTCGAGCAGTTCGGCGTTCTCGTGCTCGTTCTCCTCCTGGTCCTGGTCCTGGTTCGGCCACGGTACCCAGGAGATCTCGTTGTCCTGGCAGTACGCGTTGTTGTTGCCGCCCTGGGTGCGTGCGAACTCGTCGCCGTGGCTGATCATCGGCACCCCCTGGGACAGCATCAGCGTCGCCATGAAGTTGCGCAGCTGGCGTGCCCGCAGAGCGAGGACGTCGGGGTCGTCCGTCGGACCCTCCGCACCGCAGTTCCAGGACCGGTTGTGGCTCTCGCCGTCCCGGTTGTCCTCGCCGTTGGCCAGGTTGCGCTTCTCGTGGTAGGACACCAGGTCGTTGAGGGTGAAACCGTCATGGCACGTCACGAAGTTGATCGATGCCAGCGGGCGTCGGCCGTCGTCCTGGTAGAGGTCAGAGGACCCCGTCAGCCGCGAGGCGAACTCCGCGAGCGTGCGCGGCTCGCCCCGCCACATGTCCCGTACGGTGTCGCGGTACATGCCGTTCCACTCGGTCCACAGCGGCGGGAAGTTGCCCACCTGGTAGCCGCCCTCGCCCACGTCCCACGGCTCGGCGATCAGCTTCACCTGGGACACCACCGGGTCCTGCTGGACCAGGTCGAAGAACGACGACAGCCGGTCCACCTCGTGGAACTGCCGGGCCAGTGTGGCCGCGAGGTCGAAGCGGAAGCCGTCGACGTGCATCTCGGTGACCCAGTAGCGCAGCGAGTCCATGATCAGCTGGAGTACGTGCGGGGACCGCATGAGCAGCGAGTTCCCGGTGCCCGTGGTGTCCATGTAGTAGCGCTGGTCCTCGGCGAGCCGGTAGTACTGCGCGTTGTCGATGCCCCGGAAGGACAGGGTCGGGCCGAGATGGTTGCCCTCCGCCGTGTGGTTGTAGACCACGTCCAGGATGACCTCGATACCGGCCTCGTGCAGCGCCCGTACCGCCGACTTGAACTCCAGCACCTGCTGGCCGCGGTCACCCCAGGAGGCGTACGCGTTGTGCGGGGCGAAGAAGCCGATGGTGTTGTAGCCCCAGTAGTTGTTGAGGCCCATGTCCACCAGACGGTGGTCGTTCACGAACTGGTGCACCGGCATGAGCTCCAGTGCCGTGACGCCTAGTCCGGTCAGGTGTTCGATGATCGCGGGGTGGGCGAGCGCCGCGTAGGTGCCGCGCAGCTCCTCGGGCAGCGCCGGGTGGCGCATGGTCAGGCCCTTCACATGGGCCTCGTAGAGCACCGTGTGGTGGTACTCGGTGCGGGGGCGCCGGTCGTCGCCCCAGTCGAAGTACGGGTTCACCACGACCGACGACATCGTGTGCGGAGCCGAGTCGAGATCGTTGCGCCGCTCGGGCTCGTCGAAGTGGTAGCCGTACACCTCCTCGCCCCAGGTGACCGCACCGCTGATCGCCTTCGCGTACGGATCGAGCAGCAGCTTCGCCGAGTTGGTCCGCTGGCCGCGCTCGGGCGCGTACGCGCCGTGCGCACGGAAGCCGTACCGCTGGCCCGGCATCACGCCCGGCAGATACGCGTGCCGGACGAACGCGTCGCTCTCCCGAAGTTCCACCGCGGTCTCCGAGCCGTCGTCGTGGAGCAGACACAGCTCGATCCGGTCGGCGGCCTCCGAGAAGACCGCGAAGTTGGTGCCGGCGCCGTCGTACGTGGCACCGAGTGGGTACGCCTCTCCTGGCCAGACCTGCATGCGCTCGACTCTTTCAGTTGTGGTCCGCCGCCGGGGCCTGCTCCCCTCCGAGTCTCCCCGAAAGTGATGGAACCACCTACGACTTACGTCCCTCTTACCGGTCGAACCAGTGCGTACCCGCATACGCGGGTGCGTCAAAACATTTCCTTCTTCACGTACTCCCTGGGCAGTGAGGGGGAGTAAGGGGACAACGTGCGCAAGATCGTGCGCCGCCACCTGGGCAAGGTGGTGGCGGGGACGGGTATCGCGGTGGCCGGTACGGCCGTCATGATCGCGGTGACGCTGCCGGGAGCGGCGGGTGCCGACGAGTCGGGAGGCACCGGGACCGCCGGGAGCACGGCGAGTACGGACGGCACCGGAGAGTCCGCGGGGCAGCAGGCCGTGGCACCGCCCGGGGTCGTCGAGCAGGTGCCCGCCGAGGGCGAGAAGGGCACGGGCCGCGATCCGCTCACCGACGGTGAGACGGCGCGGGTGGAGCGGATCGCCCTGAACCGGCAGTTGTTCGATTCCAGCGAGAACGTCGAGGGGAAGCGCGGCCCGCAGCGGCTCGCCATCGACCTCGCCGAGCCCGAGGCCACCGAGGTCGACGACCCGAACGCGCCGCGGCGCGCGGACGTGTCGTACTACGACTACAAGGACGACACCCTGGTCACCAGGACCGTCAACCTCGACACCGGCAAGGTCGAGCGGACCGGCACCCAGCACGGCGTACAGCCGCCCCTGAGCCGCGCCGAGACGGCCGAGGCGACCGCGCTCCTGATAGCCGACCCCCTGGGCGCGGGCCTGAAGGCCGACTACAAGGACGCCACCGGCGCGGAACTCACCTCGCCGGACCAGCTGCTCGTCACCAGCATGGTGTACCGGGCCACGCCGGGCGCCCAGCCCGCCGTACTCGACACCTGCGGCGACCACCGCTGTGTGCGGCTCTTCCCGAAGGTGAAGAACGGGTCGTGGATCGACGCCAGGTCGATCGTGATCGACCTGAGCGCCCGCAAGGTGGCCAAGCTCGGCTGACCCCTGGGCGAGCGGCCCTCGGTTCACTTCTCAACCTCCTTTTACTTTCCCCAGCTCTCTCCAGGGAGTCACGACTTCATGCGCGTCAACAACAACAGCCGTACCCGAGGGCGGGCGACGGTCGGGCTCGTCGGCCTCTCCGCGGTCGCCCTGTCCGCCGGCCTCACCTCGGCGGCGGGCCCGGCCGTCGCCCAGCCGAAGGCCGGACCCGTGCCGCCCGCCGAGTGCAGCGCGCCCTACCGCATCGAGAAGAAGCTCGCCACGGGCACCACCTGGCGGATGTGCTACCGCTACGAGAGCGAGGCCGGGCTCGTCCTGGAGAACATCTCGTACCAGCCCCCGGGCGAGGCCCGGCCGATCAAGGTGCTCAACTCCGCGCGGCTCGGCCAGATACACGTCCCCTACGACGACGGAAAGGCCGAGTACCAGGACCTCACCGGGGCCGGCTTCGGCCAGGGCCTGATGAACCTGGCGGCCGGTGAGTGCCCCGGCGGCACCATCAAGACCGTCAAGGTGCCCGACGCCTGGGACCCGGAGAACGAGAACGTCAAGGGCCTGTGCACCACGACCCGTTCACGTGGCCACGCCTACCGCATGCAGGGCGACACCGCGAACAAGGTCTACCAGACCCAGGGCAAGGACCTGCTCGTCTACACCGTCAACCAGGTCGGCTGGTACGAGTACATCACCGAGTGGCGCTTCCAGGACGACGGCACCGTCAACATGAACATCGGCGCCACCGGCAGCCTCGCCCCCGAGGACTACGACGCGGGTGACGGCCGCGGCTGGCCCATAGGCAAGGGCGCCAAGGCGTACGCCACCAGCCACAGCCACAACGTCTTCTGGCGGCTCGACTTCGGCCTCGACGGCTCCTCCAAGGGGAAGGTCGAGCAGTACGACTCCGTGGTCAGCCCGCCCGCGAACGGCCAGGAGGGGCCGACCAACAAGACGACCCGCACCCAGGTCAAGAAGGAACTCGCCGGCGACGCCAAGAACATGCGCTGGTGGCGTGTGGTCAGCGCCACCGGCAAGAACAAGGACGGCCACGCGCGGTCGTACGAGATCGTCCCCGGCGCCACCAACAAGTACCCCGGCCGCACCTACACCCGGCACGACGTCTACTTCACCGAGTACAACAAGTGCGAGCAGTTCGCCAGCGACAACCTGGGCAACTGCGGTGCCGGCGCCAAGACATCCGTCGACGGATGGGTCAACGGTCAGACCCTCACCCACCCGATGGTCTGGGTGAACGTGGGCTTCCACCACATAGCCCGGGACGAGGACCAGCAGCCCATGCCCGTCCACTGGCAGGGCTTCTCCATCGCCCCGCGCGATGTCACGGCTATGAATCCGCTCACTCCGGCCGCCCTCGCCGACCAGAACGGTCATGTCGAAAGCGGTAGTTGAGAAACGACCCTGTCCATCCTGCTGCACCGCTGACCGCTCCCGGAGTACCCTTCCTTGATCGTTGGCCGGGACCGGCCACGGGGAGAGCTCGGGGGAGCGGAAGGCGGTACGCGGGTGGGGTCGGGAGGGCTGGAGCTGCCCCCTGGTGACGAGAGTCACGAGGGGAACTCCACAGAGGTCCCGCCCGGTGCGGTGTCCCTGGCACGGCCGATGGAAACGGGCTCCATCGGACCGGAACTGGACTGGGACGCCGACGCCTGGCACGAGGTGCGTACACGCGCCCAGCGAGCCGGCCGGGCCTACATCTGGCTGAACCTGGTCGAACAGCGGCTGCGCGCGGTCGTGGCCGCTGTTCTGCGCCCCATCTACGAACCCGTCCACGGCGACGAGTGGGTGGTCGCCGCCGCCGGGCCGGCCGGCCAGGAGTGGGTGCAGCGCGCGGTCGCCGTACGTGAAGTCAGCCGCCGAAAGGGCTACTTGCTCGACCCGGCCGACGACAACGTCCTCAGCTTCCTGACCCTTCCCCAGCTGCGCGAGCTGATGGTGCAGCACTGGCCCTGCTTCGAGCCCTACGTGGACGAGCGCCGTGACGTCGAACTCGCCCTGGACGAGCTGGAGGTCACCCGTAACGTCGTCTCCCGCAACCGGGCCCTGTCCGAAGCCGTCCTGAATCAGGCCGAGCGGGCCTCGGGCAAGCTCCTGGAGACCCTCGGCGCGGGCGGTGACGTGCCCTCCGCGCGCCGTCTGCCGGTCGACGCGGTCGAGGACCTGGTGGGCGAGCGGTACGGGGACGTGGTCGCCGTACACACCGACCGGGTGCGGCTGATGCGCCAGTTCCCGGCCGAGGACATATTCGGCGGCGCGCGTCGCCTCGACGCCATCGGAATCGGCCTCAATCTGCTCGTGCAGAACTTCTCCGGGCGGCGACTGGTACGGCTGGCGGAGTCGGGCTGCCGGGTACGCCTGCTGTTCCTGAACCCCGCGTCCAGCGCGGTGAAACGGCGCGAGCGTGAACTCGGCCTCAAGCGCGGCGAGTTGAGCCGTGCGGTGGAGATGAACATCCTGCACATGCGCCGGGTGCGGTCGAGTCTGCGTGACCCCGGCGCCTTCGAGATCCAGGTCTTCGACGAGACACCCCGCTTCACGGCCTACCTCGTCGACGGGGACGGCTCGGACGGAGTCGCGATAGTGCAGACGTATCTGCGCAGGACGCGGGGGATGGAGGCACCGGTGCTGGTGCTGCGTGGTGGGAGCCGACTGGTCAAGTCGGGCGAGACGGAGGAGATCGGTCTCTTCCCGACATATCGCGAGGAGTTCGAGGTGGCCTGGGCGGATTCACGTCCGGTGTCCTGACCTGCCGGTCCTCCTCAAGCGGAATGCGGTCCTCTGATTGTCAGTGGCTCATGGGATCGTGGAGACCACTGGGGGAAAGCACCACCAAGAAGGCTGGAAGGGGGGCCAGGCATGGGCTGGCACCATGAGCTGCTGATCGGCTTCGACCTGGAGACGACCGGGACGGATCCGAGCGAGGCACGCATCGTCACCGGCGCGGTGATCGAGGTGAGGGGCGGTGAGCCGCTCGGCCACCGCGAATGGCTGGCCGATCCGGGGATGGAGATCCCGGCGGAGGCGGTGGCGGTGCACGGCATCACCACCGAGCGCGCCACCAGCGAGGGCCGGCCCGCCGACCAGGTCGCGGACGCGATGGCGGACGTACTGGCGACGTACTGGAAGACGGGCGTACCGGTGGTCGCCTACAACGCGAACTTCGACCTCACCCTGCTCTCCGCGGAGTTGCGACGGCACGGCCTGCCGTCCCTGCGGGAGCGGCTGGGCGGTCTGGAGCCGGCGCCGGTGATCGACCCGTACACGATCGACCGCTCCGTCGACCGCTACCGGCGCGGCAAGCGCAACCTCGAAGCGGTGTGCAGGGAGTACGGCGTACCACTGGACGCGGCTCACGACGCGTCGGCGGACGCCCTGGCCGCGGCGCGGCTGGCGTGCGCGATAGCCGAACGGCATCCCAAGGTCGCGGGACTGGGACCGGTGGAACTGCACCGGCGTCAGATCGAGTGGTATGCGGAGTGGGCGGCCGATTTCCAGAGCTTCCTGCGCCGCAAGGGAGAGACGGACGCGGCGGTGGACGGGACGTGGCCGATACGGGAGATGGTGGGCGGCACCCCCAGCCCGTCCGGCGCTTGAGGACGAGGCCCCTTCAAGGCCGACAGGCGGGGTCTGGGGGCGCAGCCCCCAGTGGGGGTCCCCCCTCTGAGGGAGGGACGGGTAGGGGCGGCGGGGGCGAAACCCTCGCAGGCGCCAGACGGCGCGCACGGTGAGCCCGTTCCACCGACTGCCCCCAGTACGTACCCGTGACCATCAGCGTCGCGCCCAGCGCCGTGAGCGGCGTCAGATGCTCGCCGCCCAGGGCGATACCGATCGCCGCGGCCCAGATCGGCTCCGTGCCCAACAGCAGGCTGGCCCGGCTCGCCGAGGTGCGCTGCACGGCCCACGTCTGGGCGAGGAACGCGAAAACGCTGCAGAACAGGGCGAGATAGAGCAGCTGCGTCCAGGTCCCGGTGTCGGCGCGGACCAGCGTCGGCAGGTCGGGGGCGGCGGCCGGCAGGAACAGGGCCGTGCCGATCACGGTCTGCAGTGTCGTCAGGTGAAGGGGGCGGATCGGCCGGCCTGTGGTGAGGCGTCCGACCAGGGCCACATGGACCGCCCGTACGAGGGCCGCGCCCAGCATCAGCAGGTCACCGAGACGCGGTGCGTGGAAGCCGTTGCCGGACATGAGCAGGCCGACGGCCAGGACGCAGAGGCCGGCGGCGGCGTAGAAGGCCGGAGGCAGCCCACCTGGGTGTCCGGCGCGATCGAGGAGAGGGGTGAGCACGATGGTCAGGCTGATGATCAGGCCCGCGTTGGCGGCGGTGGTGTGCGCGACCCCGTACGTCTCCACGACGAGGACAGCGGCCTGGGTCATCCCGAGCGGCAGCCCGGCCCGCACCTCCTCCCTGGTCCAGAGACGAAGACCACCGCCCCGCTTCGGCCCCGTGCCCCGCCCGGCGGCGACCAGGCCGAGACAGGCGAGCGCGGAGAGGGCGTAACGCGCGAACAGGACCACGAGGACGGGCAGGGCGGAGGTCGCTGTCTGGGCGGACAGATAACTGGAACCCCAGACGAGCGCGACCAGGAGGAGTACCGCGTCGGTACGGCGGGAGTCGGACACGCGACCACAGTGCACCGGCGACAACTCTGAAGCCCAGGCCCAGTCTCTTCAACAATCTTTTAGCTTTACTACATGGTCCGTCTACACTCACCCCGTGGACGAACGTCAGCTGCGGATCCTGCGTGAACTGGGTGAGCTGGGCAGTGTCACCGCGGTCGCCGACGCCCTGCTCGTCACCCCTTCGGCCATCTCGCAGCAACTGCGGCTGCTCCAGCGCGCCATCCCGGTGCCGCTCACGGAGCGGCAGGGGCGTCGGCTGGTGCTGACCGACGCCGGGCAGGCGCTGGCGGGCGCGGCGGCCGAGGTGGAGTCGGCGCTCGCGCGGGCCCGGCACACCGTCGAGGAGTTCCTGGACCGGCCGGACGGGGAGGTGTCCGTCGCGGCGTTCCACAGCGCGGGCGCCGCGTTCTTCCCGCTGCTGCTGCGGGCCCTCGCCGGACCGGACGGGCCGGTGCTCGCCCTGGCCGACGAGGACGTCACGCAGGACGACTTCCCGTCGCTGACCCGGGAGTACGACCTGGTCCTCGCCCACCGTCTGGACCACGCCCCGCCCTGGCCGCGCACGGTGACGGCGACCCCGCTGCTGCGCGAACCCCTCGACGTGGCCATGCCCGCCGACCATCCGCTCGCCGCCAAAGGACGACTGACCCCCGGCGATGTGGCCGACCAGCCCTGGATCGCCGTGCACGACGGCTTCCCGATCATCGCGACGATCGAGGCCATCGCCACGGCGGCGGGCCGTCGTCCCCGTCTCGCCCACCGGATCAACGAGTTCACGGTGGCGGCGGAGGTGGTGGCCGCCGGCGGAGGCATCGCCCTGATGCCCCGCTGGACCTCCCGCCCGCACCCCGCTCTCGTCCTCAAGCCCCTCAGCGGCGTCCAGGTCAGACGCCGCATCGACGCCCTCCACCGCCCGGAACGAACGGCCCGCAGGGCGGTAAGAACCGTACTGACGGAACTGGTCAGAGCAGCACAGGCAATCAAGGCCAAGGAGTAGCGCCCCTTTCAGGGGCGCGGGGGACTGCGCTACAAGCCACAGCGAGTCCGCAGCCGCCGAACAACAGCAAGTCCACGTCACCGGGCGCTCAGAACGAATACCACCGCACAGTCGTATCCCCTTCTCTCAACGACCCCACCCGCCGAGAGAACTCCACCAACGCCGCCGGATTGACAGGCGCATGCTGCGCCACCCACGCACAACTCGCCGTCTCCCGCGCCCCCCGCAGTACCCCGCACCCCTCCCACTCCCGTACGTCCCACCCGTACGCCTCCACGAACGCGGCATACGCCTCGGCCGGAAGGGCGTAGCGGTCGTGGGAAAGGGCCATGACCACCAGGTCGTGCTCGCGCAGGTCGGCGGAGAAGGTCTCCAGGTCGACCAGGACCGGACCGTCCGGGCCGATGTGCACATTGCGCGGAAGCGCGTCGCCGTGGATCGGGCCGGGCGGCAGCCGCGGGGTGAGCGCGGCGGCGGCCGAGGCGAAACCGTCGCGGCGTTCGCGCAGATAGGCGGCGTCCGCCGGGTCGACGGCGTCGCCCGCGAGCCGCAGCCACCGCTCGACGCCGCCCAGGAGTTCGCGGGGCGGCAGCGCGAAGGCGCGCGGGGCCGGCAGGGCGTGGACGGTCCGTAGGAGTTCGGCCAAATCCCCGGGTTCGGCGGCGCGTACGGGATCGGGCAGCCGGTGCCACACCGTCACGGGGTGGCCTTCGACGAGGTGTGCCTCCGGGTCGGCCGCGCGTACCGCCGGGACGCCCTCTTCGGTGAGCCACTGCGCGATGGCCAGTTCCCTACGCGCGCGGTCGAGGAGTTCGGCGTCGCGGCCCACCTTGACGACCAGGTCACCGGCGGCGAACACCGCGTTCTCGCCCAGCGCGAGAAGCCGCGCCTCCGGTGCCGTCCCGGGCAGTACGCCCGCCGTGGCCAGTACGTCCCGGGCCCGTGCCTCGTCCATCGTCCGCCTCCCGCGCAGTCCCTCGTACCCGGCTGTGCGAGTACGCCGGTGTATGTCCGCGAACGGCGTCGGGTTCACGCCATCCGCCGGTCAGTGTCGCATTCGTACTGGTGGGGGCGTGTGCGCGGCGCCTTGACGGGTTACCAGGGATTCACGACCCTGACGGGGCCACCTCGGGCGACCAAAGGAGCCGATCACGTGACATTGGCGACCGGAACGAGGCGGCCGGCCAAGCAGGCGACCCGCGCCGGGCCGGACGGCGGCCGGTCGCTCGGCGGCCACGGCGCCTGGTTCCTCGTCCTGCCCGCCCTGATCCCGATCCTCGTCCTGAGCGTGGGACCGCTGCTGTACGGGATCCTGCTGGCGTTCACCGACGCCCAGTCGGGCCGGACCGCGTCCACGCGGTGGATCGGCACCCTCAACTTCCAGGACCTGCTGCACGACACACTGTTCTGGGAGTCGTTCCGGATCGGGCTGGTGTGGGCCGTCGGGGTGACCGTGCCGCAGTTCCTGCTCGCCCTCGGTCTCGCCCTCCTCCTCAACCAGGAGTTACGGCTGCGCTGGCTGGCCCGCGCCCTCGCGATCGTCCCGTGGGCGATGCCCGAGGTCGTCGTCGGCATCATGTGGCGGCTCGTCTACAACGCGGACGCCGGCGTCCTCAACGAGACGCTGCGCGACCTGGGCCTGGGCGACGGCCGCGACTGGCTCAGCGGCCTTGCGACCGCACTGCCCGCCGTCGTCGTCGTCGGCGTCTGGGCGGGGATGCCGCAGACGACGGTCGCCCTGCTCGCCGGGTTGCAGAACACCCCGCGTGAACTGCACGAGGCGGCGGCCATGGACGGCGCCGGCGCCTGGCGCCGCTTCAGGACCGTCACCTGGCCGGCCCTGCGGCCGATCGCGCTCGCCATCACCGCCCTCAACCTGATCTGGAACTTCAACTCCTTCGCCCTGGTGTACGTCCTGACGAACGGCGGCCCCGGCGGACGAACTCGGCTGCCGATGCTCTTCGCCTACGAAGAGGCCTTCCGTTACGGGCAGTTCGGCTACGCGGCGGCGATGGGCTGTGTGATGGTCGCGCTGATCTCCGTCCTGCTCGCCGTGTTCCTCGCCGGCCGGCTGAGGGGAGGCGAGGAGAGTTGAGGACGAGCACGAGCGCCCGCGTCGGCCAGTACGCGGCCCTTCTCGCCTATCTCGCGTTTCTGGCCCTGCCGTTCCTCTGGCTGCTGTCCACCGCTTTCAAGTCCCCGCGGGAACTGGGCAGTCTGCACCCCACCTGGATCCCGAAGCACCCCACCCTCGACAACTTCCGCCAGGCCTTCGACGAACAGCCGTTGCTGCACGCCGCGTCGAACTCCCTGTTCGCGGCGGCCTCGGCCGCCCTGGTCGCCGTACTCCTCGCGACCCCGATGGCCTACGTCATGGCACGGCACCGCACGCTGCTCGGGCGGGCGGTGACCGGGTGGGTGGTGGTGAGCCAGACGTTCCCGTTCGTGCTGGTGATCATCCCGCTGTTCCTGGTGCTGAAGAACCTGCGGCTGATCGACTCCGTATTCGGCCTGGTGATGGTGTACGTGGTGTGGTCGCTGCCGTTCGCGCTGTGGATGCTCGGCGGCTATGTACGGGCCGTGCCCGTCGAGTTGGAGGAGGCGGCGGCCGTCGACGGTGCCGGACGGCTGCGCACGCTGGTCTCCGTCACGGCGCCGCTGCTGGCACCGGGGATCGTGGCCACGGCGCTGTTCGCGTTCGTCACCGCCTGGAACGAGTTCTTCTTCGCCCTGGTGCTCCTGAAGACGCCGGAGAAACAGACCCTGCCGGTCGTCCTCACCCACTTCATCGGCGCGGAGGGCGTGGCGGACCTCGGTCCGCTGGCCGCCGCCGCGTTCCTGGCGACGCTGCCCTCGCTCGTCGTGTTCGCGATCATCCAACGCCGTATCACCGGCGGCATGATGGCCGGGGCGGTGAAGAGCTGATGCGCGCGCGATGGCTCGTCGCCCTCATGCTGCTCCTCGCCGGCTGCACGAGCGGCGGTGGCGGCGACGCGGACGGCAGGATCACCCTCCGCTTCCAGTCCCTCGCCTGGCAGGACGAGTCCGTCGCCGCCAACAAGGCGCTGGTGAAGGAGTGGAACGCGACCCATCCGGACGTCAAGGTCGAGTACGTGCAGGGCAGTTGGGACAGTGTTCACGACCAGCTGCTCACCTCCTTCGAGGGCGGTGAGGCGCCCGACATCATCCATGACGCCTCGGACGACCTGGCGGACTTCGCGTACGGCGGCTACCTCGCCGATCTGCGCGACCTGCTGCCCGAGCGGCTCAAGTCCGACATCCCGCAACGGAGTTGGGAGACGACGACTTTCGGGGGTGGCGTCTACGGCGTGCCGTTCCTCCAGGAGCCGCGTGTGCTGATCGCCAACACGAACTGGCTGAAGGAGGCGGGAGTACGGATCCCTACTCCCCAACAGCCTTGGAGTTGGCCGGAGTTTAGGAGGATCACCCGACAGCTCAGCGGTGACGGCAAGTACGGTGTGGCCTGGCCGCTCAAGGAGCCCGTCTCCGGCACACTCAACCTGTCCTTGTCGGCGGGCGGGCAGCTGTTCCACCGAGGCGCCGACGGCAAGGTGACCGTCAGCTTCGGCGCCGCCGAGCAAGTGGTCCCCCGTACGATCCACGACCAGGTCAACTCCGACAAGAGCGCGTCGGGTTCGACGCTGGGCAGCGGCGGCTCCGACACCCTGCCCGGGTTCTTCGGCGGCAGGTACGCGATGGTTCCGCTCGGCTTCTCCTACCGTCAGCAAGTCGCGCAACAGGCGCCGAAGGGCTTCGAGTGGCAGGTGCTGCCCGCACCGGCGGGCGCCGACGGACTCACCCAGGGCGTCAGCCCGCAGACCCTCTCCATCGCCGAGGACAGCCGCCATCAGCGGAAGGCGGCCGAGTTCGTCGACTTCCTGCTGCGACCCGACAACATGGTCCGCCTCGCCCTCGGCGACTGGATGCTCCCCACCGGCACCGAGGCGCTGAAGGCCCCGGCCCTGCGCACCCAGAAGAACGGCTGGGCCCCCGGCACGGCTCTGGCCGCCCACCTCCGCTCGGCCCCCGCCCAGTCGGTCCGTGGCTACCCGGAGTGGAAGGACAAGGTCGCGACCCCGGCTTTCCAGGAGTACTACAGCGGCGCGATCGACCTCGCTGAGCTGCGGAAACGACTGGAGAGGGACGGCAACCTGGTGCTGGCGCGCTATCAGCGGTGAATCGCACACCTTCGTCACCGACTGCCAGGGCAAGGAAGAGGGCCCGTTGGCTCCCCGGTGACCAACGGGCCCTCAGATCAAGGGACTTGCGGCATGTTCAAGTGACTCAGACTCCGACCCGCTCACCCTCCACGGCGGGCGGCGGAGGCGACGACAGGGTCTCCGGCGCCTCGTCGTGCGTCAGGTCCGGCAGACGGTTCAGCCACTTCGGGAAGTACCAGTTGCGCTCGCCCAGCAACGCCATCACCGCGGGAAGCAGCACACCCCGGATGATCGTCGCGTCGATGAGCACCGCCGCCGCGAGGCCCACACCCATCTGCTTCATGGACTGCATCGACAGGGTCCCGAAGATGGCGAACACGGCGACCATGATGACGGCGGCACTGGTGACGACCCCGGCCGTGGTGACCACCCCGTGCTGGATCGCGTCCTTCGTCGACCGGCCCCGCAGATGTGCCTCCCGGATCCGGGAGACGACGAACACGTGGTAGTCCATCGACAGGCCGAACAGGATCACGAACAGGAACAGCGGCAGCCAGGTGATGATGGCGCCCACGCCCTCCGCGCCCACCAGCGACGCGCCCCAGCCGTGCTGGAAGACGGCGACCAGGATGCCGTAAGCGGCCCCGACCGACAGCAGGTTGAGCACGATCGAGGTGATCGCGATGGTCAGGGAGCGGAACGACAGGAGCATCAGCAGGAAGGCGAACACGACCACGAAGGCGAACACCGGGGCGACCGCGCCGGCCAGTTGGTCGTTGAAGTCCTTCGAGCCCGCGACCTGACCGGTGATCGGCGCCGAGACACCGTCGACCTTGCCGAGGGTGGCCGGGCGTACCTCGTCACGCAGCTTGTCCAGGCTCTCGCCCGCCTTGTCCAGGTCGGAACCGCCGACCAGCGGGACGTACACGAAGGCGATGTTCTCGGCGTCGTGCAGCTTGATGTCCACCGGGCCGCGCGAGGCGCCCGAACTGACCGCCAGCGCACGGAAGTCGGCGAGTGCGGACTTCACGTCGGGCGCGTTGATGTCCTTCGCCTTGACGATCACCTCGGCGGGGTCGGAGCCGCCGGGGAACGCGTCGTTGACGCGGTTGTAGGTGCCGACGATCGGCAGTGAGTCGCCGAACTCCTGGTCCAGGGTGAGGTTCTGGGTCTTCATACCGAGCGCGGGCGCGGCGACGGCGAGCAGCGCGCCGGCCGCGACCAGCAGCGAGACGGCGGGCCTGGCGAGGACGACCTTCAGTACGGCCGTCCAGAAGCGGCTCTCCCCGTTGCCCTTGCCGCTGCTGCCGTTACCGCGCCGCTTGTCGGGGTGCAGGAACGGGATCCGGCCCTTCTCGACCCGCTCGCCGAGCAGCGAGAGCAGTGCGGGAAGGACGGTCACCGAACCGACCATGGCGACCGCCACGACCATCAGGGAGGCCAGACCCATCGCCTCGAACGTGGCGAGCCCCGTGAACAGCATGCCCGCCATCGCCACGCACACCGTGACACCGGAGACGATGATCGCGCGGCCACTGGTCGCCGCGGCGATCCGCAGCGCGGCCTCCGGACTGCGGCCCGCCGCCCGTTCCTCGCGTTCCCGGCGCAGATAGAACAGGCAGTAGTCGACACCGACGGCGAGGCCGACGAGCAGCATCACGGAGCTGGCGGTGTCGTCCATCGGCTGGATATGGCTGACGATGCCCATCAGCCCCATCGTCGCCATGATCGCGGTGATCGCCAGTGCCACCGGCAGCAGGGCCGCGACCAGCGCGCCGAACGCGATCAGCAGAATGCCGAGCGCCACCGGTACGGCGGACAGTTCGGCCTTCTTGAAGTCGTCACCGAAGGCGTCGTCGAACGTCTTGTTCATACTGGCGCCGCCGATCTCCTCGATCCGCAGCTCCGAGTGGTCCTTCTGGACGTCCGCGACGGCCTTGAGCACCGGCTCGACCCGGTCGCCCGCAGTGTCTGCGTCGCCCCGCATGTCGAACTGGACGAGCGCGCTGTGTCCGTCCTTCGAGAGGGTGTTCGTGTCGTACGGCGACTGGACGTCAGTGACCTTGCCGGTCCCGTCGACCGCCTTCATGACGTCGGCGACCGCGGCCCGGAACGAGGCGTCCGTGGCCTTGACGCCAGAGTCCTTCGCCTGGATGAGGACGGTCTCGCTCGCGGGTTCGTCGATCCCGGCGTCCTCGATGATCTTGGCGGCCGTGTGGGTCTCGCCCCCCAGCTGGTCGCTCTCCTTGACCTCGACGCTGCCGGCGGCGGAGCCGAGCCCCATCGCCAGGACGACGAACAGCACCCAGATCCCGACGGCCGCCCAGCGGTGCCGGGCGCTCCAGCCGCCGGCCCGGGCGGCTATGCCGCGTACCCGCGTTTCTCCGTTCCCCATGTCGGGCTTGCCCCCTCGTGTGCGGCGACAGCCCCCTGCCATCACCTTTAGTTCGAAGGTATGGGCCGGATAAGACCATCTCCTCGTACTCGCCGGTGACCTGCGTCCGGCCGAAGTCCTCCCCTCGGACACCGGCGTCTCCCCACTGGGTAGGACACCGGCCCCCTACATCTAAAAGACGATCTCGGGGTGGTTCATCGGGGGCGCTGTCAGCGGGCCGCCCTATGGTGAGCGGATGACGACAGGTGAGAAGGCCACGACGACCTATGCGGCGCTGCTGCGCGGTATCAACGTGGGCGGCAACAAGAAGGTCCCCATGGCCGAGCTGCGGACTCTTCTGGAGGGCCTGGGGTACGGCGGCGTACGGACGTATCTGCAGAGCGGCAACGCCGTCTTCGCGGCCGGTCGCGGGGACGAGGAGTCCCTCGCCGGGGAGATCGCGAAAGCCATCGCGGAGCACTTCGGATTCACCGTCGACGTGATCGTGCGCGACCACGCACACCTGCGGGCGATCAGGGACGACTGCCCCTTCCCGGCAGCGGAGTTGGAGGCCAGACAACTCCACGTCACCTACTTCTCCACCCCCGTCGAAGAGACCCGCTTCGCGGACATCGACCAGGCCGCCCACCTCCCCGAGGAGTTCCGGCTCGGCGACCGCGCGCTGTACCTGTACGCACCCGACGGCCTCGGCCGCTCCAAGCTCGCCGAGCAGCTTGCCAAGCCCCGCTTCCTGAAGGGCCTCATCGCTACCAGCCGCAACTGGAACACCGTCGTCAAGCTGGTGGAACTGACCGAGGACGGAACCCCGGGAAAATGAGCCCGACGCGTGACGAACACCGCGACGGGGAGCGAGACCCCGCCGTCGACGCCGCCATCGAGGCCGAACTGCGGCTGCTCGACCCGGAGGTCCGCGGCTCACCCGGGCTGACCGGAGCGCTGCTGCATCCCGGGTTCCACGAGTTCGGCGCCTCGGGGCGGCACTGGGACCGGGCGTCGATCATCGCGTCCCTCGCCGCGACCACCGAACCGGGCGCCCGCCCCTTCGCCGTCTCGCACCTGACCGGCGTACGACTCGCCCCCGACCTGGTCCACCTCACCTTCGACACGGACAGCAACGGCCGCCGCGCCCACCGGAGTTCACTGTGGCGCCGGGACACCGAAGGCGGCGACTGGCTGCTGTACTTCCACCAGGCCACCCCGTTCGGCGACGACGGAGCCTGACCTACTGGAGTGACCTACCGGCGGTCCAGTCGCGACAGTTCGGCGCCGGACAGCCGTACGGCCGAGGCGTCCAGGTTCTCCTCCAGGTGTACGAGGGAGCCCGTGCCCGGGGTGGGGCAGAGCACCGGGGAGCGGTGCAGCAGCCAGGCCAGCGCGATCTGGGCCGGGGTCGCTCCGTGCGCGGCGGCGATCTCCGCGCACACCGGGTCGGACGCCAACTCCCCGTTGCCCAGCGGAAACCACGGCAGGAACGCGATGCCGTGCGCCTCGCACAGTGCCAGCAGCGGCTCGGAGGAGCGGTCGAGCAGGTGATAGCGGTTCTGCACGGAGGCGATGGACGTCAACTCGACCGCGGCGATCAGCTGTTCGGCCGTCACCGAGTCGAGGCCGACATGGCGGATCCTGCCCTCCGCGCGCAACTCGTCGAGGGCGCCCAGCTGTTCGGCCATCGGGACGCGCGGGTCGAGCCGGTGCAGCTGGTACAGGTCGATGGTCTCGCGCCGTAGCCGCCGCAGACTCGCCTCGCACATCGCGCGCAACCGCTCCGGCCGCCCGTCGATGTGCCAGGCGTCGGGGCCGGTCCGTACGACACCACCCTTGGTGGCGACCAACACCCCCGCCGGGTAAGGGTGCAGCGCCTCGGCGACGAGTTCCTCGGCGATCGACGGGCCGTAGTTGTCGGCGGTGTCGATCAGCGTGACGCCCCGGTCGACGGCCCGGCGCAGAACGGCCACCGCGTCGGCGGGGTCGCCACGAGGGCCCCAGTAGCCGGGGCCGGTCAACTGGGCGGTGCCGTAACCGAGACGGCGGACCGGAAGCTCGCCACCGATCGTGAATCTTTCCGAAGCCATACGGTGGACGCTACCTGTGCACTGCACGCACCGTGGCAGGCTGATCGGCATGCGCTACATCATCATCGGAGCAGGGGCGGTCGGCGGTGCCGTCGGCGGGCGGCTGGCCGGGGCGGGACACGAGGTCGTCCTCGTCGCCAGGGGCGCGCAGTACGAGGCGCTGCGCACCGACGGGCTGCGGCTGGTGACGCCGGACGGCACACACACGCACCGTCTGCCGGCCGTCGACGGACCCGCCGGACTCGGGGAACTGCGCGCCGACGACGTGCTGGTCCTCGCCGTCAAGACACAGGACAGCGAAGCGGCCCTGGCGACCTGGGGGCCGGCGCCCGTCGAGGGCGGCGGTACGGCCGCCGAGCGGCTGCCGTTGCTCTGCGCGCAGAACGGCGTGGAGGGACCGCGGCTCGCGCTGCGCCGCTTCCGGCGGGTGTACGGCGTCTGTGTGTGGCTGCCCGCGGCCTACGAGGAACCCGGCATCGTCTCCGCCCCGGGCGCCCCCCTCACCGGCATCCTCTTCCTCGGCCGCCACCCGCACGGCACCGACGACACCGTCCGCCGGATCGCCGCCGACCTGGAGAAGTCGGCGGCGATCGAGGCGCCGGTGGTGCCGGACGTGGCGCGCTGGCAGTACGCCAAGCTGCTCACCAACCTGGGCAACGCCATCCGGGCGCTCAGCGGTGCGGCGGACAGCGAGGAGAGCGAGCGGCTGCGCGAGCGGGTGTACGCCGAGGGCGAGTCGGTGCTCGCGGCGGCCGGTATCCCGTATGCGAGCGCCGAGGAGACGAGGTCGAGACGCGGCGACAAGATCACCCTGCGTCCGCTGCCCGGCGCCGAGCCGGGTGGCGGCTCCTCCTGGCAGTCCCTGAGCCGGGCCACCGGCACCATCGAGACCGACTACCTGAACGGCGAGATCGTGCTCCTGGGACGGCTGCACGGCGTACCGACACCCCTGAACGAGCTGCTGCAACGGCTGGCCAACACGTTCGCCCGGGAGCGGAGGCCGGCGGGTTCACTGCCCTCGGCGGAACTCGTACGGCTGGCGGACGAGGCCGTCGCGGCTGCTCAGGAACCCACCAACTCCGGCTGCCCGTAAGGCGGTTCAGATAGCCGGAGACACCTACGCGCTCACCGCGGCCCGCCCCGACAACGGCACCCGCAGCGCCGCCTCCTCGTACCGCCGCAGCAGCAGCCGTGCCACCTCGGGCGACGGTCCGAGGACGTCCGCGAGTACGTCGGCCTGGGCCGCGCCCCGCGCGATGCGGTCCGGCAGGAACCCGGGGGCGATGACGTAGGGCGCGACGGCGACGCGCTCGCAGCCCAACTCCCGCAGTTCCCGTACCGCGTCCTCGGTGCGGGGGAACCCCGCGGGAGAACCGGCGGAGGCGAACGCAGGTCGCACGGCGCACCAACCGGTGTGCCACCACTCCCGCGCGATGTCGGCGATCACTGCGATCGCCTCCGGGTCGGTGGACCCCGCCGAGGCCAGTACGACCCCGGTCGAGGACTTGTCGGCGGGGGTCAACCCTGCCTCGTACAGGCGCCGTTCGAGGGCGGACATGAGTAGCGGCGACGGGCCGAGCACCTCCGCCTGGCGGATCCGCAGACCGCGAGGCGCGTCCCGCAGGACCGCAGGGATGTCCGCCTTGGCGTGGAAGGCGCGGGTCAGGAGGAGGGGGAGGGCGACCACGTCCCGTACGCCCTCCGCCGCCAGGGACTCCAACACCCCTTGCACGGAAGGGATGTTGAAGTCCAGGAAGCCGGTCTCCACGCGCAGCCCCGGCCGCAGCGACCGTACGCGCCGCACGAGGGCGTGCACGGTCGCCGCGTGCCGCGGGTCGCGGCTGCCGTGGGCGATGACGAGAAGAACCGGCTTCTGGAACACGTGACGTCAGCCCTTCACCAGGAGGCCGCGGCTGCGGAGCACCCGCCGTTCCACCGGGCTGAAGATCAGCAGGTCGACGGCGATACCGACGAAGAGGATCAGGAAGATCGCCTCGAAGATCATCGGCATGGAGCTGGCATTGCGGCCGTTCTCCAGCAGCGCGCCCAGACCGATGCCCAGGTCGGGGGAGGAGGCGATGATCTCCGCCGCCATCAGTGAGCGCCAGGAGAACGCCCAGCCCTGCTTCAGCCCGGCCAGATAGCCCGGCAGCGAGGCGGGCAGGACGATGTGCCAGGCGCCCTTCCAGCCGGTCGCGCCCATCGTGCGGCCCGCCCGCAGGAACAGCGGCGGCACCTGGTCGATGCCGGAGACCAGTCCGTTGGCGATGGACGGGACCGCGCCGAGCAGGATCACCGCGTACATCATCGAGTTGTTCAGCCCCAGCCACAGGACCGCCGGCGGCACCCACGCCACCGACGGCAGCGACTGGAGGCCCGACAGGACCGGGCCGATCGCCGCCCGGATGAACTTCACCCGGGCCACGACCAGACCCAGCGGGGTGCCGATCGCCAGCGCCAGCAGGAAGCCGAGCAGACCGCGCTCGACACTGGTCCAGATGTAGCCGAGGAGCTTGCCCTCCAGCCAGGCGTCCTTGAACTCGGTTGCCACATCGCCGGGCGAGGGCAGCTTGGTCGGGTCGCTGACGACGTTGAAGGTGATCAGCGCCTGCCAGATGAGCAGTACCACGCCGGTCGCGACGAGCGGCGGGAGGATCTTGGTGCGGAAGGTCACCGAGAAGGGCGTACGCCCGACGGTCACGTTGTCCAGCGCGTCCAGGCCGGCCTCCAGGCCGCCGGTCTGCCCGCTGCCGTCGGCCCGCTCCTGGCGCGTGTCCGTCAGGTCCGACTTCGTGTCACTGCTGGCCATGACGGCGGATCTCCCCACGCAGTTGTTCGGTGATCTCGATGGACAGCTCGGCCACCGGGGCGTCCTCGATGCGGCGCGGCTGCGGGATGTCCACCGTCCACTCGTGTGCCACGCGGCCCGGCCGGGACGACAGCAGGACGACGCGCTGCGCGAGCCGCACCGCCTCCCGCACGTTGTGGGTGACGAACAGGACGGAGACACCCGTCTCCGCCCAGATCCGGGTCAGCTCGTCGTGCAGCATGTCGCGGGTGATCGCGTCGAGCGCCGCGAACGGCTCGTCCATCAGCAGCAGCCGGCTCTCCTGGGCCAGCGCCCGGGCCAGTGCGACCCGCTGGCGCATACCGCCGGACAGCTCGTGCACCCGCTTGCCGTACGAGTCCTGCAGCCGGACGAGGGCGAGCAGCTCCTCGGCGCGACCGCGCCGCTCGTTCTTCGGAACTCCCCCCAGTTTCAGGGCGAGTTCGATGTTCCTGCCCGCGGTCAGCCACGGGAAGAGGGCGTGCTCCTGGAACATCAGGGAGGGACGCCCGTCGGTCCTGATAGTGCCGGCGCTCGGGTCGTCGAGACCCGCGACCAGGTTGAGCAGGGTGGACTTGCCGCAGCCCGAGGCTCCCAGGAGGGTGACGAACTCACCCGGAGCGACATCGAGCGTGATGTCGTCGAGGACGAGTTGCTGCCCGGCGGGCCCGGCGAAGGACTTCGATACGTGCTCGATTCGGGCGGCGTACTCGACTGACTCGGCCCGTTCGGCCTTGGCGATCGCGGTGGCCATGGTCGTCACCTCCTGGGAACTCTCGGGATCGGGACTACTTGACGCCGAGACCGGCGTCGTCGACCGGACTCTCGCCCTCGGCCTTGAGGACGTTGTTGAGCGGGGTGAGGTCGTAGATGCCCTTCAGCAGCGGGTCCTCCAGCAGACCGGCCTTGACCGCGTGCTCCGCCTCGGTGTTGAGGGTGGAGGCCAGCGGGTCGTTGGTGAACTGGATGGACTTCCACGCCGGGTCGATGACCTCGGGCTTCAGCGCCTTGCCGGAGTCGATCTCGAGCTGCGCGTTGGCCGCGGCCTTCGCCGCGTCGGAGTTGGCGTTGATCCACTTGTTGGTGTCGACCGAGGCCTTGAGGACCGCCTCGACGGCCTTCGGGTGCTCCTTGAGGAACTTCTGCGACACGATGATGTTCGTGATCACGAACTTCTTGTCGGGCCACAGGTCCGCCTCGTCGAGCAGCACCTTCGCGCCCTCGGCAACCAGCTTGGACGCCGTCGGCTCCGGCACCCAGGCGCCGTCGATGGAACCGGACTTGTAGGCGTCCGGGGTGACCTTGTTGTCGGTGCGGACGACCGAAACATCGCCCTTGCCGCTCTCCGCGTCGACCTTCCAGCCCTGGTCGGCGATCCAGTTGAGGAACGCCACGTCCTGGGTGTTGCCCAGCTGAGGCGTGGCGATCTTCTTGCCCTTGACGTCCTTGACGGACTTGATCTTCTTCGGGTTGACGACGAGCTTCACACCGCCGGACGCCGAACCGCCGATGATGCGGAGGTTGGTGCCCTTGGACTTGGTGTAGCCGTTGATCGAGGGGGAGGGGCCGATCCAGCCGATGTCGATGGAGCCGGAGTTCAGGGCCTCGATCTCGGACGGACCGGCGTTGAAGACCTGGTACTTCGCCTCCGTGGCGCCCAGCGCCTTCTGGAAGTACCCCTTGTTCACACCGACCAGGGCGGTGCCGTGGGTCAGGTTGCCGAAGTAGCCGATCTTGACGGAGTCGAGCCCGTCGATCTTCTGGGCGCCGGCGGCGACCTTCGCCTTGGAGCTGTCGTCCTTCGAGTCCGACCCGTAACCGCAGGCGGCGAGCGTCAGGAGGGGAAGTACGGCCACTGCGGCGAGGCCGCGGCGGAGGAGTGCAATGGGGGTGCCCCCATTCGAGCGAAGTCGAGAAAGGGGGAGGTTGGCAGGCACGGGAGGGGTTCCTCTCGTTGGCCCGGCGGTCACGCCCTCAGGTCGTGGCCGGGAGGTCGGCAGGTCTTCGTCGATGTCGGGACGTCCGGTGGGGGGACAGGGCGCGCAGGCGGTGCGCGTACGTCATCGCGCACATCGCGCGACTCCGCCCTGCCCGCTGCCGAGGGCGCCGCTGCCGACGCGGCCGCCCTCCTTCGCGAACGTGGAGAAGTAGTCCGTGACGTTCATGTCAGAAGTCCCACCCGTCGTCCTCGGCCTCGTCCTTGACGGGCTCCGGGGACGCGAACGACTCGCCGACCATGCCCGCGGTGAGCGTGGTGCCGTCGTTCGGGTCGATCAGGATGAACGAGCCGGTGCGCCGCGAGTCGGCGTACGAGTCGACGGGCAGCGGCTCCGCGGTGCGGATCTTCACCCGGCCGATGTCGTTGGCGACGAGCTGTCCCGGATGCGGGTGCAGGGACAGGTCGTCGAGCGTGAGCCGGGACGGGATGTCCTTGACGATCGCCTTGACCGTACGGGTGCCGTGCTTGAGGAGCACCCGGTGACCGACCGTCAGCGGCGCGTCGGCGACATGGCACACGGTCGCCTCGACGTCCTGCGTGGTCGGCGGCGCGTCCTTGCTGGGCACGATCAGGTCGCCGCGCGAGATGTCGATGTCGTCCTCCAGGAGGACGGTCACCGACTGCGTCGTGTAGGCGATGTCGACCGCCTTCCCGAGCAGGTCGATACCGGCGATCCTCGATGCGTGCCCGGACGGCAGGACCGTCACGGACTCGCCGACGTGGAAGGAACCGGCGGCGATCTGGCCCGCGTAGCCCCGGTAGTCGGGGTGCTCGGCGGTCTGCGGCCGGATCACGTACTGCACGGGGAGGCGGGCGTGGCAGTGGCTGAGGTCGTGGGTGACCGGGACCGTCTCCAGGTGCTCCAGGAAGGTCGGCCCGCCGTACCAGTCCATGTTCGCGGACGGGTCCACCACGTTGTCGCCGGCCAGCGCCGAGATCGGGATCGCGGTGATCTCCGGAACGCCCAGCTCCAGCGCGTACGCCGTGAACTCCTCGGCGATGGCGGCGAACACGGACTCCTGGTAGTCGACCAGGTCCATCTTGTTGACCGCGAGGACCACGTGCGGGACGCGCAGCAGCGCCGCGAGGGCCGCGTGCCGGCGGGTCTGCTCGACGACGCCGTTGCGGGCGTCGATCAGGATCACCGTCAGCTCGGCCGTGGAGGCACCCGTCACCATGTTGCGGGTGTACTGCACATGACCGGGCGTGTCGGCGAGGATGAACCGGCGCTTCGGCGTCGCGAAGTAGCGGTACGCGACGTCGATGGTGATGCCCTGCTCGCGCTCGGCGCGCAGGCCGTCCGTGAGCAGCGCGAGGTCGGGGGCGTCCTGGCCGCGGCTCGCCGAGGCGCGCTCCACGGCCTCCAGCTGGTCGGTGAGGATCGACTTGGAGTCGTGCAGCAGCCGGCCCACGAGGGTGGACTTGCCGTCGTCGACGGAGCCCGCGGTGGCGAAGCGCAGGAGCGTGGTCTCGGCCAGTTCGGTGAGTTCCGTGGTCGTGGTCATGCTAGAAGTACCCCTCGCGCTTACGGTCTTCCATCGCGGCCTCGGACAGCTTGTCGTCGGCGCGGGTGGCACCCCGCTCGGTGAGCCGGGAGGCGGCGATCTCGGCGATGACGTCGTCCAGTGTCACCGCGTCGGAGTCGACGGCACCCGTGCAGGACATGTCGCCGACCGTGCGGTAGCGGACCTGCCGCTTCTCCACGGTCTCCTCGGCCTTGGGCCCGCCCCACTCGCCGGCGGTCAGCCACATCCCGGCCCGCTGGAACACCTCACGCTCGTGCGCGAAGTAGATGTCCGGCAGCTCGATGCCCTCGCGGGCGATGTACTGCCAGACGTCCAGCTCGGTCCAGTTGGAGAGCGGGAACACGCGGACGTGCTCGCCGGGCGCGTGCCGCCCGTTGTAGAGGTTCCACAGTTCCGGGCGCTGTCTGCGCGGGTCCCACTGCGAGAACTCGTCCCGCAGCGAGAACACGCGCTCCTTGGCCCGGGCCTTCTCCTCGTCGCGCCGACCGCCGCCGAAGACGGCGTCGAACCTCTCGGCCTGGATCTTCTCCGTCAGCGGCAGTGTCTGCAGCGGGTTGCGCACCCCGTCCGGACGTTCCTTCAGCACCCCGCGGTCGATGTAGTCCTGCACGGAGGCGACATGCAGCCGCAGCCCGTGCCGCGCGACCGCGCGGTCCCGGTAGTCCAGCACCTCGGGGAAGTTGTGCCCGGTGTCGACGTGCAACAGCGTGAAGGGGATCGCCGCGGGGGCGAAGGCCTTCAGCGCCAGGTGCAGCATGACGATGGAGTCCTTGCCGCCGGAGAAGAGGATCACCGGCCGCTCGAACTCACCCGCCACCTCGCGGAAGATGTGCACGGCCTCGGACTCGAGGGCGTCCAGGTGGGAGAGGGCGTACGGGGCGTCCGTGGCGCCCCCGTGCGCCGTGGTGACGGTCGTCGTCATGCCAGTCCCCTCTCGGTGAGCAGCGCGTGGACGGCCGCCGCGGACTCCTGGACGGTCTGGTCCTGCGACTCGATCCGCAGATCGGGCGTCTCGGGCTCCTCGTACGGGTCGTCGACCCCGGTGAGCCCGGTCAGCTCGCCCGCGGCCTGCTTGGCGTAGAGCCCCTTCACATCGCGTACGGAGCAGACCTCGACCGGGGTCGCCACATGCACCTCGACGTACGCGGCGCCGCTCTCCTGGTGACGCTTGCGCACGGCCTCGCGGCTGTCCGCGTACGGCGCGATCACCGGGACCAGAGTCTTGACGCCGTTACGGGCGAGCAGTTCGGCGAGGAAGCCGATGCGCTGCACGTTCGTGTGCCGGTCCGCGCGGCTGAAGCCGAGGCCCGCCGAGATGAACTCACGGATCTCGTCGCCGTCCAGCACCTCGACGAGGTGGCCCTCCTCGCGCAGCCGGCCGGCCAGTTCGTACGCGATGGTGGTCTTGCCGGCGCTCGGCAGACCCGTGAGCCATACGGTGGCTCCGGTCGTCACTGGTGTCTCCTGGTCCTCGGGGGTCGCGGTCTCGGTCTGAGTCCGGGTCTGGGTCATCAGCCGTGCAGCCCGCACTCGGTCTTGCCGCGGCCCGCCCAGCGGCCGGCGCGCGCGTCCTCGCCCTCCAGCACCCGGCGGGTGCAGGGCGCGCAGCCGACGGACGCGTAGCCGTCCATCAGCAACGGGTTGGTCAGGACGCCGTGTTCGGCGACGTACGCGTCCACGTCGTCCTGCGTCCAGCGGGCGATCGGGGAGACCTTGACCTTCTGGCGCTTCTCGTCCCAGCCGACGACCGGGGTGTTCGCCCGGGTCGGGGACTCGTCGCGCCGCAGGCCGGTCGCCCAGGCCGCGTACCCCTTGAGGCCGCGCTCCAGGGGCTCGACCTTGCGCAGCTTGCAGCACAGGTCGGGGTCGCGGTCGTGCAGCTTCGGCCCGTACTGGGCGTCCTGCTCGGCGACCGTCTGGACCGGGGTGAGGGTGAGGACGCGGACGTCCATCACGGCCTCGACCGCGTCGCGGGTGCCGATGGTCTCGGGGAAGTGGTAGCCGGTGTCGAGGAACACGACGTCCACACCGGGCATGGCACGGGAGGCGAGGTGGGCGACCACCGCGTCCTCCATGGAGGAGGTCACACAGAAGTTCTCACCGAAGGTGGCTGTGGCCCAGGTGAGAATCTCCAGTGCGGAGGCGTTCTCCAGGTCACGTCCCGCCTGCTCGGCGAGTGCCTTCAGGTCGTCGGTCGTACGGGCTTCCTGAGTCGTCGTCATATCTCGTCCCCTCCGGTTTCCCGGTGCTGAAATCCGCGGGCGAGCAGCCCGAGGAACTTCAGCTGAAAGGCTCGGTTGCAGGCTCCGCATTCCCAGGCGCCGTGGCCCTGCTCGTTCGGGCGCAGGTCCTCGTCGCCGCAGTAGGGGCAGTGGAAGGGGGCAGCGCGCTCGCTCATGACAGGGCCTCCTCGGAGGCGCGGGCCGCCCAGGTGGCGAACCGCTCGCCGTCCTCGCGCTCGGCCTGGAAGTTCTTCAGCACGCGCTCGACGTAGTCCGGCAGCTCCTCCGAAGTCACCTTCAGACCACGGACCTTGCGGCCGAAACCGGCCTCCAGACCGAGGGCGCCGCCCAGGTGGACCTGGAAGCCCTCGACCTGCTCGCCCGCGTCGTTCAGGACCAACTGGCCCTTGAGACCGATGTCCGCGACCTGGATACGGGCGCAGGCGTTCGGGCAGCCGTTGACGTTGATGGTGATCGGCTCGTCGAACTCCGGGATACGGCGCTCCAGTTCGTCGATCAGGGAGGCGCCGCGCGCCTTCGTCTCGACGATCGCGAGCTTGCAGTACTCGATGCCGGTGCAGGCCATCGTGCCGCGCCGGAACGGGGACGGCTTGACTGTGAGGTCGAGCGCCGCCAGGCCCTCGACGAGCGAGTCGACCTGGCCCTCCTCCACATCGAGCACGATCATCTTCTGCTCGACGGTGGTGCTGAGGCGGCCCGAGCCGTGGGCCTCGGCCAGGTCGGCGATCTTCGTGAGGAGCGTGCCGTCCACACGGCCGACGCGCGGGGCGAAACCGACGTAGAAGCGGCCGTCCTTCTGACGGTGGACGCCGACATGGTCGCGCCAGCGCTCGACGGGCTGGGCCGGCGCCGGGCCGTCGACGAGCTTGCGCTTGAGGTAGTCGTCCTCCAGGACCTGGCGGAACTTCTCCACGCCCCAGTCGGCGAGCAGGAACTTCAGCCGGGCGCGGGTGCGCAGCCGCCGGTAGCCGTGGTCGCGGAAGATCGAGATGACGCCCTCGTAGACGTCCGGGACCTCGTCCAGCGGGACCCAGGCGCCCAGGCGCTGGCCGATCTTCGGGTTGGTGGAGAGGCCGCCGCCGACCCAGACGTCGAAACCGGGGCCGTGCTCGGGGTGCTCCACGCCGACGAACGCGATGTCGTTGATCTCGTGCGCCACGTCGAGCAGCGGCGAGCCGGAGATCGCCGACTTGAACTTGCGGGGCAGGTTCGAGAAGTCCTTGTTGCCGATGATCCGGCGCTGGATCACCTCGATGGCGGGCGTGCCGTCGATGATCTCGTCCTCGGCGATCCCGGCCACGGGCGAACCGAGGATGACGCGGGGCGTGTCACCGCAGGCCTCGGTGGTGGACAGGCCGACCGCTTCGAGCCGGTTCCAGATCTCCGGGACGTCCTCGATGCGGATCCAGTGGTACTGGACGTTCTGCCGGTCGGTGAGGTCGGCCGTGCCGCGTGCGAACTCCTGCGAGATCTCGCCGATCACCCGCAGCTGGTCGGTGGTGAGCCGGCCGCCGTCGATGCGGACGCGCAGCATGAAGTACTTGTCGTCCAGCTCCTCCGGCTCCAGGATCGCGGTCTTGCCGCCGTCGATCCCGGGCTTGCGCTGGGTGTAGAGCCCCCACCAGCGCATCCGTCCCCGGAGGTCGTTGGGGTCGATCGAGTCGAACCCGCGCTTGGAGTAGATCGTCTCAATGCGTGTCCGCACATTGAGACCGTCGTCGTCCTTCTTGAACTGCTCGTTCCCGTTGAGCGGGGTGAAGTGTCCCGCGGCCCACTGACCCTCACCACGGTGACGGCTCACCTTGCGGCGGGGCGCGGCGGCAGGGTTCTGCGGGGTGGCGGCCATGTTTTTTGGTCCTTCGGGACAGGCGGAAAGCTGCTCTTACCTGCGCGTACGGGCGCATGGTCAGACTGGCGCGGCTCTGCGCAGGCTGAGGCAAAGGGAGGAGATCGGCAGTGCTGAGGGCGGGTCAGCTCGCCGGACAGATGGCGCTGGACATGCGGCCGAGGTCGACGTGCCGCCGACTCACCAAGGCAATCCCAGTTCCAGACATGACGGAAGCGTGTCATGGCGATCTGGACACAGTCCAGCATTGTCCGTCATGTGGACACCCTTGTCTCGAAGTGCGAGATGGGGGTGTCGTCGGTCACATGGCGGGGTCACGACAGGTCGAACGCCGCGCGGCCGACCGTTCCTGAGCAGGTCAGATGGTGTGCGCACCCGGCCAGGGGCCCGGCGCGGCCACCTCGGCCTCCTCCTCGACCTTGGTGTCGAAGAGCGCGAAGCCGCGACGCAGATAGTTGTCCATCGCGTGCTCCCCGTCCTTGCTGCACGTATGCAGCCAGACCCGCTTCGTCGGCGCCAGCCCCGGCCACCGGTCCCCTAGATCCCAGGCCCGGGCGGCCCCGTACGACAGCAGGTGCCCGCCGATCCGCCGGCCCCGGAAAGCGGGGATAAGCCCGAAGTAGACGATCTCCACGGCCCCGTCGTCCTGGGGCTCGAACTCCACGTAGCCTGCCGGGGTGCCGCGGTCGTAGGCGACCCAGGTCTCCACGCCCGGCCGCTCCAGGTACTCCTGCCAGCGCGCGTACGTCCAGGTCAGCCGGTCGGTCCAGCGGATGTCGCCACCGACCGAGGCGTACAGGAAGCGGCTGAACTCGGGTGAGGCGACCTCGGCGCGGACGACTCTGACGTCCCCGTCGGGGGCCTCCGCGGGGAGCAGGTCGGTCGGGGTGGTCTGCTGCAGGGACCAGGTGGTCACGGCGATGTTGCTCATGGCGATCAGGGAATCATGGTTCGTTCGGGTGCGGGTCCGTGGGGGGCCGGTCGCGCCCACGCGGCGGTAGCCGCAGATCGAATACAGCCCCGCGCCCCTGGCGGCGCGCTGTCGCGCGCCCGCTTTGTCAGTGCCCGGCTCCGGCCGTGGGGTCGTTATCTCAGCGAGTCGGCGATCTGGGACAGCGGTACGGCGTACAGGACGCGTTCCGGGACGGGTGTGCCGGAGCGGGTTTCCGCCGCTCGTTCCGTCAGGGACCAGACCTCGCCGGTGCCCTCCCAGTAGGAGAGGGACTCGGCGTGCTCGCCCCAGCAGCGGCGGGAGCCGTCGTCGGCGCCGCAGCGGGCGGCCTTCGCGCCGTCGGAGTCCAGTCGCCACAGGGTGCCGTGCCGGTCCTTGGCGCCGGGGGCGCGACCGACGTACCAGTCCGCCGTCTCCTCGCCCGCCGACCGGTACGACAGGACGCCCTGGATGCCGGTGGCCTTCGTCGAGTAGGCCTCGACCGCGTTCACCCGGCCGAAGGCGTTCGCGGCGAGTAGGCCGGAACGGTCGCCCGCGCGGCTGAACGAGTAGCGCCAGAGGCGACTGCGC
This sequence comes from Streptomyces sp. AK08-02, assembly GCF_033795085.1. Taxonomy (NCBI): domain Bacteria; kingdom Bacillati; phylum Actinomycetota; class Actinomycetes; order Kitasatosporales; family Streptomycetaceae; genus Streptomyces; species Streptomyces sp. AK08-02. The sequence goes on from NZ_JARAZV010000018.1 coordinate 249,394, forward strand.
TGATCTGCGTCCGCCGGGAACCACTCGCTGGCGACCAGACTGTCGGGCGTGGAGCTGCGGTCCAGGGAGAGCGAGCCGAAACAGGGGACGCGGTCGTCGGCCGCCGGGTCGCACGTGCCACCGGTCAGGCTGTACGAGGCGACGGCGGGCATGACATATCCGTAGCCGTGGGCCGACCAGCCGCCGGGTACCCGGCCGACCGCCGGACTGTCGACCGAGGCGCGCTGGATGCGGTTCATGTCGTAGACGTACAGGGACTTGCGGTCGGTGTCCTTGGCGGAGGCGGTGACCAGCAGTTTGTCCTGGTACCAGACCATGCCGGAGATCGAGGACTCCAGCTTGCGGTAGTCCGAGCCGTCCTCCGTCGGCACGACCAGGAGCACCCAGCGGTACGTCATGTCGCTCAGGTCGTTCGCGTCGATGACGGCGACCCGCGCGAGACCCTGGGAGACCTCGGGCTCGTCCGGTTCGGCGTCGTTGTGCGTCCAGCCGGAGAGGATCACACGGTTGGCGCCCCAGCGGCCGTCCTCGTCCGCGTCACCGGAGGTGGTCACGGACTGCGGCAGCCAGCGCCTGCTGGCGGAGTCGGCCTCGTCCCAGCAGTACGCCCGGGTGGCGGTCGGGGCGACGGGCAGTGCCCCGGTCTCGGTCGGGGCGCACTCGCCGGCGGCGCGCATCGTGCGGTTGGTGTGCTCAAGGACACTGCTCACGCCCACCGTGCCGCCCATGGAGGTGGCCAGCCGGTCGAGCGAACTCTTCGACGCCAGGTGCTCCTTGAGCTGGAAGTCCTTCAGCTCCGCGGCGGACGTCACGGACTTCAGGGGCCCCGGGTTGTCGCTGCTCACGGCCTGGGAGGCGCTGACGATGGTGGCCGCGGCGGTCAGGGCGAGGGCGGTTCCGGCGAGGACGCCGCGCAGCGCTCTGCCCCTTCTCTGCCTGCGGTGTCTGCCGCGATGTTTCATTCATCCTCCCGAGGCAGGCCAACTGCGGCTCGCGGTCCGTACGTTGAAACCGGGGACGCAGTGTGGGGGGCCGTGGGAAGGATGGTACGTCAGGGGGCGCCGGGCCTGGTCGAATACGCCGGAATCCATGCGCTTGTGTTGCGTTCGGGGGCCGTTCGGGCGTGTTTGTTCACCCCGGTGTAACGACCGGGTCACGGTGCGTTGTCCGGCGCCGTCCGAACCCCGGCGGCCTTCTCCGCCGCCCGCCCCCGTGCCACCGCCGGCGCCGTCGAGTGGGGCAGCAGATCGCGCGGATCGTCCGGGAGGAGGACGTCCACTTCCGTGTCCTCGCTGAAGCGGTACGGACGGTGCTCCAGAAACGCCCCGAGATACCGCCGTATCCGCGACATCTCCGCGCGAACGGTCACGGTGCGGGCCGGGTCCCCGAACACGTCGTCGGCCAGCCCCGCGGCGCTGCGGCCCGCCGGGTGCAGGGCCAGGAGGTACAGCAACTCGGCATGCCGAGGACTCAGTTCGTGGGTCCAGGAACCCGCCGGGCCCGACAACGCCACCGACGAGCGCCGCGCCCGCCCCAGGTCCAGGACGATCCGTGAGGCGCCGCGCGCCTCGGGCTCGGCGGCGCGGATCAGCCAGCCGCCGGCCAGCGGCTCCACCGCGCACAGCCCCAGCGCCGGCAGCCAACGGCGGCCCGGGGACAACGACTTGGGCAGGGCGACGCGGTTCGTGTACGGCATACCGGTGACGGCCGCCGTCCAGCCGTCCCGGTCCACCGCCAGGGCCCGCCCGCCGAGCCGCGCCAGCACCGGCGCCGCCGCCGACCGCAGCCGCTCCAGCGACTGGTGGTGCCGTTCCCGCAGCCGCGCCTCGGCGAGCTTGGCCACCGAGTCGACCCAGGCGAGCGTCGCCGGATGCATGGTCTCCAGCGGCCCGCTGACATCGACCACGCCGAGCAGCCTGCCGTCGCGCGGGTCGGTGATCGGAGCGCCCGTGCACGTCCAGGTGGCGAGCGACCGTACGAAGTGCTCGGAGGCGAAGACCTGTACGGGACGCCGGGCGACCATCGGGGTGCCCACACCGTTGGTCCCGACGACGTCCTCCGCCCAGTCGGCGCCGGGCTCGAACCCGTACGAGTCGGCCCTGCGCAGCACCGCCGTACTGCCCTCGCGCCACAGCACCCTGCCGTCCGCGTCCGCGACGACCACGATGTGCTGGGTGGCGTCCGCGACCGACAACAGCCCCTGCCGCAGCACCGGCAGGACATGCCGCAGCCGGGACGCCGCGCGCCGCCGCTCCAGTTCGTCGCTGGTCAGCAGCCCCGCCCGGACGCCGTGGTCGGGGTCGACGCCACTGCGCAGCATGCGGTCCCAGGACTGGTCGATCACCGGGCGCGGCGCCAGCCGCGGTCGTTGCCCGGTGAGGCGGGCCGCGCGTACGTCGCTGAGCAGCCGCGCCGCCTGCGCCGTGTCACGGACGGCCAGCCGCGCGACGTCCATCGGCGGGTTCGCCACTGTGTCCTCCCGGCCCGTATTGACTGGATGTCTCATGGTGCCGCCCCCAGGGCGCGGAAGACCACACTCCGCACACACCCGCCAACAAGTTGCAACCTCTCGCAACCCTGGTGAACCGCCCTGCGGTGGCTGAAACTTGGGCGACGCCGTGCGCGGCGTCCGTGCTCCCGAGCGATGCGGGGCAAGTGAGCGGGAGTGGTGCCGTGTCGGCGCAGCACCACTCCCGCGGTGCGCTCCGCGGGTTGGGCGGGATTTTGGCTGCCGGCCCGTGGGGGCTGGTCGCGCAGTTCCCCGCGCCCCTGTCGAGTGCTGTCGCGCTCCGACAGGCCGCGTATTCAGGTCACCGGCCGGGCTCGGTCCACCACCGCCGTCAGGGCCAGGGTGTGGGGGAGGGTGCCGAAGGCGTTGCCCCAGTCGTTGCCCAGGCGCGAGGCGCAGAACGCGTCGGCGGTCTCGGGTGGCGCGAACCGGACCAGCAGTGAGCCCTGCAGCACCAGCGCGATCCGCTCGACCAGCCGCCGTGCCCGGCCCTCGATGCCGTCCAGGTCGGCGAGTTCGGTCAACAGGTCCTTGATGGCGCCGTCCAGCCGGTGGTCCGCCCCGCGCGCCTTCCCGACCTCCTGGAGGAACGCGTTGAGGGCGGCGGGCTCCCGCTGGATCGCCCGCAGCACATCCAACGCCTGTACGTTCCCGGCGCCCTCCCAGATCGAGTTGAGCGGCGACTCGCGCAGCAGCCGCGGCATGCCCGACTCCTCGACGTAGCCGTTGCCGCCCAGACACTCCGACGCCTCCACCACCAGCGGGGTGCAACGTTTGGTCACCCAGTACTTGGCGGCCGGCAACGCGAGCCGCAGGAATGCCCGTTCCTGCTCACCGCCGTCGTCGTAGGCGGCGGCCAGGCGCAGCGCGAGCGTCGTCGCCGCCTCCGACTCCAGGGCCAGATCGGCCAGTACGTTGCGCATCAGCGGCTTGTCGACCAGCTTCCCGCCGAACGCCTCGCGGTATGTGCAGTGGTGCACGGCCTGGGCCACCGCCTGCCGCATCAGCGCGGCGGCGCCGAGCACACAGTCGAGCCGGGTCATCGCGACCATCTCGATGATGGTGCGCACCCCGCGCCCCTCGTCCCCGACCCGGCGCACCCACGTCCCGTCGAACTCGACCTCGGCGGACGCGTTGGACCGGTTGCCCAGCTTGTCCTTGAGCCGCTGGATGCGGAACTCGTTGCGCGTGCCGTCGGGCAGGACGCGCGGCAGCAGAAAGCAGGTCACCCCGCCGGGGGCCTGCGCCAGCACCAGGAAACCGTCCGACATGGGCGCCGAGCAGAACCACTTGTGGCCCGTCAGCTCGTACGTCCCGTCCTCGGCGAGGGGCCTCGCGACGGTCGTGTTGGCCCGTACGTCGCTGCCGCCCTGCTTCTCCGTCATGCCCATCCCGAAGAGCACGCCGGCCTTCCGGTCCGCCGGGCCGAGCCCCTCCTCGTAGACCGTGGACGTCAGCCGGGGCTCCCACTCGGCGGCGAGCGCCGGGTCGGTGCGCAGCGCGGGCACCGCCGCGTGGGTCATCGACAACGGGCAGCCGTGGCCGGCCTCGGCCTGCGACCAGACCACGAACCCGGCGGCCCGCCGCACATGACCGCCCGGTCGCGTCCAGGCCGCCGTCAGCCCCGCCGAGACACCCTTGCCCAGCAGCCGGTGCCAGGCCGGATGGAACTCCACCTCGTCGATCCGGTTGCCGTACCGGTCGTGCGTCCGCAGTTTCGGGGGGTTCTCGTTGGCGAGCGCCCCCCATTCCTGCACCTGCGCCGACCCGGTGGACCTCCCGAGCCCGGAGAGGTCCTCCCGGGCCTCGTCCAGAAGCCCTGGATCCAGGTGCCGCTCGACGGCCGCCACCAGGGCCCTGTCGGCGGCGAAGACGTCATATCCGACCAGGGGCGGCACCTGGTTGGTCACGGTGTGGGTGCTGGCTGCCATGCGAAGAACGTACCTCCCGGTACGGCGTGTTCACATGATTCCCGCGCGGCACAGCACCCCGGGCCAGGTGCGCCCGTCAGGCCGGCCGGGAGAGGACCGCCAGTTCGTCGGCGGCCAGCGGGGTCATCCCCTGCTCGCCCTGGTGGGCCTCCAGCCACCCGGGGTGGTACACGGTGTCGAGGTAGCGTTCCCCGAGGTCCGGGGCGATCGCCACCGCCGTGAGGTCGCGGCCGTCGTGCCGGGCCAGCCACTGCGTCGCCCCGCTGATCACCGTGCCCGTGGACCCGCCGAACAGGAAGCCCCGGGAGGCCAGCCGGCGGCAGACACCCACAGCGTCCGCCTCCTCCACGCGGATCACCTCGTCGACGTACGACTCGTCGAGCAGCTGCGGCCGTACGCTCGTGCCCAGCCCCGGGATCATCCGGGGTCCCGGCGGCCCCCCGAAGGTGACCGAGCCGGCCGCGTCCACGGCGACGATCCGCACCCGCCGGTTCCACTGCCAGAACCAGCGCGCGCAGCCCATCAGCGTGCCGGTGGTGCCGGCGCCGACGAACAGGACGTCCAGGCCCGGGAACCGGCGGGCGATCGCCGGTGCCGTCGTACGGTAGTGAGCCCGCCAATTCCCTTGGTTGGTGTACTGGTTGAGCCAGACATACCGCTCGTCGGAGGCGCACAGCGCGCGGACGTACCCGATCCGGGCGCCCAGGAAGCCGCCACGCAGGTCGGGCTGGTCGATCACGTGCACCCGGCTGCCCAGTGCCTCCATCAGACGGATCGCCTGCGCGTTGCAGCGCGAGTCCGTCACGCACAGGAACCGGTAGCCCCGGCTCGCCGCGAGCACACTGAGCGCCACGCCCAGGTTGCCCGACGAGGACTCCACGAGAACGGATCCCGGCCGCAGCCTGCCGTCCCGCTCGGCGGCCGTCACCATCTCGTAGGCGGCCTTCATCTTGATCGACCCGGCGAAGTTGAAACCCTCGCACTTCAGGAAGAGGGGGAGTCCCACGGTGGCCCGGAGGTCGACGTAGAGCTCATCCTCGTTGAAGTCCGACGGCTGGGAAATGACTGGCATGTTGTCCCCCTGTGTGCGGCGCGCCTCTCCTCGGCACGCCTGATCCGTGGCACGGCATCCGGTGACGGACGCTGCGTCCGACCCCCTGAAGAGGTCAGCCGTGCCGCCGCAGTTCGTGGAAGAAGCCGTCGACGACACGCAGTTCGCCCCGGCGGGCCACCTCGTCGTGGACGAACCTGCCGACGGCGAGGTCGAGTACTCCGAGGCCGAAGGGCGAGAACACCACCGGCCGGTCCACCGGGACCCTTGTCCGCCCGGTGAGGACGTCGTCCAGCGTGCCGTCGATGAACTCCCTCCCGCCGGTGAGCTGTTCGGCCAAGTGCGGCGAGGTCTCCGCCTTCAGGCAGTGCTCGACGTCGTCGACGTAGTTCGCCGACGCGAGCAGGACCTCGGGCGCGAGGTCGCGCAACGAGACGTGCAGGACGAGCGGGTGGTGGTCGAACCACGACACGTCGTGGATGTGCGGCTTCGCGGCGACCGTGGCGAACACCAGCAAGTCGCTGGACCTGACCAGTTGTTCGGCGCTGTCGTACACGGTGACCTTGCCGCCGCCGTCCGACCGCTCCAGATAGCCCCGGAAGCCGGCCGCGCTGTCGGCGGACAGGTCGTACACGCCCGTCTCGTCGAACTCCCAGCCGGTGGCGGCCAGATAGGTGTGGATGTAGCGGGCGATGAGCCCGGTCCCGACGAATCCCACCCGGGTCGGCCGGGCGCGCCCCCGGCTCAGCCGGTCGGCGGCCAGCGCTGCCGAGGCCGCCGTACGGGACGCGCTGATGATGGAACTCTCCAGGCAGGCGAACGGATAGCCAGTGCCGTGGTCGTTCAGGATCAGTACGGCCGACGCCCGGGGGATCCCGGCCGCCACGTTCTCCGGGAAACTGGAGACCCATTTCAGCCCGTCCACCCGTACGTCCCCGCCGATCGACGCGGGCAGCGCGATGATCCGCGACGACGGACGGTCCGGGAACCGCAGGAAGTACGAGGGCGGGTTCACCGAGTCTCCGGCCCCGTGCAGCCGGTACACCGCCTCGACCAGGTCGACGACGTCCGACTCCCTTCCCTGGAGGGCCTGTTGGACCTGCTCGCCGGAGATGACGGAGAACGGCGGGACCGTGACAGGGGCGGTGACAGGATTCGTGGTCATGAGGCTGTCCCTTCGAAGGAACCGGCGGAACCGGTGGTGTCGGTCGGGTCGGCGGAGTCGGTGCGGCGGACCGGGTCGGCCAGGGCGGCGAGGACCTCGCGCGGCCCTTCGAAGGGCTCGCGGCTGTGTGCCGTACGGATGTTGTCGACGAGCAGCAGATCTCCGCCGCGCCACGGTTCGCGAACGGTGTGCGCCTCGTACGCCTCGTTGAGGGTCTGGACGATGTCCAGGCCGATCGGATCGCCGTTGCCGTAGCGGGTGTTGAAGGGGAGGCCGTCGGAGCCGTACACGTCGACCAGGTACTCGTGGACCTCCGGGTCCATCGTCCACTCGTTGAGGAACGCGATCTGGTTGAACCAGCAGCGACGGCCGGTGACCGGGTGCCGCAGCACGGCGCCGCGACGCTGACGGGTGCGCAGGGAGCCGTCCGGTTCCCAGCTGAACTCGATGGCGTGGGCCCGGCAGTAGCGTTCGACCGAGGCCCGGTCGGAGGTGCCGAAGGCCTCGGCGACCGTCGCCCCTATCTCGTCGTTGAACGTCCGGGTGAGCAACCAGCCCTCCCGTTCGAAGCGTTGGACGAGTTCGGCGGGCAGTGCGTCGAGGACGGCCGCGGAGTCGGCCACCCCGGTCGCGCCGCCCTCGGCGGGCGCTTCGAGACAGGCGAACATCAGCAGACCGGGGAACTCCAGCGCGTAACTCAGCTCGTGGTGCATGCACATCGGCTGGTTCGGCGGCCACTTGGACGACGAGTACACGCCGTCGGCGTACCGCCGCCGGGGCGCGAAGGCCTCCTGGTCGCTCATCAGGCCGTCGGCCAGCCGCCGCAGCACGGCGCCGGTCGCGGCGGGCTCGTGCAGGCCGAGGCCGCGCACCAGCAGCGAGCCGTGCTCGGCGACTGCCGCGCGCAGCGCGCCGCGGTGGGCGCCCGCCCACTGGGCCGCGTCGGTGACGGGCGGGGTGCGCAGGACAGGGGGCCGGCCGGGAAGCAGTTCGAGGCCGACAAGTGCCGCTCCCGGCACGGAAGTCGGTGCCGGTGAGGCGGACGAGAGTGTCATGGTGTCGTCGTTCCTTTCGACGTGGCGGTGTGGCGTTTGGCGGGGCGTCCGTCGTCAGGCGGTCGCGGCCGACGTGTCGAGCAGCTCGGCCAGGTCCGCGAGGACCGGATGGCGGACGACGTCCTTGAGGGTGATCGCCCGGTTCAGGGCGATCGCGAGCCGGACGGCCGACAGCGAGGTGCCGCCGCGGTCGAAGAAGTGGTCCAGCCGGCCGACCCGGTCGGCCGGCACGCCGAGCACCTCGGCCCAGGCGGTGGCCAGACGCCGCTCACCGGCGGTCTCCGGCCCACGCACGCCGTCCCCGGCACCGTCCTCGGCGGAGGCCAGTTCCTCCGCGAGAGCGGTGAGCGTCCTGCGGTCCGTCTTGCCGTTGGCGGTGAGCGGCAGCCGCTCCCGCCAGTGCACGGTCGCCGGGACCATGTACGCGGGCAGCGACTCGGCCAACCGCTCCCGCACGGAGACGAGTTCGCCGCCGGTGCAGAACGCCGCCAGCCGCGCCCCCCGCACGACCACCACGGCGCCGTCCCGGACCCCAGGGACCCGAAGCAGCGCGTTCTCGATCTCGCCGATCTCGATCCGGAAGCCCCGCAGCTTGACCTGGGTGTCGCGGCGGCCGAGGAACTCCAGCCTGCCGTCGGGCAGCCAGCGCCCGTGGTCACCGCTGCGGTAGAGCCGCTCACCGGGCCGGTACGGGTCCACGGTGAACGCCGCCGCCGTGCGCTCGGGGTCGTTGACGTACCCGCGCCCGACACACACCCCGGAGAACACGATCTCCCCGGGCGCCCCGAGCGGCACGGGCGCGAGATGCTCGTCGACGACGTACACCCGTACGTTGCGCACGGGCCGGCCGAGCGGGACGCGCGGCCCGTCCGGGACCCGGTCCATCACCTCGTGGTTGGTGTCGTCCGAAGTCTCCGTCAGACCATAGGCGTTGGCGACCCTGATGCCGGGCTGGGCGGCGAACCAGCGCTGCACCAGCTCCCGCTTCACCGCCTCCCCGGTGACCGACACACAGTGCAGCTCCGGGAGCCGGCGGGGCCGCCGCTCCAACTCGGCCAGTACGGCCTCCAGATACGACGGCACGATCTGGAGGACATTGACGCCGCCGTCCACGATCGTGTCCACGAACCGGGGCACGTCGAGGATCACGTCCTGCCCGACCAGCAGCGTCCGGCCGCCGACGAGCAGCGCGGACACCAGCTGCCACAGGGAGATGTCGAAGCACTGGGGAGCGGTCTGCGCGACCACCTGGCCCTCGCCGACGCCGAGATCCTCCAGCTTGGCGAGGACGTGGTTGACGAAGCCCGCGTGCTCGCACATGGCGCCCTTGGGCTCACCGGTCGATCCGGAGGTGAAGTAGATGTAGGCCAGTTGGTCCGCGTCGACCACCACTCCGAGGTCGTCGTCCGCGTGCCCCTCGGCCCCGATCTCGTCGACGTACAGCCTCGGTACGTCCGTGACGTCCGTGCCCGTGGCGTCGAGCGTCGTGGTGCTGCCGTGTTCGGTGACGACGAACGCGCACTCGGCGCGGGTGAGGGTGGCGGCGATGCGCTCGGCCGGGAAGTGCGGCTCCACCGGCAGATAGACACCGCCCGCCTTGAGTACCCCGAGCACGGCCGCCATCCAGTCGAGGTTGCGCTCGGTGACCACGGCGACGACATCCTCGCGGGTCAGTCCCCGGGCCAGTAGTGCCCGACCGAGCTGGTTGGCGCGGGAGTTGAGCTGTCGGTAGGTCCACTCCGTCCCGTCCCGCACGGCCGCGACCGCGTCCGGGTGCTTCCGCACCCGCTCCTCGAACAGCTCGTGCACCCGACGGTCCGGGAGTTCGCGGTCAGGGCCCGCCAACCCGTCGAGCTGGAAGGTGAGTTCGTCTTCGGACAGCAGACTGTGCCGCTCGTGGTCGGCGTCCGGTTCGGCGGTCATCAGGGAGAGCGCGGCGAGGTGGTAGCCGGCTATGCGGGCGGCGGCGCCGGCGTCGAGGACGTCGGTGCGGTGACTCAGCCGCAGGGTGTGCTCACCGACGCTCAGACGCAGCACGACGCCGTTGGCTCCGGGTTCACCGGGTTCGCCAGGTTCGCCGGGTTCCCCGCCGTGCGGGTCGAGCACGGTTTCGTACGACGCCTCGTCCGGTTCGTCGGGACCCTTGGACCCAGCCGGCTCGTCGGCGAGGTCCGTCAGCGCCAGCAGCTCCCGCCAGGAGCCGGGGCCGACCACCATCCGGCGGGGCACCGGCCGTTCGCCCTTCACCGCCACGTACCCGGTGGTGACCTCCCGCTCACCGGAGAGCAGGGCCAGGACCTTGGCGTGCGCGGCGAGCAGCGCGGACTCGAACGAGGCCGACCTCGACAGGCCGGTGTCGAGCGGGACTTCGTACGACGCGTACCGCGCCTGCTCGGGCGCGCCCGGCGTCCGGTCGGAGATCCAGCGTGGAATGGTGTTCACAGGACTGCCCCCGTTGCTGTCTGTGCGATGTGTGTGATGTGCGTGTCGGCCGTTCCGGGTGCGATCTGGTCGCCGCGCAGGGCCACCGCCGGGTTGCCGCCCCAGCGGGCCAGGCACGGCACGTCCTCGCCCTTCATCAGGAAGGAGTCCGGCGCGAGTTGGGAGCCGTCGCCCATCGTCACGCCGTAGTGGACGAGCGCGCCGGTGCCGAGCGTGACGCCCGAGCCGAGGACGATGTGGTCGGACTTGAAGGTGCCGTCCTCCTGCGAGTGGGCCTGGATCTTGCTGTGGGCGCCGAGCGTGCAGTCGTCGCCGATCGTGGTGAGCGTGCGCTCGGTGATGATGGCGCCGTCGTCGAAGACCCGGCGCCCGACACGGACGCCCATCAGCCGCCACAGCAGGTTCTTGAACGGCGTCCCGTTGAACACGACCAGGAAGTCGACGGGCACCTTCCACAGCCGTTCCTGCCACCAGAAGTGCGGGTCGTAGATGGACACCAACCGCGGCACCAGCCGCCGGAACCGGGTGATGAGCCGCTCGACCAGCACGTAGTACCCGGCGGTGAGCACGAGCCCGAGGACCAGGGAGGCGCCGACCAGCGCGCCGGCCGCGACGCCGTGTGTGCCGTGCACGGCGAGGGCGGCGAAGCCGAGCACCGTCAGGAGGAGGGAGTGCAGCCAGCGGACGAACAGGAACAGGCCCATCGAGCGCAGGTTGTAGCGGTTCTTCGCGGCGAGCCTGCGGTGGAACTCGTCGCCCTCCCGCAGATGGTCGAAGCTGCTGTCGCGCTCCACCGACCGCGGGATCTCGAACGGTGGCGAGCCCAACAGGCCGACGTTCTCCCGGAGTTCGCCGTCGAGCGGCACCATCACCTTGGTCGCGAGGAGCACGTTCTCCCCGGTGCGGCCCCCGGCGGGATACGCGATGTGGTTGCCGAGGAAGCTGTGCGCCCCGATCGACGCGCGCGAGACGCGGAAGGACGTGGCGGAGTAGTCGGTGTTGAGCACGGACAGCCCGTCGGCGACCATCGTGCCGCGGCCCACCGAGACCAGGTACGGGTTGTCGTGCCCCACCTCCGTACCGAAGTTGGAGCCGGTCTGCTCGACGTGCGAGAGGTCGTAACCGATGGCCCGCAGATAGTGGACGATGTACGAGCTGTCGCCGCACAGCCACTTGAAGAACCTGAGGTTGGTCAGACGCGCCACGGCCCGCTGCGCCGAGTAGTGCGGGCCGTACAGCGGATAGACCTGACCCGGCCTGATCACCAGGTTCAGCAGCCGGGGAACCAGGGACACGGTCACGGCTCCGACGACCATCACGCCGCCGAACAGCGCCAGGGACAGGCCCACGGCTTCGGCGTAGAAGCGGACGGAGCTCATGTCGGCCAGGTCCGGGTCGACCAGGGCCTTGAGGCGGGGGGCCAGGTCGAGCAGCAGGAACCCGCCCCCGGCCGCCAACGGCACGTACACCAGCAGAAGCTGGAGGAGACTCGCGAGGCCGTAGGCGGCCCGGCGGAGGGTGGAGCAGGGGGCCTCGGGGATCCGTACGTGGTCCACGTCCGTGGGCTGCGCGGGCGAGCCGTGCCGACGTAGACCCGCGGGTACCGTCTGGCCCTCGAACAGCGCGGAGGCGTGGCCGAGTCGGGAGCCGTCACCCATCGACGTGCCGATGTCGAGGACGGTCTTCTCACCGATGTGGACATCGCTGCCGAGCGTGACCCGTCCGGTCCGGACGCGTCCGGCGACGACCCGGTAGCAGAGGAAGTAGGAGTCCTTGCGGATGACCGTGTTCGCGCCGACCGTGAGCAGGTCGGTGCAGACCGGGAGGGCCGGCGAGAGGATCGTGACGCCCTTGCCGATCCGCGCCCCGAGTGCCCGCAGGTAGAGCACGTAGAGCGGGTTCCCGGTGAACAGGCGCATCGGGTTGGCGTTCAGCAGTGCCCTGACCGTCCAGAAGCGCAGATAGGCGAGTCCCCAGACGGGGAACTCGGTCACCCGCCACCGGCCGACCAGTACCCACTTGGCGACCACCGGCAGCACACACATCCCGGTGAACACGGCGCCGCCGAACACCACCGACCGCAGATAGACGTGGGCGGCCCCCGAACCGGCGCCGATCCACCGGTAGCCCTCGACCGTGACGAGCCCGGCGAGGAAGCAGTACGCGGCGAAGATCAGCAACTGCGCGGCCCCGCACAGCACATAGCGCGAGGTACTGCCGGGCACCGGGGCCTCGGCCGGCGGCGCGACGGGCGCCTCGGCAGGGGCGTCGGTGAGCGCCGCCGCCAGACTCCGGATCGTCGGATGGCCGTACACGTCCTTCATCGACACCGGCGGCAGATCGTCGCGCTTCCTGACCCGGGCGCAGAAGTGCGCCATGACCAGCGAGTTGGCGCCGAGATCTTCGAAGAAGTGGCTGTCCAGCGGGACATGGTCGCTCTTCACGACACCCGCGAGCACCTCGGCGAGGATCCGCTCGGTGCCGCCCCCGGCGCCGGACGTCCGCCTGGTCGGATCGGTCGGCGGCAGCTGCGCCGACTCGATCGGATTTCCCCTCACTATTCCCCCCACAATGAGCTCCCTAGCGGTGCTGGTCCTGACTTCCGCCTCGTGCGGCTGGTGCGGCTGGTCGAGATGGTCGAGCGGGTTCCGATCGGTGGACCGGCGGATCGGGCGGGCCTCCCGGGGCCCGCCTGTCGCGTTCCCACGCCCGGGCCTTCCGGGCCGCCCTCGCGACCAGGACCTCCAGAGGCCCCCGGCCCCTGGTGAGCCGCCACGCGACCGCGAAGAGCAGCGAGCCCGCGACCAGCACGGCGTACTGGATCCCGGGAGAGCCGTTCAGCGTTCCGGTGGCGAGGAACAGGACGTGGGCGCTGTAGAGGGTCAGCGGCATGCTTCCGGCAGCCGCCAGCGGGAGCAGCGCGCGCCGCACCCAGGAGACCCGGGTCAGCAGCAGGGCCACCGCGAGCACGGCCGTGGCCGCGCCGAGGGTGTGCAGCAGGTCGAACGGCGAGGTGGAGTGCGGGGCGCGGGAGATCATCGACCACCAGGTCTCGCCGTCCGGGGTGTCCCACAGAACCTGGTCGCGGGCGTGCGGCCCGGTCGCGTCCGGGAACTCGGTCCGCCGCAGCCGTTCCAGGCCGCCCCAGCGGTAGAGCCACCAGGAGCAGGCCAGCCAGGAAGCGGCGGCGAGCGCCGCCCCGGCGGCCAGCAGGCGGGTCGCGGTGCGTCGGTCGTAGAGGTCGAGGCGCCCGATGGCGAGGCCGGCGCAGAGGTACGCCGTCCAGGCCAGGACCGGATAGGGGCCGTGGACGAGGAGGTCGCCGAGGAGGCCCGCCGGGTCGGTGACCACGTCCTGGAGCGTGGGATCACCGTCGAAGGCGGGTTCGGGCAGCACGGCCCGCAGCACGTGGACGAGGAACGGCGCGACCACGCCCAGGGCGAGGGCCACGCAGCCCAACGTCCTTGCCCGCAGGGTCAGCAGGGGCAGGGCGAGCAGGAACAGCAGGGCGTAGAAGACGAGGACGACGTCGACGCCGAGGCCGCCCGCGTTGGCGGCGTAGCCCAGCAGCAGCCCGATCAGACCGACGGTCAGCGCCCGGGCGGTGACGGCGGCGAGTGAGCCGCGGCCGACCCGGGGCGCACTGCCGCCGGTGGTGAAGGCCAGGCCGACCCCGGCCACCAGTGCGAAGGTCGCCGAGGACCGGCCGCCCGCCAACTGCCAGGCCACCGTCGGTGAATCGTCAGGCTCGAACGCACCGAAGACGTGCACGGAGAACATACCGAGCAGGGCGAGGCCGCGAGCCACGTCCACTCCGGCGATGCGTGGTGCGGCTGCCGCTTTTTCCCGCTGGACAACGACCGGATCTCCGGTGGAAAAGTGGTTCGACCTGGAGGGCCGGGATCGCGAGGCAAACCTTGGTAAAGGCATGGGTCGCTCCGTAAATTGGCGCGATGGATTTCGCGTCCGCCGTTCGTCCGTGGTGCTGCTGTGAACGGGAGTGACAGCTGACGCGATATGGGGAATGGCGTGCGGGTCGAATGGCTACGAGCTGGGACTGTCGATGGGTGCGGCGGGCGGCAAGTCGTGGATCCGCACGTCGGCGTGCGGGTTTTCCTGCGGATCACGTGGATTGCGGCTGGGCGGGTGTGGCCCCGGCGAATGCAATCCGAATTGTTTCGACCCGGTTATGAAGGGGTCAAGGTCGCTCGACGTAATGTCGCTTTCCTGTTACAGAGTCACGACTTTTCGTACAGATGCCGACTGAGTGTTCGCCCGCCTCACCAGGAAGCTTTCCGCAAGGCAGGTGTAATTGCCGGGCGGTATTCCGTTTACGAGCGCCGGAAAATGGCCGCCGAGGGCATGACAGAAATAGTATTCGATTTATCTGCCGTATCGTTCCGGCCGGTTTCCGCTGGGTTTCTCTTCGTTTTCTGCCGCGTCACGGGAACGGAGGGAGGGGAGCGGCCCACGGGCGCTGCGCCGCGACCGGGGCACCGGAGGGTGAGAGGGGTGGTGCCCGCCCGATACCGTTAGGGCGTGCAGGCAGCAAGTGAACTTCCCGAGAGCCCAAGCGGCCGGCTCCACCGCGCGCGCGTCCTCTACCGGAACGTCTCCAAGCGCAGGACCGCATGGCTGTTGCTGAAGGACACCGTCAACTCGTGCGTCGAGTACCGGATCCTGGGTCTGGCGGCGGAAGCGGCGTTCTTCACGCTGCTGTCCGTGCCGCCCCTGCTGCTGAGCCTCATCGGGCTGCTCGGCTACGTCGACGACTGGACCGGGACCGACACCATCACCAGCCTGGAGACCAATCTCCTGGAGGCGTCCCGCACGGTGCTGTCCGACAAGGGCGTCGCCGAGATCGCCCGGCCGATCCTGAACGACGTGATGAAGGGCGGCCGGCCCGACGTCATCTCCATAGGGTTCCTGTTCGCCCTCTGGTCCGGCTCTCGCGCGGTGAACGTCTTCATCGACACCATCACCGTCATGTACGGCCTCGACGGCGTCCGAGGCATCGTCAAGACGCGGCTCGTCGCCTTCGTGCTGTTCGTCGTGGCGCTGCTGATCGGCTCGGTCGCCCTGCCGCTGATGGTGGCGGGCCCGGACGCCGTGCTCAATGTCCTGCCGTGGTCGGAGACGCTCGTACAGGTCCTCTACTGGCCCGTCGTGATCCTGCTGTCCATCGCCTTCCTGACGACGCTGTTCCATGTGTCGGTGCCGGTGCGCTCACCGTGGATCGAGGACGTCCCGGGCGCGCTGATGGCCCTCGCGATGTGGGTGTTCGGCAGCTTCCTGCTGCGGATCTACCTGACCAAGACGATCGAGGGAGCCACGATCTACGGTTCGCTCGCCGCGGCCGTCGCCGTGCTTCTGTGGGTCGGGGTGTCCGCGTTCGCGGTGCTTGTCGGGGCCGCCGTCAACGCGGCCATCGACCGCGTCTGGCCGGCCGCGGCCACCGCGGCCGCCCGTGCGGCCAACGAACGGATCCGTGAGGAGGAGGCCGCCGAGTACATCGCCCGGATGGCCGTCGTCCACTCCCACGAGCCCCACGAGGACGCCGACGACGACCCCGACGACTGCGACATGCCCTCGGAGTTCCCGGAACGCTGGTCGCGCTTCCTGCCCCCGGAGGACGTGACGTCCCGGCTGCGGACCCACGCGAAGAGCAGCCCCAAGACGGAGGACGGGCCGTCGCTCGAGAAGTGAGACCGGATCGCGCGTTCTCCCGTACGGAGTCGGCTCCTCGGACAGCTCCCCAAGGAACACGGCCGCCTCCGGGGCCGTCTGAGCGCGGACCATCAGGCGCGACCGAAGGACCGGGCCAGGTCAGAGGCCCCCGGTGTTGAGCAGCCGGTTGGGAGTGTCGGAGCGTACGCCGTGCAGGACGCCGCGGGTGGCCGTGCGGTCCAGCCAGGTGTGGACCTGGTCGGCCGTGGCGTGGGGGTGGGCCGACAGGTACAGGGCGATCACGCCGGTCGCGTGCGGCGCGGCCCAGGACGTGGCGCCGCCGTCCTCCGTGGCCGTGCCACCGCCGGCGAGGGCGGCGGTCACCTTCTGGCCGGGGGCGTACAGGTCCACGCACCGTCCGTACCCCGAGCCGTAGGAGCCGCCGTCGCTCCACGGGCGGTCGTTCGTCGTGGAGGCCGCCACGACGATCGTGCCGGGGACCCCGGCCGGGGAGTGCTTGCAGGCGTCGTCATGGAAGTTGCCGGCCGACACCACCGTCGGGATCCCCGCGTCGACCATCTTCTTCACGGCGGACTCCAGGGCCGCCGACCGGTGGTCGAGGTTGAGCGACATGTTCACCACCGCGGGCTTCTGCGCGTGCGCGGTGACCCACTTGACCGACTTCACCACAGCGGCCTCGGCCGCGGCGGGGGAGCCGCCGCCGGAGCTCTCGCACAGGATGCCCTGGACCCGGACGAGTTGCGCCTTGGGCGCCACCCCGTACTTCGCCCCGCCGATGACGCCCGCGACGAACGTGCCGTGGCCGACACCGTCCTCGCTGAAACAGTCGCGGGAGTCCTGGGCGCCCACGAAGTCGGCGCCCAGGTGGGCGCGTCCGCCGAACTCCGTGTGGGCGATGTCCATCCCCGTGTCGATCACGTAGACGTGAACGCCCTTGCCCGTGGCGGTGGTGGTGAGCTTGCCGTTCAGGGGTCGCGACCGCTGGTCGAGAATGTCCAGGTTCCACGGCACGTGCCGGGTGATGGATGCCGCCGTGCTTCGCGCCGCCCCGGACGAGGTGCCCACGATGCCGGACGACGCGGGCGCCTTGTCGAACGACACCCCGGCCCCGGCGGGCGTCACGGAGGACTCCCCGCCGTGCGCGGGGGGTGTCCCACCGGTTCCGGCCGCCGCGCCGGCGTCTCCGCCGCAGGCAGCGGCTCCGAGTACGGTCACTACGGCCATCACCGTGAGACCGGCCTTCGTCACGTTCCGCATCACGACGTTCCCCCGCATTCCTGGCTCGCACACAGTCAGCGCACAAGACGAGCACGGCGGACGAGCGGTTCCGGCGGGCATGCGCGGCCGTGCCGGGGGCATCTCGGGCCGGCGGGGGACGACCACCCCGCCGACGCAGGACCCGACCGGCCGCGCGCCGGTCTCTCTCCGGCGGGGTGGCGTCCAGGTCCCGGGGCGCAGAGTTCCTGGACCTGGGGTCGAGCGGTGGGTCCGGCGCTCCATATCGGTCGCTTCACGCCCGGGTCGGCTCCGCCGGCCGTGACCGCCGGGCCGCGTAGCCTTTCGGGTGTGTACGAGGAACGGGCATCCCGGCTGCCGGGCGCGACGGTCTGGACGAAAGCCCCGGACCGGTCCGGCGTCGCGCGCCCCGTACTGCCCGACGGTTGCATGGACCTGCTGTGGAGCGAGGGCCGACTGCTGGTCGCCGGGCCCGACACCCGCCCGTACGTCCCCGAAGGCGCCCCCGCGCACTGGGCGGGCATCCGCTTCCACCCCGGCACGGCACCGGCCCTGCTGGGCGTACCCGCGCACGAACTCCGGGACCGGCGCGTCGAGTTGACCGACCTGTGGGGAGCCGTCGAGGTGGGACGCCTGAGGGCGCGAGTCGATGCGGCGCCCGACCCGGCGACGGCACTCGAAGAGCTGGCTCTGCGCAGAGCGGCTCGGACGCCCCCGCCCGACCCGCTGCTGGCCGGCCTGGTCGAGGCCCTGCGGGCGGGCCGCCCGGTGGGACGTACGGCCGACGAACTGGGCCTGAGCACACGCCAGTTGCACCGCCGTTCCCTGGCCGCCTTCGGATACGGCCCCAAGACGCTGGCCCGTATCCTCCGCCTCCAGCGGGCACTCGCGTTGGCCCGGAAGGGAGTCCCCTTCGCGGCGACGGCGACTCTCGCGGGGTACGCCGACCAGGCCCACCTCGCCCGGGACGTAAGGGAGTTGACGGGAATGCCGCTCCGGAGGCTACTCGGCGGCGGGGGCGGTTGAGGGGGCGGCCGGGGGCAGCGGTGCGAACAGGTCGACGCCGTTGCCGTCGGGGTCGAGTACACACGCGTACCGCTGTCCCCATACGGCGTCCCAGGGCTTCAGTTCGCTGCGGTATCCGGCGCCGACCAACTCCTCGTGCAGGGAGTCCACTTCGGCGGCCGAGCCGCACAGCATCGCCAGCGCGATCCTCCCGCCGCCGCTGGGTGGCCGCCACCCGGGGTGGAAGGAACGGACGGTCTCCTCGGTGTCTAGCAACAACCGCACCCCGCCGCCGAGTTCGGCCTCCACATGCGGCTGCTTCTCGGCCCCCTCGGGGAAGTCGAGCCCCAGTCGGCGGTAGAACGCGACGGAGGCGGCGAGGTCGGCGGTGACGATGCCGATGGCGTCGAACCGGGGGGTGGGACGGCGGGTCGGGCTCGGGGTCGGTCGTGAGGTCATACGACCACGTTAGGCGCTGTGCCGACGACCGGTCTTGAAGGAAACGGACGCGTCCGCCGCCGGCCGGGGTGTCCTGTTTCCGCCGCCCCCCACGGTTGCCCCGGTTGCCCGGCTTGAGTAGCCGGGCCCGTCCGCCCCGAAGGGGTCGCCGGTCCGGCGACCCCTTCGGACCGGCAGGCGGTACGCCGTCACCGGGCCGCCGACCCGTCCGGTGGGCCGGGGTCTC
The DNA here is from genome assembly GCF_033795085.1 of Streptomyces sp. AK08-02. NCBI lineage: Bacteria > Bacillati > Actinomycetota > Actinomycetes > Kitasatosporales > Streptomycetaceae > Streptomyces > Streptomyces sp. AK08-02. Next base: position 268,161 of record NZ_JARAZV010000018.1, read on the forward strand.
GCGCGGCCCGGCCCACCGTGACTCGCCGTGCGGTGTGGCTCAGTGGTCGTCGGTGATGGTGGTCGCGATGCCGTTGCCGATGACGACCTCGGCGCTGAAGCCGCTCCTGGCCGCCTTCTCCAGCTGGGCCTCGGTGCACTCGACGCCGCCCTCACCGCCCGGTCCGGTGTTCACGGCGTCGCAGATGTCGTCGTAGCCGATGATCTTGGTGTCCTCGGCGACGAAGAACTCCTGCTCGGTGCCCTTCGAGTCGGAGACGGTGTACTTGCCCGGCGCCAGGTAGGAGACGGTGCCGAACCAGGTTCCGCTGACGCCCTTGCCCTTGTTGACGCCCTCGACGGCGGTGTCGCGGGTGTCGGAGCCGGTGTCGGAGTCGGGCGCGGGGGTGGCGTCGGTGTCGGAGCCGGAACCCGGGCTGGAGTCGGAGCCGGGAGTGGCACTGGGGTCGGAGCCGGCGCTCTTCGAGGTCTGGGAGGCCGACGGCTTGTCCGCTGCGCTCCTGTCGGACGAGCTGTCGTCGGTGCCGCTCTGGCACGCCGTCATCAGCAGCCCGGCGGTGATCGCGGCGGTGGCGAAAACGGCCTTGCGCAGGTGGCGTTTCATCAGGGGTGGTTCCTTCCAAGGGGGAATGGAAGACCGGCGGCGTTTCCGCCGGCTTCCGGATCTTGCGTTGGGTAAGAGGAGCCATGGGGCTCCGGGGGCACGTCCGTCTGTCCATCGGGACACCGCTGTCGCACAACCGTGAAACAGCGACACATCGGCTGCGGACGGCAGTTCGTCGACGTGCCGCCTTGCGGCACGTGGTCATGGGGAGTCGAGGCGACGCCGGGTCAGCCCCGGGCCACGGCGATGGATCCCGAGAGCCGCTCTCCGGCCTCGTAGATCATGTACGGGACGCCGCCGTCGGTCCCGAAGGAAGGCGCCGCGGCGCGCCCGTTCTCGGGAGACGCGTTGTGGGAGTTGTAGAAGACACCGAGGTGGCCGCGCTCGCTGAAGTCGTTGCCGACCTCCGTGATCATGATGTCGCCGCCGCTCGACCTGTCCTTGTTGTAGACGACGTAGGTGCTGTTGTCGCGGTGGAGGAGATGCGCGCCGCCGATGTTGACGGCGCCGACGTCGCTGTGCCGGATCAGCGGCTCCTGGTCGAAGGTCCAGGTGCGGGCGTCGGCGGACCAACCCCATTGGATGTCACGGTGGTCGGTGGTGTCGTTGGTCATGAAGACCATCACGTAGCGGGCGCCTCGCGAGGGCAGGTCGTGGCGGAAGACCCGGGCGTACGACGTCTCCGTGGTGCCGGCCGGCAGCATCGACGTCGACAGCACGACCTTGTCGTACGTGAAGTGGATCCCGTCGGACGAGCGGGCCGATCTCGTCGGTGGGGTTGTACTTGAGCTGGGAAGCCGTCAACAGCGTTCGCACGTATGTGTAGTTGGGGAACCCGCCGGGTGCGGCGGTCGCGGGCTGCGCTCCCACGGCCGTCCCGACGGTGAGAGCGGCGCCGGCACGCAGGAGGAGACGCCGGTCTAGATGGTGCTCGTGCATGGGGGACTCCAGTGACAGCGGTTCTGTCGGGTCATGAGGTGTCTGTCGGGTGAGAGGTGTCGATCGGGTTCGGACGGGTCCGTCGGGTCGGAGGTGGGCGGCGGCCGTGACGCACAGGCCGTCGAGAGCGACCGCCCAGACGTACGGCAGGGTGCGCACCATGACCCGCTGGGGAGTGACGCCCGCGTACTGGGCGCTCCACACGGTCTGGGTGCTGGTGGGGCCGGCGACGCCGAAGACCTGGTTGTACGAGGTGGCCATGCCGAGGACGACGGCCGCGGGGTAGATGCCGGTGGCGATGAGGACGCCCGCGATGCCCGCGCCGAGCCCGAACACGTTGAGGGGGCCGCGGTAGAGGCACAGGGGGACAAAGAGGGTGAAGACGACGGCCGAGGCGGGGGAGGTGACCACGGCACGACGAGCGGCGGCTTCGGCCGGCTCGGCTTCGGCACCCTGATGTACGCCGGACAGCCGCACCGTCACCCACCGAAAGGCTCCTTCCGCAGGAATACCGGCCGGTCATGTGTTGCTGTGATCTGAACGGTTCACGCGCGGCGGCGAGGGAGCTGGTGAGCAGATGACGGCAGAACCGACGGAACCCGTCGTACGGACGCCCTACGGGGACGTCCGGGGCAGATACGAGGGCGACGGGATCGCCGTGTTCCGGGGCATCCCGTACGCCGCGCCGCCCGTTGGCCCCCGCCGGTTCAGGCCGCCCGTGCCGCCCACCCCCTGGGACGGGGTGCGCGACGCGGGCGGCTTCGGTCCCACCGCGCCGAAACCGCCGTACTCCGAGGTCTTCTCCCGGCTGCTGTCGGACCCGGTGGTCCCCGGCGACGACTGTCTCAACCTCAACGTGTGGACACCGGAGCCCGGCCGAGGGGCCCGGCTCCCGGTCATGGTGTGGATCCACGGCGGCGCCCTGACCCGCGGCTCGTCCGCCGTGCCCGTCTACGACGGCCGCGCCTTCGCCCGCGACGGCGTGGTTCTCGTCTCGGTCAACTACCGCCTGGGCGTGGAGGGTTACGGCCTCTTCCCGGACGCACCCCCGAACCCGGGCCTGCGCGACCAGCTCGCCGCGCTGGAGTGGGTGCGGGCGTCGATCGCGGCCTTCGGCGGCGACCCCGACCGGGTCACCGTCTTCGGCCAGTCGGCCGGCGCCATCAGCATCGGCGCGCTGCTCGCCTCCCCACGCGCACGGGGGCTCTTCCGGCGGGCGGTGCTGCAGAGCGGGCCGCCCGAGGTGAGCGACCGCGACAAGGTACGGCGGATGGTGCGCCGGATGGCGGCCCGGCTGAAGATCCCGGCGACCGCCGAGGCCTTCGCCGCCGTCGACCGGGAACTGCTGCTGCGCGTCCAGGGCGAGGTCGGGCGGCTGAGCAGCCCGGTCCTCGGCGGACCCGCCTTCGGCATCGTCGTCGACGGCGACCTCGTCCCCCGCGACCCCCTGGAGGCCCTCGTCGACGGGGCCGCCGCCGACGTCGACCTGCTGCTGGGCTGGACCCGGGACGAGTACCGGCTGTGGCTGGTGCCCGGCGGGCTGCTGGAGCGTATCGACCGGCTCGGCGCGGTCGCCCTGGCCGGCGCCATGGCCCGCTGTCACTGCGGCCCCGAGGTCCCGCGCGGCTACCGCACCCTGCACCCCGACGCCGGCCCGGCCGACCTGGTCGGCCAGCTGGTCACCGACCACCTGCTCCGGGTACCGCTGCACCGACTCGCGGAAGCACGTGGCGAGGGCGGGAGGGGTGGTGAGGGCGGCCGGGCCTATGTCTACGAGTTCGCCTGGCCGTCCACCAGGCCCGGACTGGGCGCCTGCCACTCCATCGAACTGGGATTCGTGTTCGACAGCTGCCGAACCCCCGAGTCCGGCAGGCTCGCGGGCGACGACGCCCCGCAGGAGCTCGCCGATGCCACGCACACGGCGTGGGTGCGCTTCGCCGTCGACGGTGACCCGGGCTGGCGGCCCTGGGACGCCTCGCACCCCGTGCGCGTCTTCGGCGACGGCGACCCGCACACCGTAGAGGGGCCGCGCGACCGCGAGATGACCCTGTGGGCGGCCGACACCGCGCCGCCGGACACCGCTCCGGAGGAGTCCCCCCGGCCTCGTGCCCTCCTGCGCGGCATGGAGACAAGGTCGGTCGTACGACGCCTCCGCCTCCCCGGTGCCGTCCACCGGCGCTGACCGGAGCCGCCCGACAGGATTCGGCCGGGTGGCGGATCTGCCGCCCGGCGGGGCAAACCGCCAGCTCACACCGGTGCGCGACCCGCGGCCCGGTGGCGCAACACTGCCGCAACACCACGGGGGACGGCCCACGGTTATGGTCCGGGGGACACGAACCCCCGCCCCGCTGGGAGCCCCGATGCCCGCCGACCGCACTCGCGAACACACCGCGCCCGTCGCGGCTGCGCGACGCCGCAGGCTGCGCGCCGACCGGGCCCGGCAGCTCGCCGACCTGCTGCGCCACCAGCTTCTGACGGACGGCTTTCCCGACGGTGTACTCCCGCACGAGGACGCCATCGGCGCCGACTACGGCGCGTCCCGCAACACGGTCCGCCAGGCCCTGGACCTGCTCCGCACCGAACAACTGGTCGAGCGGCTGCCCGGGGTCGGGACGGTCGTCACCTGTCAGAAGTACCCGCACGGCCTGGACCGGCTCATGGGACTGGCCGAGACCCTCCATGAGCACGGCCACGTCACCAACGAGGTCCGCACCATGAGCCCGGTTCCCGCGCCCGGACCGGTCGCCGCCAGGCTCGGACTGCGACCGCGTGCCGAGGTCCTGTACGTGGAACGGCTGCGCCGCCTCGGCGGGGTGCCGCTGTCGCTTGACCTCACCTACATCCCGATGGACATCGGCGTCGAACTCCTCGGCGCCGACCTGGAGAACACCGACGTCTTCCGGCTGCTGGAGCAGATCACCGGCCGGCGCCTGGGCACCGCCGAGATCACCCTGGAGGCCGTCACCGCCGACGCGCACTCCGCCGCCGTCCTGGAGGCCCCGCGCGGAGCGGCCGTACTGATGCTGGAGCGGCTCACCTGTCTGTCCGACGGGCGGCCCGTGGACCTGGAGTTCATCCGCTTCCGGGGCGACCGGATCACCATGCGGGGACTGCTCCACCGCTCCAGCTGATTCCCCTCCTCCCGAACCTCTCGTACCCCCTTTCACCCACTTCCCGGAGACAGCCATGCCTCTCGTCCCCCAGCGTGCCGACGTGCCCGTCACGATCGACGAGTCCAAGTGCATCGACGGCTGCACCCTCTGTGTCGACATGTGTCCGCTGGACTCGCTCGCCATCGACCCGGACACCAGCAAGGCGTACATGCACGTCGACGAGTGCTGGTACTGCGGCCCGTGCGCCGCCCGCTGCCCCACGGGCGCGGTCACCGTCAACATGCCCTACCTCCTCCGGTGAAAGGTCCCACCCGCATGTCCAGCACGCCCCGCCCGTATCGCGGAATCGCTCCGGCCGTCCTCGCCGCCGCCCTCCTCCTCCCGCTCACCGCCTGTGGCGGCTCCGCCGACGCGAGCGACAGCAAGTCGGTCACCGTGACCGTCGGCTACCAGTCCAAGACCATCAACACCGTCACCGCGGGGACCCTGCTGCGCTCCCTCGGCTACTTCGAGAGCGCGCTGAAGGCCCAGGGCGCCCGTGACGGCATCACCTACAAGGTGGAGTGGCAGGACTACGCGACGGGCGCGCCGATCACCGCCGCGATGGTCGCCGGGAAGGTCGACATCGGCTCCATGGGCGACTTCCCGCTGCTCATCAACGCCTCCCGGGGCAAGCAGCTGAACGCCCCGACCCGCATGGTCTCCGTCACCGGCTACAACGCGCGCGGCGCCCTCAACACCGTGGTCACCGCCCCGGATTCGAAGCTGAAGTCGCTGTCCGACCTGCGCGGCAAGAAGGTGTCGACGAGCGTCGGTTCGGCCGCCGACGGCACCCTCGTACGGGCCCTGGAACAGGCCGGGCTGGACCCCGACAAGGACGTCAGCAAGCTCAACCAGCAGCCCGCGGTGGGTGCTTCGGCGCTGGAGGCGGGCAGCGTCGACGCGCTCTCCCAGTTCGTGGCCTGGCCCGGCCTGCTCGCTTTCCAGGGCAAGGCGAAGGCCCTGTACGACGGCGGCTCGCTCGGCCTGCCCACCCTGCACGGCGTCACCGTGCGCGACGCCTTCGCGGACCAGCGCCCGGCGGTCGTCGAGGCCTTCCTCGCCGCCCAGATCAAGGCCACCGCGTATCTCGACGCACACCCGGTCACCGCCGCCGAGAAGGTTGCGAAGGTCACCGGGCTCCCCGCCGAGGTCGTCTACCTCTACAACGGCGAGGGCGGCATCTCCACCTTCGACCCCACCCTCAAGCCCGAGCTGGTCGCCGCCCTGAAGAAGGACGTCCCGCTGCTGGTCTCCGCCAAGCTCGCGGGCCCGGTGGACGTCTCCGACTTCGTCGACGACAGCTACCTCAAGAAGGCCTACGGCACCGGATACGCCAAGGCCGCCGCCACCACGGCCCCCGCCTCCAGGCCCGAGGTCTGGCTCAAGGGCGCGACCACCACCAGCACCTACGCCGACCCGGCCGCCCTCCTGCGCTACGTCGCCGGGCACAGGGCCGCCGTACGGGCCGCGTACGTCCCCGACGCCACCACCGGCACCCGCTGGTTCGCCGACAGGTCGGTCTGGGTCCAGGACGGCACCGACCTGGAGCCCTTCGTCACCGAGGCCACCGCCGACGCCTGGACCGCCGCCCACCCCGGAGCGCGGATCGTCAGCTACGCCGACGCGCTCAAGCAGGCGGCGAAATGAGCGCCCCCTCGTCCCCGTACGCCCGCTACGCCTTGCGCGCGGCCTCGCTGCTCGCCGCGCTCGGCATCTGGCAGCTGCTGACCAGCCGGCACGTCAACCTCTGGCTGCGCTTCGCCCAGTTCCCGACGGCGACCCAGGTCGCCGACGAGTTCGCGCACCGTCTGGGCACCGCCCTCTACTGGCAGGACCTGACCGACAGCCTGACCCGCATCCTCACCGGCTTCGCGCTCGCCGCCGTGGCCGGGATCGCGGTCGGCACGGCCATCGCCCGCTCCCGGCTGGCCGCCGACCTCCTGGGCCCGCTGCTCGAAGTCCTGCGCCCCATCCCGGCGATAGCCCTGGTCCCGGTCGCGATCCTGCTCTTCCCCAGCAACGAACAGGGCATCGTCTTCATCACCTTCACCGCCGCCTTCTTCCCCGTCCTGGTCTCCACCCGGCACGCCGTCCGGGCGCTGACCCCGGTCTGGGAGGAGGCCGTCCTGACGATGGGCGGCGGTCGGCTGCGCATCCTCGCCTCGGTCGTGCTGCCGGGCGCGCTGCCCGGCATCCTCGGCGGGCTGTCGGTGGGTATCGGCGTGTCCTGGATCTGTGTCATCTCCGCCGAGATGATCTCCGGCCAGTACGGCGTCGGCTACCGCACCTGGCAGGACTACACGATCGTCAACTACCCGGGCGTCCTCGTCGGCATGGCCACCATCGGCCTCCTCGGCTGGCTCACCTCGACGGCCGTCGAGGTCGCCGGGCGCCGCGTCACCCGCTGGCTGCCGCGCCCTGCCGCCGAACGGGCGGTGCCCCGGCAGGTCCGCCGCCCGGCCGCCACTGCGCACGCGTCCGGGAGGGCGGCCTCATGACGACCCAGGTCAGCACCTCCACGGTGGAGACCGAGGCCCCACGAGGCGTACGGCTACGGCTGTTGGGCGCGACCATCGGGCGCCCGGGACTGCCGGTGCTCGACGGCCTCGACCTCGACATCGCCCCCGGCGAACTCCTGACCGTCGTGGGCCCGTCCGGCTGCGGCAAGTCGACACTGTTGCGGACCCTGGCCGGACTGCTGCCCACGCTCGACGGACACGTCAGCCAGGACGACCGCCCGATCACCCGCCCGGAGGCGGACCGCGCTCTGGTCTTCCAGGAGGACGGCCTGCTGCCCTGGCGCAACGCCCGCCGCAACGTCGAACTCCCGCTCGCCATACGGGGCTTGCCGCGCGCCGAACGCAGAGCACAGGCCACGCGGTGGCTCGCCCAGGTCGGCCTCGCCGGCCGCGAGGACCAGTTGCCGCACCGCATGTCCGGCGGCCAGCGTCAGCGCGTACAGCTGGCCCGCGCCCTGGCCGGGCGCCCGCGCGCGGTGCTGATGGACGAGCCGTTCGGGGCGCTGGACGCGCAGACCCGGGCCGGGATGCAGAACCTGCTCGTCGAGGTGCTCAACGGCACCCGGGCCACGGTCGTCTTCGTCACCCACGACGTCGACGAGGCGGTGTTCCTCGGCGACCGCGTCGCCCTCCTCGGCACCGGCCAGGTCCTGGACGTACCCCGACCGCGCGAGCGCGCGGCCCACGGCGAGCCCGCGACGGTCGCCCTGCGCCGCGAGATCCTCGCCTCCCTCAGCACCTGAAAGGTCTCCCTCCCGATGGACAGCACGACGCACGGCACGACGGTCACGGCCATCCCCTCCCTCCATGACGCCGACGAGCTGACCTGCGACGTCCTGGTCATCGGCGGCGGCACCGCCGGCACCATGGCCGCGCTGACCGCCGCCGAGCACGGCGCGGACGTCCTGCTCCTGGAGAAGGCCCACGTCCGCCACTCCGGCGCCCTCGCCATGGGCATGGACGGCGTCAACAACGCGGTCGTCCCCGGCCGGGCCGAACCCGACGACTACGTTGCCGAGATCACCCGCGCCAACGACGGCATCGTCAACCAGGCCACCGTCCGCCAGACCGCCACCCGCGGCTTCGCCATGGTGCAGCGCCTGGAGTCCTACGGCGTGAAGTTCGAGAAGGACGAGCACGGCGAGTACGCGGTCCGCCAGGTCCACCGCTCCGGCTCCTACGTCCTGCCGATGCCCGAGGGCAAGGACGTCAAGAAGGTCCTCTACCGGCAGCTGCGCCGCCGTGAGATGCGCGAGCGCATCCGCATCGAGAACCGCGTGATGCCGGTACGGGTCCTCACCGCCGGCGGAAGAGCGGTCGGCGCGGCCGGTTTCGACACCCGCACCGGACGGTTCGTCACCGTACGGGCCGGTGCGGTGATCCTGGCGACCGGCGCCTGCGGACGCCTCGGCCTGCCCGCCTCCGGTTACCTCTACGGCACGTACGAGAACCCCACCAACGCGGGCGACGGCTACGCGATGGCGTACCACGCGGGCGCCGAACTCAGCGGCATCGAGTGCTTCCAGATCAACCCCCTGATCAAGGACTACAACGGCCCGGCCTGCGCCTATGTCGCCAACCCCTTCGGCGGCTACCAGGTCAACCGGCACGGCGAACGCTTCGTCGACTCCGACTACTGGTCGGGCCAGATGATGGCCGAGTTCGCGGCGGAGGTGGCGAGCGAGCGAGGCCCCGTCTACCTGAAGCTCAGCCACCTCCCCGAGGAGTCGGTCGCCGCCCTGGAAGACATCCTGCACTCCACGGAACGGCCGACCCGCGGCACCTTCCACGCCAACCGCGGCCACGACTACCGCACCCACGACATCGAGATGCACATCTCCGAGATCGGCCTGTGCGGTGGCCACTCGGCGTCCGGAGTCTGGGTCGACGAGCACGCCCGCACCACCGTCCCCGGCCTGTACGCGGCCGGTGACCTGGCCTGCGTACCGCACAACTACATGATCGGCGCCTTTGTCTTCGGCGACCTCGCGGGAGCCGACGCGGCCACCGAACACCGCGCCTACGAGGGCGAGTTGCCGCCCGATCAGCTCCGCGAGGCACACGAGCTGATCTACCGCCCCCTCCGCAATCCGGACGGGCCCCCGCAGCCCCAGGTCGAGTACAAACTCCGTCGCTTCGTCAACGACTACGTCGCCCCGCCCAAGAGCGGCGCCCGACTCTCCCTGGCTGTCGAGGCGTTCGAGCGGATGCGCGGTGAGATCGCCGGCATGGGCGGCAAGACCCCGCACGAGCTGATGCGCTGCGCCGAGGTCGACTTCATCCGGGACTGCGCCGAACTGGCCGCCCGCTCCTCCCTGGCCCGTACGGAGAGCCGCTGGGGCCTCTACCACGAGCGCACCGACATCCCGCAGCGCGACGACGAGGACTGGCTGCGCCACCTCAACGTCCGCAAGGCGGCGGACGGTTCGATGGAGTTCCTGACCCGGCCGGTGGCGCCCTACCTGGTCCCCGTCGAGGGCTTCGAGCCAACAGGCGGCGAGATGAGCGTGATCGGCGAGGTCCACCCCGAGCAGGTGGCGACGGCGGGCTCGCGCGAGGTGGCCCCGGTGGGCTCGGGAACAGTCAAGTCCCGTACGGTCCTGCCCACTTCGACCGCGCCCTCCCCGCGCATCCTCGAACTGCTCGCCCTCGCCGAGGACCAGCCCGGCCTGCCGGACCTCCACCCCTACCTCACCGACCCCGACCCGGCCGTACGCCGCACCGCCGTCGCCACGCTCACCGAGACCACCCCCGAGGGCACCGGCCCGGCCCTGGCAACCGCACTGGGCGACCCGGACCCGGGCGTACGCGAGGCGGCGGCGGGCTCACTGCGCGAACTGGTCGAGGTGCTGCCGCCCGAGGAGGCCCTGCGCGACGCCCTGGTCACCGCGCTGGCCCTGGACGACCCCGGCCGGGAGGGCGTACGGGCAGCCGCGCTCGACGTCCTGCGCGCCCTGCGCCTGGGCTCCGCCGAGCTGTACGCCCGCACCCTCGCCGATCCCGATCTCGGGGTGCGCATCCAGACGGTCCGGGCCCTGGTGTCGGTGGACGCGGTACCGGAACTGGCCCGCGCCGCCGCCGACACCTCACGCGAGGTTCGGGTCGCCGCCGCCCACGGACTGGGCACCGTCGGCACCCCGGACGACCTCAAGCCCCTACTCGCCGACACCGACGCCCTGGTCAGGGCCGCCGCGCTCACCGCCCTCGCGACCACCGGCTGCCCACCGCCCCTGGACACGGCGGCGACCGCCGCGCTGACCGACCCCGCCTGGCAGGTCCGTTCGGGCGCGGCGACGGCCCTCGGCGCGGCGGCACCGGACCTGGCGGTTCCCGCCCTGACCGAGGCACTGTCCGACGCGTTCGCCGACGTACGCAAGGCCGCCGTCCGAGCGCTGCGCCGCCACGACGGCCGCCCGGGGGTCGCCGACGCCCTCGCCTCGGTGGCGGGGGACACGGACGCGGACGTACGGGCCTACGCCCGGCTGTAGTGACGGCGGCACGGCGGTGACGCGCCCTTCCGCGTCACCGCCGCACCGCATGGGGCATGGGGCATGGGGCGGATGAACCGGTCGCTACGGGAGGTGTGTCCCCCCCCCGTTATCTTCTTCGCGGTCCTGCAAGAGGGCCGCTGGCCTCCGGGTCCGGCATGACTGTTCCCCCCTGTCGAACGAATGACCTGGGGGGTGGTGT
>NZ_JARAZV010000059.1:0-627 GCF_033795085.1 Streptomyces sp. AK08-02
CTCCCCGACCTGGGGTGTGTACAGCGGCTACGAACTGTGCGAGAACACCCCGCTGCGCGAAGGCAGCGAAGAATACCTGGACTCCGAGAAATACCAACTGCGTACCCGCGATTGGGAGTCCGCGGAGCGTGACGGACGTAGCATCGCGCCATTGATAGCCAAACTCAACTCGATCCGGCGACGCAGTCCGGCCCTGCGGCAGTTGCGTGATCTCCATTTCCATCACGCGGACCAGGAGGCGGTGATCGTCTATTCGAAGCGCCGGGGATCGAACACGGTTCTGGTGGTCGTGAACCTCGACCCCCACCACACCCAGGAGGCGACGGTCTCGTTGGACATGCCGCAACTCGGCCTGGACTGGCACGAGCCCGCGTCGGTGCGCGACGAGCTCACCGGCGAGACCTACGAATGGGGCAGGACGAACTATGTGCGCCTGGAACCGGGTACTCGCCCCGCGCACGTTCTGACCGTCCTGCGACCGTCCACCCCGCAGATCGGAGGGTCACCCACCACATGATCGTCAACGAGCCTGTTCCGGACACCTTCGAGGACACTCCCGCCAAGGACCGGGACCCCGAGTGGTTCAAACGCGCCGTCTTCTACGAGGTCCTCGTCCGCTCCTTCCAG